>NZ_CATKPP010000055.1:0-385043 GCF_949767635.1 Pseudomonas sp. IT-93MI4
ATTTTTACTTAGGCAGCGAACAATTTTGCACAGTTATTTTCGAATCAGAACACTAGAATAACCCCCATCTTTTTCGGAGCCAGAGCCTTTATGTCAGATCCGGTTGACGCCCAAGGGCTGTCAGATTTACCGCTGGAAGACTTGGTGGCCTGTCATGAGTGCGACCTGCTGATGCGCAAGCCCAAGCTTGCCCATGGCGAGAAAGCACTCTGCCCGCGCTGCGGTTACGAGTTGTACGCCCATCGCCATAATGTGGTGCAGCGCAGCCTTGCCTTGGTGATCGCAGCATTATTGCTGTACATCCCGGCAAACTTTTTACCCATCATGCAACTCAATATCCTCGGACAATCTTCGCAGGATACGGTCTGGAGCGGCGTGCTCGGCTTGTTCAATACGGACATGCAGGGCGTTTCGATCGTTGTATTCCTGTGCAGTATGGCTATTCCGTTGCTGAAGTTGCTGTGCCAGTTATTCGTTTTGCTGACGATTCGATTCAACGTCGGACGCAGTTACGGCTTATTGCTCTACCGCATTTATCACCACCTCAAAGACTGGGGAATGCTCGAGGTCTACCTCATGGGTGTCCTCGTGGCGATCGTCAAACTGGCGGACATGGCGGCCATCACCGTCGGCCTCGGTCTGGCGTGTTTCATCGGTTTGTTGTTGGTTCAGGTCTGGCTGGAAGTGGTGATGTCACCGCATCAGATCTGGCAGGCGTTATCAGGAGAGGATGCCCATGCGGGCGATTGATGCGGGCATTCTGATCTGTACCGAATGCCATGAATTGAACAAACGGGATGCGGACACCGACGAGCAGACCTGCACCCGCTGCGGTGCGCTGGTTCACGCTCGTCGTCCGAACAGTCTGGCCCGAACCTGGGCCCTGCTGATCACGGCTGCGATTATCTACATCCCGGCCAATGTGTTGCCGATCATGACGGTCAGTTCGCTGGGGCAGGGCGATCCCAGCACCATCATGTCCGGCGTGATCCAGTTGGTGCAGCACGGCATGATCCCGATTGCCGCCGTGGTGTTCATCGCCAGTATTCTGGTGCCGACCTTCAAACTGGTGGGCATCGCACTGCTGCTGTTTTCGGTGCAGCGGCGTCAGCCGTTGTCCGCGCGGCAGCGGATCTGGATGTACCGCTTCATCGAGTTCATCGGTCGTTGGTCGATGCTCGACATCTTTGTGATCGCCATTCTGGTGGCGGTCGTCAACTTCGGCCGGCTTGCCAGTGTCGAAGCCAACCTTGGCGCCATCGCCTTCGCCAGTGTGGTGATTCTGACGATGCTTGCCGCAGTAACTTTCGATCCCCGACTGATTTGGGATAACACGGAGTCGGACGACGACCATGACTGATTTGCCTGTAGCGAAAACCCGACCGGCCTCGAACTGGTCTGCCATTTGGGTACTGCCTCTGATTGCCCTGATCATCGGTGGCTGGCTCGGCTGGCGTGCCTATAACGAAACCGGTATCGAGATTCAGGTGCGTTTCGAAAGCGGTGAAGGCATCCAGGCCAACAAGACCGAAGTGGTCTACAAGGGCATGCCGGTGGGTAAGGTGAAGACGCTCAAACTTGATGACGAGGGCAATTCCAAAGGGGTGATTGCCACCATCGAGATGAACAAGGACGTCGAGCAATACCTTAAGACCAGCACGCGCTTCTGGCTGGTGAAACCGAGCGTGACCCTGGCCGGCATCACCGGTCTGGAAACCCTGGTTTCAGGTAACTACGTGGCCATCAGTCCCGGTGAAGGCGAGCCGACCCGCAAGTTCAAGGCGCTGGCCGAAGAGCCGCCGCTATCGGACTCCAAGCCCGGCCTGCACCTGACGATCAAGGCCGATCGCCTCGGTTCGCTGAACCGCGGCAGCCCGGTGTTCTACAAGCAGATCAAAGTCGGTCAGATCAAAAGCTACGTGCTGTCTGAAGACCAGAGCACCGTTGAGCTCAAAGTGTTCATCGAGCCGACCTACGCCAAACTGGTGCGCAAACACACACGTTTCTGGAATGCCAGCGGCATCAGCATCGACGCCAACCTGTCCGGGGTGAAGGTACGCAGCGAATCTCTGGCGAGCATCGTCGCCGGGGGTATCGCCTTCGCCACACCAGAGAATCGCAAGGACAGTCCGCCCACCGATCCAAGCCTGCCGTTCCGTCTCTATGAGGACTTCGACGCCGCCGCTGCCGGTATTCGGGTCAAGGTCAAACTCAGTGACTTCGAAGGCTTGCAGGCCGGCCGTACGCCGGTGATGTACAAGGGCATTCAGGTCGGCAACATGAAAGCGTTGAAAATCGATCCGGATCTGAACAGCGCCACCGCCGAGCTGACGCTCGATCCTCTGGCCGAAGACTATCTGGTCGAAGGCACGCAGTTCTGGGTGGTCAAACCGTCGATTTCCCTGGCCGGTATCACCGGACTCGAAGCGTTGGTGAAAGGTAACTACATTGCCGTGCGTCCGGGCGACAAAGGTGCCGCGCCGAAACGCGAATTCGAGGCGCGGCCAAAAGCGCCGCCGCTGGATCTGCGTTCGCCGGGTCTGCACCTGGTGCTGTTCACCGATGTTCTCGGTTCGATCGAAGTCGGCAGTCCGATTCTGTACAAACAGGTCAAGGTCGGTTCGGTACAGAGCTATCAGTTCTCCAAGACCAAAAAGCAAATCGTCATTGGCGTGCATATCGAGAAGGAGTACGAAAACCTGGTCAACGCGTCGACACGCTTCTGGAATGTCAGCGGCATCACCCTCACCGGTGGTCTGACAGGTGGTATTCAAGTGAAGAGCGAGTCTTTGCAGACATTGATGGCCGGCGGTATCGCTTTCGAAACGCCGCAAGCCAAGGCGCCACTGCAGAAGCGTATTCCACGCTTCCGTCTGTTCGCCAACCATGATGAAGCCAACCAGAAAGGCACGCTGGTGACGATCAAGGTCGACCGCGCCGATGGTTTGCGTCCGGGCACACCGATTCGTTTCAAAGGCCTGGATGTCGGCAAGATTGAAGACGTCGATCTGACCGACGATTTGCAAGCCGTGATGATTACCGCGCGGATCACCGAAGTACCGGAGCGCATTGCGCGGGTCGGCAGTCAGTTCTGGGTGGTCAAGCCGGAGTTGGGGCTGATCAAGACCCAGAATCTGGAAACCCTGGTCACCGGGCAATATGTGGAAGTGCAGCCGGCGGCGAAAAATCTCGGCCCGCAGAAGAACTTCGTTGCGCTGGCCAGTCCGCCGGAAGTGAGCAAGCAGGAGGCTGGCTTGAGTCTGGTGTTGAGCGCCGCGCGCCGTGGCTCGCTGAAACCGGGCGTACCCGTGACCTACCGCGAAATCACCGTGGGCAAGGTCACCGGTTATGAACTGGGCCAGACTGCTGATCGCGTGTTGGTGCATATTTTGATCGAGCCGAAATACGCGCCGTTGGTGCGCAGCGGCAGCCGATTCTGGAACACCAGTGGTGTCGGTTTCGACATCGGTCTGTTCAATGGTCTGACGGTACGCACGGAGTCGCTGGAGACAGCGATTCAGGGTGGTATCGCCTTCGCTACGCCGGACGGTGAGCGCATGGGCACCCCGGCACGGGCTGAGCAGACGTTCCCGTTGTTCGACAAGTTCGAGGATGAGTGGCTGACCTGGGCGCCGAAGATTTCGCTCGGTAAGTAATCCGGAATTGATGTGGCGTCTGGGAGGACGCCTTCGCGAGCAGGCTCGCTCCCACAGTGGATGGGTGGTGTACACAAAAATCAAGTTCGACGCTAATTCCTGTGGGAGCGAGCCTGCTCGCGAAGAGGCCTCAAAGCTCAGCACAAATTCCCAGCCATAAAAAAGGGCCGCGATCCCAACAGATCGCGGCCCTTTTTGGTTTTCAGCTAAAGTTGATCAAACCTCATCCAGCTCCGGCTCATCGGCTTGCACATTGACGGTGGCCTTCACCACATCATGCCGGCGGATGTACTTCCAGTCCGCCTCGTCGATGTAGATCCCCGCCGGGCCGCTGCCGCCCTCCAGGTCGATGGCGACACTGGCGCAGACCTGCGGCTTCACACTCGCCAGAATCGGCACGAAGCCCAATTGCAGGCTGGTTTCCAGCAGCGCTGCCTGGTTCTTCTCGTCGATGTCCGCCGCCTCGTCGAGGTAGTACGGCAGGCGCACGCGACCGGCCAGATCGCGATCCATCAAGTGCAGCAACAAGTACATGTTGGTCAGCGCCTTGATGGTCATGGTGGTGCCGTTGGACGCCGCGCCGTCGATGTCGGTGTGAATCACCGGCTGACCGTTGACCTTGGTGATCTCGAACGCCAGTTCGAACAAGTCCTTGAGACCGAGCTGGTTGTGGTTCGCCGCCACCAGCCGCGCCAGGTACTCCTTGGCCTCTTCGTTCTTGTTGTCCTGTTCCGCGCTCTGGCTCAGATCGAACACCGACAGGGTTTCGCCTTCTTCGTACTGACCGGCGCTGTGGATGATCTGATCGATGTGCTTGAGCGCTTCCTTGTTCGGCGCCAGGACGATGCGGAAGCTCTGCAGGTTGGAGACCTGACGCTTGTTGATCTCGCGGTTGAACAGCGCCAGTTGATGCTCGAGGCTGTCGTAGTCGCTGCGGATGTTGCGCAGGGTCCGGGCGATGTCGGTGACCGCCGCACGCCGGGCCTTGCCCAACGTCAGGGCTTCGTCGGTACGGTGCGCGTAAGCGTTGATCAGCAGCGACAGACGGCGCTCCATGTCGTCTTCGCTGTCGAACTTGGCCACGCCTTTGAGGCGCACCTGCGCGTACAGCGCTTCGATCTGACCGTCGGCGCGCAGCAAGCCTTGCCAGCTGTCCTGATAGTCGTTGAGCAGCGGTAGCAGGTTGTCCATCGAATCATCGACCGGATCCATGAACGGCGTACCGAACGGCAGGTCCGCCGGCAGCAACTGACGGCGGCGCAGGGCGTCGTCGAGGGTGCGCTGCTTGGCTTCCATGTCGGCGATCTGCCGACCGACCAGTTGCAGCTTGGCCGACAGTTGCTGGACGCGCTCGGTGAACGCATCGCTGGAGCGCTTGAGTTCGTCCTGCGCGGCTTCCATCTGCGCCAGTTGCTCAAGCTTGTCGCCTTCTTCGGCGCTCAAGGTCTGGGTGCGACGGAAATCTTCCAGGGCTTTCTGCGCATCCAGCACTTGCTGGTACAGCGCTTCGGTCTGGGTCTTGCTCGCGGCGCGGTCGGCGGCCACGGCTTGCTGAGTCTTGAGCTGCTTGAGCTCTTTTTCCAGACGCTCTTTCTGGTCACGCAGCGCGGCGCGGTCGGCCAGCGCTTGCAGCGCCGGCGGCTCGATGTGCGAGATGTCGATCGACAGCCCCGGCACTTCGAAGCGCTCGCCCTTGAAGCCATTGAGGATCAGCTCGACCGATTTGACCCACTCGCCATCCTCGTCGAGGGTGATGCCGTGCTCGCCCAGCGGCAGGCTGAACAGCGCACTGTTGAACAGGCGCATCAGGCGCTCGACGTCCTGCTGCGAGAACTCCTCACGCAGGCGCGCATAGCTGTTGTTGTCGGCGTGATCGAGTTGCTGCTTCACCGACTTCAGACGTTTTTCCAGATCGCGCAGACGCTCTTCCAGATCTTCGGCGCTGAACTGCCGGGACTGTGCCAGCGCACCGGCCAGTTCGTCGTGCGCGTCCTTGGCCGCGAGCAGCTGTTGCTCCAGCACTTTGACGTCATCGACCAGCGCGAAGCGGTTCTTCAGTACCGACAACTCGCCAAGCCAGCGCTGAATGCCGGAGATCTCCCGCTCCAGCCGCATCAGCTCCTGCGTGCCGCCGCGCTGATCGTTTTGCAAATCATCCTGTTCGCGACGGTAGTGCTCGGCCTGAATTGTCAGCTCTTCCTTGCGCGCCGTGGCGTAGTCCGACCAGGTGCCAAGCAACGAGTCGAGCAGCGGCGACAGGCGATGCAGTTTGCCACGCAGCACATCGCGCTGTTTCACGCCGTTGGCCAGAGCTTCGACCAATGGGCCGGCAGCGACCAGCGAGTTGTAGTCCTGCTCCATCCGGCGCACATCGCGGAAGGCTTCTTCGCACGCGGCGATGTAGTCGACGCTGCCGGAACGCAGGCTGTGCTCGAAGGCATCGAGGAACAACTGCTTGAGCTTGGCCGCAGTGATTTCACGCATGTGCAGCAGGTTGATGAACAGCGCGCGGAAGGTCTTCAGGCTCTGCTCGCTGGTGGAGCGCAGCGGAATCAGGGTCAGATCCAGCGGGATCGAGGTGTGCCCGCCCACCAGCAAACGACGCAGTTCATCCGGTTTGAGTTCGTAGGCTTTCAGGCCTTCTTTCTCAAGGTTGCTGAACAGTTCTTTTTGACGCAGGCAAGTGTCGTTCTTCTGGTAATGCGCCAGATCGAGCTTGCCGGCGTAGGCGAAGAACTGGTGACCGAAACCACCGCCCGGGCCACGGCCGACCACACCGATCACGTGCGGACCGTGGGGCAGATTGACTTCGACGAGGATGTAACTGGTGTCGGAAGCAAAGTAGAAGCGCCGCGATTGTTCCAGGCTGTACTTGCCGAAACTCATGTCCGACATGCGCGCCAGAATCGGGAACTGCAGAGCGTTGATCGAGGCGGATTTACCGAGGTTGTTCGCGCCGTAGACCGACAACGGTTCTTCCAGCGGGAACAGACCGAGGCTGTAACCGGCGGTGTTCAAAAGGGCAAAGCGGCGGATGCCGTAGCGTTCCTGGCTCATGCATCGGACTCCTGTTCTTCGGCAATGGCGCGGGCCAGTGCGTCTTCTTCGCTCTCTTCTTCAAATTCGCTGAGATCAAGCGGATCGTCGGTCTCGAGGAATTTGGCTTCGGCTTCTTCGTCGATCAGCACCGGTGCCGGCAGCGGCAGTACGCTGTGCACGCTGGCTGCCAGATCGCGGTCCTGCTGCACCGACAGGCACACATCGAGGAAACGATGCATCGGCGGCAGGAAACGGTACACGCCGTTTTCTTCACCGGCGAAACCGAGCTGGGTCATGCGACGCATGATTTTTTCTTCGAGTTCTTCAACGGTCTGCACTTCGGCCTGGATGAACAGGTCGCGGTATTTATCCAGCAACGACGGCAGCTCTTCACGGCCGAGGCTGCCACCGTCGAGCACGGCGATCGGATCGCGGCCTTGATCGGCCAGATGCTCGACGAGGATGAAGGTGAACAGCGCCAGGCGCTGAGCGGTCTTGTTCACCGCCGCAGCGGCCATGTCCGGCACGAAGTAGTAGAAACCACGGGTGTCGCAGACCAGTTCGAAGCCGAGTGCCTTGAACAGCGTGCGGTATTGATCCTGGAAGCTCGACAGTTGCGCGTACAGTTCCGGGTCGCGGCGGCTGACGTGATAGCCCTTGAACAGCTCGCGGAAGATCGGCGCCAGTTGGGACAGTTCGGATAGATCAAGATGCATTGGGGATGCTCGCAGAATCCTCGGCGGCGGCAGGGTCGCGGGCCGAGAGCAGGGCGAAGGAGCGCAGGCTGACCTGATGCTCGTGAGTGTGGTATTCGCGGCGTTCCAGACGCTCGCGGGTGAAGCGTTTTTCCCGCGACAGACGCGAGAACCAGTACAGCAATTCGTCGGTGGCGCCGTCCGGTTCCTGCTCCAGCAACCAGGTCATCAGATCCGGCATCGGCAGGGACTCTTCGCAACGCTCGACCATCTCGCGCACGGTGCGCGGTGCACGCGGGGCATCGCCGGATTTCTGGGTCTTGTGCGCCTTGGGGAAACGCGCCGGTTTCGGCTCGAAACGCGCCAGGGCGTAGACGTAGGCCTCGACCTGACTGGCGCTGCCGAGGAAGGTGCTTTGCGGCCGGGTGAACAGCGGCATCGCCGCTTGCGGCACGGCGTCGATGCCTTTGCGGCGAATCGCCGCCAGCGCCAGCGCTGCACCACGGGTCACGGCGTTGTGCCGGCGCGCCTCTTCACGCAGCGGCAGCAGCAGTTCGCGGGCGTGGCGCAGGGTCAGCTGGGCACTGGTCTGCATTTCGAGGATGCGCGCGTGAGTGCGCAGCAGCATGTCGTCATCGACCAGATGGCCGAGGCGCTGCTGTTCGCTGAGCATCTTCAGCAGCACGGTTTCGACCTTGCGCACGCCTTGTTCGAAGGCGCCGTCGGCGTTCACCAGATCGATCATCGGCTCAACGTATTCGTCCCAGGTCGCCAACACTTCGGCGTAACGCTGACGCAGCGGAATCTGCCGGTCGCTGGTCTTGGCCCGTTCGGCCACGGCTACCAGTGCCTGTTCGTCGTTGTCGAGTTTCTTCAGCACATCGCGCACGCGCATGTCGAGCAAACGCAGTTGACGGGCGAGGTCGTTGCCGTCGCGCACATCGAACGCGTCCTGAATGTAGCCGGCCAGACGTTCGAGGTGACGCAAGTAGGCTTCGATTTCCAGGCACAGGCCCAGACGATGCTCACGGCGCAGGTAGGCGAGGAAGTCGTGGATCTGCGCGTTGAGCTCGAAACGGTTCGGGCTTTTCGCCACGGGCACCAGAATGTCCAGGCGAATCCACACGTCGAGCAGGCTGGTGATGTCCTGCTGCGTGCTGTCCAGTTGTTGGGCGGCCAGTTGCGTGCGCAGTTCGTTGAGGCTCAGGGTGCCCTGGTCGAAGTGCTCGCACAGTGGCTCCAGAAGTGCCCAGTGTTCAGCGAGGGCGCGCAAGACGCGCTTGGGTTCGATCATCGGAATGCCCGGCTGGTTGGCGATTAAAAGCCGCGATTGTACTGCATCACGAGGGATGCGATTCACTCTCGGGACGGGCTGTTGCATTTTCTCAGGGAGCGAGCCCAGGTAAAGGCTATCGATCAACAGCAAGCGATCTTGAACGAAGGGCTGTAGAATCAGCCCACTTCAGTTATCCACAAGTGGCCGACCCTTTGCTTATCGAGTCCCGCCGCCGCGCCTATTTGAACGCCATGCAGGTGGTCAACTGGCTGCCGCGCACCGAATTGCCTTTCGCCGCCCCGTCGCGGCCCGAGCTGCTGGACATGCCCGAGCCTGAGCCAGAGGTCGCGGTGATGCCGGTTGTGCAGGCCGAAGCTCCGGCGCAGCCTGCCGCCCGTCCGGTCGAACGGCCGAAGATCGAAGTGCCGCGCCCGTCGCTCGCCAGTACCCGCAATGGCGCCAAACCGGTGGAAGAGGTCGAAGAGGCGCCGGTTGTCGCCAAGCCGGCGCCCGTGCCGCCACCGCGTTTTGCCCTGCAGTTGCTGCGCGCCGGGCCTTGCCTGCTGCTGGTCGAGTTACCCACAGGCGAAGCGTTCCAGAGCCGCGATCCGGCCTATCTGCTGCTTAAAGACATGTTGCGCGCCGCCGGTCTGCCGGATGCGCCACAGATCGTCGGCGAGCCGGTGCGCTGGCCGTGGCTGAACCGCGGCACCATGGATCAGGGCCCGGAAGCGGCGCGCGACTTTGTTCAGGGTTTCCTCTCGGTACAGATGGAAGCGGCACCCTGCGCCTGCCTGTGGCTGATCGGCCTTCCGGCAATACGCTTTGCCGGTGAAGCGGACGCCGAAGCGTTCAACAGTGAATTGCAGATCGAAGGCCTGGGCCTGGCCTGGGCCATTCCCGGTCTGGAATTGTTAATGGAAGAGCCACAGCGCAAGGCCGCTGTGTGGCAAGCCATGCGTCGGCTGATGGCGCGCTGGAAACCATCGAATGAGTGAAGCTGTATCGTTCCGCCCGATGACCGAGGCGGACCTGGACGCGGTATTGAAGATCGAATACGCGGCGTACAGCCATCCCTGGACCCGCGGGATTTTTCTCGACGGGCTGGGCAAGTACCAGATCTGGCTGATGTTCGAAGGCCAGCAGCAGGTCGGCCACGGGGTGGTGCAGATCATTCTCGACGAGGCGCATCTGCTGAATATCACGGTCAAACCGGAGAATCAGGGACGGGGGCTGGGGCTGACGCTGCTCGAGCATCTGATGTCGCGGGCGTATGCGGCCTCGGCGCGGGAATGCTTCCTGGAAGTGCGGGACAGCAATACTGCTGCGTTCAGGTTGTACGAGCGCTATGGCTTCAACGAGATTGGCCGGCGGCGCGATTATTATCCGGCGGTGGGTGGACGTGAAGACGCCGTAGTGATGGCCTGCACCCTGGTCGACTGATCTTGTTTAAAAGCTTCGCGAGCAAGCCCGCTCCCACATTGGTTTTGAGCCGAGTCTCAATTCCCTGTGGGAGCGGGCTTGCTCGCGAAGGCGTCCTTACAGGCAATACAGATCAGCGATTGCCATCCAGCGGATCTCGCCGCGCCAGCTCCGCCTCATCCAGACCATTGCCGCCGCCGATGTCATCCTCATCGACAATGCTCAGATCCCAATCGGCCTGATTGCCCTCGCCAGCCTCTTCGGCATCGCGTGCGCCATCCTCGTGAATCAGTGTTTCCGGGCTCAAGTCATCGTCGGTCGGTTCATGATCAGCCGTCGATGCACCGGTAAGCCCGGCCTCGCGCACCCGTTCAGCGGGCATCAGTTGCTCGCGTTCACGTTCCGGAATCTCGTCGCCGATTTTCGCGCTGGGTTCGTCTTCATCGAAATCCAGCTCATGCACCGAGCCCATGCGGTCTTCGTTGTCATCGATGGGTTCCGGTTGCACCGCATCGAACGGACGTCGTGAATCAGTCATGGCAAATCCTCATACTGTGGGCCTTACTGAGGTGGACACACCGGGCACCCGAGAATTCCAAAGAAAAACACCTGCGGTTCTTGCGTGACCCCGACGGGCGGTCGTCTGTCATACCAGCGCATCTTTCTTGAGGCCTTAACCATGCACGACTTACAAGACCTGATTGATAACAACGAGCGTTGGGCTGACGCGATCACCAAGGAAGACCCGGATTTCTTCGCCAAGCTGGCGCGCCAGCAGACCCCGGAATATCTGTGGATCGGCTGCTCCGACGCACGGGTGCCGGCCAACGAGATCGTCGGCATGCTGCCGGGCGATCTGTTCGTACACCGCAACGTCGCCAACGTGGTGCTGCACACTGACCTCAATTGCCTGTCGGTGATTCAGTACGCGGTTGATGTGCTCAAGGTCAAACACATCCTGGTGACCGGCCACTATGGCTGCGGCGGTGTGCGCGCCTCGATGCAGGATCGCCAGTTCGGTCTGATCGATGGCTGGTTGCGCTCGATCCGCGACCTGTACTACGAAAAACGTGAAGAACTGGCCAAGCTGCCGACCGAAGAAGAACAGGTCGACCGCCTCTGCGAACTCAACGTCGTCCAGCAAGTGGCCAACGTCGCCCACACCAGCATCATCCAGAACGCCTGGCACCGCGGCCAGAACCTGTCGATTCACGGCTGCATTTACGGCATCAAGGACGGTCGCTGGAAAAGCCTGAACACCACCATCAGCGGTTTCGAGCAACTGCCGCCGCAATATCGTCTGCGTCCGGTCGGGGCGGTGTAATCCCGATCAGTGTGGATGCCGCCAGCGTTGCAAAAACTGCTGGCCCTCGATCGTGGGTGGTTCATCGTAGCCGGTGATCCACCCCCGACAGCGCGGCGAGCCACAGGTACAGGCGAACTGCTGCAACAAGCGGTCTTCGGTGGCGGCGACGTCGATGGTCAGGCGTTCACCCGGCTGAATGTCGCGAAGTGCCCACAGCCACAGCTCACTCATGTCCAGAAACACGTTCGGATCGCAGGCGTGTTCGAGCAACCCGCAAAAGCGCGGATCGTAGAGATGGATGCCGGCCAGTAACTGGCGCGTCTGTCGACAACGATAGGGCAGCAGTTGCCCGGAAACCCGACACATCCGGGTGATGCGCAAGAACGCCCGGCGCGCCACGACTGCCGCGTGACCGTGGTGGTCCTGCACGATTTCGAAATCCTCGGTGGATGGGAAACCCAGACGCACCGGCAATCCGGCAAACGGGTAGATGCCGGGTGCGTCGCGTGGGATGTTGTGTTGATGGGCCTGATTATTCATAACGGTCCCTGTCGGCAAATGCTGCGACTTCCCTGGTCTGACGTCCTGTCAGCGCTGCAACATGTTTGGATCCAATATTCCGGTGTATCCCTCAAACTGTCTACTGTCAGATCTGACAGGCGTGATTGGCTGCTCCCCGCGTCAGCATTGACTGACACGGGAAGCTTTTTCAGCGGATCAGAAGTGTGGTGCAGGAACGGCGGTGGCCGGCAATTCGCCCTGAAGCTGTTGCAACTGGGCCTTGATTGGCGTGGTCGAGCACTTGGCGGCGGCCTGTGCCGGGGTCAGGTTGCGGATCGAGGTGTAGAACAGTTCGCAGGTCTTGCCCTTTTGCGTCACTTGCCAGGTCTGCGTGCAGCTGTTGAGCAGGGCTTTCGCATCGGTGCCCGGTTTACTGCCCATCCCGGCTTGCCAGCAAGCGGCGCTCAAGTCCTGACCCATGACCTTCAAACCGGCGGCATCGGCCTTGGCCTCATCGCCGTCATAGCTGGCCGGGTCGGCGGCGTACCAGATGTAGCTCGGATGGTTCGATCCCAGGACCGGCACGTTCACCCCAGCACTCGGGCTGATGGTCGCCAGACCCAATACGGCCACCGTCGGGCCGTATTGCTGCTTGATCCAGTTACGCACCGGCGCACCGAACGCGACCATCGGCAGGGTGGTGCCGGCGCTGGTCTGGCTGAACTGCTTGACCAGCGTGGTCTGATAATCCTTGAAGTAGTCGTAGACGCCCTCCAGATCACTGCCGGCGTTGGACGGCGCCGCGATTGGCGCGATGTCGATGATGGTCTGATAGGCCGGCGTCTGCTCGGCCGGAATGCCGTTGACGGTCAGCAGCGTGGCCCAGCGGTCGGTGGTGTTCGAGCGCAGGTAATCCTGCGCCTGAGTCAGCGAATAGTCCGGCGGGAAGTGCAGCAGTTCGACGCTCTTGCGGTTTTCCAGGGCCATGCCCAGCGGCAGGAACAGATACCAGCTGTACGCCCATTTGCCATCGGCATTGAGCTTGCTGGCGCCGGTATAGGCCAGGTCACCGGCATCGAGCAGCGCCGACAGCGGCTTGTCGTAACCTTTGGGCACGCCGCTGATCTCGGCGTAAATCTGCCCGTTATCGTTCTTCACCAAGACTTTGGCATTGCTGTAGCCATCGCGCTGCACGCTCTGGCTCAGGTAATGCGCGACGGTCTGCTCCAGCGACCAGTTGCGATAACAGATCACGCTGCAATTGTTGGGGTAGGCGAAGAGGCGGGTGACGCGCTCGGTGCTGCCCAGCTTCAGGTCGACATCGGCGTGGGCAGCCGCGCTCAGGGTGAGCGCGGCGAGGGTAAGAACTGCGGGGGTAAATCCTGCGAGTTTGAACATGCTCAGATCCTTTTCAGCGTGGGTTCCCCGGAGTTTCGGGGCGCTTCATAGTGGATCAGCCGTGTTGCACAGAGAAGCGGTCATTCACGGATTTTTGCGTCAGCCCGCAGGACGGGGTTTTCAGGCCTGAAAATGCAGGGCGTTGGTCAGATCGCCCATCGGTTTCTGGCCACGTGCGATCATTGCCTCATCGCGCTGCTTGAGGCCGTCGAGGGTTTCCAGTTGGAACACTCGGGTGATCAGGCGCAGGATCGACGCCGTGTCGTAAACCGTGTGATCCACCGTGCCTTTGCGGGCGAATGGCGACACCACCAGCGCCGGCACCCGCGACCCCGGGCCCCAGCGATCGCCCTTGGGTGGCGCCACATGATCCCACCAGCCGCCGTTTTCATCGACCGTCACGACCACCACCATGTTTTTCCACTGCGGACTTTCGCGCAGCACCTTCAGGGCGCGGACGATGTGCCGGTCACCGGAGGCGACGTCGGCATAACCGGCGTGCATGTTCAGGTTGCCCTGCGGTTTGTAGAAAGTTACCGCCGGCAGCTTGCCGGCCTCGGCATCGGCGAAGAACTTGTTGGTGCTCGACTCATCGCCCAGACCCGCGTCGCGCAGACGTTTGTTGCGCTCTTGCGGGTTCTCCGGGCCTTGCCGCTTGAAGTAGTTGAACGGCTGGTGGTGGTACTGGAAGTTGGGGATCTTCGGAATCCCGCCCGAGTCCTTGTACTGCTCCAGCGTCGCCTGCCAGGCGCCGGCGTACCAGGCCCAGTCGACATTCTTCTTCGACAGCTTGTCGCCGATGTGCTCGTGGGTCTGCGGCACCATCACATTGGGCAGATCCGGCTTGGAGTACGCCGGACGCTCCGAATCGCGAATCCACGTCGGCCAGTACGGCGGGGCGAGGGTGTTGACGCCGAAGCCGTCCGGGGTCAGCGCACTCGGGCCGAACTGCGGCGGGCCGGTCATGGCGCTGGCGGGTGACTGTTCCAGTGGCTTGAGGCGCGGGTCAGTCGGATCATCGCTTTGCAGGGCGGCAATCTGTGACTTGGCCACCGAATTGGCCGCGTCCGGATAGAACGGCGCGGTGGCGCTGATCAGGTACTGGTGATTGAGGAACGAGCCGCCGAATGCACCCTGGAAGAAGTTGTCGCACAGCACGAATTCCTGCGCCACATCCCACAAGCGCAGCGAGTAGCGGCTCTGGGCGTAGTGCCCCATGGTCAAGCCACCGGAGTCGGCCCAGGCGACAAAACCATCGTTCTTGCCGCCATTGATCTGCATCTGGTTCTGATAGAACACGTGCCACAAATCGCGGGTCACCAGACCGAACGGCAAGTCTTCGGCATTCGGGCCCTTGAGGGCGAAAGGCGCGTTGGGCAGGTTTTCCTGAAACTGCGTGGCGCTGGGGTAGGTCACGCCATCAAGCGTTTGCGGGCCGATCTGCAACACGCCGCCCCAGACGGGCGGCAGCGTCTGCAACAGACTGCCGTCGCGGTCACGTTGCTGGTAATCGGCAGGCTTGAGCGCCGACAGCGGCTTTTCGACACCGGGGAAATCACCGAACAGGTTGTTGAAGCTACGGTTCTCGGCGTAGATCACCACCACGGTTTTCACCTGCTCGCGCAGGGCATTGTCCAGCTCGGTCGGGGTCAGCGGGCGCTCGACTGGTTTACCCGGTTGATCGCTGGCGTTGCCGCAGCCGGCCAGGGTCGCGCCCACGCCGAGGACGGCGACACCGCCGAGAAAGCGGCGGCGACTGGTGTCGGTGGGGGTGTCGGATTCAGGTGCGTCAGTGCCGTCTGTCTCGTCTTTCATCTGTCAGCCCGTTCTGCTTAATTGTTTCAGTTTGTTTCGGGCGGACGCTAGCAAGGCACTGTGACAGTTGGGTGACACTTTGAGGTGCGGCGAAACAAATGTGGGAGCGACCAGGTCAGCTCCCACAACGATTCACTCGATTACAACAGGCGCAACGAAAGCTCGCTGCTGTTCTAGCCGGGCATCAACGAGTGCAAGGAATAGCCGAGTCTGCTGGCCGCCGTTATCGCGGTCATCATCACCAGAAACAGCAGTTGCAGCGGACTGAAGTGCGCCCAGTGCAGCGCGGTCAGCCAGGGGTGGTTATTGCTCAGCTGCGGGTCGAGCGAGCCGATTCGTCGTTTGTGCACCAGTCCGATCAGGATCACGCCCACGTAAGTGAGTGCGCCCAGTGGCCCGAGCAGCAGCGAAAACAGCAGCACCATGACCACCTGCGGTAACCCGTGGCGTATTACCAGCCAGCGGGTGTCAGGGTTCCATCGGCGCGGAATCAGCCCTTCGGTGAGCCAAAGATCCGCAACGATCACGTGAGACGTCAGCACCACCCACCAACTCAGCGCAAAACGAAAAAACCACACCGGCACACACGCTAACCCCAGCGGAATGAAGGCCAGGGTTGCCGCATCTTTTTGTGGCGAAGCCAGATAGAACAGGAACAGCGCCAAGGCAATGGCCGTCCAGACCCGCACCCAGGTTTCGTCGGCGATGGGCCGTGGCAAAAACCGCCGCCAGTAAAAAACGTCGGCGTAAGGCAATCGCGCGAGCAGTTCCGGGAAGCGCCATTTGAGCTTTTCTGACAGATCGTGGCAGGCCTGCCATTCATTCTGACCAAAGCCGTCGATGATCTTCTTCTGCTGCATCGGTTTGAGCGGGTTGATCAACAGATGCGCTGCCTGCACATCCGCCGCCCACGTACGATCGCTTTCAGCCTTGGCCCGCAGGTTGTCGTAGAAACTTTCCTGATTGCAGCGTTCGATCAACCTTTCCCAGAGCCAGTCCGGTTGCGGGTGCAGACCTTTGGTGTGATCCCAGCCGAACAATTGGCCGATACGGTCGAACAGCGGCACGCTCCACTCATGGTCGTTAAGCAGATGCAGCAGATTTTGTTGCCATTGCTCGCGGCGATCGAATACCTGGAGCCACGGCTGGCCGCTGTAGTGTTTGAGCAAGTTGAGGAATTCGCGCTCGCTCTGGCTTTCGAGCAGCGCCTGCAAGGCGTTTCGATAGTCGGACATCAGGCTCTCGGCGAGCATGTCGCGCTGGCGATCATTCATCAGCACTTCTTGCCAGGGGCCCAACCATCCCAACTGCTCGACGGCCCAGTGCAGTACCGGGCCGCGCAATTGTGGATGCTCAAAACATAATTGCAGCAACAGCCTTTCGAATGCCTTGGCGCAGCCTTGTTGTTGCGCCTGCTCCCAGCGCTCGCCGAGGTTGTCTGGCGACAGATCTTCAAGCAATCGCCATGCGGCCTGCGCTTCAAGACTCTGCGCGTCCGCCGCCAGCGGCTCGACACGCAGGGCGTCGTTCTTCGATGGCGGCACAAACGGCTCCGGGGCTGCCGGACTGACGGGCGAAACCTCCAGAGCGGCGAAATCCCACGCCTGGTTTTGCGCCTGGCTGGAGCTGTTGGCCAGGGCATTATCGAGCGCCAGTGCAGCAAAGGCGCTGGACGCCGTGGCGACAGCGACGTCGGTGTCTTGCTCGTCTTCCAGTTCGGCGTTTTCCAGGCGCCATTGGGCAATCGCCAACGCGCGCTCGTAGGCTTCACGCAAGCGCTGGAAGCCTTCGGGATCTTCATCGGGTCTGAAGGTTTTCAGCAGGCGTGCATAGCTGCGCTTGATATCGCGGACGTCAGCGTCATCGGGCAAATGCAGGAAGGACCAGCAATCCATGTCAGCGCTCCCTTATTGCCACGGCGTGCGATCAAGTTCGCTCAGGTGCCTGCTCAGCTCGGTGCGCACTTCACGAATCTGGCGCTCGTCCTGCGAGTCGAGCGCGATCTGGAATTGCTTGGCCCAATGGCCAATCTGATCGCGCAGGTCGCCCAGGCTTTCCTGGTAGAGCCGTTCGAGACGGGCACTGAGCAGCGTGTTGACCTGTTGCTCGCGCGGGTGAATCTTGAGCTGAGCGAGGTTCTGCAAGCGTTGCTGAATCTCTTCAGGCGTGAGCACGCCGGGGTTGTTTTCGATGACCAGCGAATGTTGTTGCCCGGTCAGCGGAATATTCACCTGGGCCTCCAGCAGGCCGTTGTTGTCATAGGTGAAACGCACATCGAGGGACACTTCGCCGGCCTTGCGTTTCGGCACCTTGATCGCCAGTTCGCCAAGCGCGACGTTGTCTTTGACCAGACGGCTTTCGCCCTGGAAAATCCGCACAACCACCTGCTCCTGATTGTCCTGCAAGGTGTACACGGTCTTGACCCGGCTGACCGGGACGATGCTGTTGCGCTCGATGATGGGCAGGTAGTGACCGGCCTCATAATTGCGGCCAATCTGGGTCGAAGTTTCGATGCCTAGGGTGTAGGAGCAGACGTCGGTCAGCACCACTTCTTCAAGTGCGGCCGAGCGGGCCTTGAGTGCTGCCTGAATGGCTGCGCCTTGCGCCACCACCTGATCCGGATCGAGGGTGAACGACGGAAAACGGCCGAACAATCCGGCGGCAAGTTTGCGCACCAGCGGCATCCGGGTAGTACCGCCGACCAGCAGAATCTCATCAAGGTCGCTGACCCGGATGCGTGCGTCGCGCAGAGCCCGTTCGATCGGCGCGCGCAGGCGCTCGAGCAGTGGCATGTAAAGCGTCGCCAATTCTTGCTGGGTGATGGTGTGGGTCCAGTGGCGGTCACCCAGTTGCAGCCGGAACTCGGCGCTGCTGTCCTGGCCGAGGGCCTTGCGCACACGCTCAGCCTCGCGGCGCAGGGGCTGGATGACGCTGTTGCGGTCAGGGAAGTCGGCGACTGAGCGGTGCTGGTCGATAAAGTGTTCCAGCAGCACGCTGTCGAAGTCTTCGCCACCGAGGAAGTTGTCGCCGGCGCTGGCGCGGACCTCCATCACCCCTTCGAACAACTCCAGAATCGACACGTCGAACGTGCCGCCCCCGAGGTCGAACACCAGGAACGAGGTTTCCTTGTCGCGTTGGTGCAGTCCATAAGCGAGAGCGGCGGCGGTCGGTTCGTTGATCAGCTTCTCGACTTTCAGCCCGGCCAGCTCGCCGGCGATCCGCGTGGCTTTGCGCTGGGCGTCGCTGAAGTAGGCCGGGACGCTGATCACCGCTTCAGTGACGGTTTCGCCATAAGCCCGTTCGACGTCTTCTTTCAGACTTTTCAGCACCAGCGCGGACAGCTCTTCCGGACGAAACGCCTTGTCGGCCAGATAGACTTCCGTGGCGCTGCCCATGTGACGCTTGAACAGCGACGCCGTCAGGCGCGGATGGGTGTGCAGACGTTCGCGCGCAGCCTGGCCGACCAGAATCCGTCCTTCATCATCCAGCCCGACCACGCTCGGTGTCAGGAACTGACCGAGGGCATTGGGCACCAATTCGGAGGATTCGCCACGCCAGACGGCGACGAGGCTGTTGGTGGTTCCCAGGTCAATCCCTACGATCATTGCAACAACTCCCTTGGCGCTTGGCAAAAAAATGAAACATATTTTCGGCGCGCAAGGATATTACCGAGGCTGTGATGCGGTAAAGGACGATGATGGCGCTGAGCCATTATTTGCGACAGAAAGCCATGTCGGCGTCGACACGGCGCTGTCAGGAAGGGAAGGCGGGGCGTCGGCCGATTGACCGCGCCCCGCACTGACTCAAGGAATGACCGGCGGCGTATACGCCAATGTCGTGCCCAGCACCCACAGCAAGAACAGCACCAGCGGCGTGTGCACCAGCAATTGCACGAACGAGAAGCCGATCAGGTCGCGCGCCTTCAACCCGAGCACGCCCAGCAGCGGCAACATGTAGAACGGGTTGATCAGGTTCGGCAGGGCTTCGGCGGCGTTGTAGATCTGCACCGCCCAGCCGAGGTGGTATTGCAGATCGTTGGCGACTTGCATCACGTACGGCGCTTCGATGATCCACTTGCCGCCGCCGGACGGGATGAAGAAACCGAGAATCGCCGAGTACACGCCCATCAACAACGCATAAGTGTCGTGGGACGCGATGCTGACGAAGAAGGTCGAGATGTGATGGGCCAGCGTCTGCGCATCGGCGCCTTTGACCGTGGTCAGCAGCGCAGCAATCGAGCCGTACAGCGGGAACTGGATCAGCACGCCAGTGGTGGTCGGCACCGCCCGGGCCACCGCATCGAGGAAGCTGCGCGGGCGCCAGTGCAGCAGGGCACCGAGCATGATGAACAGGAAGTTATAGGTGTTCAGCCCGGAAATCGCGGTGATCGCCGGTTTGCTCGAAAACTCGTGGAACAGCCAGCCGGCGGCCAGCAGCACCAGCAAAATGATCAGCAGCGGACTGTGCTCCAGCCATTCGCCGGGCCGGGTGCGCGGTTGCAGCGGTGGCAGGTTGAACGCCGGGTCGATGCCACAATCCTTGGCATCGCGCGCAGAGTTCGGGCCGGGCGCGGTGGCGTAGGCGACGATGATAGAAATCACGATCAGCGCCAGCAGCATGGCGCCGGACTGCCAGAGGAAGATGGTTTGGGTGAACGGAATCACCCCGGTGATCGACAGGATCGCCGGCGGCAGGCTGGCCGGGTTGGCCTGCAACTGCGCCGCCGATGAGGACAGGCCCAGCGCCCAGACCGCGCCCAAGCCCAGATACGCCGCCGCACCGGCCGCGCGGTAATCCATTTTCAGATCGGTGCGGCGGGCGAGGGCGCGCACCAGCAAACCGCCGAACACCAGCGACAGGCCCCAGTTCAACAGCGAGGCGACCATCGAGATCAGCGCGACCCAGGCCACGGCAGAGCGGCCGTTTTTCGGGATGCGCGCCAGTTTGTCGATCAGCTTGACCGCTGGCGGCGAACTGGCGACGACGTAGCCGCCAATCACCACGAAGGCCATTTGCATGGTGAACGGGATCAGGCTCCAGAACCCGTCGCCGAAGGCCATCGCGGCATCGGTGGGTTTGGCGCCCATGGCCAAAGTGGCCAGCGCGACAATGATCACCGCCAGTGCGGCGAATACCCAGGAGTCGGGGAACCAGCGTTCGGCAAAGCTTGAACAGCGCAAGGCAAAGCGCGCAGAGCGGCTATCTTCGATATCAACGGCCACAGGGAGTACCTCGGATTTTTATGGTTATTGTGGGTCTGCAGGAACGGTCGCCCATCTCGACAACACAGAGATCCCTGTGGGAGCGAGCCTGCTCGCGAAAAGGTCGGCACATTCAACATCGAAGTTGGCTGGGCTGACGCCTTCGCGAGCAGGCTCGCTCCCACACGGGGTTCGCTCCGGTCTGTCGGCGTTGGCCAGGTTCCTCCGGACAGGCTTAAACAGTAAATCAAGCCTGGCTGTTTTGTGAGCTGGTTTTGCGAAACCGGGACTATGGTCTAACGGGTTGTCCCCAGGCGGATTTGCGTAGACCATGGGCGCCTTGGTTTTTTGCCTGCCAGAGTTCTTTGCCATGACTGCCCAATCCACAGCGCGACCGGCGCCGTTCAGCCGTTCCGACTACAAGACCCTCGGCCTTGCGGCACTCGGCGGGGCGCTGGAGATCTACGATTTCATCATTTTCGTGTTCTTCGCCCTGACCCTCAGCCAGTTGTTCTTCCCGCCGGAAATGCCCGAGTGGCTGCGTCTGCTGCAAAGCTTCGGGATCTTTGTCACCGGTTATCTGGCGCGCCCGCTGGGCGGAATTCTGATGGCGCATTTCGCCGATCGTCTGGGCCGGAAAAAGGTTTTCAGCCTGAGCATCCTGATGATGGCGCTGCCGTGCCTGCTGATCGGGATCATGCCGACTTATGCCCAGATCGGCTATTTCGCGCCGCTGCTGTTGCTGGCGCTGCGCATCCTGCAAGGCGCGGCGGTCGGCGGCGAAGTGCCGAGCGCCTGGGTGTTCGTCGCCGAGCACGCGCCTGCCGGGCATCGCGGTTACGCGCTGGGCTTTTTGCAGGCCGGGTTGACCTTTGGTTACTTGATTGGCGCGCTGACCGCGACTTTTCTCGCACAAGTGTTCACCCCGGCGGAAATCCTTGATTACGCCTGGCGTTATCCGTTCCTGCTCGGCGGTGTGTTCGGCGTGATCGGTGTCTACCTGCGCCGCTGGTTGAGCGAAACCCCGGTGTTCATGGCCATGGAAGCCCAGCGTGAAGCGCGGGTCGAACTGCCGTTGCGCACGGTGCTGCGCGAACATCGTCTGGCGATGTTGCCGGCGATGCTGCTGACCTGTGTGCTGACGTCGGCGGTGGTGGTGTTCGTGGTCATCACCCCGACCATGATGCAGAAAACCTTCGGCATGACCGCCAGCCACACCTTCGCCCTGAGCGCGTTGGGCATCGTCTTTCTCAACATCGGTTGTGTGATTGCCGGATTGCTGGTCGATCGCATCGGTGCCTGGCGCACGGTCATGCTTTATAGCCTGCTGCTGCCGTTGGGCATTGGTGTGCTTTATAGCTGTCTGATCATGGGCGGCAATTGGGTCGGGCTGGCGTATGCCGTCGCCGGCCTGGGCTGCGGTGTGGTCGGCGCGGTGCCATCGGTGATGGTCGGATTGTTTCCGGCGCGGATTCGCGTGTCGGGCATCTCCTTCACCTACAACATTGCCTACGCCGTGTGGGCGAGTATAACACCGCTGTTGCTGATCGGTCTGATGCCGTGGAGTCCGTGGATCTGCGTGATGTTTTGTGCGGTGATGGGCGCAGTCGGCATTGTCAGCGCGGCGTATTTCGGTTCGCGCATGAGCAGTGTCGGGCGCCAAGCCGTGGCGCCCTGTTCCTGACGAGTGTCAAGTCAGCCAGTGCCACCAGAGCAACGTCCCGGCCAGTCCTACCACCGAGACAATGGTTTGCAGGATCGACCAGACCCAGATGGTCTGTTTGAGTTGCAAGCCAAAGTACTCGCGAACCATCCAGAAGCCGGCGTCATTCACGTGGCAGAAGAACACGGAGCCGGCGCCAATCGCCAGCGCCACCAGTGAGCTTTGCGTCGCGGCGAGCCCCGCCATCATCGGCGCCAGAATCCCCGCCGTCGTCGTGGTCGCGACTGTCGCCGAGCCGGTGGCCTGACGCAGTGCCACGGCAATCAGCCAGGCCAGCAGCAGGTACGGCATGTGCGCGCCTTCGGCGACTTTGCTGATGGTCTGGCTGACCCCGGCGTCCAGTAGGGTCTGCTTCAAGCCGCCACCGGCGCCGATGGTCAGCAGCAATACGGCGATCGGCGCCAGGCTTTTGCGCAGAGTGCCGCCGACCTGTTCGCGCGGCATGCCGTTGGCCCAGCCGAGGCAGATCACCGCCGCCATCACCGCAATGCCCAGCGCCACCAACGGTTCGCCGAGGAACTTCAGCGTCAGGGCGACGCTGCTTTCGGGGGGCATCGCGACTTTGGCCAGGGTGCTGCCGAGCATCAGCAGCACCGGCAACAGAATGATCAGCAGCGACAGGCCGAAACTCGGCTGGCGCGGCGCTTTCGGCGGGGCGCTGAACAGTGCGCCGAGCTCTGCCGGCTCATCGACGTGCATGCGTTTCGACAGCCAGTTGCCGTACAGCGGCCCCGCCAGAATCACCGCCGGAATCGCGATGCTGAAGCCCAGCAACATGGTCAACCCAAGGTCGGCGTGCAACGCACTGACCGCGATCAGCGGCCCGGGATGCGGCGGCATCAGGGCATGCAGGGTGGTCATCCCGGCCAGCGCCGGAATGGCGATTTTCAACAATGGCTGACCCGAGCGACGGGCCATGACGAAGATGATCGGCACCATCATCACCAGCCCCACTTCGAAGAACAGCGGCAGGCCGATCACCATCGCCACCATCGCCATGACCCACGGCAGGGACTTGCCTTTGCCCAGCCCGAGCAGCGTCGAGGCGATACGGTCGGCAGCGCCGGACTCGGCCATCAGTGCACCTAGCATCGAGCCCAGGGCAATGATGATCCCCGCTTCTCCGAGAATCGCCCCGGCGCCTTTGCTGAACGCCTTGGCCACGTCTTCTGGTGGCAGACCGGCGCCGACACCGGCAATAAAAGTGCCGATCAGGATCGAGAGAAAAGGTGGAAGTTTGGTGGCGCTGATCAACACGATGATCGTCGCAATCGCCAGCAGGCAGCAAAGAATCAGGCGGGTGTCATGCATCATCCAGGCAGCGGTCGATAAATCCAAAACGGCACTCCTTATCGGGCGGTTACCTGCAACATGTTGTTGCAATTTGACCTGAGAATACCTGAAGTGGCCGGGCCAGAGCGGTGGCTTTTGTAACGGCTCAGTGGAGTGATCTATAGGAGTAAAAGCCCGGCGGGATTATTTTTGACTGGCCGGTCTCAAACGCTCTTCAGAAAAGTTTTCCAAGGCCGATGGTTAAGCTGCATCCCGCTTTCTACCCTGCCTATCGGTACTTTCCCATGTTCAACAAACGCCTCAAGCAAGAGCTGGCTACGCTTCGTGAAGAACTCTCCAGCCTGCTGCAAGTGAAGGAAAGCCTGGAAAGCGAGATGCTGGTGCTGACCCTGGAACCCGATGGCCGGATTCAGTCGGTCAATCAGAACTTCCTTGGCGAGATGCTCTACAAGAGCCAGGATCTGGTGGGGCGCGCCATTGAAGATATCGTTCCGGCGCACGTGAAGGCCGACGACTTTCATCACCGTTTCAAGGCCGCACTGACCCGTGGCGAGCATTTCGCTGGCGCAGTGCGCCTGCTGCGCGGTAACGGCGAAGAGGCGTGGCTGCGCTCCATCGTGCAACCGGTGCGTTCCTCGGACGGGCGGATCAAGCATTTCTCGATTTTCTCCAGCGACCTGACCCGCACCATCGAAGCCTCCCGCGAACACGAAAACCTGATCGGCGCGTTGGTGCGTTCGACGGCGGTGATCGAGTTCGACCTCAATGGCAACGTGCTCAATGCCAACGAGCGCTTTCTGCAGGGCATGGGTTACAGCCTGGCGCAGATCAAAGGCAAACATCACCGGATGTTCTGCACTCCCGAGGAATACAACAGCGCCGAGTACCAGAATTTCTGGCGTCGCCTGAACAACGGCGAATTTGTCGCCAACCGCTTCAAGCGCGTTGACAGCCATGGTCGTACGGTGTGGCTGGAGGCGTCCTACAACCCGGTGGTCGATGCCAACAACAAACTGTACAAAGTGGTGAAGTTCGCCACGGTGATTACCGATCAGGTCAACCGCGAACAAGCGGTAGCCGACGCGGCCAGCATTGCCTACAGCACTTCGCAGCAAACCGACAGCACCGCGCAACGGGGCACTACGGTGGTCACCGAGGCAGTGAATGTGATGCGTGATCTGTCGCGCCACATGCAGGCGGCTGGTGAGGGCATCGAGGCACTGAACGAGCAGTCGCAGGTGATCGGTACCATCGTCAAAACCATCAGCGGCATTGCCGAACAGACCAACCTGTTGGCGCTCAACGCCGCCATCGAAGCAGCCCGTGCCGGCGAACAGGGCCGGGGCTTCGCGGTGGTGGCCGATGAGGTGCGACAACTGGCCTCGCGCACCAGTCAGGCGACCGAAGAGATCGTCACCGTGGTGCGGCAGAACCAGGAAATGGCGCGCAACGCCGTGGCCCTGATGACCGACGGCAAGCTGCAGGCCGAGCAGGGCCTGGCGCTGGCGGCGGAGGCGGGCACGGTGATCGTCGAGATCCAGGACGGCGCGCAGAAAGTGGTGGATGCGGTCGGCCAGTTCGCCAATCAACTCTCTAACTGACCTGTACTAAACCCTGTAGGAGTGAGCCTGCTCGCGATATCGGTCTGACATTCAACCTCCATGTTGATTGAACTACTGCGATCGCGAGCAGGCTCACTCCTACAGTTGCAGGTGGCGCTACAATCTGTTCCTTTTTCCCCGGAGCAGATCCCCATGAGTGCTTCCCACCGCCGCCCGGTGCCCCTGAACAAAGCCTATCGTCTGCTCAATCACGGGCCGACCGTGCTGGTCAGCGCTGCCCATGACGGCCAGCGCAACATCATGGCCGCCGCCTGGGCGATGCCGCTGGATTTCGAACCGCCGAAAGTCGCGGTCGTCCTCGACAAGTCCACCTGGACCCGCCAGTTGCTTGAAGCGTCCGGCACTTTTGTACTCAACGTGCCGTGCGTCAATCAGGCTGACATCGTGCAAACCGTCGGCAATACCTCGGGGCTGGAGATCCGGCAGAATCAGGAGCTGGACAAGTTTCAGGCTTACGGCTTGCAAACCTTTACCGGTGAAATCGTTGAGGCGCCGTTGCTCGAAGGCTGCGTGGCCTGGCTCGAATGCCGCTTGCTGCCCGAACCGCGCAACCACGAGCAATATGACCTGTTCCTCGCCGAAGTCATCGCCGCTCAGGCTGATGAACGGGTGTTCAGCGATGGGCGTTGGCATTTCGACGGGCACGACGGTTTGCGCACGCTGCACCACGTGGCCGGCGGGCATTTCCTGACGATTGGCGATGCGGTGGACGGTAAAACCCTGCCGCTGTGACCTGCATCTGATGGAAAACGCGTGCCGGATGTAGCAAGGTGTGGGGCATTGTCGAACCAATCAGGCGCTCGCCCCATGGACCTTTCGCTTTCCAGCTATCTCGCCCCGTTGCTGTCGTTGGCGCTGTTGTGGACGGTCGCGGTGGTCACCCCCGGCCCGAACTTTTTCAACATCGCCCAATTGGCGGTCAGCCGCTCGCGCCGTCATGGTGTGGTCGCGGCGCTCGGTGTCGCCAGCGGAACCGTGCTGTGGGGCCTTGCCGGCGGCTTGGGTATTCAGACCTTGTTCAGCGCGGCGCCAACCCTGTACCTGAGCTTCAAGATCGCCGGTGGCTGCTACCTGATCTATCTCGGCCTCAAGCAGTTCAAACGCAAAGCGCCGATTGCCGCCGGTACGCTGGATGAGTCGCAACAGACCCTGCTGGGCGCCTACGGGCGGGGCTTTCTGGGCAACATGACCAACCCCAAGTCGGCACTGTTCGTCGCCACCATCTTCGCCACCGCGATGCCGGCCCACGTCCCGCCGCTACTGCTGACGCTGGCCGTGCTGACCATGGCCACGCTGTCGTTCAGTTGGTATTGCAGCGTCGCGCTGTTCTTCGCCAGCCGCCGGATCGCGAGTGTTTACGAACGGTCGCGGCAATGGCTGGATCGTTTGGCCGGTGGTTGTTATTTGCTGTTTGGGGCGCATTTGGTGGCTAATCGCTGAGCGGATAGTCTTTGGATTTAAATCAGTTGCATGAAAAAAGGCTTACCTCGTGGTAAGCCTTTTGTTTTTCCTGCGTAACCTCAATCCCCCAACGCTTCCCCTTCACGCCGCGGATCCGCGCCACCTTCCAGCGAGGCTTTCCCTTGCGCATCCTTGACCCGCACGATCGCCTGCGTGCCGCTGGTCATGTCGATTTCATTCACCACATGCCCTTTATCTTTCAACGCCTGGATCAGTGCCGGGCTGAACTGGCCTTGTTCCAGTTCGGTCGGGCCGTTGCGGCTGCCGAAGTTGGGTAGGCTGATGGCGCTTTGCGGGTCGAGGTTCCAGTCGAGCAGGCCGACGGTGGTCTTGGCCACGTATTCGATGATCTGCGAACCGCCCGGCGAGCCGACGCTGGCGAGGAATTCGCCGCTGTTGCGGTCGAAGATCAGCGTCGGCGCCATCGACGAGCGTGGGCGTTTGCCGGGTTCGACGCGGTTGGCGACTTTCTGCCCGTTCTCTTCGGGGATGAACGAGAAGTCGGTCATCTGGTTGTTCAGCAAAAAGCCCTGCACCATCAGGTGCGAGCCGAACGCTGCTTCGATGGTGGTGGTCATCGACACCGCGCCACCGAGGTCATCTACCGCCACCACTTGCGAGGTGGAGATGCGCAGCGGCGAGCGATCCGGCGCGTAGGCCACCTGCACGCCCGGCGGTGTGCCCGGCTTGGCGCTGCCCATGCTGCGCTCGCCGATCAGGCTGGCGCGGCTGGCGAGGTAACCCGGGTCGACCAGGCCTTTGACCGGCACCGGGACGAAGTCGGTATCGGCCACGTATTGCGCGCGGTCGGCGTAGGCCAGGCGTTCGGCTTCTGCGATCAGGTGCACGGCTTGCGGTGCCGGTTCGATGCCGGCGGGTTTGTCGGTTTTCAGCGGTTTGAGCGGTGTCAGCGACAGACGCGGGTCGCGGATTTCCAGCGCCTGCAAGGTGCCGAGAATCTGCGCCACGGCGATCCCGCCCGACGACGGCGGCGGCATACCGCAGACCTGCCAGCGTTTATAGTCGGTGCACAGCGGCGCGCGCTCCTTGGCCTGATAGCGCTGAAGATCATTCAGTGACAGGCTGCCGGGATTGGCGTGGCCCTGCACCTTGGCGACGATCTCTTCGGCGATCGGGCCTTTGTACAGCGCGTCCGGACCTTCGGTGGCGATGCGCTTGAGCACGGCGGCCAATGCCGGGTTTTGCAGACGCGTGCCGACGGCTTTGACGCTGCCGTCGCGGTTGAGGAAGTAGGCGGCCATGTCCGGCGATTTACGGATTACCGGGTCGGATTCCAGCAGCGAATGCAGGCGCGGTGAAATCGCAAAGCCCTGCTCGGCGAGTTTGATCGCCGGTTCGAACAGCGTGGCCCACGGCAGCCGCCCGTGTTGTTTGTGTGCCATTTCCAGCGCACGCAGCACGCCCGGAGTACCCACCGAGCGCCCGCCGATCTGCGCCTGCGGGAATGGCATCGGTTTGCCGTCGGCCTGCAGGAACAGCTTCTCGGTGGCACCCGCCGGGGCGGTTTCGCGTCCGTCGTAGGTGCGCACCTGTTTGCCGTCCCACAACACAATCATCGCGCCGCCACCGATCCCGGAGGATTGCGGTTCTACCAGAGTCAGCACTGCTTGCATGGCAATCGCCGCGTCGATGGCCGAACCACCCTTGCGCAGCATCTCGCGCCCGGCCTCGGCGGCCAGTGGATTGGCGGCAGCGGCCATGTGTTCACTGGCGTGGCGGGTCTGCAGATCGGTGCGGTAACCGGAAGCGGCTTCCGGCGCCAGCGGCAAGGTCGAGGAGGGCGGGGCGTTGCACGCGGCGAGGGTCAGGGCGCTGATGATCAGCGTCAGGGCAGGCAGGTGAAAGCGGCTCAGGGGCAGGGCTGGAAACACGTGGGGCTCTCCGTCCGTGGGGTGAAAGGTCTGACGGACTTTATCGACCGCTCGGTCGCGACGCAAACCGGCGGGCATTTTTGTCTTTCTTTTCCGGGCGGATGTTCGCTAGGGTCAACCTCAATAGAACGACCGCAAATATCCCCCTGTAGGAGTGAGCCTGCTCGCGATAGCGTCATCACATTCAACATCAATGTTGACTGAGCCACCGCTATCGCGAGCAGGCTCACTCCTACATAGGTCAAGCCATAAAAATCACAAGAGGCCGACATGCACAGCGAGTTTCCCACCGAGTCCAGTTACCGCGATCAACGCGAACAGTTTCTGACCGCCGCCCAAGCTGCCGGAGCCACGCTCACCTCCTACGCCCATCCGCGCTGTGGCCCTTTCGGCGAACCGCTGAGCACTGATGTCGCGGTGCTCGGTAATCCGCAGGCAAAGCGCCGGCTGGTGGCGCTCAGCGGCACTCACGGAGTTGAGGGCTATTACGGTTCGGATTGCCAGATCGACTGGCTGAAGACTTTCGTGCCGGGCACGCTGCCCAAGGATGTCGCGGTAGTGATGATTCACCTGATCAACCCCTGGGGTACGGCGTGGCTGCGGCGGGTCAACGAAGACAATATCGACCTCAACCGCAATCACCTGGATTTCACCGCCCCGCTACCGGACAACCGCGCCTACGCCACGCTGCACGAGATTTACGCCTGCACCGATTTGCACGGCCCCGAGCGTAAGCGCACCGATGCCTTGCTCGAAGCGCAGATTGCCGAACACGGCTGGCCGGCGGTGATGTCGATTGTCGAGGGCGGTCAGCACAGTCATCCCGACGGACTGTTCTATGGCGGCCGCGCGCCGAGCTGGTCGAATCGCACGTTGCATCAGATCATCGACGCGCATCTGGCAGGCGCGCAAACCGTGATGTGTTTCGACCTGCACACCGGGGCAGGGGAGTACGGTCATCCGATGTTGCTGACCATCACCCAGGCGCCTTATCCGGCGTTGGCGCAAGCACAGTCGATCTACGGCCCATGGTTGTACACCTTGCACACCGGCGCCGAAACGTTGAGCGAAACCGGTGTCGCAGCGACGGCTACCGGCTACACCTCACAGGCATTGCTCAATGCGTTGCCGGGCGTGCAACTGATGCCGTTCGTGATCGAATGCGGAACCTATCCGGGCCCGGAGGTGCATCGTTATTTGCGCGATGATCACTGGCTGCATCTGCATGGCGATCCGCTGGATGCGACGGGGCGGGCGATCAAGTTGAAACTGCTGGAGCAGTTCTATCCGGCCGATCCGGATTGGCGGGCGATGGTCGGGTTGCGTACTCGGCAGATCTGGGCGAAGGGGCTGATGGCCCTGTCGGCAGAGCAGACCTGAATAGGTCAGGATTGGCATTGTGGTGAGGGATTTATCTCCTCACCACAGAGGGCGGTTTTCTCGAGGCATAAAAAAACGGCCTACCTTTCGGTAAGCCGTTTTTAGTACTTGGTGGCTACACAGGGACTTGAACCCCGGACCCCAGCATTATGAATGCTATGCTCTAACCAACTGAGCTATGTAGCCAAGTGGCGCGCATTATTCCCCTGAAATGGAAAAGCGTCAAGCGTAAATTTAAAATATTTCTTCTTATTTTCAACCGCTTATCCTCCGACCCCGGAAATCGGGGCTGGGCAGGGCGTCAACGCAGCTGGAATCTCGCGGTATTGGCGCTCAACGCATGGCTGCCTTGGCTCAGCGTGTCCGCTGCGAGGTTCACCGCCCGCGCACCTTCAAGCAAACGCATCGCCGCCTGATCGACCTGCTGGATATTGCCGCTGACTTCATCGGCGGTGCTCGCCTGTTCCTCAACGGCGGTGGCGATCTGCGCCAAGGTGTCAGTGACACTTTGCACCGCGCTGGCGATTTCACCAAGACGTTCACCAAGACCGGTCACGGCTTCAGCATCCGATTGTGCCTGGCCGCACGCGGCCTCCATCAGGCTCACCGCTTCGTTGACCGTGGCGCGCAAGCTGTCGACGGTGCCGGCAATCTGCGCGGTCGATGACTGGGTGCGCTGCGACAGGCTGCGCACTTCATCGGCGACCACGGCAAAGCCGCGTCCCTGTTCGCCGGCCCGTGCCGCCTCAATTGCGGCATTGAGCGCCAACAGATTGGTCTGCTCGGCGACGCCACGAATGGTGTCGACCACCAGTTGAATCTGCTGGCCCTGTTCGCTGACTCGACCGAGTGCCGCTGCGGTTTCGTTGAGGCGTTGATTGAGCTGCTGAATGCTCGCCGTGGTGCGCTGGCTGTCGCGGCTGCTGTCGGCGGCGATGCGCCGGGTGTGCTGGGCGCTGCCGGACGCCTGTTCGCAACTCTGCGCCACACCTTGCGAAGTGGCGGCCAGTTGCGTGGCAGCGGCGGCGATCTGGCTGATCTGCAACTGCTGCGCTTCGACTTCGCTCAGCGCGCCGCTGGAGTGATCGTTGAGGCTGCGCACCGCGTGGCTCAGTTGTGAGGTTTCGTGATCGACCCCGAGCATGCTCGCGCGCAGTTGCACCACGGCAACGTTGAGCGCGGTGCTGATCGCCGCCAGCTCATCGCGGCCCACCACCGGCACTTGCAGGCTGAGATTGCCGTCACGCAGGGCCTCGGCGAGCAGGGTGATGCCGCTGGCGCTGCGGCGGATCGAAGCCTGCAGGCAGACGAACAGGTACAGCGCCGCCAGCAGCAGGCAACCGAAGATCGCCGCGACCACGATGAACTGGCGAATCGACGAGGCGTGGTAGGCGTCCAGACGCTGATCCAGCGACAGCAGCGATTGCTGGCGCAACGACGCAAGATCACCCAGCAGAGCATCGAGGCTGCGTTCGAAGTCTTCAGGCTTGAGAGTAATGCTGCCGCCGAACACGCCGTCATCCAGCACCTTCAGCCCAGCGTCCAGACGCTTGAGGCTGTCGTGGTATTGACCGGCCCAGGTTTGCAGATCGCTCGGCAGGCGCGCTTCGAGCAGGCCTGCCGTTTTGACAAGCTGCTCGCGGGCGTCGCCGATGCGGCCGCGCAGGTCGCGTAGCTGCAAGCGACTTTGCAGGGTGAATTGTCCCGAGACCACCGAAGCCTGGCCGACGGCGGCGAGTCGACCCACGCGCTCGATCAGATCCGGTGCGTGCTGCGTGGAGATCTGCGTCAGCAGATAGGTCTCCAGCCATGGCGCCAGCGTCAGGCGGTTGTCCATGACGATTTGCTCGCGCAAGGCTTGCAGGGCGCTGAGAGCATTGGTGAAACGGTCGTAACCATCCGGCCACCAACCGACGCCGCTCAGGCTTTTCGAATCCAGACCGCCGAGCGCGGTTTGCAGGGCTTGATAGCGGGTGAGGGTTTCGCCTTCGGCACCTTCATTTTTCAGCGCGTTGCCCAAATCACTGGTGGCTTGCTGGAGGGCTGGTTGAATCGCGTCAAACGCCGCCATGGCGGCGAGGGTCGCCGGGGTCGGCTGGCGATTGGTTTCGGTGGCGCGCCAACGGGCGGCGCGGTCACGCTGGGCGGCGAGCAGGTTGTCCAGCGCATCGAGGCTGAGTAACTGGCGTAAGCCGGCACGCTCGCCGGAAATCAGATTGAGCTTGTTGCGATAGTCCTGGCCAATCATCAACAGGCTGCCGGCCAACGGCAGAATGAACAGCAGAAACAACAACTGGAATTTACGCGCGAATCCAAACCGCCCCAGCAATTTGATCCCCGGTGACAAGAAAGCCTGCATGCCTCATGACTCCTCTGGACACCACGCACCAATGGCGTGCATCGCGGTCGTGTGACCTGGATGTCGTGCCCTGCTAAAAGGCCTCGAAAGTTCACTCTCGCCCGCTCTGTAGGCCGGCTCTGTAGCGAAACTTCCCATTCTCGGAGGCCTTTGTAAGGCCACCGCGTTCGAGGGGAGAAGCAAGGCAAGATTCAGACCATGGCGTTGCGCTATCACTTCGCGTGCGACGGTCAGTCAGTTAGTTAGCTGGCTAAGGGGATGGTGTTGGCGCACCGAAAAATGGCACATTGACGCACCTGCCTGCGTGCACCCATCTGCTGTACGGAAACTTTCATGGCTATCAGCAACGCTCAGACCGCCGCTGCCTCGGCGTCCGCTCCTCCGCAAAGCAGCCCGTTGGTGATGCGTATCATCGGCGCGGTAGCGCTGGCGCATTTGATCAACGACCTGATTCAGTCGGTGCTGCCGTCGATCTATCCGATGCTCAAAGCCAACTATGGTTTGAGCTTCACCCAGGTCGGCCTGATCACGCTGACCTTCCAGTTGACCGCGTCGCTGTTGCAGCCGTGGGTCGGTTATCACACTGATCGCCATCCGAAACCGTGGCTGTTGCCGGCGGGTTCGATCTGCACGCTGATTGGCATCGTGATGATGTCGGTGGTCGGCAGTTTTCCATTGATTCTGCTGGCGGCGGCGCTGATCGGTATCGGTTCCTCGACTTTTCATCCCGAGGCTTCGCGGATCGCGCGGTTGGCCTCGGGCGGACGCTTTGGTCTGGCGCAATCGACCTTCCAAGTCGGTGGTAACGCCGGTTCTGCGTTCGGCCCGTTGCTGGCGGCGGCGATCATCATTCCGTTCGGTCAGGGCAATGTGGCGTGGTTTGGTTTATTCGCGGTGTTCGCGCTGTTCGTGCTGTATCGCATCAGCCGCTGGTACGCCCATCACCTGAACCTGTTCAAACTCAAGGCCGGTCAGGCGGCGACTCACGGGCTGTCGAAGGGCAGGGTGATCAGTGCGCTGGTGGTGTTGGGGCTGTTGGTGTTTTCCAAGTATTTCTACATGGCCAGCCTCACCAGCTATTTCACCTTTTACCTGATCGAGAAGTTCGACCTGTCGGTGGCCAGTTCGCAACTGCACCTGTTCCTGTTTCTCGGAGCAGTGGCGGCGGGGACGTTCTTTGGCGGGCCGATCGGCGACAAGATCGGGCGTAAGGCGGTGATCTGGTTTTCGATCCTCGGCGTGGCGCCGTTCACGTTGCTAATGCCGCACGTCGATCTGTTCTGGACCACTGTCCTCAGCGTGGTGATCGGCTTCATTCTCGCCTCGGCGTTCTCGGCGATTGTGGTTTACGCGCAGGAACTGGTGCCGGGCAATGTCGGGATGATCGCCGGGGTGTTCTTCGGCTTGATGTTTGGTTTCGGCGGGATTGGTGCTGCGCTGCTGGGGCATCTGGCGGATGTGCACGGTATCGAATACGTGTATTTCCTGTGCTCTTTTTTGCCGTTGTTTGGCGTGCTGGCGATCTTCCTGCCGCGCACCAAAAAAACCTGACCTACACAATTCCAACGGTGGGAGCGGGCTTGCTCGCGAATGCGTTATATCAGTCGATATTAATGTGGCTGACCCACCGCCTTCGCGAGCAAGCCCGCTCCCACAGGGGGATTGGTGGTGTTGTATAAAAATCTGTAAGGCACAAAAAAGCCGCGTATCAAACGCGGCTTTTTCTTGGGCGTGTCGCTTACACGTTGAAGCGGAAGTGCATCACGTCGCCGTCTTTGACGATGTAGTCCTTGCCTTCCAGGCGCCATTTACCGGCTTCCTTGGTACCGGCTTCGCCCTTGTACTGGATGAAGTCGTTGTAGGCGATGACTTCGGCGCGGATGAAGCCTTTTTCGAAGTCGGTGTGGATCACGCCAGCAGCTTGTGGTGCGGTGGCACCGACTTTGACGGTCCAGGCGCGGACTTCTTCGACACCGGCGGTGAAGTAGGTCTGCAGGTGCAGCATTTCGTAGCCGGCGCGGATCACGCGGTTCAGGCCAGGCTCTTCCAGGCCCAGAGCCTCGAGGAACATGTCTTTCTCTTCGCCGTCATCGAGCTCGGCGATTTCCGCTTCGATCTTGTTGCACACCGGAACCACCATAGCGCCTTCTTCTTCGGCGATGGCCTTGACCACGTCCAGGTGCGGGTTGTTCTCGAAACCATCTTCAGCGACGTTGGCGATGTACATGACCGGTTTGGTGGTCAGCAGGTGGAAGCCCTTGATCACCGACTTTTCGTCAGCGCTCATGTTCTTCATCAGGCTGCGCGCAGGCTTGGCCTCGGTGAAGTGCGCGATCAGTTGCTCAAGCAGAGCTTTCTGAACCACGGCGTCCTTGTCACCGCCCTTGGCGTTGCGCGCGACTTTCTGCAGTTGCTTCTCGCAGCTGTCGAGGTCGGCGAAGATCAGTTCCAGGTCGATGATTTCGATGTCGCGTTTCGGGTCGACGCTGTTGGACACGTGGATCACGTTGTCGTCTTCGAAGCAGCGCACCACGTGAGCGATGGCGTCGGTTTCGCGGATGTTGGCCAGGAACTTGTTGCCCAGACCTTCACCTTTCGAGGCGCCGGCCACCAGGCCTGCGATGTCGACGAATTCCATGGTGGTCGGCAGGATGCGCTTCGGATTGACGATGGCCGCCAGGGCTTCCAGGCGCGGATCCGGCATCGGCACGATGCCGCTGTTCGGCTCGATGGTGCAGAAGGGGAAGTTCTCGGCCGCGATACCGGATTTGGTCAGGGCGTTGAACAGGGTGGACTTGCCGACGTTAGGCAGGCCGACGATGCCGCAATTGAATCCCATGGTGTTTCCCCTCGGATTAGAGTCAGGCCTTCTGGCTGTGCAGGTTTTTCATCGCGCGGTTCCATTCACCGGCGAGGATATCCGGCAGCACGCCGAGGGCAAAGTCGATGCTGGCATCGAGTTTTTCCTGTTCGGCGCGTGGCGCACGACCCAGGACGAAATTTGAAACCATACTGGCGACGCCCGGGTGGCCGATGCCAAGCCGCAGGCGGTAGAAAGTATTCTGATTGCCCAGTTGCGCAATGATGTCGCGCAACCCGTTGTGACCGCCATGGCCGCCGCCCTGTTTGAGCTTGGCGACGCCCGGAGGCAGGTCGAGTTCGTCGTGCGCCACCAGGATTTCTTCAGGCTTGATGCGGAAGAAACCGGCGAGTGCCGCCACGGCCTGGCCGCTGCGGTTCATGTAGGTGGTGGGAATCAGCAGACGAACATCCTGACCCTGATGCGAGTAGCGCCCGGTCAGGCCGAAATATTTGCGATCGGCCACAAGGTTCACACCTTGCGCGGCAGCGATGCGCTCAACAAAAAGGGCCCCTGCGTTATGCCGGGTCTGTTCGTATTCAGCGCCTGGATTACCCAGGCCAACGATCAGTTTGATGGCAGTCACGATAGGGGCCCTTCCTTGGAGTGGTGGTTAACATCGCCGCGATCAGTGAAGGCGGCGAAAGTGGACGAAAATTGCTCATTTACCATGAATGTAAACTCCGCGTTCCCGCCCGCTTTCTCGCTACGTTCCAGTCCGCGATGTTTCACTCACTCCGACGAACAGAGTGAAATTACTCTGCTGCGCCTTCTTCGGTAGCTTCTGGAGCAACACGTGGAGCGTGGACGTTGGCTACTGCCTTGTCATCGCCGTGTGCCAGAGCAACGAACTCGACACCTTTAGGAGCTTTGAGGTCCGACAGGTGAACGATGGTGCCGATTTCAGCGTTAGCCAGGTCGACTTCGATGAACTCAGGCAGGTCTTTTGGCAGGCAGGAAACTTCGATCTCGGCAACAACGTGCGAGATTTCGCCGCCTTTCTTCACTGGAGCAGCTTCGTTGATGAAGTGCACAGGAACGATAGCGGTCAGTTTCTGGCCAGCTACAACGCGTACGAAGTCAGCGTGCATCACGTGGCCTTTGGCCGGGTGACGTTGCAGGGCTTTGATCACGACGTTTTGTTTCTTGCCACCAACGTTCAGCTCGATGATGTGGCTGTAAGCCGCTTCGTTTTCGAGCAGTTTGGCAACTTCTTTGGCCAGCATGCTGATGGATTCAGGGGCTTTGTCGCCACCGTAAACAACAGCTGGAACCAGAGCGGCGAGACGACGCAGGCGGCGGCTCGCACCTTTCCCCAGGTCGGAACGCACTTCAGCATTCAGAGTAAAATCGTTCATTTTGTATCTCCAAAATAGCCATGACCGAGTGGCGTTTGCGACCAGCGCCAAACACGGTATGGGCAAAAAAGCCCCGCCCCGACAGGAATGCCGGGGCGGGGCGCTTTTCGTCAACGAGACATTTCGAGAAGGGCAGGGCCCTTAACGGAACATCGCGCTGATCGATTCTTCATTGCTGATGCGGCGAACCGCTTCGGCAACAACCGGTGCGATATCCAGTTGACGGATACGTGCACAGGCTTGTGCTGCAGCGGACAGCGGGATGGTGTTAGTCACCACCAGCTCGTCCAGCACGGAATTTTCGATATTCTCGATGGCCCGACCCGACAGCACAGGGTGTGTGCAGTAGGCAAAGACCTTGGCTGCGCCATGCTCTTTCAGGGCCTTGGCCGCGTGGCACAGAGTGCCGGCGGTATCGACCATGTCATCGACCAGAATGCAGGTACGCCCTTCGACATCACCGATGATATGCATCACTTCAGAGTGATTGGCTTTCTCACGGCGTTTGTCGATGATCCCGAGATCCACGCCCAGGGATTTGGCAACGGCCCGTGCACGCACGACGCCACCAATGTCCGGGGACACGATCATCAGGTTTTCGAAGCGCTGATCTTCAATGTCATCCACCAGAACCGGGGAGCCGTAGATGTTATCTACCGGAATATCGAAGAAGCCCTGAATCTGGTCAGCATGCAGATCAACCGTGAGAACACGGTCGATGCCGACTACGGTGAGCATGTCAGCAACGACTTTCGCGCTGATAGCCACACGTGCGGAACGCGGACGGCGATCCTGACGGGCATAACCAAAATAAGGAATAACAGCAGTAATACGAGTAGCCGAGGAGCGGCGGAAGGCATCAGCCATCACTACCAGTTCCATCAGGTTATCGTTGGTCGGAGCGCAAGTCGGCTGAATAATGAAAACGTCTTTACCGCGAACGTTTTCATTGATCTCGGCAGTAATTTCGCCGTCGGAGAACTTACCGACAGAGATGTCACCGAGAGGGATATGCAGCTGACGTACAACACGCCGAGCCAGATCGGGGTTAGCGTTCCCCGTAAAGACCATCATCTTGGACACGCGCAGTACCTAGAGGCTGAGGGTAACCTGGATGAGTATAGAAAATGGCAGGGGCGGCTGGATTCGAACCAACGCATGGCAGGATCAAAACCTGCTGCCTTACCGCTTGGCGACGCCCCTGTATCTGTTGCTTCAAGTGCCTGGCACTTGATTCCTTTTAGAGCAGACTTTGCAGCTTGCGATGCAACATCGAAACGTTGCTTCCTTTCGCTACAAACCCTGTAAGGGTCTCTGTCAGAAGGGCCGAGACTTTATCAGCTTCAGCTTTGCTTGGGAAGCCCCCAAACACACAACTTCCAGTTCCGGTAAGTTTTGCTTCGGTAAATTTACCTAACAAATCCAATGCGTTACGTACTTCTGGATAACGCCTTGCAACCACCGGCAAGCAGTCATTTCGACTGTTTCCCTCGGGAACGGGGCGCACTTTAATGGGCGGCGTGTTACGTGTCAACAAAGGATCGGAAAAAATTTCTGCCGTACTTACAGAGACTTGCGGCACAAGCACCAGATACCACGGTTCTTCGGGCTCGACCGGGGTCAGTTTCTCGCCCACGCCCTCGGCAAAAGCCGCGTGACCACGGACGAAAACCGGCACGTCGGCGCCGAGCGACAGGCCCAGCGCGGCGAGGCGATCTTCATCCCAGCCCAATTGCCACAAGTGATTGAGGCCGAGCAGGGTGGTCGCGGCATTCGAGCTGCCGCCACCGATGCCGCCGCCCATGGGCAGCACCTTGTCGATCCAGATGTCGATGCCGAGTGTGCAGCCGGACTGTTGCTGCAGCATTTTCGCCGCGCGCACGATCAGGTTGCTGTCGTGGGGCACGCCAGCGAATTCGGTGTGCAGATGAATCACGCCGTCATCGCGCACGGCGAAGGTGATTTCGTCGCCGTAATCGACAAACTGAAACAGCGTCTGCAATTCGTGGTAGCCGTCCGCGCGGCGCCCGAGAATGTGCAGCATCAGGTTGAGCTTGGCCGGCGACGGCAGCGTCAGGCGTGGAGCGGTCATGCGTTATTGCCCCAATTTACGCGGTTGCCAGGTCTTGATCACCAGCGTTACGTCCAGATCGGTGCCGTGCAGCTTGATCCGCTCGGGCAGCCAGTAACCATTTTGCTCGGCGTAGCTGAGGTACTCGACCTTCCAGCCGTCCTGTTCCAGATTGGCCAGGCGACTGTCGTTATCGAGGGTCAGACGACTTTTGCTGCTGGGTGCCGGCAGGCCACGGACCCACCAGGCCAGATTCGACACCGGCAGCTTCCAGCCGAGTTGCTCTTCGAGCAGCGCTTCCGGCGACTCGGAGTCATAGCGGCCCTGATTGGCGACTTCCAGCGAGACCTTGCCCGGGCGCCCGGTCAGACGCGCCGCGCCACGACCCAGCGGGCCGGACAGGCGAATGTCGTAGTAGTCCTGGCGTTGTAGCCAGAACAGCGTGCCGCTGCCGGAATCTTTCGGTGCACGGATGCCGATCTTGCCGTCGATCTGCCAGCCGTCGAGGCCGGTCAGCTGTTGTTTGTTTGCGGCCCACTGAGCCGGACTGCCGTGGCCCCCGACCGATTCGCGAGCGCCGAAGCCCGCGCAACCGGCGAGCAGGGCGATGAAACTGAAAACAATAACGTGGCGCAAAAACATGAGTTAAAGAGTCTCGGATCCGGTCAGGCGCTTGATGGTGCTGCGCAGGATGATGCTGTCGGGCTGATCTTTGAGGTACTTGCCCCAGACTTGTTTGGCTTCGCGCTGATTGCCCTTGACCCAGAGAACTTCGCCCAAGTGCGCGGCGACTTCGTGGTCCGGGAAACGCTCGAGGGCCTGACGCAGGTATTTCTCGGCGTCGTCCAGATTGCCCATGCGGAAATTCACCCAGCCGAGGCTGTCGAGTACCGCCGGGTCTTCCGGATTGATCTGGTGCGCCTGTTCGATCAGGGCCTTGGCTTCAGCGTAGCGGGTGGTGCGATCGGACAGGGTGTAGCCCAGCGCATTGAGCGCCATGGCGTTGTCCGGGTCGCGCTTGATGATCAGGCGCAGGTCTTTTTCCATCTGTGCCAGATCATTGCGTTTTTCCGCGAGCATGGCCCGGGTGTAGAGCAGATTCAGATCGTCCGGGTATTGCTGCAAGGCTTTATCCAGCGTTTTCCAGGCCTTGTCGTCCTGTTTGTTGGCCGACAGGGTTTCGGATTCGATCAGATACAGCTGGATCGCGTAATCCGGCTGGGCATCGCGCTCGGCGGCGAGTTTGCTCTGGGCTTCGGCGGTCTTGCCGTTGTTCATCAGAATATCGGCCTGACGCAGTTGCGCCGGCAGGTAGTCGTTGCCCGGGCCGACCTGCGCGTATTCGATCAGCGCACCCTGCGGATCGTTGCGTTCTTCGGCGATGCGACCGAGGTTCAGGTGCGCCGAATCGACGTGGCTTTCGCGGGCGATCAGGTCTTCCAGGTAACCCTTGGCCTCGTCCCAGGCCTTGGCTTCCAGGCACACCAGTGCCAGCGAGTAACGCAGTTCATCGTCTTCGGGGTATTGCTGAACCAGGGTGGAGAACTCGACCTTGGCGTCATCCATCCGGTCCTGTTCAACCAGCGTGCGCGCATAAGTCAGGCGCAGGCGTTTGTCGTCCGGGTATTTCTTGATGCTTTTCCGCAACAGCGGCAGGGCTTCGTCGCCACGATTCATGGTTTGCAGCAGACGCGCGCGCAGCAGGATCGGCGCAATCTCGCCTTCTTCCGGCGGGTTGTCTTCGAGCAGTGTCAGGGCGGCTTTATTGTCGCCGTCCTGTTGCAGCAGCAGGGCCTTGCCGAAAATCAGCTGGCTGTTCTTCGGGTGGCGCTGTAGCAGACGGTCGAAACTTTTCATCAGGCCGTTGCGGGTTTCCTGATCGGTATCGGCGGCCGACAGCGCGAGGAAGTCGAAATGGGTGTCGCCCTTGCCCTGCAGGACTTTCTCCATATAAACCATGGAGTCGTCATAACGCCCGGCGCGGGCCAGTTGCACGGCGGCGGCGCGTTGCGCTTCGAGGTCGTCCGGAGCGTTTTTTGCCCAGATCAGTGCGGTATCCAGCGCAGGCTGGTCGGCACCGAGGTATTCGGCGATGCGGAACGCGCGCTCGGAAACCCCCGGGTCCTGAGTATTGATCGCCTGGGTCACGTAGTTGTCCAGGGCAATGTCGAACCGATTGCGCTGGCCGGCGAGTTCGGCGCTCAGCAGGCTGAAAACGGTTTCCTCGCTGAACGAGCTGTAAACCTTGGGTTTTTCAGGCGGGGACGCGGTGTCTTCGACCGGCGGGGTACCGTCCGGCGAAACGGGTGCCATGGCCTGGCAGCCGCTGAGGAAGACAAAAGCAAGGAGCAACGCGGAAGATCTATTCATATAGGAAGAGGACGACTAACCTGCGGTCGGATCATCATGACACAAGCCTTCGGCCAAACATAACCGAGTCTCGAATGTGGCCTTTATAGTGGCCGACAATTGGGACAATAGTCAGCGGTAGTTGTTCTGAATCTGACGAAGTAGGACAATTGCCGGCTTCACGTCACCATCAGCGACCTTGAATGGCCTTCCTTGCACTCGGTATTAACCACAAGACTGCTTCAGTAGACGTCCGCGAGCGCGTGGCCTTTACCCCTGAGCAGCTGGTGGAGGCCTTGCAGCAGCTCTGCCGACTCACCGACAGCCGCGAAGCTGCGATCCTCTCCACCTGCAATCGCAGTGAGCTGTATATAGAACAGGATCAGGTTTCGGCTGATCTGGTTCTGCGCTGGCTGGCCGATTATCACCATTTAAGCCTCGATGAGCTGCGCGCGAGTGCTTATGTGCATGAAGATGATGCGGCAGTTCGTCACATGATGCGCGTCGCCTCCGGGCTCGACTCGCTGGTGCTGGGCGAACCGCAGATTCTCGGCCAGATGAAATCGGCTTACGCCGTGGCTCGCGAGGCCGGGACCATCGGCCCGCTGCTGGGGCGGCTGTTTCAAGCGACGTTCAATGCCGCCAAGCAAGTGCGTACCGACACCGCCATCGGCGAAAACCCGGTGTCCGTGGCGTTTGCCGCCGTCAGCCTGGCCAAACAGATTTTCAGTGATTTGCAGCGCAGCCAGGCTCTGTTGATCGGCGCCGGCGAGACCATCACGCTGGTCGCCCGCCATTTGCACGAGCTGGGGGTCAAGCGCATCGTGGTCGCCAACCGTACGCTGGAGCGTGCCAGCCTGCTGGCCGAGCAGTTCGGCGCGCACGCGGTGCTGCTCTCGGACATTCCGGCGGAACTGGTGCGCAGCGATATCGTGATCAGTTCGACCGCCAGCCAGTTGCCGATCCTCGGCAAGGGCGCGGTGGAAAGCGCGCTGAAGCAGCGCAAGCACAAACCGATCTTCATGGTCGACATCGCCGTACCGCGCGACATCGAGCCGGAAGTCGGCGAACTCGACGACGTTTATCTGTACAGCGTCGACGATCTGCACGAAGTGGTCGCCGAGAACCTCAAGAGTCGTCAGGGCGCTGCCCAGGCGGCGGAAGAGATGGTCTCGGTCGGCGCCGACGATTTCATGGTGCGCCTGCGTGAGCTGGCAGCGGTCGATGTGCTCAAGGCCTATCGGCAACAGAGCGAACGCCTGCGCGACGAGGAGCTGCAAAAAGCCCTGCGCCTGCTGGCCAATGGCGGCAACGCCGAAGAGGTGCTCGGGCAACTGGCCCGTGGCCTGACCAATAAACTGCTGCATGCGCCCAGCGTGCAATTGAAAAAGCTTTCTGCCGAAGGCCGCCTCGATGCGCTGGCCATGGCCCAGGAACTCTTCGCCCTCGAGGGCTCACCGGATAGTTTTTCGGATAAAAAACCGCAATGAAAGCGTCACTGCTCAACAAGCTGGACACCCTCCAGGACCGTTTCGAGGAACTGACCGCGCTGCTCGGCGACGGCGAAGTCATTGCCGATCAGGCCAAATTCCGCGCCTATTCCAAGGAATACGCCGAACTCGAGCCGGTGGTACAAGGCTACAAAAAGCTGCTCGGCGTACAAAGTGATCTTGAAGGCGCCCAGGCGCTGCTCAAGGACAGCGACCCGGACATGCGTGAAATGGCTGTGGAAGAAGTCCGCGAAGCCAAGGAATTGCTGATCAGGCTGGAAGATGATCTGCAGCGCATGTTGCTGCCCAAGGATCCCAATGACGGGCGTAACGTCTTTCTCGAAATTCGCGCCGGTACCGGTGGCGACGAGGCGGCGATCTTCTCCGGCGATCTGTTCCGCATGTACTCGCGTTACGCCGAACGACGTGGCTGGCGCGTGGAGATTCTTTCGGAAAACGAAGGCGAGCACGGTGGCTATAAAGAAGTCATCGCACGCATTGAAGGCGACAACGTTTACGGCAAGCTGAAATTCGAGTCCGGCGCGCACCGCGTACAGCGTGTACCCGCCACCGAATCCCAGGGCCGTATCCACACCTCGGCCTGCACCGTGGCGGTGTTGCCCGAGCCGGACGAACGGGAAGCCATCGAGATCAACCCGGCGGATCTGCGTGTCGACACTTACCGCTCCTCCGGGGCCGGTGGTCAGCACGTCAACACCACCGACTCGGCGATCCGCATCACGCACATACCGACCGGCACCGTCGTCGAGTGTCAGGAAGAACGTTCCCAGCACAAGAACCGTGCCCGGGCGATGGCCTGGCTGTCGGCCAAACTCAACGATCAGCAAACCGCAGCGGCGGCGAATGCGATTGCCAGCGAGCGTAAGTTGTTGGTCGGTTCCGGTGACCGTTCCGAGCGCATTCGCACGTACAACTTTGCCCAGGGCCGGGTCACTGACCATCGCGTCAACCTGACCCTGTACTCCCTCGATGAAATCCTCGCCGGTGGCGTTGAAGCGGTGATCGAGCCTTTGCTGGCCGAATACCAGGCCGACCAGCTTGCAGCGATAGGTGAATAAATGACCATCATTGCCAGTCTGTTGCGCGCTGCCGAATTGCCGGACTCGCCCACCGCGCGCCTGGATGCCGAATTGCTCCTGGCAGCGGCACTGGGCAAATCGCGAAGCTTCCTGCACACCTGGCCCGAGCGCATCGTACCCAGCGAAGCGGTGCTGATTTTTACCGAGTACCTGCAACGGCGTCGAAGTGGCGAGCCGGTGGCCTACATCCTTGGTCAGCAGGGGTTCTGGAAGCTCGATCTGGAAGTGGCGCCGCACACTCTGATCCCGCGCCCGGACACCGAATTGCTGGTCGAGGCCGCGTTGGAGCTGCTGGCGGCAACGCCGGCGAAAGTCCTCGATCTGGGCACCGGCAGCGGCGCGATTGCCCTGGCCTTGGCCAGCGAACGCCCGGCATGGAACGTCACGGCGGTGGACCGCGTGCTGGAAGCCGTGGCCCTTGCCGAACGCAACCGTCAGCGCTTGAACCTGAACAACGCCACGGTGCTGAGCAGCCACTGGTTCAGCGCCCTCGAAGGTCAACGTTTCAACCTGATCATCAGCAACCCGCCGTACATCGCGGCTGCCGACCCGCATCTGGTCGAGGGCGACGTGCGCTTCGAACCGGCCAGTGCGCTGGTGGCCGGTGTCGACGGGCTCGACGATCTGCGCCTGATCGTTGCCCAGGCCCCGGATCATCTGGAAGCCGGCGGCTGGCTGATGCTCGAACACGGCTATGATCAAGCCGAAGCCGTGCGTGATCTGTTGCTCACCCGTGGTTTTGAACAAGTCCACAGCCGCACCGATCTGGGCGGCCATCAACGGATCAGCCTGGGGCGCCTGCCGTGCTGAATGATCAGGAATTGCTGCGCTACAGCCGGCAGATTCTGCTGCAACACATCGATATCGATGGGCAACTGAAGCTGAAAGACAGCCGCGTGCTGATCGTCGGCCTCGGCGGTCTCGGCGCCCCGGTCGCGCTGTATCTGGCGGCGGCGGGTGTCGGTGAGTTGCATCTGGCGGATTTCGACACGGTCGACCTGACCAACCTGCAGCGCCAGATCATTCATGACACCGACAGCGTCGGCATGAGCAAGGTCGACTCGGCGCTCAAGCGCCTGAGCGCGATCAATCCCGAGATTAAACTGGTGCCTCATCGTCAGGCGCTGGACGAGGATTCCCTGGCCGCCGTGGTGACTGCGGTGGATCTGGTGCTCGACTGTTCCGATAACTTCTCCACTCGCGAGGCGGTCAACGCCGCGTGTGTGGCTGCACGCAAACCGCTGGTCAGCGGCGCGGCGATTCGTCTGGAAGGGCAGTTGTCGGTATTCGACCTGCGTCGCCCGGAAAGTCCGTGCTACCACTGCCTGTACGGGCATGGCAGCGAAGCCGAACTGACCTGCAGCGAGGCCGGTGTGGTCGGGCCGCTGGTGGGGCTGGTCGGCAGCCTGCAGGCGCTTGAAGCGTTGAAAGTGCTGGTCGGTTTTGGCGAACCGTTGGTGGGTCGTTTGCTGTTGATCGATGCACTGGGTTCGCGCTTTCGTGAACTGCGGGTCAAGCGCGATCCGGGGTGCAGCGTCTGTGGTTCGCAGCATGCGTGAGGCGCCGATCGCGGTGTTCGATTCCGGTGTCGGCGGCTTGTCGGTACTGGCTGAAATCCAGCGTTTGCTGCCCCATGAATCCCTGCTGTATTTCGCCGATTGCGGGCATATTCCCTACGGCGAGAAAACTCCGGAGTTCATCCGCCAGCGCTGCAATGTGATGGCCGGTTTTTTCCGGGAGCAGGGCGCCAAGGCCCTGGTGATCGCCTGCAACACGGCGACGGTGGCCGCTGTTGCCGATCTGCGCCGTGATTTCCCCGAATGGCCGATCGTTGGCATGGAGCCAGCGGTCAAACCCGCAGCTGCCGCCACCCGCAGCGGTGTGGTTGGCGTACTCGCCACCACCGGCACGTTGCAGAGTGCCAAGTTCGCCGCGTTGCTCGATCGCTTCGCCGCTGACGTTCGCGTCATCACCCAGCCGTGCCCCGGTCTGGTGGAACTGATTGAAAGCGGTGATCTGCACAGTGCCGAGTTGCGCACGTTGCTGCAGCATTACGTCGACCCCCTGCTGGCCAACGGTTGCGACACGATCATTCTCGGTTGCACTCACTATCCGTTTCTCAAGCCGATGCTCAAGACGATGATTCCCGACAGCATCAGCCTGATTGACACTGGCGCAGCCGTAGCGCGGCAACTGCAACGGTTGCTGGCCGAACGTGATCTGCTCGCCGAAGGGCCGAACCGCCCGGTCAGATTCTGGACCAGTGCCGACCCCGCGTTCTTCCGCAAGACCCTGCCCCTGCTGGGTCAGGTTGCCGGCGACGTCGAAAAATTCAGCTTGTAAAAAAAATGTGAAATAACTAAAAAAACAGCTGAACTTCTAATCAGGCGCTAGCTTCTATAGCGATGAGTTATCTAGAAAACCAAACGATCGTTCCGGAAAAGGAAGTTTCAAAGTGAAGCGACTATTCTGCTTGGCCGCGATTGCGGCCGCACTGATGGGGCAAAGTATTACCGCGCAGGCTGCAGGTGTTGAATTTGCAGTGGGTGCGACCAGCGATTCGACCATGACTTATCGCCTGGGCATGAATTTCGATTGGGACAAAAGCTGGCTGCAAAGTGATGTCGGTCGCCTGACCGGTTACTGGAGCGGCGCTTACACTTACTGGGAAGGTGACAAGACTTCCAGCAACAACAGCCTGTCGTTCTCCCCGGTATTCGTTTACGAGTTTGCCGGTCAGTCGGTCAAGCCGTATGTTGAAGCGGGCATTGGTGTCGCAGCGTTCTCCAACACCAAATATGAAAGCAACAACATCGGCGGCTCTTTCCAGTTCGAAGACCGTATCGGTTTTGGTCTGCGCTTCAATGGCGGGCATGAAGTGGGGATTCGTGCAACGCACTATTCCAACGCCGGCCTGGCCAGCAGCAACGACGGTGTAGAAAGCTACGCGCTGCATTACACGATGCCGCTGTAAGCGCTACACATAACCTCTGTAGGAGTGAGCCTGCTCGCGATTGCGGAGTGTCAGCCAACATTTGTTTGACTGGTACTCCGCAATCGCGAGCAGGCTCACTCCTACATTTGTTTCAGTAGTGTTTTTCGGAATCAACGGTAGGCAGTGGCAATGCCTTTGCGTTCTTCAATGCACTCCGGTGCACCCATCTCGAATTCGCGACAGATCAGCGGACGTTTCTCATAGATCGTGCACATCATGCTGTCGCGATCCAGCGCCGCGCACCAGCCGTCGTCCAGACGCAGCATCACTTCACCACCCCACTCATCGGTATCGATAAAGCGTTCGGGCACGCCGGTGTCGGTGATCAGCATCACTTCGAGCTGGCAACAGCACGCTGCGCAGGTCGAACAGGTGACCGCTGGCTCGGTGATTTGCTGGTGGGGAATGGTTTTCATGCTGCGCAGTGTAAGGCAGCCACCGGTTGCTGTGTGAAAGGCCTGACAGACGCTCAGTGGCTCAGGCGCCGTGCCATGACATGCAGCAGCGGAAACAGCAGCGCCCACAGCAGGCCGATGCCGATCAGGGTTGGCACTTCACCGTAAGGAAATTGCACGCCGGCCAGCTGTCCGCCGCCGTAATAGGACACGGCGCCGCCCACTGCACCGAGTCCGCTGGCCAGCCACCACGGGCGGGCGCTCCATTGCAGGCAGTGCCGCAACGTGGTGGCGAGCAAGGCCCAGAGCAGCATCAGCCACAGCGGAATCAGTGGCGACAGGTCCTGGAATTCGAACACGCCGGCAGCGCGCAACAGACTGTCTACGGCTGTACCGACAAGCACCACGCTGAGGATCAAACGACCTTCCTCCGCCCAACTGCTGATCCAGCCCAGATGAATCACCAGCACCGCCAGCACCAGCAGCAGCCACAGACTGTCGCCACCGAGCACGCAGGCCAGCCAGCCGACCTGGAACAGCACGGCATTGGTCAGCCGCTCAAGCATCGAAGCGTCCGAGCAACGGCGCCGGCATCGCGGCCGGTTTGGCCAGCAGCAGTTGCGCGGTGCCGATGGTGCGCTCCAGAAACCCGCCCTCGCAGTAGCACAGGTAAAACTCCCACAGTCGCAGGAAGTAATCGTCGTAACCTAACTCGCTCAAACGGCCATGGGCGCGGCGAAAGTTTTCGTGCCACAGGCGCAGGGTGCGGGCGTAGTGCAGGCCGAAATCTTCCATGTGCAGCAGGTTCATATCGGTCTCGCGGCTGACCACTTCGAGCATCTTCTGCACGCAGGGCAGGGCGCCGCCGGGGAAGATGTAGCGCTGGATGAAGTCGACGCCGCGCTTGGCCTGCTCGTAGCGCTGCTCGCGGATGGTGATCGCCTGCAACAGCATCAGGCCGTTGCTCTTGAGCAGGTGCGCGCATTGCTTGAAATAGGTGGGCAGGAAGCGGTGACCGACCGCTTCGATCATCTCGATCGACACCAGTTTGTCGTATTCGCCGGTGAGGTCGCGGTAGTCGGTGAGCAGCAGTGTTACCCGATCCTGCAACCCCAGTGCTTCAATGCGCCTGGCGGTAAACGCGTACTGCTCTTTCGACAGCGTCGTGGTGGTGACACGGCAACCGTAATGCTGCGCGGCGTAGAGCGCCATGCTGCCCCAACCGGTGCCGATCTCCAGCAGGTGATCTTCGGGTTTGAGCGCGAGCTTCTGGCAGATCCGTTCCAGCTTGTTCAACTGAGCCTGTTCCAGGCTGTCGTCGGGGCTGAGGAACTGCGCCGCCGAATACATCATGGTCGGGTCGAGAAACTGTTCGAACAGATCGTTGCCGAGGTCATAGTGCGCCGCGATGTTTTTCTGCGACCCCTTGCGCGTGTTGCGGTTGAGCCAGTGCAGGCCTTGCACCAGCGGCCGGCTGAGGCGGGCCAGACCGCGCTCCATGGCGTCGAGCACGTCGAGGTTGCTGACGAACACGCGCACGACCGCCGTCAGGTCCGGCGAACTCCAGTAACCGTGGATAAACGCTTCGCCGGCACCAATCGATCCGTTGCCGGCGACCATGCCCCACACCGCTGCATCCTGCACATGGATTTCGCCGAGCAGGTGGCTGCCCGGCGTGCCGAACATCAGGCGTTCGCCATCCTCGACCACCAGCAATTGCCCGTGTTTGAGCTGACTGAGTTGCCGCAAAACGCCGCGACGCAGCAGCGAACCGGTCAAACCGTTGGTGCTGAAGCGACTGACCGACAGGCTAGAGGATTTCATGGCGGTGCTCCTTGGGAGGCACAGTGGCGATCTGGAAGCTGCCGTCGGCAGCCTGATGAGCAAAAATCGGAGCACGCTTGAGCAACAGGCGCACGGCTTGCCAATAAATCGCCAGGCAGGTTTTCGCGGTCATCCACGGAAAACGTCGCAAGTAGCGGTGCAGGCTGTGGCGGTCGAGGGGTTCGCGCTGCAGATTGAGCGTGGCGTCGAACAGCTTGTGCTCACCCTGCCAGTCGGCCATGTGCACGCCGAGGTTTTGCGCAGCCGGGCTGAAGCTCATGCGGTACTCGAGATCGCGCGGCAAAAACGGCGAGACATGAAAGGCCTTGGCCACGGCGAAGTGCTGGTGAAAGTCTTGCAGGTCGGTCGGTGTGCGGGCCGGCAGCACGTAGTGATAACGCTCGCGCCACGGCGTGTTGGTGACTTCGCAGAGAATCGCCGCCAGTTGCCCGTCGGCCTCGTGGCAATAAAAGAAACTCACCGGATTGAACGCCAGACCCCAACTGCGCGGTTGGGTCAGCAGGCAGATCGAACCCTGCGGTTGATGGCCGATGGCGACGCCGACTTGCTGGCGCACCGCGTCGATCAGGCGCATGCCGCTGCCGGTGAAGGTTTTCAGGTAGTCGGTTTCGCGAAACGAAAACGGTGCAAAGCGGCTGCGACTGGCAAACGGTGACAGGCCGAACACGGCGTCCTGTTCCGCCAGATCGAGGTACAACAGACCGATCCGGTAACGGAATTCGTGGCGTCTGGGCGAAAAGCGCCGATGGCCAATCCAGCCGCTGTACAGGGCGCTGTTCATAAGCTTTCCCCGAACGCGGCGGCCACGCGCAACGCGCTGACCACGCCGTCCTCATGAAAGCCGTTGGCCCAGTAGGCGCCGCAATAATGGGTGTGCTGCTGACCGTCGAGTTCGGCCCAGCGGTATTGCGCCGCCACAGCCGCGAGGCTGAATTGCGGGTGGGCGTAGGTGTATTTGGCGAGCACCTTGAACGGGCTGATCCCGGCGCTCTGATTGAGGCTGACGCAGAACGTGGTGTCGCTCTGAATGCCCTGCAGGATGTTCATGTCGTAAGTGACGGCCGCGTGGGTATGGCCGGCGCCGCTCAAGCGATAGTTCCAGCTGGCCCACGCCAGTTTGCGGGTCGGCAGCAGACGGGTATCGGTATGCAGCACGACTTCGTTATCGGCATAGGGCAGGGCGCCGAGGATCGAGCGTTCCGCCTGGCTTGGCGTGCCAAGCAATTGCAGGGCCTGGTCGCTGTGGCAGGCAAGCACGACTTTGTCGAAACGCTCGATGCCGGCCGGGCTGTGGATAACCACGCCGTGTTCATCGCGATCGATGCGCGTCACCGGGCAACTGAGGCGGATCTTGTCCTGGAACGCTGCGGTCAGTGGCGCGACATAGGCACTGGAGCCGCCCTCGATCACCTGCCATTGCGGGCGATCACTGACTGACAGCAGGCCATGATTCTTGAAGAAGCGCACAAAGAATTGCAGCGGGAAATTGAGCATCTCGGCCATCGGCATCGACCAGATCGCCGAGCCCATCGGCACGATGTAATGCAGGATGAAACGTTCGCCATAACCGCCAGCCTTGAGGTAATCGTCGAGCGTGGTATCGGCGGCAATGCGTTGTTCGGCGAGGTCGCGCTGGGCTTCTTTATTGAAGCGCAGGATGTCGCGCAACATGCCCCAAAACCCCGGGGACAGCAGGTTGCTGCGCTGGGCGAAGAGGCTGTTGAGGTTGTTGCCGTTGTATTCCAGACCGGTGTCCGGGTCGGTGACCGAGAAGCTCATTTCCGTCGGTTTGAACGACACACCGAGCTGGCCGAGCAATCGAATGAAGTTCGGATAGGTCCAGTCGTTGAACACGATGAACCCAGTGTCGACCGCGTATTCGCGGCCATCGACGGTTACCTGCACGGTGTGCGTGTGACCGCCGACCCAGTCGCTGGCCTCGAACACCGTGATGTCGTGTCGGCGATTGAGCAGGTGAGCGCAGGTCAGGCCGGCGATTCCGCTGCCGACAATGGCAATCTTCATATCGGGTCTCGCAGCGGTGGGTTGCTGCGCACCATGCGCTTGCCGATCGCCAGTTGCAGGCGCGCCGGCAGCTTCGACAATGGCCACAGCGCCGCCATGAACAGTGCCGGAAAGGCGATCTCCAGCGGACGATCCTTGAGTTTGGCGAAAATATGCCGCGCCGCTTTATCCACAGGCCAGCTCAACGGCATCGGGAAGTCGTTCTTGGCGGTCAGCGGGGTTTCGACAAAACCCGGGCTGATGATGGTGACATCGATGCCCTCGACGGCCAGGTCGATCCGCAGCGATTCGAACAGATAGCGCAGCCCGGCTTTCGACGCGCCGTAGGCTTCGGCTCGGGGCAGCGGCAGGTAGGTGACTGAGCTGGCCATGCCGATCAGATGCGGCGCGGTGCCTTTGCGCAGCAACGGCAGGGCCGCTTCGATGCAGTAACTGCTGGCGAGCAGGTTGGTGCGCACCACATGTTCGATGATCGAGGCATCGAACTGTCGCGCATCGACGTACTCGCAGGTGCCGGCATTGAGAATCACGCTGTCGAGCGAGCCCCAGGCCTGTTCGATCTGCTGGCCGATTTCGCGCACGGTCTGACTGTTGGTCAGATCGCCGGCCACCACCAGCACTTGCCCCGGATAACGTTGCGACAGCACTTTGAGCGGTGCCACCTGACGCGAACTGACAGCCAGATGCGCGCCGCTTTTCAGAATCTCTTCAGCCAGTGCTGCGCCGATGCCACTGCTGGCACCGGTCAGCCAATAACGCCGTGGAGGTGTACGACTCATCCCATTCTCCTTTTCAACCAGGCGATCACCCGGCCCAATACGGGTAAATGTTCATACAGCATGGCCCCGGCATCGAAATAATCCCGGTGGCGATAAACCTTGTCGCGCCACAGCAGGTGCGAACACCCGGCGACGCGAATCAATTGACCACCGGCCAGACGCGGGTGGCGGTAACTCATGACCCAGCGCAGGTAACCTTCACCGTCAGCGATCTGGTCGAAGCCGTGGAAATCGAAGCGCAGTTCGCTGACGTTGGCGTACAGCTCGCTGAAGTAATGTCGCAGTTGCACCAGCCCCTGCACTTCATGCAGCGGGTCGGTGAAGTGAATGTCATCGCTGTACAGCTCGCCCAGACGTTGCAAGTTGTCTTTGTTCAACTCGGCGAACTGGCGGGCGAAGCGGCGCAGGAATTCACTCATGAACTTCTTCCATAGACGAGCGCGACGGCAGGTTCTTGAACGCCGCCAGCGCGCGTTCGCGCGAAGCGCCGAGATTGACGATCGGCGCCGGATAATCCGCCACGCCGAACAGTCCGCCGGCGCTGGCCGGGTTGTGTACTTCCTTCTTGTTCAGGCCGGCCAGCTCAGGCAGCCAGTGCTTGATGAACAGGCCTTCGCTGTCGAATTTTTCCGATTGGCTCAGCGGATTGAAGATGCGGAAGTACGGCGCCGAATCGGTGCCGGTCGAAGAACTCCATTGCCAGCCACCGTTGTTCGCCGCCAGATCGCCGTCGATCAGGTGGCGCATGAAAAAGCGCTCGCCTTCACGCCAGTCGATCAGTAGATTCTTGGTCAGGAACATCGCCACAATCATCCGCAGACGGTTGTGCATCCAGCCGGTTTCCAGCAGTTGGCGCATGGCCGCATCGATGATCGGCAAACCGGTGCGCGCCTCTTGCCAGGCCGCCAGATCGTCCGGCGCATCACGCCAGGCCAGGGCTTCGGTTTCCGGGCGAAATGCGCGGTGGCGCGAAACCCGTGGGTAGCCGACCAGAATGTGTTTGTAGAACTCGCGCCACAGCAGCTCGTTGATCCAGGTCACCGCGCCGACCTTGCCGCTGTCGAACTCGCCCTGATTGCTTTGCAAGGCCGCATGCAGGCATTGGCGCGGCGAAATCACCCCGGCGGCGAGGTACGCGGAAAGTTGACTGGTGCCGGGTTTGGCCGGGAAGTCGCGTTCGCTCTGGTAGTAGTCGATCTGCGCGTCGGCGAAGGTGTCGAGACGGCGCCGGGCTTCCTGTTCGCCGGCCGGCCACAGTGTGCGCAAAGACTCGCTCGGCGTTGCAAAACCGGCGACGGATGCCGGCACCGGATCGCTGTCGATGTTCAGCTTTGCCTGTTTGCCGGGCGTCTTGACCAGCGCCGGCATCGAGCGGTGCAGGCGTTCATAGCAGACCTTGCGGAACTGGCTGAACACCTGAAAGTAGGTTTCGGTTTTGGTCAGTACCGTGCCGGGCTTGAACAGCAGTTGGTCAAGGTAGCTGTGGAAAGCGATGCCTTTGGTCTTCAGGGCCACCGCCACCGCGGCGTCGCGCTGGCTTTCGTGGATGCCATATTCTTCGTTGACGTGCACAGCTTGAATATTCAATTGCACACAAAGTTCGAGCAGCACCGCCGGGGCCTGATCCCAATGATTGGCGGTGCGCAGCAGCAACGGGATGTTCAGCTCGCCGAGGCGACTGCTCAGCTCACGCAGGTTGCGCAGCCAGAAGTCGACCTTGCACGCGGCGTCGTCATGTTCCAGCCATTGCTGCGGGCTCAACAGATACACGGCAACCGTCGGACCGCGCGCTGCGGCGGCCGCGAGGGCGGTGTTGTCATGTTGGCGCAAGTCGCTGCGCAGCCAGATCAATTGCATCGCGGTTTCCATTAAATCAGCCCACGCTGAACCAGTTCCTGATGTGCCGAGAGCGGGTCTTCGGCCAGGATCAGATCAGCGATCTCAGGGGTTCTTACGGACAACTCGGTCTGGTGGATGCATACCGTTGGTCCGACGAGCATTTTTGCAGTGCCGATGCCATTCAGCAGTTTTGGCAGCTGCGCCAGATTCATCGCCTTGCTGGAATACAGCAGCACTCCCCGCGCTTGCAGATGATCGACCGCCAGCGCCAGTTCTCCGGCCGGTAGCGGCCAGTCGAACACTTGCACCGGGCAGTCGGCGCTGCTGATCAGCCACGCGCATAGCCACAGGTGAGGTTCCAGTGCCAGGTCCGAGTGATTGATCAGCAGCAACGGCGCAGCGTGTAATTGCCGATTGTTATGGTAGATGCGCGCGCCGAATTTGCTGCGTAACCAGGAATAAAAGAACACCCGTTCCATCTGTGCGCCGAACTGGCCTTGCCAGCGCTGCTCGAGTTCGGCCAGCAGCGGCAGGAGTAATTGCTCGCACAGGGTGCGTGGCGGGTACAGGGCCATGGCCTGGTTGATGCTGTCGTCGAGGTTGCGCTCATTGAGCTGGATGACGGCGCCGAGCAAGGACTGGCGCTGCCGTTGCCAGTCGTTTTCCACCGTCTCGGTAAAGGCTTGCGGAGCATCGAGCAACGGTTTGACCTGACTGACAGCCACGCCTCGATTAAGCCAGGTCAGGATGGTCAGGATTCGTTGCACATGTTCGCTGGAATACAGGCGATGGCCCTTGGGCGTGCGCTGCGGCACGATCAACCCGTAACGGCGCTCCCAGGCGCGCAGGGTGATGGCGTTGACCCCGGTCTGCCGCGCTACTTCGCGGATCGGCAGCCAGCCTTCGTCGAGGGCTTTCTTGAAGTCGGCACCCAGGTCTTCCTGGGCGCTGGTGTCGAGTTTGTCGTTCATCAAATGGCGTTTCGCAGGCTGAGGTTTTCCGGATGCGGCTGCAAGTAGACCTGCCGCGCAATGTACGGATCCGGGTGTTGGCGAAAGTGGTGTTTGAGCAGAGTCAATGGCACCACCAGCGGCACGATGCCGTGGCGGTACTGGCCGATGACATGCTGCATTTCCTGTTTGTCTTCCGGGCTGATCGCCTGTTTCAGGTAGCCGCTGATGTGTTGCAGCACGTTGCTGTGGGTGCGGCGGGTAGCGCATTTCTTCAACGCGCTCATCAACTCGCTGAAATAGCGCGGGCCGAGTTCGACCGGATCGGTCTTGGCCATGTTGCCCAGCAGTTTGCCCAAGGCTTTGTATTGCTCAGGGTTGTGTGCCATCAGCAGGTATTTGTAGCGTGAGTGGAATTCGGTCAGTGCGCGGCGGCTCAAGCCTTGTTCGAGCACCTGCTGCCAGGCGCTGTAGGCGAGCACGCGGGTGATGAAGTTTTCCCGCAACACCGGATCGTTCAGGCGTCCGGCTTCTTCCACCGGCAGGTCAGAGTGCTGCGCACAGAACGCCTGAGCGTAGATGCCACGGCCGCCGCCGTTCACCGGCGCGCCGTTGGCGTGATAGACCTTGACCCGCTCCAGACCGCACGAAGGCGACTGCTGCATGAAGATATAGCCGCAGATGTCATTGAGCTCGCCGGCCATTTTCTGCCCGTAGGCTGCCAGTGGTTCGGTGACATTGATTTGCGGATTGACCGTACCGATAGCTTCAGGAGCATCGGGATCGCCAACCAGGCGGATCGGTTCGCGTGGGATGCCCAGGCCAATCGCGACTTCCGGACATACCGGCACGAATTCGAAATACTCGGCAAGGGTGCGGCTGCACAACCGCGATTCCTTGTGCCCGCCGTTGTAGCGCACTTCGGCGCCCATCAGGCAGGCGCTGATGGCGATTTTGGGCCGGGAAGCAGAAAGATCGGACATGCACACCTCGAATCTATTCCTGTACAGATATTTATCTCTGTACAACTTTTCCTCAGCATAGATTCATGCGTGTACAAGTCAACTCATTTGTATAAGTTTTTCCAGGTTAACCACGATCGACTGTGGGAGGCAGCATTGATGTTGAATGATGCGACGCCATCGCGAGCAGGCTCACTCCTACAGGATCTTTATTGCCAGCCCAGTAACCAGTGATCGTTGTTCTTCAACGTCTGCCAATCGAGGCGTTCGGCGCGCTTGGTCAGCACCGCCTGCAACTCAATCTCCAGCACCGTGCCTTCCTCATCCCGGAACAGTTCGGTGACCAGAAAATGTTTTTCGCGGTTTTGCGGGTGGCCTGCTGTCCACTTCGACAGCAGCAATTTTTGCGGATTGATGCGATTCATTGCAGGTGTTCGTGCAAGCGGCGTGCAGCTTCCTGGCCACTGAGCCAGGCCCCTTCGACACGCCCCGACAGGCACCAGTCGCCGCAGGCGTACAAGCCCAGATCGGCGTCGGCCAGCGTGCCCCATTCGTGGCCGGTCGCAGGGCGTGCGTAGAGCCAGCGGTGGGCGAGGCTGAAAGTCGGAGCGGGCATCGCGCTGTGCAGCAGTTCGGCGAATGCGCCGTGCAGTTGCTCGATGACCGCTTCCTTGGACAGGTCGATGTGTTGCCGACTCCAGGCGCTGCTGGCATGCAGCACCCAGGTGTCGCAGGTGGTATCGCGCCCCGGTTTACTGCGGTTGCGTGCCAGCCAGTCGATGGGACTGTCCTGCACGAAGCAACCTTCGATCGGTGTATCCAGTGGCGTATCGAAGGCGAGGGCAACGGCCCAGGTCGGGTCCATTTTCACTCCGGCGGCGGCGCCAGCGAGTTTTGGTGCGGCAGCCAGCAACGCCGTGGCTTGCGGCGCTGGCGTTGCAATCACCACGTGACTGAAAGGACCGTGGGTGAAGCCTTCGGCGTCCTGCAGGTGCCAGTGTTCTTCACCGCGAAACACCTCGGTGATACGGCAGGCGAAGTGCACTTCCAGACCGTCGAGCAAACCCCGGGTGATCGCGCTCATGCGTGGCGTGCCGACCCAGCGCGTCTGTTCGTCCGGCGACAGGTTCAGTTGCCCGCCCTGAAAGGTGTAGAGCTGCGGCGTCCACTCGGCGACCCAGCCCAGGCTTTGCCAGCGTTGCACCTCGGTGACGAAACGCCGGTCGCGGGCGGTGAAGTATTGCGCGCCCATGTCCAGCGAACCGGCGTCGCTGCGTTTGCTCGACATGCGTCCGCCACTGCCGCGGCTTTTGTCGAAGAGCTGGACGGTGTGTCCGGCCTCTGTCAGCGCCTGCGCGGCGGAGAGTCCGGCGATGCCGGTGCCGATGATTGCGATAGGTACAGTCATAGGGGCCTCGTTTACCTTTCTGTACAGACTACGCCGTCAATGAAACCTGTACAATTTTGTTTTTTGGTATAACTTCTAGCGTTCTCGTTCTGACAGCTTGGCCTATGGTTAAACAATAGAGCCTGCCCGATAGAAAAGATCCCTGCTTATAAAAATAGACTAGTGATCCGGGTAAAACGCCACGCGAGGAAGAAGTCATGCGCATATTGCTGACCGGCGGTACTGGTTTGATAGGCCGTCAGCTCTGCCGACACTGGTCGGGGCAGGGCCATCAATTGACGGTGTGGAGTCGACGCCCGGAAAAGGTCGCGAAAATCTGTGGCGCGCAGGTGCGCGCGATTGCGCGTCTGGAAGACTTCGGCAACGCGCCGCTGGACGCGGTGGTCAACCTGGCCGGTGCACCGATCGCTGATCGGCCATGGACCCATCGGCGCAAGGCGTTGCTGTGGAGCAGCCGCATCACCCTCACCGAAACCCTGCTGGCCTGGCTGGAAACACGGCAGCAGAAACCGGCGTTGTTGATCTCCGGTTCTGCTGTCGGCTGGTATGGCGACGGCGGTGAGCGCGAGCTGACCGAAGAGTCGCCGCCAGTGATCGACGATTTTGCCAGTCAGTTGTGCATTGCCTGGGAGGAAACCGCCCAGCGTGCCGAAGGTCAGGGCATCCGCGTGGTGCTGGTGCGAACCGGGCTGGTGCTGTCGGCCGAGGGCGGCTTTTTGTCGCGGCTGTTGCTGCCGTTCAAACTCGGGTTGGGTGGGCCGCTGGGCAATGGTCGGCAGTGGATGCCGTGGATTCACATCGATGATCAAATCGCCCTGATTGATTTTCTTCTGCACCGCGATCAGGCGAGCGGTCCTTATAATGCCTGCGCACCGAAACCGGTGCGCAATCGCGAGTTTGCCAAGACGCTGGGCAGCGTACTGCACCGCCCGGCGTTCATGCCGATGCCGGCCCTGGCGCTGAAGGTCGGGCTTGGCGAAATGTCATTGCTGTTGCTGGGTGGCCAACGGGCCGTGCCGGCACGCTTGCTGGAAGCGGGTTTCACTTTCCAGTTCACGGATTTGCGCGCGGCTTTGGATGATCTCTCCGGCCGCCTTTGAAATAGGACGATGCATGACCGATCACGCCTTGCTTCTGGTCAACCTGGGTTCCCCGGCCTCCACCTCGGTGGCCGATGTACGCAGCTACCTCAATCAATTTCTGATGGACCCCTATGTGATCGACCTGCCGTGGCCGGTGCGGCGGCTGTTGGTGTCGCTGATCCTGATCAAGCGCCCCGAGCAATCGGCCCATGCCTACGCTTCGATCTGGTGGGAGGAGGGCTCGCCGCTGGTGGTGCTCAGCCGTCGTCTGCAGCAGCAGATGACCACCCAGTGGACCCACGGCCCGGTGGAACTGGCCATGCGTTATGGCGAGCCGTCGATTGAAACCAAATTGCTGCAACTGGTGGCGGCGGGGCACAAGCGCATCACGCTGGCACCGCTGTATCCACAGTTCGCCGACAGCACCACGACCACGGTGATCGAAGAAGCCAAGCGAGTGATTCGCGAGAACAAACTCGATGTGCAGCTTTCAGTGTTGCAACCGTTTTACGATCAGCCTGAGTACATCGACGCGCTGGTCGCCAGCGCTACCCCGCATTTGCAGCAGGACTACGATCACTTGCTGCTGAGCTTCCATGGCTTGCCGGAGCGGCACCTGACCAAGCTCGATCCGACCGGCAGTCACTGCTTGAAAAACGTGGATTGCTGCAAGAATGCCTCGCCGGCAGTCCTGGCCACCTGTTACCGCGCCCAGTGCATACGCACCGCCGCCGAGTTCGCCAAGCGCGCGGGCATTGCCGATGGCAAATGGTCGGTGTCGTTTCAGTCGCGTCTGGGGCGAGCCAAGTGGATCGAACCCTACACCGAAGCGCGGCTGGACGAGCTGGCGCAAAGCGGCGTGAAGAAGATTCTGGTGATGTGCCCGGCGTTTGTCGCCGATTGCATCGAGACGCTGGAAGAGATCGGTGATCGCGGCAAGGAACAGTTCCGCGAAGCGGGGGGCGAGGAGCTGGTGCTGGTGCCGTGCCTGAATGACGACCCGCAATGGGCGAAGGCGTTGGCGACCCTGTGCGAGAGAGCGCCGTTGGCGCTTTAAAGCCAAAAGCTTCGCGAGCAAGCCCGCTCCCACATTTGATCTTCGGTACGCTGAAGATCCCCTGTGGGAGCGGGCTTGCTCGCGAAAGCTATCTGTCAGACAACAAGCATCCAGACCCTTAGATCAGCGGCTCATCCGCCTTCTTGTTCTTCCAGCCATCATTGCCCGGCAGAATCAGGTTCAGCGCAATCGCCACCACCGCGCACAGCGCGATGCCTTTGAGGCCGAAGTCGTCCGGGCCAGTACCGGTGCCGACCAGCACACCGCCGATACCGAACACCAGGGTCACCGACACGATCACCAGGTTGCGCGCCTCACCGAGGTCGATCTTGTGGCGGATCAGGGTGTTCATCCCCACCGCCGCGATCGAGCCGAACAGCAGGCACAGAATCCCGCCCATCACCGGCACCGGAATGCTTTGCAGCAGCGCGCCGAACTTGCCGATGAACGCCAGGGTGATGGCGAAGATCGCCGCCCAGGTCATGATTTTCGGGTTGTAGTTCTTGGTCAGCATCACCGCGCCGGTCACTTCGGCGTAGGTGGTGTTCGGCGGGCCGCCAAACAGACCGGCCGCCGTGGTGGCGATGCCGTCACCGAGCAGGGTGCGATGCAGGCCAGGCTTTTTCAGGTAGTCACGACCGGTCACGCTGCCGACTGCGATCACGCCACCGATGTGCTCAATGGCCGGAGCCAGCGCCACGGGAACGATGAACAGGATCGCCTGCCAGTTGAACTCGGGTGCGGTGAAGTGCGGCAGGGCGAACCATGGCGCCGCCGCAATCTTCGCGGTATCGACCACGCCGAAATAGAACGACATGGCAAAACCGACCAGCACCCCGGAAATGATCGGCACCAGACGGAAGATGCCTTTACCGAACACCGCCACGATCAACGTGGTCAGCAGGGCCGGCATCGAGATCATCATCGCGGTCTGGTAGTGGATCAGCTCGGAACCGTCACCCGCCTTGCCCATCGCCATGTTCGCGGCAATCGGCGCCATGGCCAGACCGATGGAGATGATCACCGGACCAATCACCACTGGCGGCAGCAGACGGTCAATGAAACCGGTGCCTTTGATTTTCACGGCGAGGCCGAGGAAGGTGTAGACGAAACCGGCTGCCATCACGCCGCCCATGGTCGCGGCGAGGCCGAACTGGCCCTTGGCGAGAATGATCGGGGTGATGAAGGCAAAGCTCGACGCGAGGAACACCGGCACCTGACGCCCGGTGACGATCTGGAACAGGATCGTCCCCAGACCCGCGGTAAACAGTGCCACGTTCGGGTCAAGCCCGGTGATCAGCGGCATCAGCACCAGGGCGCCGAAAGCCACGAACAGCATCTGGGCGCCGGACAGCACCGTGCGCCAGAGCGGATCGTTGAACTCTTGCTGCATGCTCACGCGTCCTTCTGCTTGGTACCGAAGATCTTGTCACCGGCATCGCCAAGCCCTGGGATGATGTAACCGTGTTCGTTCAGACGCTCATCGATGGAAGCGGTGTAGATGGTCACGTCCGGGTGAGCCTGTTCCACCGCGGCAATGCCTTCCGGCGCGGCGACCAGCACCATCGCGCGGATGTCCTTGCAGCCGGCTTTCTTCAGCAGATCGATGGTCGCGACCATGGAGCTACCGGTGGCGAGCATCGGGTCGATGATCATCGCCAGCCGTTCGTCGATTTCCGGAACCAGTTTTTCCAGATAAGTGTGTGCTTGCAGGGTTTCTTCATTGCGGGCAACGCCCACAGCGGAAACCTTGGCACCCGGGATCAGGCTCAGCACGCCTTCGAGCATGCCGATGCCGGCGCGCAGGATCGGCACGACGGTGATCTTCTTGCCGGCGATTTTTTCCACCGACACAGTGCCGCACCAACCGGCGATATCGTAGGATTCGAGCGGCAGATCTTTTGTAGCTTCATAGGTCAACAGGGCGCCGACTTCCTGAGCAAGCTCACGGAAATTCTTGGTGCTGATATCGGCGCGGCGCATCAGGCCGAGTTTATGGCGGATCAGCGGGTGGCGGATCTCGAGGATGGGCATGGAAAAACTCCGGCGGCGGGCAAAAAAACCGGCCTAGATTAATCTATCCGAGGGTGATGTCCTATAGGACATTGAGTACGTTAGTCCATTAAGGCTTGATTCGACCTCACGGGATGCGTACCTTTGCCCGCTTTTCCGAAAACATCCCCCTGGAGAGCGCCATGTCCGCTGATCTCGAGCATATCCGTCAAATCATGCGAGAGGCTGACTGCCTGTACACCGAATCTGAAGTCGAGGCCGCCATCGCCCGCGTCGGTGCACAAATCAACGAACAACTGGCCGATAGCAACCCGGTGGTGTTCTGCGTGATGAACGGCGGCCTGATCTTCTCCGGCAAACTGCTGACTCACCTGCAATTCCCGCTGGAAGCGTCCTACCTGCACGCGACCCGTTATCGCAACGAAACCAGCGGCGGCGACCTGTTCTGGAAAGCCAAGCCGGAAGTCTCGTTCATCGACCGCGACGTGCTGATCATCGACGACATCCTCGACGAAGGTCACACCCTGGGCGCGATCATCGACTTCTGCAAACACGCCGGCGCACGCAAAGTGCACACCGCCGTGCTGATCGACAAGGATCACGACCGCAAGGCGCGTCCTGATCTGAAGGCAGACTTCGTCGGCCTGCCGTGCATTGACCGCTACATCTTCGGTTACGGCATGGACTACAAAGGCTACTGGCGCAACGCCAACGGGATCTTTGCCGTTAAAGGCATGTAAGACCCCGCGCTATCCCTTGTGGGAGCGAGCCTGCTCGCGAAAGCGGTCTGTCAGCAATGTTGATGTTGACTGATACGACGCTATCGCGAGCAGGCTCACTCCCACAGTTGTTTTGTGTGTGCTGATCCATCTGCTACACCCATGCTAGAGTGCTCGGCCCCGCCCCCGGAGCCTGTCATGAGCCTCTTGATCCGCAGCCTTGCCGCCCTGTTGCTGACCCTCAGCCTGCCTCTGGCCGCCGCCCCGGCACCGATGCACAGTCAATTCCTGCCGCCGGACGACCTGACCCTGCGCGATGCCGAACCCGAGCAGCAACAACTGCTGCAGGTCACCGATTATTCGGTGGTGGTCGGTGCGCAACGCCAGTCCAATCAGCAGCCGATTCCGGTCACTTCACCGCTGATGATTCGCCTCAAGGGTAAGTCGCTGAACAAGGGCGCAACCATCGCCCAGGTGCTGGTCAATTTCGATGGCGAAAGCAAAAGCCTGAAAAAACCGGCTTATGACGACAAGAGCAAAACCCTGACCCTGTTTTACCCGCTGGCCCAGTACCGGGTTGTGATCGATTTGCTGCGCAACGACACGGTGTATGTACAGTTCCTCAGTTACGCCAACGGTCACATCTGGGCCGATCTGCACACCGGGGCCGTTCGTGCGCGTTGAGCCTGGTGGCTGGGCAGGGGTAAACTGCCCGCCCCGTGTAATGTCTGCGAGCTGGAGTCGGCAATGCGTAAAGATAAGAAACAGGTGATTGGTGACGAGATCGGCGATGAGCAGATCAAGCTGTTCCTCGATTTTGAACCGGTCGACGCCACTTCGCCGTCGCTGCACAAACTGATCAAGGCCTACCGTGGCCTGCGCATCGACGATTTCGAGCGCTTCCTGACGTTCTTCGTGGCGGCCGGTTACGACGTGGATGGCAAGGACGCGCAGGGCCAAACGTTTGTTGATCAGATCAAGGATCAGCGTAATGCCCCGGAATACATCGAGCTGATCGACAAGGCTCGCGGTTGAGATCACCCGATATCTGTGGCGAGGGGATTTATCCCCGATGGGCTGCGTAGCGGCCCCGAAGCCTGAGTGCAAGGGTGTCAGGTAAATCGCATCAATGGTTTTGCGACTGCTGCGCAGCCGATCGGGGATAAATCCCCTCACCACAAGTGCTGGTGAGCCAGCAGTATTGGTTTTATCCCAGCAAAAAAAACGCCCCGCACTCACCGAGTACGGGGCGTTTTTTTATGGCGCAAGATCAAGCGAAGCTTGGGGTCTCGCTGCTTTCTTCAACCAGTTCCAGGGCGATGTTGTTCTGCGTGTTGATCTTGCGATACAGCGCAGCATCGGTTTCCAGAACCTTCTCGCGGGCCGGGAAGATTTCCGCCAGTTTGGCCGCCCACTCACCCTTGGCCTTGGCCGGGAAGCATTTCTCGATCAGCTCGAGCATGATCGAAACGGTTACCGAAGCACCTGGCGAAGCGCCGAGCAGGGCGGCGAGGGAGCCGTCTTTCGCCGCAACCAGTTCGGTACCGAATTGCAGGATGCCGCCCTTTTTCGGGTCTTTCTTGATGATCTGTACCCGTTGGCCGGCCACTTCCAGGCGCCAGTCCTCGGCTTTCGCCTCAGGGTAGAAGCGGCGCAGGGATTCCAGACGCTGCTCCATCGATTGCATCACTTCGCTGACCAGGTACTTGGTCAGGTCCATGTTGTTTTTCGCCACTGCCAGCATCGGGCCGATGTTGCCGGCGCGAACCGACAGCGGCAGGTCCATGAAGGAACCGTGCTTGAGGAACTTGGTGGTGAAACCGGCGTATGGCCCGAACAGCAGGGATTTCTTGCCATCGACCACACGGGTGTCCAGGTGCGGCACCGACATTGGTGGCGAACCGACTGCCGCCTGGCTGTAGACCTTGGCCTGGTGGTGCTTGACCACTTCCGGGTTGTCGCAACGCAGCCATTGCCCGCTGATCGGGAAGCCGCCGAAGCCTTTGCTTTCTTCGATGCCCGAAGCCTGCAGCAGCGGCAGAGCCGCGCCGCCAGCGCCGAGGAAGACGAACTTGGCGTCGACTTCACGGCTGGCGCCGCTGTTGACGTCCTTGATGCTGACGGTCCAGCCGGCGCCGTTACGCTTGAGGCCGGTGACGCGCTTGCAGTATTTGACCTGGGTGTCCGGTGCGCTCGTCAGGTGCTTGAGCAACTGATTGGTCAGGGCGCCGAAGTTGACGTCGGTGCCATTCATCACGCGGGTAGCGGCCAGGACTTCGTCCGGCGAGCGGCCCGGCATCATCAGCGGCATCCACTCGGCCATCTTGGCCTTGTCTTCGGTGTATTCCATGTCGGAGAAGGCGTGGTGCTTGTGCAGCACGTTGAAGCGTTCCTTGAGGAACGACACGCCTTTGTCACCCTGAACGAAGCTCAGGTGCGGCACCGGGCTGATGAAGGATTTGCACGAGCCGAAGGTGCCTTTCTTGGTCAGGTACGACCAGAACTGTTTGGACACTTCGAACTGGGTGTTGATGTGCACGGCTTTCTTGATGTCGACGCTGCCGTCGGCTGCCTGCGGCGTGTAGTTCAGCTCGCACAGGCCGGCGTGGCCGGTACCGGCGTTGTTCCACGGGTTGGAACTCTCCGCAGCACCGGAATCCATCAACTCGACGACTTCCAGCTTGATCGCCGGGTCGAGCTCTTTGAGCAGTACTGCCAGGGTGGCACTCATGATGCCCGCCCCAACCAGAACTACGTCGACTGCTTCGTTATGCGCCATTTAACGCGTCTCCAAAATCTGCAGCACCAAATTGTCGGCATGGCTGCCAGGGAGTGGCGGGGCAGGTCAGTTGCGCCCCGGATACCCATGGTCAGGTTCGTCATGTCCGAATCTTCGCAATTTTTCGCAACTTCGACGGATGCATGCGGCCTGGCTTCAAGAGCTCCATGAACTCATTTCGGCACGCGGCTGGCAATTCGACTTATGGTCGAGACATCCGTTTTTGTGCAACCAAATCCGTAGCGGACAGGCTTCAGGCTCCGATATTCGAGGTGTACCCGGTCCTGTGTCGTTGGGCTGTTTCAGACGCTAATGGTGCATGTTCAGACGCAAAACTTTTCATTTGCTCGCCACACTCTTGTGAAGTTGTGAAAACCCGTTTTTTTCACGCTCTTTTGAAGACGTGAACCTCAAAAAAGGGCTGTCCAGGCCTGGCACCCTGCCCGCAAGGGCAAAACAACGCGGTGGCCGAGCGTCATGACAGCTCTGCAGATTCGCGAAAAGCGGGTTTTTTGCCGGAAGAACAGGCAAGCACGCCAACTTCACTCGATCTGTGTGGGCGGCTCTCTGTGGGCGATTTTGATGGCTAATGCTGGGCATTGCCGGTGTTGCGGGGCCCGATCAGGAGACGTCCTTATAATCGGGGTGAGATTGTATCGAAGAAATGCGGGCAGTTGCTCGTGTTTAATGACTTTTATTAGGCATCCGGTCAGATGCTCAACATCGCGTGCACGCGTGCGCGGGGCTGCGACGCTATGACGCGGGCGCTGGCGGGCAGTGGCTGGTGCAACCAGTTGAGTCGGATTTCTTCGATTTCCACCCAGCCATCGCCCATCGGTTGCAGGCTGCATTGCTTGAATGCCTGGCAATGACCGTTGCGGTCGAGCAGGGCAAAGCTGCGGTGCAGCGGGCGTGGAGCGAACAACGAGATCAGATAGCGCATGGCGAGTACCTTGTTGGGGACTGGTGTGAAGCTTGCCAGGCGGCCGTGACGCCAAGGTGTATGGGCGGTGAATAATCTGTGACAGGAACCGCATTCCCACGGCTGGGTCAGACATTTGAGTATTCACTGTCGGGTGCTGGTGACCCGCAGTGGCCCACCGCTATACTGCCGGCCTGTTTGTGCCTGATTCTGGAGAAAAGAGCATGTTGCAACGCCTGTTGTTCGGTTTGATCACTGTGACCAGTTTGACCCTGGTTGGCTGCGCCCACAGCCCGCAACAACTGAGCCCGGAACCGAAGCTGACCACGCAGTTGGCCCCGGTCGGCCATGGCCAGCAAGTGGTGGTGCGTGTGGTTGACGGTCGTCCGTCGCCAACCCTCGGCACCCGCGGCGGCCTGTACCCGGAAACCAGCGCGATCACCGTGCAGCGCGAGCAGATCCTGCCCAAGTTGCAGGCGCAGGCTGAAGCCGCCGTACGTCTGCTCGGCTTCACCCCGACCAGCAACGGGATGAACGCTCCGCAACTGACCGTGACCCTGACCGAGCTGAAGTACCAGTCGCCGAAAGAAGGCATGTACGTGACCGAAGCCACCATCGGCGCGACCTTCCGCTCCGACGTGCAGAGCGGCAACCGTCGCTACAGCGGCCGCTACGGCGCTTCGCTGGACCAGCGCTTCGGCATGGCGCCGAACCAGGAAACCAACACCAAGCTGGTCAGCGACGTGTTGAGCGATGCGTTGACTCGCCTGTTCAAGGACCCGACCGTGGGTCAGATCCTCGCCGAGTAAGCTGTGCGGTTGATGTGAAAAAGCCCGGCGCCAGTGATGGCTCCGGGCTTTTTTGTGGCCACACAATTTATCTGAATACTCATACAACTGTGGGAGGGGGCTTGCTCCCGAAAGCGGTGGATCAGTCAACTCAGAAGTCGACTGACACTCAGTCTTCGGGAGCAAGCCCCCTCCCACAGGGACAGGCGTGTGTCAGGCAGCCTGGGAGTAGAAGTCGAGGACACTCACACCGGTCAGCAAATCCGTCTCCGGCAAATCCGCATGCTGATGCCCGCCGAGGGCGCAATACACCAGCCAGTGGCGATCCTGAACATTGAAGGCGAGGCTGCCGACGAGGCTTTGTTGTTCGTCGGTCGGGGTGATGAGGTACAGGCGATCCTGGTTTTCGGCGTGCAGCATGTCGCGTTCCATGTGTGTTTCGAGGCGCGCATGGTGGCCGATGTAAATGACGATGCCGTGACACAGGACAGCCATCGGTCGATTGTCAGGTTATTTGTCGCAAAGGGTAGGGTGGTGGCGGAGTGTTTCGGTAGAATCCGCGCCGCAGTCGTCGAACGGGCGTCTGCCACACCGATTCAGTTCCGAGGTCTGTGATGTCGCTGCACTTGATGACGCTGTTTACCGCCCATCCCGCCAAATTGATCAACCTGCTGGCGTTGGCTCTGGCCTTCCCGGGCAGTTGGCTGCTGCACGCGACCCGCCGTCGTGAACAACGCGCCATGGCCAGCATCGCCGCGCAACGCCAGGCTCAACCGAATGCCGAACCGATTCTGGATTGGGCGACGTTGCGCATGAACCGCTTTTTCTACCGCTTCGGTTTTGCCTGCCTTGGCCTGGCCCTGATCGTTTCCTGGATCAGCACGCGCTTCTGAAGTGAATGCAAAACCTTGTGGCGAGGGGATTTATCCCCGATGGCCTGCGCAGCAGGCCCATGATTATTCAGGCAGAATCCTGGGGCCGCTTCGCGACCCATCGGGGATAAATCCCCTCGCCACAGGGGCTCCGCTATGCCTGCTTACAACGGCAACCCCGCTTTTACGCGGTACTGATTGCGCACCGGCGTCGCATATTGCAGCACCAGATACGGACGGTGCTCCTCAGGGCAGGCATCCAGTCGGCGCTGCCATTCTTCCTGCGCCTTGGCCAGTTCATCCGCCGGGAACAGCTCGGCAGCCTTCGGCACGTTCAATTGCGGATCGGCATCGGCCCACATCGCATACGCCAGGTAATGCACCGGGAACAGGCGATATCCGCCGAGAATCTGCTTGTCCATCTCGACCGCCAATTGCTTGGTGTCTTCGAACAGCTCGGTGATCGGCGCAGCGAAGTTCACGTGCACCCGGCCCTTGTAGCCGGTGATGCCCTTGGCAATGCTCACGTCATCCTCGCCCGGCGCCTTGGCGTAGGTGCCGGTGGTGGCGCGGATGTACAGCTCGCGGGCCTTGGCCTGGTCGCACGGGTCGTATTCGTAGCTGATCGACACCGGGGTCAGGTTCAGCGACTGAATCACTTCGCCGAACGGCTCGTCCTTGCGGCTCATGTGGAACATCTTGAGGATCGCCGATTCGGTACGGTCGTCGCCGTCCTTGGCCCGGCCCTCGGCCTGAGCGATCCAGATCGAGGCGCAATCGTTGCGGATCGAGTGGTTGATGTACGCCGACAGCAATTGATACGCCGCCATCTTCTCGCGGCGCCCGGTGATCGAGCGATGCACGATAAAACTCTTGTTCAAGCGCATCAGGTCGCTGACGAAGGGCTTCTGCAGCAGGTTGTCGCCGATCGCGATGCGCGGGGTCGGCAGGCCGGCGTGGTACACCGCGTAGTTGACGAAGGCCGGGTCCATCACGATGTCGCGGTGGTTGGCGATGAACAGATAGGCGCTGCCGGATTTGAATTGCTCGACACCGGTGTAAGTCACGCCATCAGTGGCGCGCTCGATGGTGTGGTCGACGTAGAACTCGACTTTGTCCTGCAAAGTGGCCACGGAGGTCACGTCGGCAAACTCACGACGCAGCCGATGGGCTATAAGTGGTTTGAGCATCCAGCCGAAGGCACCGGCAAAACGCGGGAAGCGGAAGTGGGTGAGGATATCTAGAAACGCCTTGTCGCCGAGCAGTCTTGCCAGTACCGCAGGTACTTCGCTGTCGTCATAAGGTCGGATGGCATCGAATTCGCCCATCATGCTCTCTTGTTGGAAACGGCTAGGGTAAGTAAAGGTTTTGATCGAAAACCAACGGGGCACGGTCTGAAAAGGTAGCCAGACAAAAATAGCCCTGCAAATAGACCGGCGATTATACGCACAAGTCACCTGGGAGACCGCGATGCTGGAAGCCGCTGAATACGAATGTCCTTATTGTGGGGAGACGGTCGAGACGACAGTGGACTTGTCCGGCGGTGATCAAACCTATATCGAAGACTGTCAGGTGTGCTGTGCGCCAATAAAGTTCGTATTGCAGGTGCATGGCGAGGATTGGTTTCTGGAAGTCTTCAGCGAAAACGAGTGAGGGGCGCCCATGCAGCGAATCTACGAGCCGGAAAACCTGATGGAAGGCGAGATGCTCAAGGGCATGCTCGCCAGTGAAGGCATCGAGGCGCATCTGGTGGGCCGGGATCTGCTCGGCGGCACCGGTGAACTGCCGATCTTCGGCCTGCTCGGCCTGTCGGTCGATAACGATCAGGCCGAATACGCCCGCGAACTGATCACCGCGTACAATGCCGCGCTGCCGCTGCCCGGCGATGAACCGGAGAGCTTCCCCGGGACGCTGGTCTGTTAGGCTGACGTTCGTTTTATTTCTGAGTCGTGTTGCCCCATGTGTGGACGTTATGCCCTGTTTCGCTGGAACCGCGATTTCGCGGCCCTGCCCGGATTTCCCGCCGATCAGCAGGCGCAGTGGAACATTTCCCCCAATGATTCGGTGTTGATGCTGCGTGCCGAGGCCGACGGCCAACGCACGCTGACCCGCGCCCGTTGGGGCCTGACACCGCCGTGGCTGACCGATCTGTCGAAAACACCGGCGCATGCCCGGGCCGAAACAGTGGCCGAGCAACCGATGTTCCGCGAGGCGCTGCGCCTGCGCCGCTGTCTGCTGCCGGCCAACGGTTTCTACGAATGGCGCGGCAACCTGCGCAAGCGCCCGTACTGGCTGACGCCGGGGGAGGGCTCGTCGCTGTTTTTCGCGGCGATCTGGGAGGCGTATCCGGTGCAAGAGCAGGTGTGGCTGAGCACCGCCGTCATCACGCAGCCGGCGGCCAGTCAGCGCCGACCGTTGATTCTCGATGAGGCGGGGCAGGCGGCCTGGCTCGATCCCGCGACGCCGTTGCATGTGCTGCAGGGCTTGCTCGCCAGTGAGCCGGCGGCATTGCGCGAGCGGGTGTTGGCGAACCTGATCAATGATCCGAAGCTCAATGGGCCGGAGTGTCTGACTCCGGGTTGAGTTGATGCTGTGCCGCCCTCTTCGCGAGCAAGCTTGCTCCCACAGGTTTTGTGAACGCCGCAAAATTACTGTGGGAGCGGGCTTGCTCGCGAAGGGGCCTTTGGATCAGACCTTGAACTGATTGATCAGCCGCCGCTGCTGCTCCGCCAATTTAGTCAGACCCGCACTGGCCGAACTCGACTCATCCGCACCGCCCGCCACTTCATTCGCCACCTGACCGATATTGATCACGTTACGGTTGATGTCATCGGCCACTGCGCTCTGTTCTTCCGCCGCACTGGCAATCTGCGTATTCATGTCATTGATCACCGACACCGCCTGAGTAATTGTCTCCAGCGCTTCAGCCGCTTTCGCCGCGTGCTGCACGCTTTCGTCGGTGCGGTTCTGGCTGTCCTCCATGACCCGCACCACATCGCGGGTGCCCTGTTGCAGCTGCTGGATCATGCTCTGGATTTCTTCGGTGGCCTTCTGGGTCTTCTGTGCCAGATTGCGCACCTCGTCCGCCACCACCGCAAAGCCGCGCCCTTGTTCGCCGGCCCGCGCCGCTTCGATTGCTGCGTTCAGCGCCAGCAGGTTGGTCTGCTCGGCGATCCCGCGAATCGCGATGAGGATCGCGTTGATGTTTTCGCTGTCCTTGGCCAGCGTCTGCACCACCTCCACCGCTTTGCCGATTTCCACCGCCAGTACGCCAATCGAGTTCGACGTATCACGGACGATCTGCATGCCTTGGCCGGCAGCCTGATCCGCGTGGCTGGCGGCTTGCGCAGCCTGAGTGGCGTTGCGCGCCACGTCTTGCGCGGTGGCGGTCATCTCCTGCACCGCGGTGGCGACCTGATCGATCTCGGCCATCTGTTTCTGAATGCCGATGTTGGTGCGAATCGCGATGTCGGCAGTGTGCTCAGAGGAATCGCTGACGCTCTGCACCGACGTCACCACCTGCGTGATCATCGCCTGCAACTTGGCGAGGAAGGTGTTGAAACCCTTGGCGATCGAGCCCAGTTCATCACTGCGATCACTGCTCAAACGACGGGTCAGATCGCCTTCACCCTTGGCAATGTCATCCAGCATGGCGACCATCTGCTTCAAGGGGCGGGCGATGCCGTGACCCACCAGCCAGATCACCAGCAAACCGATGGCGGCAATGATCAGGCCGACCATGGCCATGCCGAAGGTGTCGGACTTGCGTTGCGCATCAAGGTCGGCTTGGAGTTTTTGCAGATCCGCCATCACCGCGTTCAACGGCAGTTGCAGCATCAGGGTCCAGCGCGCGTCGGTCTGGCCGATGCCGAACGGCAGGTACAGCTCGATGCGGCCCTTGTCCTTGTTGACCGAGTAGGTGACTTCGCCGCGTTTGAGATTGGCCATGTTGGCGATCTGCTCGGCGTCGAGAATGTCGCTGACCTTTTCACCGAATTTGCTCGGATCCTGGGTGTAGGCGACGATCCGGCCGTTGCCGCCGATCAGGGCCATTTGCCCGGCGCCGCTGTACAACTTCTGGTTGGCGCCGAGGAGCATGTCCTGGATGAAGTTCACCGACAGGTCGGCGCCGACGATGCCCTGGAATGCGCCGTTGAGCATGATCGGTTCAATGAACGAGGCGAGCATCACGACCTTGTCGCCGACCTTGTACGGCGCCGGATCGATCACGCAGGGCTTTTTCGTTTCCTTGGAGCAGAGGTAGTACTCACTGGCGCGTACCCCGGTGGACAGGGTTTTCTGATCGTCGACATCGGCCAGTTTGTCCACGCCCAGACTGCCGTCGGTATTGCGGAACCACCACGGCAGGAAGCGTCCGTTGGCGGGATCGATACCGGTCACGGCGCTGCCGACGTAGGCCGCGTCATTGTGGTCCAGGGCGTTTTTTTCCCAGCCGATGTAGGTGCCGAGAATCTTCGGGTTCTGCTCGACGTTCTCCTTGATCAGGCTGATCAGTTGCTCGCGGCTGACGCTCAGGCGCGGCTGGCCGTCGGCGCCCGGTGTGCCGAGCAGCGCGTTGACCCGCACCAGTCCGCCGGCAATCAGCAGCGGCGCTTCAAGTTCGCGCTGGATCTGGCTGACCTGGGTCTGCGCCAGCGAGGTCAGGCGTTGTTCGATGACTTGTTCGAACTGCGCCTGAGTGCGCTGCTGCACCATGTCTTGAGTGCGGGCACCGGAGAACAGCGCGTACAGCACCAGCGCGGCAACCACGCTGAGGACGATGGCGCCGGCCAGGGCGGCGACGGAAAACTGGATCGACTTGAACTTCATGGGAGCTCCGCACGCAAGAGGACGTCTGCGCTGTTGTATCGGCAGCAGGCATGGCGCCATGAGCGTTGAGCGGAACAAAGGGCGGAGGATGTCGCAAATGGATCGGTGCGCGACGCAGCGGCAGCAGACTTGCCGGTTGCTGTGAATTTTTTACGACAACAGCGGTGGGAAACTTCCGAAAGACGCTGCAACACGTCTGTTGTATCTGGCGCCGATACAATTCACCCCCTACGATACGCGGCAGGTTTTCAGGGAGCTTTTGAATGAACAAGACATTGGTTGTAAGTGCACTGAGCGCAGCGCTGTTGCTGGCCGGTTGTCAGTCGGTCAACACCACCAGCGGCGGAGCCGTGGGGGTGGAGCGCAAGCAGTACATGTTCAGCATGCTGTCCTCGCAAGAGGTCGACCAGATGTATGCCCAGTCCTATCAGAAGACCGTCGGCGAGGCGTCGAGCAAAGGCGTGCTGGACAAGACCAGCCCGGAGGCCAAGCGGGTTCAGGCGATTGCCAACCGGCTGATTGCCCAGGCACCGAACTTCCGCCCGGATGCGGCGCAGTGGCAGTGGGAAGTCAATCTGATCAAGAGCGACGAGCTCAACGCCAACTGCGGGCCTGGCGGCAAGATCATTTTCTACACCGGGCTGATCGACAGCCTGAAGCTGACCGACGATGAAATTGCGGCGGTCATGGGCCATGAAATCGCCCACGCCCTGCGCGAGCACGGTCGTGAAGCGATGTCCAAAGCCTATGGCATTGAAATGGCCAAACAGGGTGCCGGTGCGTTGCTCGGTCTGGGTCAGGACAGCCTGGCGCTGGCCGACACCGTGGCCAATTACGGCATGACCTTGCCCAACAGCCGCGCCAACGAAAACGAAGCCGACCTGATCGGCCTCGAACTGGCCGCCCGTGCCGGGTACAACCCGAATGCGGCGATCACCTTGTGGAACAAGATGAGCAAGGCTTCGGAAGGCGCACCGCCGGAGTTCATGAGCACCCACCCGGCCTCGTCCAGCCGGATCGCCTCGCTGCAGGCAGCGATTCCGAAGGTGATGCCGTTGTACGAGAAAGCCCCTAAATCCTGAGTCCGTCGGGGGCTTGAAGGGAACCGGCTTTATTGTGGTGAGGGGATTTATCCCCGATGGGCTGCGAAGCAGCCCCAAAACCTATGACTGCGGTGTACTGGGTGCACCGAGGTGGTCAGCTTGGGGGCGCTTCGCGCCCCATCGGGGATAAATCCCCTCACCACAGGTTTTGGGTAGTTCAGTAGACGGGGGTTAAATCCAGCCACTGCTCTGCATCGCCTTGTACACCGCCACGATCGCCAGAATCAGGAACGCCGAAGCCGCCAGGCGACGGATCAGGGTCAGCGGCAGTTTCTCCGCAGCAAAATTACCCGCCAATACCACCGGCACGTTGGCAATCAACATGCCCAGGGTGGTGCCGATAATCACCAGCCACAGCTCAGGGTATTGCGCCGCCAGCATCACGGTGGCGATCTGCGTCTTGTCACCGATTTCCGCAAGGAAGAACGCGATCAGCGTGGTCAGGAACGGGCCGAACTTGCGTGCGGTGCTGGCTTCATCGTCGTCCATCTTGTCCGGGACCAGCGTCCACAGCGCAGTGGCGGTGAAGCTCGCGGCGAGAATCCAGTGCAGGACCGAGTCTGAGAAGAAGCTGCCGAACCAGGCGCCTACCGCACCGGCTGCTGCGTGGTTGGCCAGGGTCGCAGCGACAATACCGGCAATGATCGGCCAGGGTTTGCGAAAGCGAGCGGCGAGAATCAGCGCGAGCAGTTGCGTCTTGTCGCCGATTTCGGCCAAGGCAACGATTGCGGTGGGAACGAGTAACGAGTCCAGCATCAGGATTTCCTAAGGGGCGGGTCGACACGGCTATGACACGTACAGCCTTCCCGCCCCGGGTAAGGTGTGCGTGTCATAGGTCTTGTCAAACCCTGCGATCCGTCTGGTGCGGACGCTTGGGTCGCATACGCCATGATCTGAGGATCAAGTATGTTGACGTATGCCGGACGAGCTTGGCGCTCGTGGGAGACTACTCCCCTAGGACGGAGCGGATTCTGCCTTCGCAAAACCGATAGAGCAAGAACAAATTTTCAGCCACGCTTGGCCCGGTAAATCCGGAAACCATTGCCTTCGGCCTTGATCGCGCACACGCCCAGATGCTCTTCGATGAGCGGCTGATACTTCAGGAAGTTGTTCGCAACCAGGCGCAGTTCGCCGCCGTTTTTCAGATGTTTGGCCGCTTTTCGCAGCAAGTTTTCGGTAGCGAAATAATCGGTGTGCACGCCGACATGGAACGGCGGGTTGCTCAGAATCGCGTTCAAACCCATCGGTGCAGCGTCGATACCGTCGCCGGTCAGCACTTCGGCGTCCAGACCGTTGGCCGCCAACGTCAGGCGACTGCTGGCGGCGGCGAAGGCATCGACGTCGAGCAAAGTCACCTGATTGTGCGGATAACGCCGTTTGACCGCCGCGCCCAAAACCCCGGCGCCACAACCGAAATCCAGCAGATGACCGCTCGGCAGTTTGTCCAGATGCTCCAGCAGCAGGGCGCTGCCGCGGTCCAGTCGACCATGGCTGAACACGCCCGGCAGGCTGATGACTTTCAACGGGCCTTCGGCCAGCGGCAGCTCATAAGTCTGCGCCAGGCTTTCCAGCGATTTTGCTTCAGGCGCGTTGGCCACGGTGACCTGCCACAGTTGGCAGTGACGGGCGCTGTCGAGTTTGCGCGGCTTGCCGAACGGGTTGAGTTGCTTGGACGCACCCTCGATGCCGCTGCGTTTTTCCCCGACCAGAAACACCTCGCGCCCGGGCAGACGTGCGGCCACGGCATTGAGGATGTAATCGGTCAGATCCTTGGACTTGGGCAAAAACACCACGGCACTGTCGAACTCGCGCTCCGGCACGTTTACGCCGAAATGGCTGCGACCTTCGAAGCGCGCATCGAGAGCGGCCTGATCGCCGGCATGCCAGCACCAGCCGAACGCATTGGGCAGGCGCCCGAGCAGATCGTCGGCAGGCAAACCGGCCAACAACAGCGAACCCTGGAATAACTCGGCCTGACGAAGCAGTACTTCACTGCGCGGATCCATAACTGCTCCTTGGAAAAAAAGTGCCGCAGTTTATCAACTGACGACCCGCAGCGCTGTACCGCTGAAGAATGCCTGGGCGTTTTCGGTCAATTGGCCGACGATACGCTGCCGCGCTTCGCGACTGCCCCAGGCGTTGTGCGGAGTGACGATCAGCCGTGGAATGTCGGCGGCCAGCAGCGGATTGCCGTTGACCGGCGGTTCGACGCTGAGCACGTCGGTGGCGGCGCCGCCAAGGTGACCGTTGCGCAACGCGTCGGCCAAGCCTTGCTCGTCGATCAAACCACCGCGAGCGGTGTTGACCACAAAAGCGCCGGGTTTCATCGCCGCCAGCTCGCGGGCGCCGATGAAGTGCCGGGTGTGTTCGTTGAGCGGACAGTGCAGGGTCAGGGCGTCGATCTGCGGCAGCAGTTCGTTCAGTGGCAGACGATCCGGGCGCGCCGGGCGGCCGGGAATCTGCCCGAGCAACACACGCATGCCAAACGCTTCGGCCAGTCGCGCGACCGCACCGCCGAGTTCGCCATGACCGAGCAGGCCGAGGGTTTTGCCCTCCAGTTCGACAATCGGATAGTCGAGCAGGCAGAACTGTCTGGCCTGCTGCCAGCGACCTTCGCCGACGGCTTTTTGATAATCCGCGAGGCGGGTGGCGAGGTTGAGCAGCAGCATGATCGTGTGCTGCGCCACCGACGGCGTGCCGTAACCCTGACAGTTGCACACGGTGATGCCGTGGGCGCGAGCCGCGTCCAGATCGACGTTGTTGGTGCCGGTGGCGGTGATCAGGATCAATTTAAGATCCGGGTTGGCGGCCATCGCGGCGGCGTCGATGCGGATCTTGTTGGTGATCGCCACGCTGGCCCCGTGCAGGCGTTCGGCGACTTGATCAGGCGCAGTCTGGGCGAACAGTTGCAGGTCGCTGAAGCAGGCGCGCAACGGGCTGAGGTCGAGATCGCCGAGATCCAGTGATGGGTGATCGAGGAATACGGCGCGGCGCGGGTTCGTCATCAACTGTACCTTTTGTGCTTGGAACGGAAGGCGTAATCTGCCGAGCCTACCAGATGAAACAAAACGTTACGCAGTGCCCGAGGTGCTCACAAAACCTGTGGGAGCGGGCTTGCTCGCGAAGAGGGCGTGTCAGACCCATAAGGTTGCCTGACACAACGCCATTCGCGAGCAAGCCCGCTCCCACAGGGGAAAAGCATTCAGGCGATGTGTTCAAGCTGATGATCACCCCCAGAGGAGCCCCCATGTACTGGACCGAGTTCTTGACCGTTGCACTGATCCACCTGCTGGCCGTGGCCAGCCCCGGCCCGGACTTTGCCGTGGTGGTGCGCGAGAGCGTGACCCATGGTCGTCGCGCCGGCACCTGGACCGCGCTGGGTGTGGGCACGGCGATTTTCCTGCATGTGGGTTATTCGCTGCTCGGCATCGGCCTGATCGTGTCGCAGTCGATCGTGCTGTTCAACGCCTTGAAATGGGCCGCCGCCGCGTACCTGCTGTACATCGGCTTCAAGGCCTTGCGCGCGCAGCCAGCGAAAACCGTTACCGATGATCTGCACAAGGAGGCAGGCGTGCGCACCGCGCGCGGCGCGTTCACCTCGGGCTTCGTGACCAATGGTCTGAATCCGAAAGCCACGCTGTTCTTCCTGTCGCTGTTCACCGTGGTGATCAACCCGCACACGCCACTGGCGGTGCAGGCGGGTTACGGGGTTTACCTGGCCGTTGCGACCGCTTTCTGGTTCTGCCTGGTGGCGATGCTGTTCAGTCAGCAACGTGTACGTGCCGGTTTTGCCCGCATGGGCCACTGGTTCGACCGCACCATGGGCGCGGTGCTGATCGCTCTCGGCGTGAAAATCGCGTTTACCGAGATGCATTGATCTCAGAACCGCGACTTAAAACTGTGGGAGCGAGCCTGCTCGCGAATGCGTTGGATCAGTCGACATTACTGGTGGCTGAAAGACCGCTTTCGCGAGCAGGCTCGCTCCCACAGGGCCTTACACAAGCTCGCTGAGTTTGCTCAGATTATTCAGGTATTCCCGGGGATTGTCCCCGAGCAAACGGCGAAACATCGCGCTGAACGCCCGCGCGCTGCCGTACCCTAGGTCCCGCGCCACGCGCTGCACGCTGTCCCCGGCGAGCAGGCGCGGTAGCGCTTCCATCAGGCGCAGTTGCTGGCGCCAGGCGTTGAAGCTCATCTTCAGTTGTCGCTGGAACAGCCGCGCCAGAGTGCGTGAGCTGGCGCCGACCTGCTGTGCCCAGTCTTCCAGGGTGTTGGGGTGATCCGGAGTGTGCAGCAACGCCAGACAGATGTTCTGCAGGCGTCGGTCGCTGGGCATCGGAATGTGCAGCGGCAGGTTTTCCAGGCTGGCGAGCTCCTCCAGCATCAACTGCTGGATCAGCGGATTGTCCGCGTGCGGCGGGCCTTGTACGGCGCGCAGGATCAACTCGCGCAGCAGCGGCGTCACCGCCAGCACGCAGCACTGTTGCAGACTGGCCGGTGATAGCTCGGGGGCGATGAACAGCGAGCGCATCTGCACATCGCCGGACATGAATATCTCGTGCGCGACTTGCGGCGCAATCCACACTGCGCGGCTTGGCGGAATCACCCAGGCACCGAGGTCGGTCACCACCCGCATGATCCCTCGGACGGCATACAGCAACTGCGCCTCGCGGTGCAGGTGCAGCGGCTGGTGCTCACCGTCCAGATAATACCGGGGATAGGCACTCACCGGGCCGTGTTCGAAGTGGCTGATCAACATGTCTGATTCGATGACCTGAATGGCAGGTATGCGCTTTTTCGCCAACTTAGCATAAAGCCGCTGACAACCCTCCGCCCTTAACAAACACAAGCGTGCTGCCATGAATCAATCTCGAAACGTCATACGCTACGTCAACGCCGCCCATGTGATCGATCACATGTTCATGCTGATTTTTCCCGCGGCCGTGCTCGGCATGACCCAAGCCTTCGGCCTCGACTATGCCGCGCTGATCGGCCTGTCGTTGGGCGGGTTCATTGCCTTTGGCGCCTGTTCGTTACCGGCCGGTTGGCTGGGCGATCACTGGAGTCGGCGGCAGATGATGCTGGTGTTTTTCTTCGGCATCGGCGCCTCGGCGATCTTCACCGGGCTGAGCACCAGCCCGACGATGCTGGTGATCGGGTTGACCCTGATCGGCATTTTCGCCGCGATCTACCACCCGGTGGGCACCGCGATGCTGGTGGCCTACGCGCAGAATCGCGGCCGGGAGATCGGCATCAATGGCATGTGGGGCAACCTCGGCGTGGCGTTCTCGGCGCTGATCACCGGGTTGCTGGTGGCGCAGTTCGGCTGGCGTTCGGCTTTCGTGTTACCGGGGATGGTGGCGATCGTGCTGGGCATCGGCTTTGCCTTGCAGGTGCGCGAGGAGCCAATTCCGCAGCGTCCGCATACTGCGCTCAAAGGCGCGGCCGGGCAGCGGATCTCAATGCTCATGGTATTCGGTGTGCTGGCACTGGCGACGGCCACCGGTGGCGTGGTGTTCAACGCCACGACCATGACCTACCCAAAGCTGTTTCAGGAACGTCTGCATGACTTGTTCGCCTCGCCGCAAACCCTCGGCGTGGTGGTCAGCCTCGCGTATGCCTTTGGTGCAGTGGCGCAGTTGAGCATTGGCCAGGTGCTGCACCGAGTCAGCCTGAAATGGCCGTTTATTGTGTTAACGCTGTTTCAGGCGCCGCTGTTGTACGCCATGGCGTATGTCGATGGTTGGGCAGTGATCGTGCTCGGTGCGGCGTTCATGTTCGTGGTGTTCGGTCAGGTGACGGTGAACGACTCGATGGTCGCCAATTTCGTCGCGCCGCAGTGGCAGTCACGGGTCTTCGCCCTGCGTTACTGCCTGTCGTTCGGCGCCAGTGCGACAGCGATTCCGCTGATTGCCTACATCGAACCGCGCCATGGTTTTGTCGGGCTTTACTTGATTCTGGCGGGTTTCGGCGCATTGACCTTCCTTGCTGCGCTGGTTTTCCCACGGACGCCTTCAGAAGCGGCTGTAGGGCAAACGGCCTGAACGGCGCTGAAATACCGACAAATGCTGGCGCAAAGCTAGCATTTGTACGGCTGTGCAAATCATTCCTTCGGCTGATTTGACTGGGGTATAACGGCTCTAGAGTAACGCTCTCTACGCCAACACCGTGCAGCCAGAAAAGGGATTCATATGTTGCAGACTCGCGTCATTCCCCCGGCCGATGGGGCCTACCAGTATCCATTGCTGATCAAACGGCTGCTGATGTCCGGCGCCCGTTACGAGAAAACCCGCGAGATCATCTACCGAGACCAGTTGCGCTACAGCTATCCGACCCTGATCGAGCGGGTGGCGCGGCTGGCCAACGTATTGACGGCGGCCGGGGTGAAGGCGGGTGACACCGTGGCGGTGATGGACTGGGACAGCCATCGCTACCTCGAATGCATGTTTGCCATTCCGATGATCGGCGCGGTGATCCACACCATCAACGTGCGTCTGTCGCCGGAGCAGATCCTCTACACCATGAACCACGCCGAGGACCGCTTCGTGCTGGTCAACAGCGAGTTCATCGGGCTGTACCAGGCCATCGCGCCGCACCTGACCACCGTCGAGAAAACCCTGCTGCTGACCGATCTGCCGGAAAAGACCGCCGAGCTGCCGAACCTGGTCGGCGAGTACGAGCAACTGCTGGCCGCCGCGAGTGCGCAATACGACTTTGAGGATTTCGACGAGAACTCGGTCGCTACCACCTTCTACACCACCGGCACCACCGGCAACCCGAAAGGCGTGTACTTCACCCATCGGCAACTGGTGCTGCACACCATGGGCGTGTCGACGATCATGGGCGCGATCGACAGCGTGCGCCTGCTCGGCACCAACGACGTGTACATGCCGATCACCCCGATGTTCCATGTGCATGCCTGGGGTTTGCCGTACGTGGCAACCATGCTCGGGCTCAAGCAGGTTTATCCGGGGCGTTACGACCCGGAGTTCCTCGTCGAGCTGTGGCGCAAGGAGAAGGTCACGTTCTCCCACTGCGTGCCGACCATCCTGCAGATGCTGCTCAACGCCAAAGGCGCACAGGGCACCGATTTTGGCGGCTGGAAGATCGTCATCGGTGGCAGTGCGCTGAACCGCACGTTGTATGAAACCGCCAAGGCCCGGGGCATTCAGCTGACGGCGGCGTACGGCATGTCGGAGACCGGGCCACTGGTTTCCTGCGCGCATTTGAACGACGAGTTGATGGCCGGCACCGAAGACGAACGCACCACTTACCGGATCAAGGCCGGTGTGCCGGGGCCGTTGGTGGAAGCGGCGATCGTCGACGCCGAGGGCAACTTCCTCCCCGCCGACGGCGAAACCCAGGGCGAACTGGTGCTGCGCGCGCCGTGGCTCACCGAAGGCTATTTCAACGAACCGCAGAAGGGCGCCGAGCTCTGGGCCGGCGGCTGGCTGCACACTGGCGATGTGGCAACGCTCGACAGCATGGGCGTGATCGACATCCGCGACCGCATCAAGGATGTGATCAAGACTGGCGGCGAATGGATTTCCTCGCTGGACCTCGAAGACCTGATCAGCCGTCATGTGGCGGTACGCGAAGTAGCAGTGGTGGGCATCGCCGATCCGCAATGGGGCGAGCGGCCGTTTGCACTGCTGGTGATCCGCGAAGGGCACGAGATCGGGGCGCGCGAGCTCAAGGAACACCTCAAGCCGTTCGTGGAACTGGGGCACTTGAGCAAGTGGGCGATTCCAAGCCAGATCGCCCTTGTTACGGAAATTCCCAAGACCAGTGTCGGCAAGCTCGACAAGAAGCGCATCCGCCTCGACATCACCGAATGGCAGGCCAACAACAGCACCTTCCTTTCGACACTTTGAGTGTCTGCTGGCGCGCCGAAACCGGCGCGCCAGACCCACCAAGCAAGCGCTTGGCTTGTTAAATCGAAAAATTCAGCCATCCTTGCCGTGCCGACATCTGTCGGACTGGCGAAAGGACTGTTCCAGAGTGGCCGGCAGCTGCAAATCACACTTTAGAGGGATCAAGCAGTACCCCCTGCTGGCTATAGTCCGCTCAAGGATTTTTAAGAACGGGGCACACGCACGAACAGGGGCGATGCAACTTTGGAGTGACGTCGGGTGGCTACTGGCTCCCGGTCTTCCAGGCGTTTTTAAAAGTACTCACTGCCATAACAATAATGCACATGGAGTAGCGTCGATGACATCAGTAAACCAGTTCTGGCGCCGGGCTAAACTGCCTCTGGCCGTCAGTCTTGCCTCTACGCTCGCCGGGCCCGCATTCGGCGTCAGTTTCAACGTCGGTGAAATCGAAGGTCAGTTCGACTCCTCGCTCTCCCTGGGCATGAGCATCTCGACCCAGCAGCCGAACAAGGACCTTATTGGTGTCAACAACGGCGGCAAGGGCCTGTCCCAGACCTCCGACAACGGCCACCTGAACTTCAAGAGCGGGCAAGCCTTCTCGAAGATCTTCAAGGGCATCCATGATCTGGAACTGAAATACGGCGACACCGGGGTCTTCGTCCGGGGCAAATACTGGTACGACTTCGCGCTGCAGAATCAGGACCTGGAATACAAGGACGTCAGCAACCACAACCGCGACGTCGCGGCGCGTTCTTCCGGCGGGCAGATCCTAGACGCCTTCGTTTACCACAACTACTCGATTGCCGATGAGCCAGGTTCGGTGCGTCTGGGCAAGCAGGTGGTGAACTGGGGCGAAAGTACCTTCATCGGTGGCGGCATCAACTCGATCAACCCGATCGACGTGTCCGCGTTCCGCCGTCCGGGTGCCGAGATCAAGGAAGGCCTGATCCCGGTCAACATGTTCTACGTGTCCCAGAGCATTACCGAAAACCTCTCGGCCGAAGGTTTCTACCAGATCGACTGGCAGAAGACCGTGACCGACAACTGCGGCACGTTCTTCTCGCAGCCGGACATTGTCACCACCGGTTGCGACGACAACCTGCGGGTACTGAACAAGCGTTCGACCATTCCGGGTATTGCGCTCGGGCCGTTGGCCAACGCTGGTGTCGACGTCAACGAAGAGGGCGTGCTGGTGCGCCGTTCGCCCAACCGCAACGCGCGTGACAGCGGGCAGTGGGGCGTTTCCGCCAAGTACATGTTCGACCCGCTGGCCACCGAGTTCGGCGCTTACTTCATGAACTACCACAGCCGTGCGCCGATCTTCAGCGCCACCGGCGCGCCACAGTCGATCTATAACGGCGTGGCGGCATTGCCGGGGCCGTTCCAGGCGCTGGGGCCACTGGTCGTCGCAGGCAACTCGAACTACTTCATCGAATACCCTGAAGACATCCGCCTCTACGGTTTGAGCTTCTCCACCACCCTGCCCACCGGTACGGCGTGGAGCGGTGAGGTCAGCTATCGGCCGAATGCGCCGGTGCAGTTGAACTCCACCGACATTCTGTTCGCCGGCGTACGTCCGCTGGGTGGCGCGTTGACCAATGCGTCGGTCCTCAACGGCGTGCCGGGCCAGGATCTGCACGGTTACAACCGTAAAGAAATCACCCAGCTGCAAACCACCCTGACGCACTTCTTCGATCAGGTGATGGGCGCCAACCGGCTGACCCTGGTGGGTGAAGTCGGCGTGACCCACGTCGGTGGTCTGGAAAGCAAATCCGAAGCCCGTTACGGCCGCGATCCGGTGTTCGGCCCGGGCGAACTGCCTGCCACGGGAGGTCTCAACACCTGCTCGCAGATCCTCAACACCTCCACCATCAACGGTGCCGGGCCGGGGGCTTCGCGTGACAACGTTTCCAGCAACTGCAACAACGATGGTTTCACCACGGCCACTTCGTGGGGCTATCGCGCTCGTGCCATTTGGGATTACAGCGACGTGTTTGCCGGTGTGAACCTCAAGCCGAACGTGGCTTGGTCGCACGACGTGAAAGGTTACTCGCCAGGCCCTGGCGGCAACTTCGAGGAAGGTCGCAAGGCCATCAGCCTCGGTCTCGATGCCGAATACCAGAACACCTACACGGCGAGCCTGGCCTACACCAACTTCTTTGGCGGCGACTACACGACCGTGGACGATCGTGACTTCGTGGCCTTGAGCGTCGGCGTGAACTTCTAAGCACAGTTTTTTCAGGACGAACACACATATGAAAATAACAAAGAGTCTGTTCCACGCGGGTGTTCTGGGTTTGTCGCTGCTGGCGACCAGTGTCATGGCGGCCGTTCCCGCCGCCGAAGCCGACAAGCTGGGCAAGAGCCTGACCCCGATGGGCGCCGAAATGGCCGGCAACGCCGACGGTTCGATCCCTGCCTGGAAACCGTTGGCGAAAAATGCCGGCACGGTCGACAGCAAGGGCTTCCTGTCCGATCCGTTCGGCAGTGAAAAACCGCTGTTCACCATCACCGCGCAGAACGTCGAGCAGTACAAGGACAAGCTTGCTCCGGGCCAGTACGCGATGTTCAAGCGCTACCCGGACACCTTCAAGATTCCGGTTTATCCGTCCCATCGCGGCTCGACCGTGCCGGATGACGTGTTCGCCGCGATCAAGAAAAACGCCACCACCACCAATCTGGTGGCTGGCGGCAACGGTCTGGAAAACTTTGACACTGCCGTGCCGTTCCCGATTCCGAAAAGCGGTCTGGAAGTGATCTGGAACCACATCACCCGCTATCGCGGTGGCAGCGTGACCCGTCTGGTGACCCAGGCGACTCCGCAAACCAACGGCTCGTTCAGCCTGGTGTACTTCCAGGACCAGTTCGTGTTCCGCGACAAGATGAAGGATTACGATCCGGCCAACCCAGGCAACATCCTGTTCTACTTCAAGCAGAAAGTGACCGCGCCGGCACGTCTGGCCGGTACCGTACTGCTGGTGCACGAAACCCTCGACCAGGTGAAGGAGCCGCGCAAGGCGTGGGTCTACGCCACTGGTCAGCGTCGTGTGCGTCAGGCACCGCAAGTGTCCTATGACGGCCCGGGCACTGCGGCGGACGGTCTGCGTACCTCCGACAACCTCGACATGTACAACGGTGCGCCGGATCGCTACGACTGGAAGCTCGAAGGCAAGAAAGAGATGTACATTGCCTCCAACAGCTACAAGATCGACTCGCCGACTCTCAAGTACGCCGACATCATCAAGGCCGGCCATATCAACCAGGACCTGACTCGTTACGAGTTGCGTCGTGTCTGGCACGTGGTCGCCACCCTGAAACCGGGTCAGCGCCATATCTATGCCAAACGTGACTTCTACATCGACGAAGACACCTGGCAGGCAGCGGTCATCGACCACTACGACGGTCGCGGTCAGCTGTGGCGTGTCGCCGAAGCGCATGCCGAGGACTACTACGACAAGCAAGTGCCGTGGTACGCGCTGGAAGCCCTGTACGACCTGCAATCGGGTCGCTACCTGGCGCTGGGCATGAAGAACGAAGAAAAATCAGCGTATGACTTCGGTTTCTCTGCCACCAAGAGCGAATTCCAGCCGGGCAACCTGGGCCAGGACGGTATCCGCTAAGCTTTGACCCGAGGCCGCATCCTCGAAAAAACGCCCCGACTGGTTCGGGGCGTTTTTTTTGGCGTTGATTTTGTAGGAGCTGCCGGCTCTCGACAGTCTTTTTGTAGCCATTTGTAGCAGCAACCTTCATAACCGCTACGTTTAAGGCTAGGCTGCGGACATCTGCTACGCCGCCAACAGCCATTCGAACAAGAGCCGGCCATGACTGATCTGTCCCCACTTCCGGGTCCCGCAAGCGCTGCCGTCGCGGCACTGGACGGACGTTTTTTCCGTCCTCCGCTGCCGGACGGATACGTCTTGCGGCCACGTCTCTGCGAGCGCCTGCAAACCGGGCTCGGTGGACGTCTGTTACTGGTGTGCGCTCCGGCCGGGTTCGGCAAGAGTTCGCTGGCGGTGGAGTTCTGTCAGAGCCTGCCGGGGCACTGGCAAAGTCTCTGGCTGGGATTGAGCCCACGGGATAACGATCCGGGGCGGTTTCTCGAGCGATTGCTGGAGGGACTGCAGGACTACTTTCCGGATCTGGGCAGTCGTGCACTCGGCCTGTTGAAGATGCGCCAGCGCCATCAGCCGTTCGCCTTCGAAGAATGGCTCGATGGCTTGCTCGATGAACTGGCCCTGCAACTGCAACCGACGGCGCCGCTGTTGCTGGTGCTCGACGACTATCATCTCGCCCAAGGCCCGGTACTCGACCGTTGCCTGCAGTTTTTCCTCAATCATCTTCCCGATGGCTTGCTGGTCATGGTCACCAGTCGGCAGCGCCCGGACTGGCATCTGGCGCGTCTGCGCCTGTCGCGCCAGTTGCTCGAACTGCATGAGCAGGACTTGCGCCTGACCCACGATGAGGCCCTGACGCTGCTCGATCGACACAGCAGTTCATTGCGCGGCGAAGCGCTGGAAAACCTGATCCAGCGCAGCGAAGGCTGGGTGGCCGGACTGCGTTTCTGGTTGCTTGCGGTCTCCGAGGCTGGCAGCGGGGCTCCGTTGCCACCCGCGCTGAACGGCGGGGAAGGGCTGATCCGCGATTACCTGTTGGAAGAAGTGATCGATTGCCTGCCGGCCGAGGTGCAGGCGTTTCTCTACGACACCGCCCCTCAAGAGCGCTTTTGCAGCGAGCTGTGCGACGCGGTGCGCGAAGCACACGACAGCGCCGAAATCCTGCGGTTTCTGTTGGCGCATCAGGTATTTCTGGTGCCGCTGGACGAACACGGTCACTGGTATCGCTATCACCATTTGTTTTCCGATCTGCTGCGCAGCCGTCCCGTGACCCAGACGCTGGTGCCGGCGGCGACCCTGCACCTGCGCGCCTGTCGCTGGTTCAATGCTCAAGGGCTGCTCGACGAAGCGGTGGAGCAGGCCTTGCGCGCCGGCCATCTGGATGTCGCAGCGAATCTGGTGCAGAACCTGTCCGAGGAACAACTGCTCGCCGAGCAGAACGTGGGCATGCTGCTGCGCTGGAAAATGGACTTGCCCGACAGTCTGCTGATCAGCACGCCACGCTTGATCGTGCTCTATAGCTGGGCGCTCGGGCTGGCCTGTCAGCTGGATGCCGCTGAAGAGCTGGCCAGTCATTTAAGTCGTTTCCTGCCGGCGCCTTCGGCCTCTGCGCAGAAGTCGATGCTCGCGCAATGGCTGGCGCTCAGCGGCATCATCGCCCGCGGGCGCGGGCATCGTGAGCTGACCCAGCGCTATTGCAGCGAAGCGCTGGAAAGCCTGCCGGTGAAACGTTACGGGCAACGCCTGATGTGCCTGTCGACTTTGTCCAATCTGGCGATTGCCGACGGTGACCTGTGGCGTGCGCGGGGCTTGAATCGAGAATCCCTCGAGCTGGCGCAGCGGGTCGGCAATCCGTTGTTCGAAGCCTTGGCGCATTACGACCGGGCGCGGGTCCTGCAATCGCGCGGGGAAATTCTGCGGGCACTGGATGAGGTGCATCAGGGTCTTGATCGTCTGCGCGGGTTGTCGGCGCAACGTCTGTACGCGGTGCGTGCGCGGCTGACGCTGTATGAAGGTTTTCTGCTGTCGATGCGCTTGCAACCACTGCAGGCCCGGGCCCGATTGCTGAGCGGTCTGGCCGAAGCGCGGGCCTGTCGCGATATCAGCGTATTGATCGGTCACTGCGTGATCGCCCGTCTCGACGGCAGCGTCGGCGAGTTCGCCAAGGCCTTCGCCGAACTCGCTGAAGCCGAGCGGCTGATGCATATCTGGGATGTGCCGCCGATCTACTATCTGGCGATGATCACCTTGGTCAAATGCGAACTGTGGCTGGCGCAAGGCCGCACTGATCTGGCCGAAGCCTGGCTGGCGCGATTGGGTCAGACGTACACGGGCGAACGCGCTGCCGCACCACCAGAATTTCATCCACAGTTGCCGCTGCATGTGGAACTGCAACAGGCACTGCTCGACATGATTCAAGGGCAACCGATGCTCGCAGAAGGGCGGTTGAACGTGTTGCATGAAAATGGCCAGCAAACCGGCCGGCAGTTGCTCAGTGTGATGGCGTTGACGCAGAAGGTCGCGTTGCTGCTGGCAGGGGGGCGTGAGCCCGAGGCCAGGAAAGCATTGAATCAGGCATTGGAGGCGGCGGCTGGGGGCGTGTTGCAGCCATTCAATACGTTGGTGAAAGAACATGGCGACTGGCTGCGCGGGCAGTTGGTATCGATTGCGTCGACGGCGATCATTCAGCAATTGCTGGGGTACCTTCCCCTTCCTGTTGCTCGCCCGGTTGCAGAGATTTGCGTGACAGAGCAGCTCAGCAGTCGCGAACTGGCCGTGCTGCGCCTTATCGCCCAAGGATGCTCGAATCAGGAAATCAGCGAGCAGCTGTTCATTTCCCTGCATACCGTGAAAACTCACGCCAGCCATATCAACAGCAAGTTGGGGGTTGAGCGGCGCACACAGGCGGTGGCGCGGGCCAAAGAGTTAGGAGTGTTAGGCTGAATGCGAAAAATTTTCAGATTGGCGTGCGTTTGAACCGGATTTCGGCGTGTTCTTACTGTATCGTTTCGGCTCTTTAAATTAATGGTTCGCGCTAAATGCCGTACGTTTGGAAGGTTCGAATCGATGATTGATGCTGTTGACCTTTTTTGTGGTGCTGGTGGGCTCACCGCCGGCATGCGGAACGCTGGTGTCACCGTGCGTGCGGGCTATGATAATGAGCGTCAGTGTGAGTTCGCTTACCATGAGAATAATGGTGCTGCTTTTATTGCCAAGAATGTCGAAGATGTATCTGTTCAAGAGATACAGGAGTGGTATCGACCTAACCGCCTGAAATTATTAGCGGGTTGTGCTCCTTGCCAGCCGTTCTCAACATATAACCAAGGTAAAGATACTCGCAGCGATAGAAAATGGCCTCTACTTTATGCTTTTCGCCGCCTTATCGATGGGGTTAAACCAGATCTTGTCACGATGGAAAATGTGCCAGATGTCACAAAGCATGAGGTATATCATGACTTTGTCAGTGGTTTAGTTGATCTCGGATATCATGTATGGGCCGATCGTGTTCTCTGTGTCAATTATGGTTTACCGCAGCAGCGCCGTCGTCACGTACTTCTCGCTTCGAAGCTTGGTCCGATTAGAATAATTGAACCAACACATATCGGTAAACCTAAAACAGTGCAGGAAGCGATCGGGTTCTTACCCGAGATCGCAGCCGGGGAGTGCGATCCCCATGATCCGCTCCATCGATCCGCGACTCTTACGCCTCTTAATGTTCAACGGATATTGCATTCACGCCCTGGTGGGACATGGAAGGATTGGCCACGTGAGTTGGTTGCAGAGTGCCACAAAAAGCCAAGCGGTAAAACATACCCAAGTGTTTATGGGCGGATGAGAGGTGATGAACCCAGTCCAACTATGACCACATTATGTTATGGTTTTGGTAACGGTAGATTTGGTCACCCTCAGCAAAACAGAGCGATTTCTTTAAGGGAGGCTGCAATACTTCAGTCATTTCCTCCAAACTATATATTCATGCCGAGCAATAAAATTACTTTCAAAGCAGTTGGCCGAATGATTGGGAACGCAGTCCCAGTGAGGTTGGGTGAGGTAATAGGCGAAAGCTTGATTGCACATGCAAATGAATATATTCATGACATTCACCAATAGCTTAATCTGAAGTTTACGCGAATTTTTTGAGTCGTAATTTTGAAGGTAATATATTATAGATAGTTAATATCTTCTGTGCGCTTTTAAGTAAGATGGCGCACAGAAGATGATAGTTTAGACGTTTACGTTACCTTGGAGAGAATGTATTCGAAATTTTTGTTTAGGCCTAATAGTTTTGCAACGGTTTTTATATTGGGCGGCAAGCTTGCACCGTATATAGACAGTGCTGCGTAGATTGTAGTATCGGTAATACTAAAGTTTTCGGGCTCAGAAAATACTATTGGGTGAGCCGGGACACTACCGTCGATCCAGTCAACGTTATTAGCTAGCGGAAATTTAATCGAGTCGATTTTTTCAAATGCTTGAATATATTGAGCATGCCAGTAATTGTGGCGCTGGTCTCCTTGGAAGTGTGGTGGATCAATTCTGAAACCATACGATTTAGCACCCGCTTTTGCGTCCTTTCCACGGCATACCATTATCTCTACTTTACTTTTATAAGGCTTTTCAAAATCCCAGCGACACCATAGGCCAATTACAGAATCTTTCAGGCGGCTAGGTGGGTTAAGAGAAATTATCTTGTCGCCGAAGTCTCCTGAGTTAGACGATGTAAGGGTTTTTATGTCGTCGGCATTGTGAATCCAGTTTGCGTTTTTGATAATCGGCATTCTGGTTATTTTTGTTTTTAGATTTTCTGTACCATCTTGATGTAGTGCGCTCAGAAGTTTTTGGAATTTTGTCAGATCGCTAGACATAAAGGGGCTCACTATATCAGGCGAACTTTAGGTGCGTATTTTATTTCTCGCGCTTTGAATGCTGTCCGAGAAATGTATCTGTTTGACCAAATGGAATTCAATGCTGAGCTGAATTCATCTGTTTCCTCCCGTGTTACGAAAATAGAAAAGTCCTCAAGATAAACAGGTAGATTCAATTCATCAATTTCGACATCAATTTGATAAAGCTTATCTAATTTATCCGAAGCCTCAATTCTTTGCGTCCAATAACCGTCACGAGATAGCCAGTGTCTCTTTTTAAATGTGAATTCCTCCAAAGCATCGTGAAGAATTTTTTCATTTGTAAAGCTCCCCGCTCTCAGCCACGTATCGTTGATGCTTACATCGCCTTGTTGTATCCAATACATTCTCGAAATTAGGTGCGGAATGTCAGCGACTGCATCACCAGACGCCATCACCATATGAGTAAGCCATCTCTTCATTTGGGCTACTATTACGGATGTAGCGATTTTTTTGCGCTCAATCTCTTCAGGGTTTGTAAGAACCCAAGTCTTGATTTCTTCAGTGATGCAGCCGTTGCAACCATGCATGAAAAAGTCTAAGAAGGTTGCATTCTGTGGTTCTGGTGACTGAGGGTTAATGAATCCGAGAGCAGTTTTTGTCAATGCTCTGAAATCATCCTCATTGAAATTTAGGAAGTCGAATACTTTGGTGTCTTTTAACTCAATACCCATTAAATCTTTGCGGCATTGATGAATATCATCGATTAATTCTGGCAGCGATGGCCAGTACCAAGGCCGAAAGTTCTCCCTATTCATGTCGATAGGCAGTTTTCTAGACTCTGGTTTTACCCAAAGAGTACCGCAAACTAAGCTTTCTGCGTTTAAATGAAGATCCGCAGCGGTGACCGTTGGAGCTAAAAGGCTTAGGTCAAAGTCAACTTCGTGGAATCGATTGAGTATACAAACAACGGGGATTTGAGAGAAAGCCCGAAAAGCACCGGCCAGATCTTCGGCGGTTAACCACGCATGGCCGTCTAACTTTGGAAGTTGGTAATCAAGGAATAGTACATCTACTCCCTCCAGGCTTCTAAGTGAGTTTGGTGCTGTGTCTAGTTTGCTTGAGTCAGACAAGATTCCGGTTATTTTTTCTATAAGTTCATTTTTTTCTTTTAGTGGGATGTTTTTAAATTCAACTTCGTGTGGGAATTCACTAATAGACTCTATCGCATGTTTAATATTGCTCAGGCTTTGAGTCTGGTTTTCTTCATAGTCGTCAATAAGAGCGACGGTTATTTTCATATTTATATCCTCCATTCGATTTCAAAGGTCGTATTGAAACCCTGCGCCGGCTCAACAAACCTAACGCTACATCCGCGGCTTTCTGCGATCATCTGCACAATGGTTAGCCCAAGTCCATGCCCGCCCAAACCCATTGCTCGTCGCTGCTCGGGAATATCTCCCTTCCTTCTAAACGGCTCAAATAACGTTTCGGTATCTGATAAGTCGACACCAGAACCTGAATCCGATATATGCACCCATGCTCTATTCTTGCCGCGATAGCCGGCATCGACATGTATCTTTCTCACTTGCTTGACCGCGAGCATCGCATTTAAAGCATTTGTAAATACGTTTTGGAATATCCCTTGCCACTCAACGAAGGTTGCGGCTGGAAGTAAGATGTTTGTGGGAATATCTTGTGTTACTGTTGTGCTGTTCATAAAGTGTTGTAGTGAGTCAATAACAATGTCAATCACTCGCGCGGCTCGAAGCGGTTTAATGGTTTCTCTATCTTCTTGGTTCGCAAGTGGTTCAAATACTCTTCTCATGGATTTGAAGTCGAGTATCCATTTTCTTATTTCTTTAGCACTTTCTTCGGCTCGGATACCAGAGCCGCTGAGGTTTTTCGCGATTCTTTCTAAAATAGAGAGTTGTCTTGATGTTTCATGTTCCAGCGCTAGTGCCGACATACCTGCGGTGGCGAGAGGGCCTAGTAAGCTTGTGATTGAATCAGAGTAAACTTGTTCTTTTTCGACCGAGCTAGTGAATGTTTCAATAGCGGCGGATACTTCGTTGTAAACTCTTTTCGGAATCTCATTTTTATACTCTGAGAGAAGACCTTGAAGGCCGACAGCCTGCGAAACTGGGCTGAGTTCGGGGCGCTCTCTTCGAGCATTCTCATGGCGTTGACGCATTGAGAATACTGCATATAAATCCACGGATCGTCGAACGGCGTTTTTAAGCTGGTCATAAGCTTTGTTTATCTGAAGGCGATCGCGTGTAACTTGAATTTTTAGGTAGTCACCGCTTTTTATTGCTCTTGGAGAGGCATGTTGGTGTTCGCTACCGGTGTTGATTCTTACTACACCAAGTATCCTACCCTGAGTCGGTAGGTCATTAAGTGCCCGCTCTACATGAAAATGGGATGGTAATAGAGCCGATCTAACTTTTCGATGAGAATGATCAAGCTCTATACCTAGCCAGTCTTGCTCAATACCATAATAGGGTAGGCGAAAGGGGCCGTCATATACATGGACACCTCCGAACTCTGAGAAATATTTTCGTGCATCTCCTACTTTGATTTTTGAACCGTAGTGCCCGGACAAATTGAATATTCGGATTTCCCAAGTGGCTGAATCTATTTGACAGTTTTCATTTTCTGATACGTAGAAACTTTCTTCAAACACCTTTCCATCTTGAAAGGTGATTTTTACTCTTTGTTTGTTGTTTTTCCTACCTCGCTCTATTACACCCTCAATTTTAGCTATCCACTGTTCAATCGCTGCGGAAGCTTGTTGGCTGAACGATGAAAGCTCTAGGTCTGTGTCTTCGCTTGATTCAATTTCAATGTTGAAGTTATGGCTTTGATCAAGATTTCCTTTTCCGGCAAATCCGTCAAATGGCGCTTTTAGTGTCCAGACTTCTTGTGCTAAACCCTTTAAAGACTGATTGTCCCAATCCTGCCTCAAACCTGAAAGTATTACTCTAAATCCGTGGGGTGAGTCGTTTGCGTAACTGCTTAGGGATGATGTTAGTTCGAAATCTGCACTTGCTTCTGTAATAAACTCATGATGAACTGCATCATTCCAATCTACTTTAACATTGAGGGAAAGATTGCCGCCTGCTGCAGTAGATTGAATCTCAACTTTGTTTGCTAAAAATTGAACCGCGAGTCGACCGACGCCCTTTGATCCAGTTAGTGGGCGTCTCAGAGTTCGAGAGTATACCTCGCCTGCTTTATGGGTTGTGCCGACGCGCATCCAGAAACGTTCAAATTCCTGTAAGGTCATCCCATGCCCGTCATCCACAATTTCAATTTCATTAGCCCTAAATGTTATCGTGCATTTAGTAGCGTCAGCATCAAACGAGTTTTTCACTAGTTCAGCCAAGGCGATATGAGCTTTACCTACGAGACGTTCACCGAGCTCTCTGAGCAAAGCTGAATCGACTGTGAATAATAACTTTCCACGTTTTTCTACCAGATTTTTCAATTAGGGCCTCTACTAATTACGTTTAACCCAAAAAAAGGTAAGGTCTAATGAGTTCGCAATTTTTTTGCTGCTGCTTATATTTATTTTTCGCGATCTTGTTATGGCAATCCCGTAGTGGTGTTCGATAGGATTAACATTATTGGGGTTTATGCATGACTGATATACTAAAGGGATAAATGCGATGGTTTGGCTTTGCGTGTCGAATATGCTGTTATGTCCAATTGATGCGTTTTTATTCAAGAAAAAGCTCAAGTTAGCGCTAGAATAAGGTTCCGTGACTTTATAACCTGACTGCGTGCTGTAGTCGGGCGTAGGCCCGTTATTGACGAAAGAAGATTCTAATGATTTTTTTGGTGTTGCCTTCCTTCCTAGGCTTATGCTTTCGTAAAGCAATGGTGTATCTCCGTGGTCTTGCGTGGTGCAGCCGCAACGATAAAGCTCTACTTTTACTGCGAACGCATTATTTTTGAAACCCCTTGACCTTGCTTTTTTGCTTTTATTTTGTGGGAACGAAGGCCGTTGCATTGCGCAGCTTTGTTGTACAAAGTCCAGGATATTTTTGGTCTTCGATGTGTCTTATTTGTTAATTTTAATTAACCCTATCGCTCCGCGTTATCACGTTCGCGGTAGACCTACGGTTCGCATAAATGATATCTCCGATTTTGTTTACAAAAGACACGCTCATCCGCGAAACCTTCCCCGTCGGCCAGCTCCAGTGCAACTGCACGATCATCGGCGATCCAATCACCAAGAAAGCCATCGTCGTCGACCCGGGGGGCAACCCCGACCTGATCATGGCGCGCCTCAATGCGCATGGCCTGAAAGTGGTCAGCATCATCCATACCCACGCGCATCTCGATCACTTCCTCGCCTCCGGGCAGATGAAGGAAAAGACTGGCGCAACCCTGCATCTGCACAAGGAAGACCAGTTCCTGTGGGACAACCTCGAAATGCAATGCCAGATGTTCGGTGTGCCCTACACCCCGGTACCGTCGCCGGATCGCTGGTTGAGCGACGATGAAGAACTGGCCTGCGGCTGCGGCGTGGCGCTGCATACGCCGGGACATACGCCCGGTTCCATGAGCTTTTGGTTTTCCGAGGCTAAGCTGTTGATTGCCGGCGACACGCTGTTTCGTCGCGGGGTAGGGCGCACGGATTTGTGGGGCGGCGATCAGGCGACCATCGTGCGATCGATCAAGCAGCGGCTGTACACCCTCGACGAAGACGCAATCGTGGTTGCCGGGCATGGTCCGGACACGCGTCTCGGGGATGAAATGCGGGAAAACCCGTTCGTGCGCGCCTAAACATTTTGTCATGAGTGTGCGGCGGAATTTTTCGGCATTGTCATGATCCAACGCCCGCACAGGTCTATTGCCTAGGGCCGCTGCCACACAGAATGCGAAAAAAACCAGGAGCTCTTCATGTTCACCACGCCTCGTTTGATTATTGTTGCTACCGCTGTGGCCATGTTGGCCGGCTGCGCCTCGCCCAACCCGTATGACAATCAGGGGCAGGCCGACGGTGGCTCGCAAGGCATGAGCAAAACCGCCAAGTACGGCGGTCTCGGTGCGCTGGCCGGCGCCCTGGCGGGTGCCGCCATCGACCACAACAACCGTGGCAAGGGCGCCTTGATCGGCGCGGCGGTGGTAGGTGCTTCGGCGGCCGGTTACGGTTACTACGCCGACCAGCAAGAGAAAAAGCTGCGCGCCAGCATGGCCAACACCGGGGTTGAAGTGCAGCGCCAGGGCGACCAGATCAAACTGATCATGCCAGGCAACATTACCTTCGCCACCGACTCGGCGAACATCGCGCCAAGCTTCTATCAGCCGCTGAACAATCTGGCGAACTCGCTGAAAGAGTTCAACCAGAACCAGATCGAAATCGTCGGCTACACCGACAGCACCGGCAGCCGCCAGCACAACATGGACCTGTCTCAGCGTCGTGCGCAGAGCGTGGCCACCTACCTGACCTCGCAAGGTGTCAGCGGTGCCAACCTCTCGGCCCGTGGCGCCGGCCCGGATAACCCGATTGCCAGCAACGGTGACGTCAATGGCCGCGCGCAGAACCGCCGCGTCGAGGTCAACCTGAAGGCGATTCCGGGTCAGCAGTATGGTGGTCAGCAACAACAGCCGGGGACGGTTCAGCAGTATCCGTAAGTGAATGCTTGAGTGAAGAAATGCCCGGTCTTGTGACCGGGCATTTTTTTGGGTTGCCCGTGCTGGCCCTTTCGCGAGCAAGCCCGCTCCCACAGGGATGGGTGTTGTTCACAGAATCTGCGTTCACCACATGACCCTGTGGGAGCGGGCTTGCTCGCGAAGGGGCCGGACCAATCACCCTCAATCATCAGATACAAAAAAGCCCCCGGACAACCGAATTGTCCGGGGGCTTTTTGCTTGCAGCGAAGACTGATTACTTCTTCAAGCCATAATGCTCATCGAGCATGCCAGGCGAGTTTGGGGCTTTCGGTGCGTAGTCGCGTGGCGGCTCCTGATCGCGCGGCGGCGTCAGGCGTTCGCGCGGTGCCTGCGCGGCATCGGCGTGCAAAGCGGCGATCAGGCGTTGACGGGTCTGCTCGTCCAGGGCCAGGCGGTTGGCACCCTCGGCGAGATGATCCTGCACTTCCTGATAGCTCTGGGTCAGCTTCTTGACCAGCGTCGCGGTGCTGTTGAAGTGAGTGACCACCTCGTTTTGATAGCTGTCGAAACGCTCCTGGATATCATCCAGTTGACGCTGCGTGCGGCTCGGCGCGGCATTCGGTGCGACGCGAGCGATCAGGAATCCAATGGCGACACCCACAACCAGGGCAAGAGTCGGTAACAACCAAACTAAGAGCGAGTGTTCCACGAGTCCTTCCTCTATAAACGGCTTTGCTTTACGTTAACGGCTCGAACCTGCGCTGTATACCGCGATTCACTCGCAATAGATTGGCACAGACAATTTGCTAGACGAGTCGACCCGATTCGAGGTCACGGAGTTCCTTCCTTGCTGATGCGTGAAACCCCTGTAGTGATTGCCGGCCCAGTCGGCCAAATCGAAGCGCTGTACCTCGATAACGAGCAGCCAGTCGGCATCGCGCTGATCTGCCATCCGAACCCGGTGCAGGGCGGCACCATGCTCAACAAGGTCGTCTCGACCCTGCAGCGCACCGCGCGCGACGCAGGTTTGATCACCTTGCGCTTCAACTATCGCGGCGTCGGTGCCAGCGAAGGCTCCCACGACATGGGCAGCGGTGAAGTCGACGACGCTCAGGCTGCCGCAGCATGGCTACTGGAAAAGCATCCGGAGCTGCCGCTGACCCTGTTCGGTTTCTCCTTCGGTGGATTTGTTGCAGCAAGTCTCGGCGGTCGTCTCGAAGCCCAAGGCGTGCAGCTCAAGCAGCTGTTCATGGTCGCGCCGGCGGTGATGCGCCTGGGCGATCAGGATCAACTGCCACAGCACGGCGAGCTGACCGTGATCCAGCCGGAAACCGACGAAGTGATCGATCCGCAGTTGGTCTACGACTGGTCGGAAAAACTCCAGCGCCCCCATGAGCTGCTGAAAGTGGCAGAATGCGGACACTTTTTTCATGGCAAGCTGACCGATCTCAAGGATCTGATCCTGCCGCGTCTCTCGAATTGATTGCAGTCTGACAAGCGATTACCCATGACGAACCGTACCCGTATCCTCACCGGCATCACCACCACCGGCACGCCGCACCTGGGCAACTACGCCGGCGCCATCCGCCCGGCGATCCTCGCCAGCCGCGACAGCAATGCCGATTCGTTCTACTTCCTGGCCGACTACCACGCCCTGATCAAATGCGATGACCCGCTGCGCATCCAGCGCTCGCGTCTGGAAATCGCCGCGACCTGGCTGGCCGGTGGCCTGGATGTCGACCGTGTGACCTTCTATCGCCAGTCCGACATCCCGGAAATCCCCGAGCTGACCTGGCTGCTGACCTGCGTCGCCGCCAAAGGCTTGCTCAACCGGGCGCACGCCTACAAGGCCTCGGTGGACAAGAACGTCGAAACCGGCGAGGACCCGGATTCTGGGATCACCATGGGCCTCTACAGCTACCCGGTGCTGATGGCGGCGGACATTCTGATGTTCAACGCGCACAAGGTGCCGGTCGGTCGCGACCAGATCCAGCACGTGGAAATGGCCCGCGACATCGGCCAGCGCTTCAACCACCTGTTCGGCCAGGGCAAGGAGTTCTTCACCATGCCCGAAGCGCTGATCGAGGAAAGCGTGGCGACCTTGCCCGGCCTCGACGGGCGCAAGATGTCGAAGAGTTACGACAACACCATCCCGCTGTTCTCCAGCGCCAAAGAGATGAAGGACGCGATCTCGCGGATCGTCACCGACTCCAAAGCGCCGGGCGAAGCCAAAGATCCGGACAACTCGCACCTGTTCACTCTGTTTCAGGCGTTCGCCACACCGGCGCAGGCGGACGAATTCCGCAGCGAACTGCTCGGCGGTCTGGGTTGGGGCGAGGCGAAGAATCGTCTGTTCCAGTTGCTCGACAATGAACTGGGCGAGTCCCGCGAGCGCTATCACCAGTTGATCGAGCGCCCGGCGGATCTGGAAGACATCCTGCAACACGGCGCGAAAAAGGCTCGTGCGGTGGCGACGCCGTTCCTCAACGAACTGCGTGAAGCGGTCGGCCTGCGTTCGTTCGTCAATCAGGTGCAAGTCGCGGCGACCAGCAAAAAGAAAGCCGTGAAAGCTGCACGTTTCGTCAGCTTCCGTGAAGACGACGGCAGCTTCCGCTTCCGTCTGCTGGCGGCTGATGGCGAGCAACTATTGCTGTCGCGCAACTTCGCCGACGGCAAAACTGCAGGCCAAGTGACCAAACAACTGCAAGCCGGTCAGGCGCTGGACATTCGCAATCAAGACCTGAGCTTCAGCGTGTGGCTGGAAGGCGAGTGCGTTGGCGACAGCCCGGCGTTCGCCGATACTGCTGCGCGAGACGCGGCCATCGAGGCTCTGCGCGTTGCGCTGACCCCGGTTCAGGACTAATCCGCGGCGCGGCCCGACCAAGGGCTGATTGCCATTCCTACGGGCCGTCGCTACAGTGACGGCCCGTTTTTGTTGCCTTGCTAACGAATTATGACGCCCCTAGAACGATACCAAGCTGATCTGAAACGCCCGGACTTCTTCCATGACGCCGCGCAGGAAACTGCCGTGCGTCATCTGCAGCGCCTGTACGACGATCTGATCGCGGCCGAGCAGAACAAGCCGGGTTTGCTGGGCAAGCTGTTTGGCAAGAAGGATCAGACGCCGGTCAAGGGCCTGTACTTCTGGGGCGGTGTGGGTCGCGGCAAGACTTATCTGGTCGACACCTTCTTTGAAGCGCTGCCGTTCAAGGAAAAGACCCGCACCCACTTCCACCGCTTCATGAAGCGTGTGCACGAAGAGATGAAAACCCTCGGCGGCGAGAAAAACCCGCTGACCATCATCGCCAAGCGCTTTGCGGCCGAGTCGCGAGTGATCTGCTTCGATGAATTCTTCGTTTCGGACATCACCGACGCGATGATCCTCGGCACGCTGATGGAAGAGCTGTTCAAGAACGGCGTGACCCTGGTCGCGACCTCGAACATCGTTCCGGACGGCCTGTACAAGGACGGTCTGCAGCGCGCGCGCTTCCTGCCGGCTATTGCGCTGATCAAGCAGAACACCGAAATCGTTAACGTCGACAGCGGCGTCGACTACCGACTGCGCCACCTCGAACAAGCGGAGCTGTTCCACTATCCGCTGGACGAAGCCGCCCATGAAAGCCTGCGCAAGAGCTTCAAGGCCCTGACGCCGGAATGCACGGCAGCGGTGGAAAACGATGTGCTGATCATCGAGAACCGCGAAATCCGTGCCCTGCGCACCTGCGACGACGTGGCCTGGTTCGACTTCCGCGAACTGTGCGACGGCCCGCGCAGCCAGAACGACTACATCGAACTGGGCAAGATCTTCCACGCGGTGCTGCTCAGTGGCGTCGAGCAGATGAGCGTCACCACCGACGACATCGCCCGGCGCTTCATCAACATGGTCGACGAGTTCTACGACCGTAACGTCAAGCTGATCATTTCTGCCGAAGTCGAGTTGAAAGACCTGTACACCGGCGGACGCCTGACGTTTGAATTCCAGCGTACGCTCAGCCGTCTGCTGGAGATGCAATCGCACGAATTCCTGTCGCGGGCGCACAAGCCTTAAACAGCTTCGGCAAAGAAAAAGGGCCTGCAATTGCAGGCCCTTTTTTGTGCGCTGAATTTCCCCTGTGGGAGCGAGCCTGCTCGCGAAAGCGGTGAGTCAGCCAACAATTTTGTTGAATGTGGAAACCGAATTCGCGAGCAGGCTCGCTCCCACAGGGGCATTACGCTGTTGTGGGAGAGCTACGCAGCCTGCTGAAACTGCTGCCGATACTGGTTCGGCGACAACTCGGTGTGCTGGCGGAACAGCCGCGCAAAGAAGCTCGCATCGTCGTAGCCGACCTCATAACTGATGGTCTTGATGCTCTTGCGGCTGCCGGACAGCAAGCCCTTGGCGGTCTCTATACGCAACCGTTGCAGGTAGTGCAGCGGCTTGTCGCCAGTCGCAGTCTGAAAGCGGCGCATGAAATTACGGATGCTCATGCCGTGCTCGCGGGCCACGTCTTCGAAGCGGAACTTGTCGGCGAAATGCTCTTCAAGCCAGTGCTGGATCTGCAGGATGATCACGTCCTGGTGGAGCTTCTGCCCGCCGAAACCGATACGTCCCGGCGAATAGCTGCGCTGCACTTCATACAGAATGTCGCGGGCCACGGCTTGCGCCACGTTGGCGCCGCAGAAGCGTTCGATCAGGTAGATATAGAGATCGCAGGCCGAAGTGGTGCCGCCGGCGCAATACAGGTTGTCAGCGTCGGTCAGGTGCTTGTCCTGATTGAGGTACACCTTGGGGAAGCGCTCGGCGAAGGCATTGAAGAAACGCCAGTAGGTGGTCGCTTCCTTGCCATTGAGCAGTCCGGCCTCGGCCAGCCAGAATACCCCGGTGGCTTCGCCGCAGAGCACGGCGCCGCGGGCATGCTGCTCGCGCAGCCACGGCAGGATTTGTGGATAACGGCCGCACAGGGTTTCAAAGTCGTCCCAGAACGCCGGGAGGATGATGACGTCGGCGTTTTCCAGGCCGCCGTCCACCGGCATCATCACGTCACTGAAGCTGTTCACCGGTTTGCCGTCGGGGCTGACCAGGCGGGTTTCAAACGCCGGTGTCAGGCCGTGGCCCAGTTGTTTGCCGTAACGCAGGCTGGCCAGATGGAAGAAATCCTTGGCCTGCATGAGAGTGGATGCGAAAACCCGGTCGATTGCCAGGATGCTGACGCGCCGCAAGGGCGTGGAGACTTGCTTGGACATAATTCAACTTTTGTTTTGTTTTTATAAGGGAAAGTGGTCACCAGACGGCTGGATCGTCTTATTTTTTGTCGGATGTGTCCAGTGTCCTGTGTCGGAGGTGAGGCTTAGTCTCTGAAGGTCATATCCCTCCAACAAGAATGAAAGGTGCCGCATGATCCCCAGAACCTTGTTCAGCTCCGAGCACGAATTGTTCCGCGACAGCGTACGAACCTTCCTCGAAAAAGAGGCTGTGCCGTTCCATGCGCAATGGGAGAAACAAGGCCACATCGACCGCAAGCTGTGGAACAAGGCCGGGGAGGCGGGGATGCTCTGCTCACACCTGCCGGAAGAATACGGCGGCCTGGGCGCGGACTTTCTGTACAGCGCGGTGGTGATCGAAGAGGTCGGTCGCTTGGGTCTGACCGGTATCGGCTTTTCGCTGCATTCGGACATCGTCGCACCGTACATCCTGCATTACGGCAGCGAAGCGCTTAAGCACAAATACCTGCCGAAACTGGTCTCTGGCGAGATGGTCAGTGCGATTGCCATGACCGAACCGGGTGCCGGTTCCGACCTGCAAGGGGTCAAGACCACCGCAGTGCTGGACGGCGACGAGTACGTGATCAACGGCTCCAAGACTTTCATCACCAACGGCTTCCTCGCTGATTTGGTGATCGTGGTCGCCAAGACTGATCCGAAGGCCGGCGCCAAGGGCACCAGCCTGTTTGTGGTGGAAGCGAATACGCCTGGCTTCGAGAAGGGCAAACGCCTGGAGAAGGTCGGAATGAAGGCCCAGGACACGTCGGAATTGTTCTTCCAGGACGTGCGTGTTCCCAAGGAAAACCTGTTGGGTCAGGCCGGGGCAGGGTTCGCTTATTTGATGCAGGAATTGCCGCAGGAGCGTCTGACCGTGGCGATTGGTGGTCTGGCCTCAGCCGAAGCGGCACTGCAATGGACGCTGGATTACACCCGTGATCGCAAAGCGTTCGGCAAGGCGATTGCCGACTTCCAGAACACCCGCTTCAAACTGGCGGAAATGGCTACCGAGATTCAGATCGGCCGAGTATTTGTCGACAAGTGCCTGGAACTGCACCTGCAAGGCAAGCTCGACGTTCCGACAGCCGCGATGGCCAAATACTGGGGCACCGACCTGCAATGCAAGGTGCTCGACGAGTGCGTGCAGTTGCATGGCGGCTACGGCTTCATGTGGGAATACCCGGTGGCCCGGGCGTGGGCGGATGCGCGCGTGCAGCGCATCTATGCCGGCACCAATGAAATCATGAAGGAGATCATTGCGCGCTCGCTTTGATCTTCGCTGCATTGACGGGCCTCTTTGCGAGCAGGCTCGCTCCCACAGGGATCACCGTACCTGTGGGAGCGGGCTTGCTCGCGAAGCTTTTAGGGATTGATCAAGGCGCCGGGTTCGGGTGATCCTTGTGAATCGCCTCGATTCCCGCCAGCACTTCATCGGAAAGTTTCAGATCAAAACTGGCAATGTTGCTGTCCAGTTGCGCAAGCGTCGTCGCACCAATGATGTTGCTGGTGACGAACGGTTGCTGGGTGACGAACGCCAGCGCCATTTGCGCCGGGTCCAGACCGTGCTCACGAGCCAGGGCCACGTAACGGCTGCAGGCAGCTTCCGATTGCGGATTGAAATACCGGCTGAAGCGGCTGTAGAGGCTCAGGCGGCCTTTCGGTGGGCGCGCGCCACCCTCGTACTTGCCCGACAGGAAACCGAACGCCAGCGGCGAATAGGCGAGCAGGCCGCACTGTTCGCGGATGGCGATTTCCGCCAGACCGATTTCGAAGCTGCGGTTGAGCAGGTTGTACGGATTCTGGATCGACACCGCACGCGGCCAGCCACGGGCTTCGGCCAGCGCGAGGAAACGCATGGTGCCCCACGGCGTCTCGTTGGACAGACCGATGTAGCGGATCTTGCCGGCCTTGACCTGCTCGTCGAGGGCTTCGAGCGTGTCTTCGAGCGGTGTCAGGTTGGCCTCGATCTTGTGCTTGTAGCCCAGTTGTCCGAAAAAGTTGGTGCTGCGCTCCGGCCAGTGCAATTGATAAAGGTCGATGTAATCGGTCTGCAGGCGCTCGAGGCTGGCATCCACCGCGGCGGTGATGTGCTGGCGATTGTGACGCAGGTTCTTGTCGCGGATGTAGTCGATGGTGTTGCCGGGGCCGGCGATCTTGCTGGCTAGGATCCAGTCGGCGCGGTCGCCGCGACGCTTGAAGTAATTGCCGATGTAGCGCTCGGTGGTGGCGTAGGTGTCGGCTTTCGGCGGCACCGGGTACATCTCGGCGGTGTCGATGAAATTGATCCCGGCTTCCTTGGCCCGTTCAATCTGGGCGAAGGCTTCAGCTTCAGTGTTTTGCTCGCCCCAGGTCATGGTGCCGAGGCAGATTGCACTCACGTTCAGGTCGGTACGGCCTAGCTGGCGATAGTCCATCGGGTGCTCCTTGGGCAAAACAATCATAAAAGCAGGTTGAAAATTTTTTCGCAATCTGCATAATTGCCGACCTCTTTCTGCAGTGGAAGTGATGCGCCGCCGCCGAAGAATCTTGCCGTTGAACGGACGCGCCGACCCGAGCCCCCGAAAGCGTCTGTATCCGGCTGCCTTTGACTTGTCAAAGTACGCACTATTCAGTAAGATCCGCCGTCTTATTTACAGGCGGCCCCTGAGGCTATAAAGAATGAAAACTTTTACTGCTAAACCGGAAACAGTAAAGCGCGACTGGTTTGTCGTCGACGCTGCTGGTCAGACCCTGGGTCGTCTGGCCACCGAAATCGCGAGCCGTCTGCGTGGCAAGCACAAGCCTGAGTACACTCCTCACGTTGACACCGGCGACTACATCGTCGTAATCAACGCCGAGCAGATCCGTGTAACCGGCGCTAAAACCACTGACAAAATGTACTACTCCCACTCCGGTTTCCCGGGCGGCATCAAGTCGATCAACTTTGAAAAGCTGATCGCCAAAGCCCCTGAGCGCGTGATCGAGACCGCGGTTAAAGGCATGCTGCCTAAGAACCCGCTGGGTCGTGACATGTACCGTAAGCTGAAAGTCTATGCGGGCGCTGCACACCCTCATACTGCTCAGCAGCCCCAAGAACTGAAGATTTAACGGAATAGTTCATTATGTCGGCGACTCAAAATTACGGCACTGGCCGTCGCAAGACCGCAACCGCACGCGTTTTCCTGCGTCCGGGTACTGGTAACATCTCCATCAACAACCGCTCCCTGGACTCGTTCTTCGGCCGCGAAACTGCCCGCATGGTAGTTCGTCAGCCGCTGGAACTGACCGAGACTGTCGAGAAGTTCGACATCTACGTCACTGTCATCGGTGGTGGTGTAAGTGGTCAGGCTGGCGCAATCCGCCACGGCATCACTCGCGCTCTGATGGACTATGACGAAACCCTGCGTAGCGCTCTGCGCAAAGCAGGCTTCGTTACTCGCGACGCCCGTGAAGTTGAACGTAAGAAAGTTGGTCTGCGTAAAGCGCGTAAGCGCCCGCAGTACTCGAAGCGTTAATTCGTTTCCACGTTCAAAAAAGAACGCCCGATTCCTCACGGAACCGGGCGTTTTTTTATGCCTGCGATTTATCAAAAGAATTGCGCTGTGACAACTTGCCACATTCGTAGACCCCCTATACTGCAAGGCTTGAGGGTATGAGCTCCGGGTAATTCCCTTGTCAGAATTGGGGCTTTTCATTACCATCTCGGCAAAATTTTTATAAGTAACATTGATTTATTTAGTAGATGCCTGATTTAACAGGCCACAAAGCTGATGGGAGAGGACTGAATGAGCAATGACGGCGTGAATGCAGGCCGGCGTCGCTTCTTGGTAGCAGCCACATCCGTGGTGGGTGCTGCAGGAGCGGTGGGGGCTGCGGTCCCGTTCGTGGGGTCATGGTTTCCCAGTGCCAAGGCGAAAGCCGCCGGTGCACCGGTGAAAGTGAATGTCAGCAAGATCGAGCCAGGACAGCAGATGATTGCCGAGTGGCGCGGCCAGCCGGTGTTCATTGTCCGCCGTACTGCGGAAATCCTGGGGAATCTCAAGAAGATCGAGGGCCAGCTCTCCGATCCGACTTCCAAGAACTCCACGCAACCCACCTATGTCGACCCTGAAGTGCGTTCGATCAAGCCGGAAATTCTCCTGCTGATCGGGATCTGCACGCACCTGGGTTGCTCACCAACCTTCCGTCCCGAAGTGGCGCCTGCAGATCTGGGTAAAGACTGGGTCGGTGGCTATTTCTGCCCTTGCCACGGCTCCCACTACGATCTGGCTGGCCGCGTCTACAAGTCGCAACCCGCGCCTTTGAACCTGCCAGTTCCCCCGCATTCCTATGAGACCGATGACCTGATTGTCATTGGCGTCGATACGGAGAAAGCGTGATGAGCAAGTTCATGGATTGGGTTGATGCGCGCTTCCCAGCGACCAAAATGTGGGAAGACCATCTCAGCAAGTATTACGCGCCAAAAAACTTCAACTTCTTCTATTTCTTCGGCTCGCTGGCGCTGCTGGTGCTGGTCAATCAGATCGTCACCGGTGTCTGGCTGACGATGAGCTACACGCCGTCGGCAGAAGAGGCGTTCGCTTCCGTCGAATACATCATGCGCGATGTCGAGTACGGCTCGATCCTGCGTCTGCTGCACTCCACCGGCGCCTCGGCGTTCTTCATCGTGGTCTATCTGCACATGTTCCGTGGCCTGCTCTACGGTTCGTACCAGAAACCACGTGAACTGGTCTGGGTATTCGGCATGCTGATCTACCTGGCGCTGATGGCCGAGGCCTTCATGGGTTATCTGCTGCCTTGGGGTCAGATGTCCTACTGGGGTGCCCAGGTGATCATCTCGCTGTTCGGTGCGATTCCGGTGATCGGTAACGACCTGACCCAGTGGATTCGGGGTGACTACCTGATCTCCGGGATTACCCTGAACCGCTTCTTCGCCCTGCACGTCGTGGCGCTGCCGATCGTGATCCTTGGTCTGGTGGTGCTGCACATTCTGGCGCTGCACGAAGTCGGCTCGAACAACCCTGATGGCGTCGACATCAAGAAGCACAAAGACGAAAACGGTGTCCCACTGGATGGCATTGCCTTCCATCCGTACTACACCGTGAAAGACATCGTCGGCGTAGTGGTGTTCCTGTTCATCTTCTGCTTTATCGTGTTCTTCTTCCCGGAAATGGGCGGCTACTTCCTCGAAAAACCAAACTTCGAGCAAGCCAACCCGTTCAAGACGCCTGAGCACATTGCCCCGGTCTGGTACTTCACGCCGTTCTACGCGATCTTGCGTGCGATCCCGGACAAACTCATGGGCGTGATCGCCATGGGCGCCTCGATTGCCATGTTGTTCGTGCTGCCGTGGCTGGATCGCAGCCCGGTCAAATCGATGCGCTACAAGGGCTGGATGAGCAAAGCATGGCTGGTGGTGTTCTGCATTTCCTTCGTGATCCTCGGCATTCTGGGCGTACTCGCTCCGACGCCGGAGCGCACGCTGGTGTCGCAGATCTGCACCTTCCTGTACTTCGCCTACTTCATTCTGATGCCGTTCTACACCAGGCTCGAGAAGACCAAACCGGTTCCGGAAAGGGTGACTGGCTGATGAAAAAGTTATTTTTTGCTCTGATTTTTGCTGCTCTGCCCGTGCTGTCTTTCGCCGCCGAACACGGTGGTCCGGAGCTGGAAAAAGTCGACATCGATGTATCCGACAAGGCTGCCCTGCAAGATGGCGCGCGAACCTTCGCCAACTATTGCATGGGTTGCCACAGTGCCAAGTTCCAGCGTTACGAGCGGGTGGCCGATGACCTCGGCATTCCCCACGAAATGATGCTCGAGAAGCTGGTGTTCACTGGCGCCAAGATCGGCGACCACATGAACATCGGCATGCAGCCGGCGGACGCCAAGACCTGGTTCGGTGCTGCGCCGCCGGACCTGACTTTGGTGGCTCGCGTGCGTGGCACTGACTGGCTCTACGGTTACCTGCGCTCGTTCTACGAAGATCCGGCACGTCCTTGGGGCGTGAACAACAAGGTCTTCCCGAACGTCGGCATGCCTAACGTGCTGGTCGGCCTGCAAGGTCGCCAGGTGGTTGGCTGCAAGCAAGTGCAGATCGTCGAGGACGGCAAGAAGCAATACGATCCGCTGACCGGTACGCCGCTGACCCATGAAGCGTGCGATCAGTTGACCATCGTGCCGAAATCCGGTGCTCTGAACGAAGAGCAGTTCGATGAGAAGGTCAAGAATCTGGTAACCTTCCTGGCTTACTCGGCTAACCCGGTTAAGCTGCAACATCAGCGCATCGGTACTTACGTCTTGCTGTACCTGGCGTTCTTCTTTGTGTTCGCCTACCTGCTCAAGCGTGAATACTGGAAAGACGTGCACTGATACGCTTCAAGCATTGCTGTTAATCGCGCGCGCCCAAGGGCGCCTCCGATAACGCGACACCTGGTTCGCCAGGCGTTGCGGGAGGCGCCCTCTGGGCGCGCGCGTTTTTCCGGTTCCGATAATTTCAACAAGCGAGGAGGATCGCCATGGGCGTGACCAATCGGTTGGCCTGTTACTCCGACCCCGCCGACCACTATTCCCACCGAGTGCGCATCGTGCTTGCAGAGAAGGGTGTCAGCGCCGAAATCATTTACGTGGAAGCTGGTCGCCAGCCGCCTAAACTGATTGAGGTGAACCCTTACGGCAGTCTCCCGACGCTGGTCGATCGCGACCTGGCGTTGTGGGAGTCGACCGTGGTGATGGAATATCTGGATGAGCGTTACCCGCATCCGCCACTGATGCCGGTTTATCCGGTGGCGCGTGCCAACAGTCGTCTGCTGATTCACCGTATTCAGCGCGACTGGTGTGGTCTGGTGGATCTGATTCTTGATCCCAAGTCCAAGGAGGCCGCGCGTGTCGTGGCGCGTAAGGAATTGCGTGAAAGCCTGACGGGCGTGTCGCCGCTGTTTGCCGACAAGCCGTTTTTCCTCAGTGAGGAACAAAGTCTGGTGGATTGCTGCCTATTGCCAATACTCTGGCGTTTGCCGATTCTGGGTATTGAACTGCCGCGGCCGGCCAAGCCGCTGCTTGATTATATGGAGCGCCAGTTTGCGCGTGAGGCTTTCCAGGCGAGTCTGTCTGGCGTCGAACGCGATATGCGCTAAGGCTTAAGGAGCCGCTATGAACTCCAGTCGACCTTATCTGGTCCGCGCGCTCTACGAGTGGATTGTGGATAACGATTGCACCCCGCACATGCTGGTCAATTCCGAATACCCGGCAGTGCAGGTGCCGCAGGGCTTTGCCAGTGACGGGCAAATTGTCCTGAACATTTCGCCCAGCGCCGTGCGGCACTTGCACATGGACAACGACGTGGTGACCTTCGAGGGTCGCTTCGGTGGCGTTCCGCACAGTCTGTATGTGCCAATCAGCGCGATTCTGGGCATCTACGCCCGGGAGAACGGGCAGGGCATGGTGTTCGATCTCGAGTCGCCGATGGATGACGAAGACGATATCGAGCCGGATGACGACTTGCCGCCACCGGGCAGCGAGCCGCCGCGACCAAGCGGCCGGCCAAGCTTGAAAGTGGTGAAGTAATAAAAAAGGCGATCCGGATGGATCGCCTTTTTTGTATCTGCTCGTCGCGTATCAGTCGATGTATTCGAACAGCTTCACGATTTTCTGCACACCGGAAACGCTCTGCACCAGGTTGGTCGCCTGTTGGGCTTCCTGCTTGGTCAGCAGGCCCAGCAGATAGACGATGCCGTTCTCGGTCACGACCTTGATGCGCGAGCCGGGAATGCTGGCATCGGTCAGCATCTGGGTCTTGATCTTGGTGGTCAGCCAGGCGTCGTTCTGGCGGGCGAGGAAGCTCGACGGCGCAATCACTTGCAGCTCGTTGTGCACCTTCTTCACGCGCTGGACGTTGGCGGCGGCCTGTTCGGCCTTGGCCTTGAGGTCTTCGCGCGGCGTCTGGCCGGCGAGCAGCACCACGCCGTTAAAGCTGGTGACGACAATATGCGAGTCCTTGTCCAGGCCGGGGTCGGCCTTGGCCACGTTGACGCCGACTTTGGTCTCGATCAGCGAGTCGTCGATTTTGCTGCCGAAGGTTCGGGTGCCGCGGTCGTCTTCAATCGGCGCTTCACGGCTGGCATTCACCACCGAGGTGCAGCCGCTGATGCCGAGGCACAGGGTCAAGGCCAGAAGGCCAAGGCGATTAGGGGTCATTCTTCACTCCCGAACAGTTGGCTGTCGATCAGATCGCAGAGGCAATGGATCGCCAGCAGATGGACTTCCTGAATACGTGCAGTGACATGGGCCGGTACGCGAATCTCGACATCTTCAGGCAGCAGCAGCGAAGCCATGCCGCCGCCATCGCGGCCAGTCAATGCTACGACAATCATTTCGCGATCATGTGCGGCCTGGATCGCCTGAATAATGTTTGCCGAGTTACCGCTGGTCGAAATCGCCAGCAATACGTCGCCTGGTTGACCCAGTGCGCGGATCTGCTTGGAGAACACTTCGTTGTAGCTGTAGTCGTTGGCGATCGAGGTGATCGTCGAGCTGTCGGTGGTCAGGGCGATGGCTGGCAGGCTCGGGCGTTCGCGCTCGAAGCGGTTGAGCAGCTCCGAGGAGAAGTGCTGGGCGTCGCCGGCAGAGCCACCGTTGCCGCACGAAAGCATTTTGCCTTCGTTGAGCAGGGCGTTGACCATGATCTGGCTGGCTTGCTCGATGTGCGGTGCAAGTACGTCCATCGCCTGTTGCTTGGTGTCGATACTGGCCTGGAAAAGCTGGCGAATTCGGGATTGCATGTCCATCTGTGTGACCTTAAGTAGCGCGGCTGTTCGGCACGTGAATGTGCAGCCCGCAAAGCAAAGAGCAAAAATTGTCGGTGAAAGTGTCCGGGGTGGTGTGCAGAGAATCAACCATCGAACGCATTCTGCAACCAGTTCAACTGATCCGGGTGCCTGTCGATGGCCACCACGTCGAAGCGGCAAGGGGAATCGGCCCAGCGTGACTCACGCTGAAGAAAATACTGTGCGGCGAAAATCAGTTTCTGCCGTTTGCGCTCATCGATGCTAGCGAGCGCGCCACCCCATTGAGTGTTTTTTCTGTAGCGGACTTCGACGAATACTACTGTATCGCCATCAAGCATGACCAGATCAAGCTCGCCCCGTTTGCATGACCAGTTCTGCGCCAGCAGGCGCAGACCGTGGTGTTGCAGATGCTCGAGCGCCTGGCGTTCGGCATCCTTGCCGCTTTGCAGGTGGGAGCCGTCGGGCATCAGCGCGGGGTGTCCGGCAGGCGTTGAACCTGACCGTTGACGAACTGCGCCCATGGCAACTGACGCACCACGCGTTGGGTCTGGGTCATGCCCAGGCTGCCCGACTGACCTTCGATGCGGCTGTCCGGCAGCGCCTTCAACTGACCCAGGCGCGGTGCCAGACGGTAGGCATCGACGCCCATGGCGTACAGGCGGCCGAGGCTACCGGCCGCTTGTGGCCATTGCGCGGTGACTTGCTGGCGTAGCGGGTCATTGGCTTCCAGCAACCACGGGGTTTCGCAGAAGCGCACACCGTTCATGTCGTTGTACTGGTTCACATCGCCGCTGGCGCTGTAGACGTGGGACGTTGCGTACACCGGAACGTCACCGGCGTACTGGAAGTTCAGGGTCGGCTTGATCTGCTGCGCCTGTTGCGGGGTGGCTGCGAGGAAGATGAACTCGATGTCCTGACGACGCGACGGCTGCGCGGCGACGTTGGTGCCAGCGGCGTTCTGCAGGCTCTTGGCGCGGGCTTCGCTCTGACGCAGCTGGAACATGTCGGCGATCTGCTGGGCCAGTTGCACCGGCTGATCGACACGTTCGGTGGCGACGATGCTGCCGCCATTGGCCTGCCAGTCCTGGCTGAACGCGCGCAGTACGCGGTCGCCCCATTCGCCTTTCGGCACCATGATCGCCGCGCGGTGCAGGCCGTCGGCGCGGGCACGACGCGAAACTTCGCGGGCTTCGTCTTCAGCCGCCAGGCCGAACTGGAACAGTTGCGCCGGACCCTGATCACCTTCGCTGTAGTTCAATGCGAGGGTGGTGATCGGCAGTTGCGGACGGGTGCTCAGTTGTTTGACCAGCGGTTTTTCCAGCGGGCCGACCACCAGTTGCACGCCATCAGCCTGGGCCTTGCGGTAGAACTCGTCCATCGAGGTCAGCTTGGAGCTGTCGTAGAACTCGATGGCGGGCGGCTTCTGGCCGGCCTGTTGCGCTTGATAGTGCGCCGCCATGAAGCCTTCGCGCAGGGCCTTGCCGACCGAGGCCAGTGGGCCGTCTTGCGGCAGCAGCAGGGCGATCTTGCTCAGGGGCTGGCTGGCCAGTTCCTTGAGTTTGGTCAGGGGCAGCGGCAGGTTGATCGCAGCCGGGTGTTTTGGATTCTGCGCGCGCCAGGCATCGATCGCCGCTTGCTGCTGTTCCAGAGTGCCGGCGGTTTTCACGGCCAGGGCCAGACCCATCCAGCCGCCGAGATCGTCGGCGGTGTTGGGTTGCAGCTGATCGGTCGGCAGCGAGGCGATCAGGATCCAGATCGCTTCGTGGTTCTTGCTCGCGGCTTCGCCTTTGAGCATTGGCGCGATGAAGATGCGCTCGCGAGCGGCCGCCAGGGTCTGGCCGTCGGCTTCCAGTGCGCGGGCATGCACGGTGCCGGTGCGCACTTGCTGATCTTCCGGCATTTCGCTCAGGTGCTGCAGGCTTGGATGGCTCAGGGCTGTCAGCGCAGCTTTCGGCTGATTGCGGGTCATCGCCAGTTCAGCGGACAGGGTGCTGGCGAAGATCTGCTGGCCTGGCTTCAACTGCTCCATCGGCACTTGTTGCAGGATCTGCGCGGACTGGCCGGCGTTGCCCTGGCGATATGCCAGGTCTGCCGCGCTCAAGCGCAACAGCGCGGCTTTTTCCGGCGTCTTGGCCTGGGTAGCCTGTTCGAGCAGTTGCTCGATGCTGGCATCCGGAGTCCGTGGAAGTTCGCCAAGGCTGGAGGAAGGGGAGCTGGCGCAGGCCGCCAGCAAGGCAGCGAGGCAGAGGGCAGTGAACAGCCGCAGGCAAGCGATCATGTAAGTGTTCCTGATACTCGATCAAATTAGCGTGGAATTGTACCCAAGCACTGGCCGGGGCGCGATGTTACTGGCGTGAATCAATCAATTTAGCTGGAGTAAATGTTGCAGCGGCGCACAACTGCGTGCAAAACCGTGCTCGGCTCATACGGTTCGCAAGCCTCATGACGCGTTACAATGCCGGCTTTTACCGAACACGAGGTGTGCGCTTTGACTGCTCCAGGTCCTTTGAATTCCGCTGCTGGCTCGCTTTATGTGGTGGCGACGCCCATCGGCAACCTGGACGACATCAGCGCCCGGGCCCTGAAAATCCTCCGCGAAGTGGCGCTGATCGCCGCTGAAGACACGCGGCACTCGGCGCGGCTGATGCAGCACTTCGGCATTGCCACGCCGTTGGCCGCCTGCCATGAACACAATGAGCGTGATGAAGGTAGCCGCTTTATTACCCGTTTGCTGGCGGGCGATAACGTCGCGCTGATTTCCGATGCCGGGACGCCACTGATTTCCGATCCGGGTTACCACCTGGTGCGTCAGGCGCGGGCGGCGGGGATCAATGTGGTGCCGGTGCCGGGCGCCTGTGCTTTGATCGCGGCGCTGTCGGCGGCGGGCCTGCCCTCCGACCGGTTCATCTTCGAAGGCTTCCTGCCGGCCAAGTCGGTAGGGCGCAAGGCGCGCCTGGAAGCAGTCAAAGAAGAGCCGCGCACGCTGATTTTCTACGAGGCCCCGCATCGCATTCTCGAATGCCTGCAGGACATGGAAGCGGTGTTCGGTGGAGAGCGTCAGGCATTGCTGGCCCGGGAAATCACCAAGACTTTCGAGACGCTTAAGGGGTTGCCGCTGGCTGAGCTGCGTGCGTTTGTCGAGTCCGACAGCAACCAGCAGCGCGGCGAGTGTGTGGTGCTGGTCGCCGGCTGGTCTGCGCCGGAGTCCGAAGACGCCGTCAGCAGCGAAGCGATGCGCGTGCTCAATCTGTTGCTCGAAGAGATGCCGCTCAAGCGTGCCGCCGCTCTGGCCGCGCAAATCACCGGCGAGCGCAAAAACGTGCTGTATCAGGTCGCACTGGAACAGCAGAAGGGCGGGTAACCCGTCGCGCAGACGGGTTTCACGGCTATTAGCGCTTGTTCTTCGGGCGCTCTGCCGTTAACCTGCGCGGCGGAGAGTCGATCGGACAGTCGCTGCCCTCTATGAAAATTAGGGGGGGGAGGAAAGTCCGGGCTCCATAGGGCGAAGTGCCAGGTAATGCCTGGGAGGCGTGAGCCTACGGAAAGTGCCACAGAAAATAACCGCCTAAGCGCTTCGGCGCCGGTAAGGGTGAAAAGGTGCGGTAAGAGCGCACCGCACGTCTGGCAACAGTTCGTGGCTAGGTAAACCCCACTTGGAGCAAGACCAAATAGGGTCCCAAGGCGTGGCCCGCGCTGGGACCGGGTAGGTTGCTAAAGATGTCCAGTGATGGCCATCGTAGACGAATGACTGTTCAAGACAGAACCCGGCTTACAGATCGACTCTCCACCTTTTTCTTTCCCTGCTTGAATCAATGGCATCAGGGCTGGTTATTATCGGCAGGCCTGCGCTAAAGTCCGGCAGCGGCAAATGCAGTAATAGCCATTTCCCACCTTGCTTCAATCAACAGCAGAAGCGCTTTTGTAATACCGAAAAAATCTTACTCTTAACAAATTACTTTAACTTCCGAGCGCAGCTTTCAGTGCTGCATCAAGTTATTGGTCAAAAGTGTCCGCCAAATTGTCGTTACCCCTCCTTTTAAGCTCCTAAATCTCCGTTCTGTAAGGGTTTTCCTTTGATCCGCGCCTTGACGGTGTGGTGGGCGCATTCCTATAGTGTGCGCAAGTGGCGGAAAGTGGCATGAAGTGGGTTTTTTGAGCTCAAAACGATAAAAATTGGAGAAACGCTGACGTGTTTCGCGGAGCTAACGCTATCAGTCTCGATGCAAAGGGCCGTCTCGCCATGCCGAGCCGGTACCGTGACGAGCTCGTTTCGCGTAGTTCCGGCCAATTGATCGTGACCATTGATGCCGTTGATCCGTGCCTGTGTGTCTACCCGCTCGACGAGTGGGAAATCATTGAAACCAAGTTGCGCGCGCTCCCTTCGCTTCGCGAAGAGAACCGTCGCCTGCAGCGTTTATTGATTGGTAATGCCGTCGACCTCGAACTCGACGGCAGTGGTCGTTTTCTGGTTCCACCGCGTCTGCGCGAATACGCCAAGCTTGATAAGAAAGCGATGCTGGTGGGCCAACTGAACAAGTTCCAATTGTGGGACGAGGATGCATGGAACGCGGTGTCTGCCGCTGACCTTGCTGCTATTCAACAACCGGGCGCCATGCCTGACGAACTGCGTGATTTGATCCTGTGACTATTGATAGCGGCTTTAACCACATCACCGTACTGCTTGACGAAGCCGTCGAGGCTCTCGCCGTACGTCCTGATGGCTGCTATCTGGACGGTACGTTCGGGCGCGGCGGGCACAGTCGGCTGATCCTCAGCCAGCTCGGGACGGACGGTCGACTCATCGGGTTCGACAAAGATCCACAAGCGATTGCCACCGGGCAAACGCTAGCGGCCGAAGACGGCCGCTTTGTCGTTGTGCAGCGCAGCTTTGCCGAGCTGGGTTCGGTGGTTGCCGAGCGAGGTCTGAGCGGCAAGGTCAGCGGTATCCTGCTCGATCTCGGCGTGTCTTCGCCGCAGCTCGACGACGCCGAACGCGGCTTCAGTTTCCTTAACGACGGCCCGCTGGACATGCGCATGGATCCGTCCCGTGGCATCAGCGCCGCCGAGTTCGTCAACACCGCGCCGGTAGAAGAAATCGCCCGGGTGTTCAAGGAATACGGCGAAGAACGTTTCTCCGGGCGCATGGCCCGTGCCGTGGCCGAGCGCCGCGACATCAAGCCGTTCGAGCGCACCGCTGATCTGGCCGAAGTCTTGAAAGTCGCCAACCCGGCGTGGGAGAAGGGCAAGAACCCGGCGACCCGTGCATTCCAGGGTTTGCGCATTCACGTCAACAACGAACTGGGCGATCTGGAAGCCGGCCTCGAAGCCGCCCTGGATGCTCTGGAAATCGGTGGCCGTCTGGTGGTCATCAGCTTCCACTCGCTGGAAGACCGCATCGTCAAACTGTTCATGCGCAAGCTGGTAAAAGGCGAAGCCGACAACCTGCCGCGCAACCTGCCGGTGCGCCACGTGGCGTTCGAACCGAAAATCAAAATCCACGGCAAAGCGCAGACGGCCTCCGACGCCGAACTCAAAGCCAACCCACGTTCCCGTAGCGCTGTCATGCGTGTCGCGGAGAAGTTGCGGTGAGCAAGCTTTTCGCCAAGCCCCTGCCGGGCGGCAGCTTTATCATGCTGCTGCTGTTTATCGGCGTGCTCGTGTCGGCCATCGGCGTGTCTTACAGCGCGCACTGGAACCGGCAGTTGCTCAACAATCTTTATAACGAACTCAGCGTGCGCGACAAGGCGCAGGCCGAGTGGGGGCGCCTGATTCTCGAGCAAAGCACCTGGACTGCGCACAGCCGCATCGAAGTGCTGGCCACTGAACAACTGAAAATGCACATCCCTGGCGCGGCTGACGTGAAGATGGTGGCGCCATGATGAAACTCGAAGGGGCACTCTTTCCGTGGCGCTTCCGCCTGATGGTGGCACTGCTGGGCGTGATGGTCGCGGCGATCTGCTGGCGCATCATCGACCTGCAAGTGGTTGACCGTGACTTCCTCAAAGGTCAGGGCGACGCGCGCAGTCTGCGTCATATTCCGATTCCTGCTCACCGTGGTCTGATCACCGACCGTAACGGCGAGCCGTTGGCCGTGAGCACCCCGGTGACGACCCTGTGGGCCAACGCCAAGGAAATGCAGACCGCCAAAGAGAAGTGGCCGGCGCTGGCCGCTGCGCTGGGGCAGGATCCGAAAGCCCTGGCCGAACGTCTCGAAGCCCAGGCCAACAAAGAATTCATTTATCTGGTGCGCGGGCTGACCCCCGAGCAGGGCCAGGCTGTGCTCGATCTGAAAGTGCCGGGCGTTTACGGCATCGAAGAATTCCGCCGCTTCTATCCGGCCGGTGAAGTTACCGCACATATGGTCGGCTTTACCGACATTGACGATCACGGGCGTGAAGGCGTCGAGCTGGCCTACGACGAGTGGCTGGCCGGTGTCCCGGGCAAGCGGCAGGTCATCAAGGATCGGCGCGGTCGGCTGATCAAGGATGTCCAGGTCACCAAAAACGCCAAGGCCGGCAAGCCCTTGGCGTTGTCGATTGACCTGCGTCTGCAATACCTGGCCAACCGCGAGCTGCGCAACGCGATCATCGAGAACGGCGCCAAGGCCGGCAGCCTGGTGATCATGGACGTGAAGACCGGCGAGATTCTCGCCATGGTCAACCAGCCGACCTACAACCCGAACAACCGTCGCAATCTGCAGCCGGCGATGATGCGTAACCGCGCGATGATCGACGTGTTCGAACCGGGTTCGACCATGAAAGCGATCTCGATGAGTGCCGCGATCGAAACCGGCCGCTGGAAACCGAGCGACACCGTCGAGGTGTACCCGGGCTCCCTGCAGATCGGCAAGTACACCATCAAGGACGTGTCGAAGACCGAAGGTCCGGTACTCGACTTGACCGGCATCCTGATCAACTCCAGTAACGTCGGCATGAGTAAGGTCGCGTTCGATATTGGTGGTGAAACCATTTTCCGCCTCGCGCAGAAAGTCGGCCTCGGTCAGGACACCGGCCTCGGCTTCCCGGGCGAGCGCGTCGGCAACCTGCCGAATTACCGTGAATGGCGCAAGGCTGAAACCGCGACGCTGTCTTACGGCTACGGTATTTCCGTGACCGCGATCCAGTTGGTGCACGCGTTCTCGGCGCTAGCCAACAACGGTCGTCTCGCACCGCTGACCCTGATCAAAACTGACAAGCCGCCGCAGACCACCCAGGTACTGCCGGAAGCGGTCGCGAAAACCATGCAAGGCATGCTGCAGCAAGTGATCGAAGCACCCCGCGGCGTGTTCCGTGCGCAGGTGCCGGCGTATCACGTGGCCGGCAAGTCGGGTACTGCACGTAAAACGTCGGTGGGCACCAAGGGCTACGCCGAAAACTCGTACCGTTCGCTGTTTGCCGGTTTCGGCCCGATGAGCGATCCGCGTTACGCCATCGTGGTGGTGATCGATGAACCGTCCAAGGCCGGTTACTTCGGTGGTCTGGTGTCGGCGCCGGTGTTCAGCCGTGTGATGTCCGGCACCCTGCGTCTGATGAACGTGACCCCGGACAACCTGCCGACCACCCAACAGGCCAACGCTACCCCGGTCGTTCCGCTGAAAGCCAATGGAGGGCGCGGCTGATGTCTCTGAGTCTGAACAAGATATTCCCCCACGCCGGCCACGATCTGCTGATCCGTGAATTGGCGCTGGACAGCCGCAACGTACGCGCGGGTGATCTGTTCCTCGCCGTACCGGGCGGCAAGTTCGATGGCCGTGCGCACATCGCCGATGCCTTGCAGCGTGGCGCGGCGGCAGTTGCCTATGAAGTGGAAGGCGCCACCGTGCTGCCGATCACCGAAGTGCCATTGATTCCGGTCAAAGGCCTGGCGGCGCAGCTGTCCGACATCGCCGGGCGCTTTTATGGCGAACCGAGCCATCACTTGAACCTGATCGGCGTCACCGGCACCAACGGCAAGACCAGCGTGACCCAACTGGTCGCGCAGGCACTCGATCTGCTCGGTCAGCATTGCGGCATCGTCGGTACGCTGGGTTCCGGGTTCTATGGCGCGCTGGAAAGCGGCCTGCACACCACGCCGAATCCGATTGCCGTGCAAGCAACCTTGGGCGACCTGAAAAAGGCCGGGGCCAAAGCCGTGGCCATGGAAGTCTCGTCACACGGTCTGGACCAGGGCCGCGTTACCGCATTAGCGTTCGACGTCGCGGTAATGACCAACTTGTCCCGCGATCACCTGGATTACCACGGCACCATGGAGGCGTATGCCGAGGCCAAGGCCAAGCTGTTCGCCTGGAATGACCTGAAGTGCCGCGTGGTCAACCTCGACGACGATTTCGGCCGGCAACTGGCCGCCGATAAACGCGATTCGCGCCTGATCACTTACAGCCTGCTCGACAGCAGCGCCTACCTGTTCTGCCGAGAAGCGCAGTTCGATGACCACGGCGTGCGCGCCACGCTGGTCACGCCGCAGGGCGAGCATCATCTGCGCAGCACGCTGCTCGGTCGTTTCAACCTGAGCAACGTACTGGCGGCAGTCGGCGCCTTGCTCGGTCTGGATTACGCCCTAGACGAAATTCTCAAGGTGCTGCCGAAACTCGAAGGCCCGGCCGGACGCATGCAGCGTCTGGGTGGCGGCACTCAGCCGCTGGTGGTGGTCGACTACGCCCACACCCCGGATGCGCTGGAAAAAGTTCTGACTGCATTGCGCCCACACGTCAAAGGCCAGTTGCTGTGCCTGTTCGGCTGTGGCGGTGATCGTGATCGCGGCAAGCGTCCGCTGATGGCCGAAGTGGTCGAGCGTCTGGCTGATCGCGTACTGGTCACCGATGACAACCCGCGCACGGAAGACCCGGCGCAGATTTTTGACGACATCCGCGCCGGTTTCAGCGCTGTGGATAACGTCACCTTCGTCGCCGGCCGTGGTCAGGCGATCGCCCAGCTGATCGCCGGTGCTTCGGCGGATGACGTGATCGTGCTGGCCGGTAAAGGTCACGAGGACTATCAGGAAATCAACGGCGAGCGGCACGCTTTCTCCGATCTGGTCGAGGCCGATCATGCCCTCACCGCGTGGGAGGTGGCCCATGCTTAAGGCCCTGACATTGAGCGAACTGACCAACGTGCTCGACGCCCGTCTGATCAGCAGCGACGCCAGTTTTGATGGCGTCAGCATCGACAGCCGTGCGATCACTGCTGGCCAACTGTTTATTGCCCTGACCGGTCCGCGCTTCGATGGTCACGACTATCTGAACGACGTCGCCGGCAAGGGCGCGGTGGCGGCACTGGTCGAGCGCGAAGTCGTCGACAGCACCTTGCCGCAACTGCTGGTCAAGGACACCCGCCAGGCCCTCGGCCAGTTGGGTGCGTTGAACCGTGCCGCATTCACCCAGCCAGTCGCGGCCATCACTGGCTCCAGCGGCAAGACCACGGTCAAGGAAATGCTCGCGAGCATCTTGCGTACCCGCGGTCCGGTGCTGGCGACGCGCGGCAATCTGAACAATGATCTGGGCGCACCGCTGACCCTGCTCGAACTGGCCCCGGAACACACCGCCGCCGTAATCGAACTGGGCGCTTCGCGTCTGGGTGAAATCGCCTACACCGTCGGGCTGACCAAGCCACACGTGGCGATCCTCAACAACGCTGGCACCGCCCACGTTGGCGAGTTCGGCGGGCCGGAAAAAATCGTCGAAGCCAAAGGCGAGATCATCGACGGGCTGGCGGCGGATGGCGTCGCTGTGCTCAACCTCGATGACAAGGCCTTTGGTATCTGGAAGCTCCGCGCCGGCGCACGCAAAGTGCTGACCTTCTCCCTGAGCAATCCTCAGGCAGATTTCCACGCCAGCGACCTGAGCACCGATGCCCGGGGTTGCCCGGCCTTCAACCTGCATACACCTGAAGGTGTGGAGCACGTTCAACTGAACCTGCTCGGCACCCATAACGTCGCCAACGCCATGGCTGCCGCCGCTGCCGCTCACGCCCTGGGCGTGTCGCTGTTCGGCATTGCCACCGGGCTTGGCGCAGTACAACCGGTCAAGGGTCGCACCGTCGCGCAACTGGCGAAGAACGGCATGCGCGTGATCGATGACACTTACAACGCAAACCCCACCTCCATGTGCGCGGCCGTTGATATACTCGCCGGCTTTTCCGGCCGCACCGTCCTGGTGCTCGGAGATATCGGCGAGTTGGGCGACTGGGCGGAGCAGGGGCACCGCGACGTGGGCGAATACGCCCGGGGCAAGGTTTCCGCGCTTTACGCGGTCGGGCCGAACATGGTCCACGCCGTGAACGCATTCGGTAAAGAGGCGCATCACTTCGGCACGCAAGCCGAACTGATCCAGGCCCTCGACGCCGAGCAGGACACAAACACCACCATTTTGATCAAGGGTTCGCGCAGTGCAGCGATGGAAAACATCGTTGCGGCTCTGTGCGGGTCCAGTCTGGAGAAACATTAATGCTGCTGCTGCTAGCGGAGTATCTGCAACAGTTCTACAAAGGCTTCGCGGTCTTCCAGTACCTGACCCTGCGCGGGATCCTCGGTGTGCTGACCGCGCTGGTTTTGTCGCTGTGCTATGGCCCGTGGATGATCCGCACCCTGCAGAACCGTCAGATCGGCCAGTCCGTTCGTAATGACGGCCCGCAATCGCACCTGTCCAAGTCGGGTACGCCAACCATGGGCGGCGCGTTGATTCTGTCTTCCATCGGTGTCAGCACCCTGTTGTGGGCTGACCTGAGCAACCGCTACGTGTGGGTCGTGCTGCTGGTGACTCTGCTGTTCGGCGCCATCGGCTGGGTCGACGATTACCGCAAAGTGATCGAGAAGAACTCCCGTGGCTTGCCAAGCCGCTGGAAATATTTCTGGCAGTCGGTCTTTGGCCTGGGCGCAGCGATCTTCCTTTATATGACCGCCACCACGCCGGTGGAGACCACGCTGATCCTGCCGATGCTCAAGGACTACAGCATTCCGCTGGGCGCCGGGTTCATCGTGCTGACCTACTTCGTGATCGTCGGTTCGAGCAACGCGGTCAACCTGACCGACGGCCTCGACGGTCTGGCGATCATGCCAACCGTGATGGTCGGCGGCGGTCTGGGGATCTTCTGCTACCTGTCGGGTAACGTGAAATTCGCTGAATACCTGCTGATCCCTTACGTGCCGGGTGCGGGCGAACTGATCGTGTTCTGCGGCGCACTGATCGGTGCCGGCCTCGGATTCCTCTGGTTCAACACCTATCCGGCGCAAGTGTTCATGGGCGACGTCGGTGCTCTGGCACTGGGCGCGGCACTGGGCACCATCGCAGTGATCGTCCGTCAGGAAATCGTCCTGTTCATCATGGGCGGCGTGTTCGTGATGGAAACCCTGTCGGTGGTTATCCAGGTTGCCTCTTTCAAGCTGACCGGGCGCCGTGTGTTCCGCATGGCACCGATTCACCACCACTTTGAACTCAAGGGCTGGCCCGAGCCACGCGTGATCGTCCGTTTCTGGATCATCACCGTGATTCTCGTGCTGATCGGCCTTGCCACCCTGAAGCTGAGGTAGAACGAGTGTCTCTGATCGCTTCTGACCACTTCCGCATCGTTGTCGGCCTCGGCAAGAGCGGCATGTCCCTGGTTCGCTTCCTGGCGAACCGGGGCGTGTCGTTTGCCGTCGCCGATACGCGGGACAATCCACCGGAACTGGCCACGCTCAAGCGTGACTATCCGCACGTGGAAGTGCGTTGTGGCGAGCTGGACGTCGAATTCCTGTGCCGTGCCGACGAGCTCTACGTGAGCCCTGGCCTGGCGCTGGCGACCCCGGCCCTGCAAGCCGCTGCCGCCCGTGGCGTGAAAATGGCCGGCGACATCGAGCTGTTCGCGCGTAACGCGCGGGCGCCGATCGTGGCCATCACCGGTTCCAACGCGAAAAGCACCGTCACCACTTTGGTCGGCGAGATGGCGGCTGCGGCCGGCAAACGCGTCGCGGTGGGCGGCAACCTCGGTACGCCAGCACTGGAACTGCTCAGCGATGACGTCGAGCTGTACGTGATGGAGCTGTCGAGCTTCCAGCTGGAAACCACCGACCAGCTCAACGCTGAAGTGGCGACCGTGCTGAACATCAGCGAAGACCACATGGACCGCTACAGCGGCCTGCCGGCGTATCACCTGGCCAAGCACCGGATCTTCCGTGGTGCGAAGCAGTTCGTGGTCAACCGTCAGGATGCACTCAGTCGTCCGCTGATCGGCGAAGGCCAGCCTTGCTGGACCTTCGGCCTGAACAAACCGGATTTCAAGGCCTTCGGCCTGCGCGAAGAAGACGGCGAGAAATACCTGGCCTTCGAATTCCAGAACCTGATGCCAGTGCGCGAACTGAAAGTGCGCGGCGCGCATAACCAGGCCAACGCCCTCGCGGCGCTGGCGCTGGGGCATGCGGTCGGCCTGCCATTCGACGCCATGCTGTCGGCCCTGCGCAATTTCGCCGGTCTCGAACACCGCTGCCAGTGGCTGCGTGATCTCGATGGCGTCGGTTACTACAACGATTCCAAGGCCACCAACGTCGGTGCTGCACTGGCTGCCATCGAAGGCCTGGGTGCGGATATCGACGGCAAGGTCGTGCTGATCGCCGGTGGCGACGGCAAGGGCGCCGAGTTCAAGGATCTGCGTGATCCAGTGGCGGCCAACTGCCGCGCCGTGATCCTGATGGGCCGAGACTCCGACAAGATCGGCGAGGCCATCGGTAACGCCGTGCCACTGATTCGCGCGACCTCGCTGGTCGACGCCGTTGCGCAGTGCCGCGCGGTCGCCCAGCCGGGTGACGTAGTGCTGCTGTCGCCGGCCTGCGCCAGTTTCGACATGTTCAAGAATTACGAAGACCGTGGTCACCAGTTCGTCCGCGCCGTGGAGGATCTGGCATGAGCCTGCGCAATATCATCAAGCCGTACCCGTCGCCGATCATCACCGGCCGTGGCATCGACCTCGACTTCCCGATGCTCGCCGGTTGCCTGGCGCTCCTGGGCCTAGGCCTGATCATGATCGCCTCGGCCTCCACTGAAGTGGCGGCGGCGCAGTCGGGCAGCGCGCTGTACTACATGATTCGCCACCTGATCTATGTGGCGCTGGGCCTGGGTGCCTGCATCATCACCATGATGATTCCGATCGCCACTTGGCAGCGTCTGGGCTGGATGATGCTGATCGGTGCATTCGGTCTGCTGGTGATGGTGATCGTCCCCGGGATCGGCCGTGAAGTGAACGGTTCGATGCGCTGGATCGGTTTCAGCTTCTTCAACGTACAGCCGTCGGAGATCGCCAAAGTCTTCGTAGTGATTTACCTCGCCGGTTATCTGGTGCGTCGGCAGAAAGAAGTGCGCGAGAGCTGGATGGGCTTCTTCAAGCCGTTCATCGTGCTGCTGCCGATGGCGGGTCTGTTGCTGATGGAGCCGGACTTCGGTGCCACCGTGGTAATGATGGGGGCTGCGGCGGCGATGCTGTTCCTCGGCGGGGTCGGGCTGTTCCGCTTCTCGCTGATGGTGGTTCTTGCAGTCGGGGCCGTGGTGCTGCTGATTCAGATGCAGCCGTACCGGATGGCACGTCTGACCAACTTCGCCGACCCGTGGGCCGACCAGTTCGGCGCCGGTTATCAATTGTCGCAGGCGTTGATCGCCTTCGGTCGCGGTGAGTGGCTGGGCGTTGGCCTGGGCAACAGCGTACAGAAGCAGTTCTACCTGCCTGAAGCACACACCGACTTCGTGTTCTCGGTGTTGGCCGAAGAGCTGGGCGCCGTCGGTTCGCTGTGCACCGTCGCGCTGTTCGTCTTCGTGTGTATTCGCGGCATGTACATCGGTCTGTGGGCCGAGAAGGCCAAGCAGTTCTTCGCCGCTTATGTGGCTTACGGTCTGTCGTTCCTGTGGATCGGTCAGTTCCTGATCAACATCGGCGTGAACGTCGGTCTGCTGCCCACCAAGGGCCTGACCCTGCCGTTCCTCAGTTACGGCGGCAGTTCCCTGGTGATCTGCTGCGCCTGCCTTGGCTTGTTGCTGAGGATCGAGTGGGAGAGTCGAACCCACCTGGGCAGTGAAGAGATGGAGTTCCATGAGAGCGACTTCGCCGAGGAGCCGAATCATGGGCGCTAACGTATTGATCATGGCCGGCGGCACCGGCGGCCACGTGTTCCCGGCATTGTCCTGTGCCCGCGAATTCCAGGCGCGCGGCTACACCGTGCACTGGCTCGGCACGCCACGCGGGATCGAAAACGAACTGGTGCCGGCTGCAGGTCTTGAACTGCACCGCATCAATGCCACCGGGTTGCGTGGCAAGGGCAAGCTGTCGCTGCTCAAGGCACCGTTCATGTTGCTCAAGTCGGTGTGGCAGGCGCGGGCGGTGATTCGCAAGCTGCGTCCGGTCTGCGTGGTCGGCTTCGGTGGTTATGTGACCGGGCCTGGCGGCATTGCCGCGAAACTGGCCGGTGTGCCGGTGATCGTTCACGAGCAGAACGCCGTGGCCGGCACCGCCAATCGGTTGCTGGTGCCGTTCGCCGCCCGGGTGTGTGAAGCGTTCCCCGACACCTTTACTCTGTCGGACTCCCGCCGTACCACCGGAAACCCGGTGCGCAGCGAGCTGTTCCTCGAAACATCGCGACCGGCTCTGGCCGGGCGCAAAGCGCGTTTGCTGATCCTCGGCGGAAGCCTGGGCGCAGAACCGTTGAACAAGTTGCTGCCTGAAGCCCTGGCGCAAGTCCCTGCCGATTTGCGTCCGGAAGTGTTTCATCAGGCCGGCAAAAACCACGATGAAGTGACTGCAGAGCGCTACCGCGCCGCCGGCGTGGATGCGCAGGTGCAGCCCTTTATCAAAGACATGGCCCAGGCCTATGGCTGGGCTGACCTGGTGGTGTGCCGCGCCGGCGCGCTGACCATCAGTGAGCTGGCTGCCGTTGGTCTGCCCTCGATGCTGGTGCCTTTGCCCCACGCGATCGACGATCACCAGACCCGCAACGCCGATTATTTGGCCCGTGAAGGCGCAGCCTTCGTGATGCCGCAAAGAACGACTGGTGCCGCGGATCTTGCCGCGCGCCTGACAGAGGTCTTGATGCAACCGCAACGACTCGAAGAAATGGCCCAAGCGGCCCGCCGTCTGGCCAAACCCGATGCCACCCGTAGCGTGGTCGATACCTGCCTGGAGGTGGCCCATGGTTGAGAATCAGAAAGCCATGCCACAACCGGAAATGCGCCGCATCCGTCGTATCCACTTCGTCGGTATCGGCGGCGTGGGCATGTGCGGGATTGCCGAAGTGTTGTTGAACCTGGGCTATGAAGTGTCCGGTTCCGACCTGAAGGCGTCGCCGGTGACCGAGCGTCTGGAATCGTTCGGTGCGCACATCTATATCGGTCACCGTGCCGAGAACGCCGCTACCGCCGACGTGCTGGTGGTCTCGAGCGCCGTCAACACCTCCAACCCGGAAGTGGCGACCGCCCTTGAGCGTCGTATCCCGGTGGTACCGCGTGCCGAGATGCTCGCCGAGCTGATGCGCTATCGCCACGGCATCGCCGTCGCCGGTACTCATGGCAAAACCACTACTACCAGCCTGATCGCTTCGGTGTTCGCCGCTGGTGGCCTCGATCCGACGTTCGTCATCGGTGGCCGACTGAATGCGGCGGGCACCAATGCCCAGCTCGGCACCAGCCGCTACCTGATCGCCGAAGCCGACGAAAGCGACGCGAGCTTCCTGCACCTGCAACCGCTGGTAGCGGTGGTGACCAACATCGACGCCGATCACATGGCGACCTACGACGGTGACTTCAACAAACTGAAGAAAACCTTCGTCGAGTTCCTGCACAACCTGCCTTTCTACGGTTTGGCGGTGATGTGCCTGGACGATCCGGTGGTGCGCGAAATCCTGCCACTGGTCAAGCGTCCAACCGTGACCTACGGCTTCAGCGAAGACGCCGACGTGCGTGCCATCAATGTGCGTCAGCAGGGCATGCAGACCTTCTTCACCGTGCTGCGCCCGGATCGCGAGCCGCTGGACGTGTCCGTGAACATGCCGGGCAACCACAACGTGCTCAACTCGCTGGCGACCATCTGCATCGCCACCGACGAAGGCGTCAGCGACGAAGCCATCGTCCAGGGCCTGTCCGGGTTCCAGGGCGTTGGCCGACGCTTCCAGGTCTACGGCGAACTGCCGGTGGACGGCGGCAACGTGATGCTGGTCGACGACTATGGTCACCATCCGACTGAAGTCGCCGCCGTGATCAAAGCCGTGCGTGGTGGCTGGCCGGAGCGCCGTCTGGTGATGGTCTACCAGCCGCATCGTTACAGCCGCACCCGTGACCTGTACGACGATTTCGTCAATGTACTGGCCGATGCCAACGTGCTGCTGCTGATGGAAGTCTATCCGGCGGGCGAAGAGCCGATCCCGGGCGCGGACAGCCGCAAGCTGTGCAACAGCATCCGTCAGCGTGGTCAGCTCGACCCGATCTACATCGAGCGCGGTGTCGACCTCGCGCCGCTGGTCAAACCGCTGCTGCGTGCCGGCGACATCCTGCTGTGCCAGGGCGCCGGGGATATCGGCGGTCTCGCGCCGAAGCTGTTGAAAAGTGAATTGTTCGCCGGCGCCGTGGCTGCGTCGGTCGAGGGGAAGTTGAAATGACTGCTGCCTACGCCAACCTGTTCTCCACCATCGCGCCGAAAGATTTCGGCCGTGTCGCCGTGCTGTTCGGTGGCATGAGTGCCGAGCGTGAGGTTTCGCTGAAATCCGGTAACGCCGTGCTCGACGCGCTGCAAAGCGCTGGCGTGGACGCGTTCGGGATCGACGTCGGCGAGGATTTTCTGCAGCGTCTGCTGAATGAAAAGATCGACCGCGCGTTCATCATTCTCCACGGTCGTGGCGGTGAAGACGGCTCGATGCAGGGCCTGCTCGAATGCGCCGGTATTCCTTACACCGGCAGCGGCATCCTCGCTTCGGCACTGGCGATGGACAAACTGCGCACCAAGCAGGTCTGGCACAGTCTCGGGATTCCGACGCCGCGTCACGCCGTGCTGTGCAGCGAAGCCGATTGTATTTCCGCGGCGACGGAACTGGGCTTCCCTTTGATCGTCAAACCGGCGCATGAAGGTTCAAGTATCGGGATGGCCAAAGTGAGTTCTGCGTCCGAGTTGATCGACGCATGGAAAGCGGCCAGTACCTACGATTCGCAAGTCTTGGTTGAACAATGGATTCAAGGTCCGGAGTTCACCATCGCCACCCTGCGTGACCAGGTGTTGCCTCCTATCGCCCTGGGTACACCGCACACGTTCTACGACTACGACGCCAAGTACATCGCCAACGATACCCAGTACCGCATTCCGTGCGGGCTGGATGCCGCCAAGGAGCAGGAACTCATGGATCTCACGGCCAAGGCCTGTGAGGCGCTGGGTATTGCCGGTTGGGGCAGGGCGGACGTGATGCAGGACGCCGACGGACAGTTCTGGTTCCTGGAAGTGAACACCGCACCGGGCATGACCGATCACAGTCTGGTGCCGATGGCGGCCCGTGCTGCCGGTCTGGACTTCCAGCAACTGGTTCTGGCCATTCTGGCCGCCAGTGTTGAAGGCTCCGGTCATACAGAGGCGCGAGGTTAAGACCATGCAAGGCGCTCATCTCAGACATCAGCCACCCGCACCCGGCCGCAAGCCGGTGCCGCGGGGTGCCAGCCGAATGGTGGCCAAAGAGCCGATGTCCGCGCGCCTGCCGAAAGCCAATTTCGGCTTTCTGAAAAGCCTGTTCTGGCCGGTGCTGCTGGTGGCGCTCGGGTTCGGTACCTACGAAGGCGCGCAGCGTTTGCTGCCGTATGCCGACCGGCCAATCACCAAGATCGCCGTGCAGGGCGACCTGAGCTACATCAGTCAGCAAGCGGTGCAGCAGCGAATCGCCCCGTACGTGGCGTCGAGCTTCTTCACCATTGATCTGGCCAGCATGCGTACCGAGCTTGAGCAGATGCCCTGGATCGCCCACGCCGAAGTACGCCGGGTGTGGCCGGACCAGGTGGTGATCCGCCTCGAAGAGCAGCTGCCAGTGGCCCGTTGGGGCGACGAGTCGCTGCTCAACAACCAGGGTCAGGCCTTCACGCCAAAGGAGTTGGCGAACTACGAACACCTGCCACAGCTGTTCGGCCCACAACGGGCCCAGCAGCAAGTGATGCAGCAGTATCAGGTGCTGAGCCAGATGCTCCGGCCGCTGGGCTTCTCGATCGCGCGCCTGGAACTGCGTGAACGTGGCAGCTGGTTCCTGACCACCGGTGCCGGCAGCTCCGGCCCCGGCATCGAGTTGCTGCTGGGACGCGGCAACCTGGTGGAAAAGATGCGCCGCTTCATTGCCATCTATGACAAGACGCTTAAAGACCAGATTACGAACATTGCGCGCATCGATCTGCGCTACGCCAACGGCCTCGCTGTTGGCTGGCGGGAACCAGTAGCGCCGACGACAGCCCAACCCGCTGTCGCAAAGAATTAAGAAGAGGCAGGACCCATGGCAAACGTGCAAAGCGGCAAAATGATCGTCGGTCTGGATATCGGCACCTCCAAGGTGGTGGCGCTGGTAGGCGAGGTCGCGGACGACGGCACGCTGGAAATCGTCGGTATCGGTACTCACCCGTCCCGCGGCCTGAAGAAGGGCGTGGTGGTGAACATCGAGTCCACCGTGCAATCGATCCAGCGCGCGATCGAAGAAGCCCAACTGATGGCGGGCTGCCGCATTCACTCGGCTTTCGTCGGCGTGGCCGGCAATCACATCCGCAGCCTGAACTCCCACGGCATCGTGGCGATTCGTGATCGCGAAGTGAGCTCGGCTGACCTGGAGCGCGTACTCGACGCCGCCCAGGCCGTGGCGATCCCGGCTGACCAGCGCGTGCTGCACACCCTGCCGCAGGATTACGTGATCGATAACCAGGAAGGCGTCCGCGAGCCTCTGGGCATGTCCGGCGTTCGTCTGGAAGCCAAGGTTCACGTGGTCACCTGCGCCGTCAATGCTGCCCAGAACATTGAAAAATGCGTGCGTCGCTGCGGTCTGGAAATCGACGACATCATTCTCGAGCAACTGGCCTCGGCTTACTCGGTACTGACCGACGACGAAAAAGAGCTGGGCGTGTGCCTGGTCGACATCGGCGGCGGCACCACCGACATCGCGATCTTCACCGAAGGCGCGATCCGCCACACCGCGGTGATCCCGATTGCCGGTGATCAGGTGACCAACGACATCGCCATGGCGTTGCGCACCCCGACCCAGTACGCCGAAGAGATCAAGATCCGCTACGCCTGCGCCCTGGCCAAACTGGCCGGTGCCGGCGAAACCATCAAGGTGCCGAGCGTTGGCGACCGTCCACCGCGCGAACTGTCGCGTCAGGCCCTGGCTGAAGTGGTCGAGCCGCGTTACGACGAACTGTTCACCCTGATCCAGGCCGAGCTGCGTCGCAGCGGCTACGAAGACCTGATCCCGGCGGGCATCGTCCTGACCGGCGGTACGTCGAAGATGGAAGGTGCCACCGAACTGGCTGAAGAAATCTTCCACATGCCGGTGCGCCTGGGCGTGCCGCATGGCGTGAAGGGCCTGGATGACGTGGTGCGCAACCCGATTTATTCCACTGGCGTGGGCTTGTTGATGTACGGCCTGCAGAAGCAGTCCGACGGGATCTCGTTCTCGGGCATCGGCAGCCGCGACAGCTACAGCAACGATGAGCCACAGGCGCCGTTGCTGGACCGATTGAAGAAGTGGGTTCAAGGCAACTTCTAAAGCTTTACCGCAACACCGTTACAAAAATGCAGTAGGCGAAAAAACTAGAGAATGTAAGGAGAGGGAAAATGTTCGAACTCGTAGACAACATCCCCGCAAGCCCGGTAATCAAAGTTATCGGTGTTGGCGGTGGCGGCGGCAACGCTGTCAACCACATGGTCAAGAGCAACATCGAAGGCGTCGAATTCATCTGCGCCAACACTGATGCTCAAGCGCTGAAAAACATCGGCGCGCGTACCATCCTGCAACTGGGCACCGGCGTGACCAAAGGTCTGGGCGCTGGCGCCAACCCTGAAGTAGGTCGTCAGGCCGCTCTCGAAGACCGTGAGCGCATTGCCGAAGTCCTGCAGGGCACCAACATGGTGTTCATCACCACTGGCATGGGCGGCGGTACCGGTACCGGTGCTGCGCCGATCATCGCCGAAGTGGCCAAGGAAATGGGCATCCTGACTGTTGCGGTCGTGACCCGTCCGTTCCCGTTCGAAGGCCGCAAGCGTATGCAGATCGCCGACGAAGGCATCCGCATGCTTTCCGAAAGCGTCGACTCGTTGATCACTATCCCCAACGAGAAGCTGCTGACCATCCTCGGTAAAGACGCAAGCCTCTTGTCGGCTTTCGCCAAGGCTGACGACGTACTGGCCGGTGCCGTTCGCGGTATCTCCGACATCATCAAGCGTCCGGGCATGATCAACGTCGACTTCGCCGACGTGCGTACCGTGATGAGCGAAATGGGCATGGCGATGATGGGCACTGGCTGCGCCAGCGGTCCGAACCGTGCGCGTGAAGCGACCGAAGCGGCCATCCGCAACCCGCTGCTGGAAGACGTGAACCTGCAAGGCGCACGCGGCATCCTGGTGAACATCACCGCCGGTCCTGACCTGTCCCTGGGTGAGTACTCCGACGTGGGTAGCATCATCGAAGCCTTCGCTTCCGAGCACGCAATGGTCAAGGTCGGTACCGTTATCGATCCGGACATGCGCGACGAACTGCACGTCACCGTGGTTGCCACCGGTCTGGGCGCGAAAATCGAGAAGCCTGTGAAGGTCATCGACAACACCGTTCACACCTCCATGGCTGCCGCTCAGGTTCAACAACCGGCTCCTGCGCGTCAGGAAGCTCCGGCGGTGAACTACCGTGACCTGGACCGTCCGACCGTCATGCGCAACCAGGCTCAGGCCGGCGCTGCGACTGCCGCGAAGATGAACCCGCAGGACGATCTGGATTACCTGGACATCCCGGCATTCCTGCGTCGTCAGGCCGATTGATGGAATGTATCAGGGCTATGACGGTGATTGGTGTTCAGCAAAGGCTCGGTCTGCTATTATCGCCAGCCTTTGTTGATACCAGTTCGCAATTTGCGCTGAAGCGGCCCAAGCCATGATTAAACAACGCACACTGAAAAATATTATCCGTGCCACAGGTGTAGGCCTGCATTCCGGGGAGAAGGTCTACCTGACCCTCAAGCCTGCGCCTGTCGACACTGGCATTGTGTTTTGTCGCGCTGACCTCGACCCTGTGGTGCAGATTCCTGCCCGCGCGGAAAACGTCGGTGAAACCACTATGTCGACGACGCTGATCAATGGCGACGTCAAAGTGGACACGGTAGAGCACTTGCTCTCGGCCATGGCTGGCCTGGGCATCGATAACGCCTACGTCGAGCTCTCCGCGTCCGAAGTCCCGATCATGGATGGCAGCGCTGGACCGTTCGTATTCCTGATTCAATCGGCAGGCCTGGAAGAACAGGACGCCGCCAAGAAATTCATCCGCATCCTGCGTGAAGTGACAGTGGAAGATGGCGACAAGCGCGCCACTTTCGTCCCTTTCGAAGGGTTCAAGGTGAGCTTCGAGATCGATTTCGATCACCCGGTTTTCCGGGACCGCACCCAAAGTGCAAGCGTGGATTTTTCCAGCACTTCGTTCGTAAAAGAAGTCAGCCGCGCCCGTACTTTCGGTTTCATGAGTGACATCGAGTACCTGCGCAAGCACAACCTCGCACTCGGCGGCAGCGTTGAAAACGCGATCGTGGTTGATTCCGATGGTGTACTGAACGAAGACGGCCTTCGCTACGAAGACGAATTCGTGAAGCACAAGATCCTCGATGCGATTGGCGACCTGTACCTGCTGGGTAACAGCCTGATTGGTGAGTTCAAAGGCTTCAAGTCCGGTCATGCACTGAACAACCAGCTGCTGCGCAAGTTGATTGAGCAGACAGATGCGTGGGAAGTCGTGACGTTCGAAGACGCCAGCACTGCACCGATCTCTTACATGCGCCCGGTTGCGGCAGTGTAAGTAAAAAACCTCTCTAGTTTTTTGAAGGCCATCCTCGGATGGCCTTTTTTTATGCCTGCAATTTTTGTGTTGCCTGGGCTGGCCTCTTCGCGAGCAAGCTCGCTCCCACATTTTGGAATGCATTCCCCTGTGGGAGCGGGCTTGCTCGCGAAGAGGCCAGTTCAATCGCCGCAAAAATCAGCCAGCCACTACTATCCGGTTACGCCCACCTTCCTTGGCCTGATACAGCGCCTTGTCCGCTGCAAACAACAACTGCTCCAGCGTCATCTCGCTCGCCGCCGTCCACGTCGCGATGCCAATACTCACCGTCATCGGCCGTTCGGCCCCGTCGACCAACGGCATCTGCTCGACCGCCTGGCGGATATGCTCGGCAATCTGCCGTGCGCCGCTGCTGTCGGTTTCAGCGAGGATCACCGAGAACTCTTCGCCGCCGTAACGGGCGACCAGATCCCCTGGTCGTCGTACGTTCGCCGTGATCACCTTGGCCAATTCACGCAGCGCCTGATCACCGGCCTGGTGCCCATGCCGGTCGTTGAAGGCCTTGAAGTGGTCGGCATCGATCATCATCACCGACAGCGGCTTGCCCGAACGCTGGGCGCGGAACCGTTCGTGGCGCAGCGCCTGATCGAGCATCCGCCGGTTGGCCACGCCGGTCAGCGCATCGGTGGCGGCCATTTGCGCCAGTTCACGTTCGGCGCGCTGGCGCAGGCGCAGCTCACGGGCAAGCAGCCAGGTCAGCCACAGCAGCCCGGCGCACAGCACGCCGGTGGCGCCGCTGATCAACAGTGCGGTGCGGCGCCAGGTGCCAAACACCTCATCACTGGACAGCGCGACCATAACGGTCAACGGCAGATTGCCGACCCGCGAGTAAGTGTAGAGCCGTTGCTGATGATCCATGCTTGAGGTGCTGGTGAAACTGCCACTGCCATCCTTGTCGCCGAGAATCCGCACCACGTTGGGCCGGTTGCCGAAACTCTTGCCGATGGAGTCGCTTTGCAGATAAGGCTTCTGCGCCAGCAGCACGCCGTCGCTGTTGATGATGTTCAGCGTGCTGTCCTTGCCGATGTCGAGGCTGTTGAACAGTTGATCGAAGTAGTCGAGTTTCATCGACGCTACCGCCACGCCGGCGAATTCTCCGGTGTCCGAGGAGATCCGCCGACTGAAGCTGATTCGCCATTGATTGGCTTCGTCGCAATCGCAGCGGGTCTTGAACGGGCGGCTGATGAACATGCCGGTATCGCGGTTGAAGGCGTGGGCGAGGAAATAATCGCGGTCGGCGAAGTTGCCCGGTTTGGGTTCGATGCGTGATGAGTCGGCGACCACATCGCCGTGCTTGTCGAGCAGCAGGATGTCGCCCTTGAAGCGCGCGGTGGTGGAGCGGTCGAACAGTGCCAGATGGCGGATCTGCGGGGTGACGTCGCGCAGGTCGTCGCGTTGAGCAGCGGCAATCAGGCCTTGCAGGGTCAGGTCGTACAGCTCGACCGTGCGCAGGACGTCGGCGTCGATCAACTGGGCGATGGTGGTGGCACTGCGGGTGGCCGATTCCTGAGCGTTGGCGTGCTCACGAATCAGCAGAAAAGTGACGATGCACAGAATCGCGATCACGGTCAGCGAACTGCCGCAGATCAGCAGCAATTCGGGGCGTCCGGTCTTGCCCGCCAGAGGTGGGGTACGGCTCGCGATCATGATGGGGGCTGTCGGTTGGGGTAAGACTTATAAGAGTAGTTGCACAAACACTGCTGGGGATAACACTAAAACAGATCTACTGTGGCGAGGGGATTTATCCCCGATGGGCTGCGAAGCGGCCCCAAAAAAGGGTCTGCTGCGCAGCCCATCGGGGATAAATCCCCTCGCCACAAAATCTATTCCATTCAAAAAAAGGATCAGTTGTTACTGAGCTAGAGGGGATCTTAGAAGACGTTGATCGGGTAGTCGACAATCACACGGTATTCATCGGTATCCGTATCAATCGCGCCGTAACCGTTGCCACCCCGGTTGGTCGCCCATTGCAGGCGGACCGCGAGGTCTTTTGCCTGACCGCTCTGCACCACGTATTTCAAATCGAGGTCGCGTTCCCAGTGCTTGGCGTTACGACCGTCAGCGCTGTACCACGAGGCATAGCCCTTGCTGCCCGGATCGACCTTGGTCAAGTCCACGGTGCCGCGCGAATAGGAAACCGCCGAAGTCAGGCCCGGCACACCGAGACCGGCGAAGTCGTAGGCGTACTTGAGCTTCCACGAGCGTTCGTTCGGGCCGTTGAAGTCCGAGTACTGTTGCGAGTTGTCGAGGTAAACGCTGTCGCCCTGGCTGATGTAGTCGAACGGCGTGTTGCCGTTCACGCGCTGGTACGCAGCGGTGACGCTGTGGTTGCCGATGCCGACGGTGAAATGCAGGCTGTAGGTGTTGTTGTCGATGTTACCCAGCAGCGCGTCGCCGGTGTCCTGCGTGTGATAGAAGTGCAGGCCCGGGTTGAGGCTGACCAGATCGTTCAACTGCCAGGTGTAATCCAGGTCGTAGTAGTACTGGTTCCAGATGTCCTTCAGCTCGGCGGCGTACAGATTGCTGGTCAGGCCTTCGACGCCGCTCCAGGACACGCCGGCCCAGTTCAGGTGACGGCTTTCGTCGCCCTCGGCGAGTTTGCCGTAGGACGTGCCGATGCGCTGGCGACCGCTCTGATTGTACGGCTTGGTAAAACTGGCCTGGCCACCTTCGAACATCCAGCCGTCGAAGCTGTGGTTGGTCAGGCTCACGCCACGAAAGGTCTGCGGCAGCATGCGCGAATCACCGCCGGCAATCACCGGGTTGGTGAGGAACAGGTCACCGGCCTTCAGCTCGGTATCGAACGCGCGCATCTTCAACGTGCCGCCCGCAGTCGAGAACGAGCCCGGCGCTTTGCCGTTGCCATCGCTGATCGGCAGGATGCTCGAACCATCGGTACCGCCACCGCCGTCGAGCTTCAGCCCGAGCATGGCGTGGGCATCGATGCCGAAGCCGACCGTGCCTTCGGTGTAACCCGACTGGAAAATCCCGAGAAAACCCTGGCCCCACTCGATGTTGTCGTCCGTCTGCTGCAGACGGTTGCGATTCATGTAGTAGTTGCGGGCGTTGAGGTTGAGGCTCGAGCCTTCGATGAAGCCTTGTTTGGCGGCTTCGTCGGCATGAGCGGCGGGGGCAATCGTTGCGGCAATTGCAATGAACAGCGGGGTGAAGCGGACTGGGTAACGCACTTGCGATGGAGCTCCTTGGGTCAACTGACACTTCAATGTCTTGAGGTGCGGGATGTTTCTTGTTTTTTACAGACGAACCAAACGGCTTTCAGACCACAACGAAAAAAGGCCGCTGAAAGGCAGCGGCCTGCAAGGACGACGGTTGAACGGGAAGAGCCAAACAACCGCGTCGAGGGAAATGTTTCGCGGTGCGCGACTCAGCTGTCTTTCTCGGCCGCTTGAGCCTGGGAAGTGGCGGCTTGAGGGGCTTGCGAGGCATCCTGCGACTTGGCCATCACTTCTGCCTGATACTGTTCGAAGGCGTGAGCGCGAGCGGCATTCTGCGCTACGAACGCTTGCGATTCTTCAGCCATCGCCATCGGCGACAGGATCAATGAGGACAAAACGAAAGCGCTGGCAATACCCATACTGTTGGACATCTTGAAAACCTTCTTGCTTGGCAAGTGCTGTTTGGTGCGGGCAAAGATAAGGTTGCCGGGCGTTGGGAAACAGCGTGATTTTCATAAATGACTGTTACAGCACAAGCAAAGATCAACCGCGGGTTGACTCCATTCCCTGTGGCGAGGGGATTCATCCCCGATGGGCTGCGAAGCGACCCCAAAATCAGCAATCGCGATCTTCCTGACACAACCAGTACAAAGGATTGAGGGCTGCTTCGCAGCCCATCGGGGATGAATCCCCTCGCCACAGGGGACTTTAATCAGCAATTAAACGGGGAGGTGGATGCCGAAAGTATTCATCCCCCGATCACTGCGCACAAACACATCCCCACCATGCATCAGCGCAATCGCCTTGACGATCGCCAGCCCCAACCCATGGTTATTGCCACTGTTGCTGCGTGATGCATCCACCCGATAAAAGCGCTCGAACAAGCGCGGCAAGTGCTCGCTGGCAATCGGCGATCCCGGGTTGGCCACACCAATGCTGACCTGATGGTCTTCAACCTCGATCCGCACCTCGATCACCTGGCCCGGCTCGGTGTGCTGCACGGCGTTGCTCAGCAGATTGATCAGTGCCCGGCGCAGATGCGCGATCTCGATCCGCACCTGCGCATCGCCACTGACGTGCACCTGCACTTGCGCATCTTCGAGGATGAAATCCAGGTACTCCAGCGTGGTCGCGACTTCATCGGCCAAAGAAGTCTCGGTCAGTTTGGTGGCCTTGCTGCCCTGGTCGGCGCTGGCCAGAAACAGCATGTCGTTGATGATCGAACGCAGGCGTTCCAGCTCTTCGAGGTTCGATTGCAGCACTTCGAAGTAATGCTCGGCGGAGCGCCCGCGGGTCAGCGCGACCTGGGTCTGGCCGATCAGGTTGGTCAGTGGCGAGCGCAGTTCATGGGCGACGTCGGCGTTGAACGATTCCAGGCGCGAATAGGCCTGTTCGACCCGCTCCAGGGTTGAGTTGAACGAGTCGACAAACTGCTCCAGCTCCGGTGGCAACGGTGACATGCGCAGGCGTCCGGCCCGTAGTGGCGGTGCCAGGCGCTGGGCTTCCTGAGACAGTTTGATCAGCGGCTTGAGACCGATCCGCGCCACCCAGTAACCCAGCGCCGAGGCCAGCAGCACGCCGACAATGGCCAGGCTGACCAAGGCGATCAGCAGGTTGTGTTGAGTCTCATGAAAGGTCTCGGTATCGATGCCGATCATGAAGCGCAGCGGCGGGCGTTGATCCTTGGCGGGCAACTCGGTCAGCAGCACTTTCAGCGGATAAGGATGCTCGGGCAACTGCAGGTCATGCATGCCCGTCGGGCCTTTGGCGAAGGCGCGGATTTGCGCGTCCGGCGCGCCGTACTCGTAACCGGGATCGCCGCTGACTACCCAGAAACGAATGCGCTTGTCTTCCTCGCCGAGCAGCTTGAGCTTGGCGTTGATCTTCACCCAATGCTCGGGTGTGCCATAACGATTGAGGGCCGATTCGAGCACGCTGTAACGCGCATCCAGCTCGGCTTCCGGCAGCAGCCCCAGGCCTTTGTCGACCTGCTGATACAGCGCGCCGCCGATCAACAGAAACACCAGCAGCGCCACCAGCGTAAACATCCCGCTCAAACGCAGGGCGATGGAATTACTGGACACCACGGCTCTCCAGCACATAACCCATGCCACGAATGGTGTGCAGCAATTTCTCGTCGAACGGCCCGTCGAGCTTGGCGCGCAGACGCTTGATTGCGACTTCGACGACATTCGCGTCGCTGTCGAAATTGATGTCCCAGACCATCTCGGCAATCGCGGTTTTCGAGAGGATTTCACCTTGCCGGCGCGCCAGAACACTGAGCAGCGAGAACTCTTTCGCGGTCAGATCCAGCCGGGTGCCGGCGCGGGTGGCCTTGCGGCTGATCAGATCGATCCACAGGTCGGCGATGCTCACTTGCACCGGTTCATGGCCACCGCTGCGCCGGGTCAGCGCCTGCAGGCGGGCCACCAGTTCCAGAAAGGAAAACGGTTTGCCGAGGTAATCGTCGGCGCCGTCACGCAGGCCCTTGATGCGGTCTTCGACGCGCTCGCGGGCGGTGAGCATGATCACCGGGGTCTGCTTGCGTGCACGCAATGCGCGCAGCACGCCGAAGCCATCCAGGCCCGGCAGCATGACGTCGAGGACGATTACCGCATAGTCGCTCTCCAGCGCCAGGTGCAGGCCTTCGACGCCGTCGCGGGCCAGGTCCACGGTGTAACCCTGTTCCGTCAGACCGCGGTGCAGATAATCCGCGGTTTTTTCCTCGTCTTCGATAATCAGAACGCGCATGACCCTGCCTCAGTCTGTGGTCGCCAGTGCCGTCGTGGACATTGGTTTGGGCCTGTGGAAAAGCCGCTCAAGCCACAAGTATATGACCGGCGTGGTAAACAGCGTCAGCATCTGGCTGACCAGCAAGCCGCCCACCACCGCGATCCCCAGCGGCTGGCGCAGTTCCGCGCCGGTGCCGTAACCGAGCATCAGCGGCAACGCGCCGAGCAGGGCGGCGAGGGTGGTCATGATGATCGGCCGGAACCGCGTCAGGCACGCTTCGAAAATCGCATCCTGCGGTGCCAGTCCGCGATGACGCTGGGCTTCCAGGGCAAAGTCGATCATCAGGATGCCGTTCTTCTTGACGATACCGATCAGCAACACCAGCCCGATCAACGCCATGATCGAAAAATCCTGACCGCAGATCCACAGCATGATCACCGCCCCGAGACCGGCCGCCGGCAGGGTCGAGATGATTGTCAGCGGATGCACGAAGCTCTCATAGAGCACGCCGAGAATGATGTACACCGCCACCAGCGCCGCGAGAATCAGCCACGGCTGACTGGCCAGCGAACTCTGGAACGCCTGCGCCGCGCCCTGGAAATTGCCGCTGATCGCGGTCGGCATGCCGATCTCGGCCTTGGCCTGATTGAGCAGAATTACCGCATCACCCAACGCCACGCCGGGCGCGAGGTTGAACGACAGGTTGGCGGCCGGGAACATGCCGTCATGGGCAATCGACAGCGGGCCGATGGTCGGCGCATCGAATTTGGCCAGCGCCGACAGCGGCACCATCTCGCCACTCAGCGGCGAGCGCAGGTAGAAATAGTTGAGGCTTTCGGCTTTGCCGCGTTGCTTGGTGTCCAGCTCGAGAATCACGTTGTACTGGTTGACCTGGGTCTGGAACTCGTTGATCTGGCGCTGACCGAAGGCGTCGTACAGCGCCTCGTCCACGTCACTGGCAGTCAGGCCGAAACGCGCGGCGGCGCTGCGGTCGATGCTGATGTGGGTGATGCTGCCGCCCAGTTGCAGGTCGTTGGAAATGTCGCGGAACGCCGGGTTGCTGCGCAGTTTTTCCGTCAGACGCTGGGTCCAGGTGGCGAGGGTCGCGCCGTCGTTGCTCTTGAGCACGTATTGGTACTGCGCGCGACTCGGGCCGGAGCTGAGGTTGATGTCCTGGCCGGCGCGCAGGTACAGGACGATGCCCGGGACTTTCATCAGTTGCGGACGAATGCGGTCGATGAACTGGCTGGCCGAGACGTCGCGGTCGCCGCGTTTTTTCAGGGCAATCCAGAAGCGGCCGTTGGCGATGGTCTGGTTGCTGCCGGACACACCGACCGAGTGCGAGAACGCCTGAACGGCCGGATCGGCGGCGACGATTTCGGCCATGGCCAAGTGTTTTTTCACCATGTCGCCGTAGGAAATATCCGCAGCGGCTTCGGTGGTGCCGAGGACAAACCCGGTGTCCTGCACCGGGAAGAAACCCTTGGGGATAAAGATGTAACCGGCAATCGCCAGTGCCAGCGACAGGCCGAACACGCCGATCATCAGTTTCTGGTGGGCGAGGGCGCGGCGCAGACCTTTTTCGTACCAGCCGAGCAAGCGTTCACTGAAGCCCGGTTTGTCGTGGGCGTGATGCACCGGTTTGCGCATGAACAGCGCTGCCAGCGTCGGCGCAAGGGTCAGCGACACCACTACCGAAATCAAAATGGTCGAGGTCGCCGTCAGGGCGAATTCCTTGAACAGCCGCCCGACCACGCCGCCCATGAACAGCAGCGGAATGAACGCCGCCACCAGTGAGAAACTGATCGAAACCACGGTGAAGCCGATCTCGCCGGCACCTTTGATCGCCGCCTCGCGCATGCTGTCGCCGGCCTCCAGATGCCGGTGGATGTTCTCCACCACCACAATCGCATCGTCCACGACAAACCCGACCGCGACGACGATCGCCACCAGCGTCAGGTTGTTCAGGCTGAATCCCAGCAGGTACATCAGGGCGAAACTGGCGGTCAGCGATACACCGAGCACCGCCGACACAATCATCGTCGCCGACAACTGCCGCAGGAACAGCGCCATCACCGCCACCACCAGCAGGATCGCGATCAACAGGGTGATCTCGACTTCATGCAGCGAGGCGCGAATGGTCTGGGTGCGGTCGATCAGGGTTTTTACCTGCACCGAGGCCGGGAGCATGGCTTCGAGGCCGGGCAGGGCGGCTTGAATGCGGTCGACGGTTTCGACGATGTTCGCGCCGGGCTGGCGCGAGATCACCAGGTTCACCCCGGGTTGATCACCGGCCCAGGCTTGCACGTAGGCATCTTCCGAACCGTTGACGACTTTGGCGACATCCCGCAGGTGAACCGGGGCGCCGTCCTTGTAGGAAACGATGAGTTGGCTGTAGTCCTCGGGTTTGAACAACTGGTCGTTGGTCGACAGCGTCGAGATGCTCGATTCGCCGTACAACGCACCTTTGGCGAGGTTGAGGCTGGTCTGCTGGATCGCCAGACGAATGTCGGCCAGGGTCAGGCCGATCGCCGCCAGTTTGTCGGCCGAGGCTTGCACGCGGATCGCCGGACGTTGCTGACCGGTGATGTTGATCTGGCCTACGCCGTCGATCTGACTGATCTGACGCGAGAGCAGGGTTTCCACTAGGTCGCTGAGTTCGGTGCCGGGCATTTGCGTCGAGCTGACGCTGAGGATCAGCACCGGGCTGTCGGCCGGGTTGACCTTCTTCCACGTTGGCAGCGTCGGCATGTCCTTGGGCAGTTTGCCGGCGGCGGTGTTGATCGCCGCTTGTACTTCCTGAGCGGCGGTGTCGATGCTCTTGTCTAAGGTGAATTGAAGGGTCAGCAGACTGGAGCCGAGCGCACTGCTGGAGGTCATCTGCGTCATGCCGGGGATGGCGCTGAATTGCACCTCCAACGGCGTGGCCACGGACGAAGCCATGGTGTCGGGGCTGGCGCCGGGCAACTGCGCCGAGACCTGAATTGTCGGAAATTCCGCTTCCGGCAGTGGCGCAATCGGCAGGCGCGGGAAGGCAATCACGCCGACCAGCACCAAAGCGATGGTCAACAGAATCGTCGCGACCGGGTGATCGATGCACCAGGTGGAGACGCCTTTGTGCGCCTTCATGGTTTCGGCTCCGCTTGCACCACCTGTGGCGGTTCACTCATGACCTGCACGGTCGAGCCGGGTTTGAGCCGCGACTGGCCGTCGGTCACCAGCACGTCACCGGTTTTCACGCCTTTGATGATGTCCTGCCCGCTGCCCTGATAGACCATCTGCACTTGTACGGCTTCGACTTTGTCGCCATTCACGCGGTAAACGAAGTGTTGGTCGAGACCGCGCTGTACGACGGTAGGCGGCACCACCAGCGCATTCTTATCCAGTGCCGTCTGAATTTTTACCGTCACCAGCAGGCCCGGCCAGAGCTTTTGGCTGGCATTGTCGAATTCGGCCTTGGCGCGGATGGTGCCGGTGTTGGCGTTGATCTGGTTGTCGATCAGGGTCAGGTGACCTTCGCCGAGCAGGTTGCCGGTTTCACCGTCGGTGTCGGCGCCGATGTAAGCCTTGACCTGTGCGTGCTGCGGATCGTTGATCAGGCCCTGCAGGGTCGGCAGCATTTGCTGTGGCAGCGAGAATTCCACGGCGATCGGGTCGATCTGGGTCACGGTGAACAGGCCGGCGGTGTCGGTCATGCGCAGGAAGTTGCCTTCATCGACTGTACGAATACCGACGCGGCCGGTGACCGGGGAGCGGATCTGCGTGTAAGAAAGTTGTACCTGCGCCGCGTCGATCGAGGCCTGGTTGCCTTGGGCGGTGGCTTTGAGTTGGTTGACCAGTGCTTGTTGCTGGTCGTAGGTCTGTTTCGAGATTCCGTCGTCGACGGTGAGCAGTTTGTAGCGTTTGAGGTTGACCAGGGCAACCTGCAATTGCGCCTGGCTTTCGCCCAGTTGCGCGCGGGCCTGGTCGAGGCTGGCGCGGATCGAGCGGTCGTCGATGGTGGCGAGCAGGTCGCCGGCTTTGACGAGTTGGCCTTCCTTGACGAGGATTTTGGTGAGGATGCCGTCTATTTGTGGGCGTACTACGACGCTGTGTAATGAGAGTACGGAGCCGATGCCGGTGGTGTAGCGGGGGACGTCTTTTTCGCTGACGGTGACGACGCGGACCGGGATGGCGGTTGGGGTGGCCAGTTTGGTCGGGGCGGGTTTCATTGCCCACCATGCGCCTGCGGCGGCCAGGGCGATCACTAGGGCTAGCAGGGCTTGGTTTTTCTTGATTCGCATGAAATGGGGCGCCAAGGGCTGGAGTTTGGGCAGGTTGGGTATTTATAAACTTGTTTGGGGGTCAGGAGGGTGACGGCTAGCTGTCAGCGCTGTCAGTTTCGCCGGGGTGTATATCCGTTTCTGCGGGTGTGGCTGATTACGGTTCCGCCCTTACGGCGGGTCACTTTTTCCAGACGCCGAAAAAGTAACCAAAAAGGCTTGCTCCTGCGTTCGGCCCGCTCGCTGGGGCTCGGGGTCCCTTCGCTGCGGGATTGATCCGGGGGCAGCGCCTACGGTTTGCTTCGCTGCACCTCCTCTCGCTGTGTTTGGCTTCGCCAAACGGTCGCTGCGCTCCCACCCCCGGATCAATCCCTCCACTCAGCCTTCCGACGTCGCCCGTGGATCAAGATCAAGATCAAGAGCGGCAGCCGAGCTTGCGCTCATCCTGGAGTGGGGCGGCATGCGCCGCGTGCGGGTTGTACTTATCTTCCCTGTAGGAGCTGCCGCAGGCTGCGATCTTTTGATCTCGCTTTTGCTCTTTTGTGGGAGCTGGCTTGCCAGCGATGGCGGCCTGGTTAGCCGACCAATCTCTGGCAGGTGTACTCGGTTCAACGGTGGGAGCGGGCTTGCTCGCGAAGAGGTCTGTCCAGTCAGCCGATTACGTTGAGCTGTTTAATTCTGTGCCAAATAACCAGAACCTTCCCACAAGGTTTTCAGGTTGTCCGTCGGAAGCGCGGTCTCTAGTCTTTGGTTGTCGCTGCAAATTCAGCGATCGGGTGTGGAAACCCGATTCAAGTAGAAACAATGCACCAGCACCGTAATCGTTGCCGACGTCTTTTTTCGTCTGCAAACTGCGTCGCGGCGGCTGTGCGTGGGCAGACTTCGGTCTGGCCGGTTGCCTACTTATCGGTTTTCCACCCCGCGCACAGTTGCCACCTTTTGTCGTGTGGAAACGGCAAAGGCTGGCTCCCAAATACAAGTAGGAGCTACCCATGGATAAACTGATTCCAGACCCACCCCCCGAAACCACAACCCCGCTCGCCGAAGCCATCCGCGCAGAAGACCTCGCCCAAAACCGCGAAGCCATCAAACGCGCGCTCGATTTCTACCTCAGTCCACAACCCGCCCAGCCGCGACAGCCAAGCACAATGTTTCTGGTCAACCCAGGCATCGACACCGAAACCCTGCTCGCCCACGCTTACGAATCGTTGGCCTCTGCCAGTGCCATGGCCAGTAACTTCGCCAATGAACTCGGCGGCCCGCAACGCAGCACGGCGTTGGCGATCCAGCAGATCGTCATGCTCGCCGAACTGGCGGTGAACCGGGCGCTGGATCGGGTTGATCCACGCACTTGATCCGTCCGAGCACCGCGTCATCGTTCATCGCGAGCAGGCTCGCTCCCACAGGTTGAAACACAGTCCACCTGTGGGAGCGAGCCTGCTCGCGAAGACGTCTGTGCGGGCGACGCATCTCTGCCGGCTATTGGTGTCAGCCGGTCCCCAAAAGGGATCGATCATTCCCAATTTGGCAAACATTGCACCATCACCTACCTCTAAACCGTTCGGCGTACGCTGCAAATCTTCAGGTGCTGTCGCAAGGCGTGCAGGTATACTGCGCGCCTTCGCGGCTCACTGTTCGGGCCCGACTTTTTTGCTTTGCGGAGCTTTTATGACTTCCCCGACCCAACCGCCGGTTGACGACGCCGTAAGCGATGTCCCGGCCGAGCTGACTGACGCCAGCGAAACCAAACCCGAGATTCCGGCTTTCAAGTTCCCGTTCAAACCGGGTGAATTGGCGGCCGCCAAGGGTTCGAATCAGCCGTGGTACAAGAACGGCGCCAAGAACGGCCACACCAAGACCCCGGGCATGGCGCCGCCGGGCACCCGTCGCTCGATGGGCAAGCGCTGAGTTTCATCCCGCCTTCAGCCATCGACTGCGATTTTCGGTCGCAGTGATGGCTAAGTGCTCAGATCCTGAGCCAGATCAATATTTGACCAATTGGTGCGCTTAGAGTCAGCAGCCCTGCCGACTCTTCCCATAAAACGAGCGCGCTTTCCATGAAGATCAATCTCCCGGTAACCGGCCGTAACGTCGATGTGGCGCCGGACGCGAACATTCTTTCGACCACTGATCTGACCAGCGCGATCACTTACGCCAACGACGATTTCATCAGGATCAGCGGCTACAGTCGCGACGAATTGCTCGGCAAGCCACACAACCTGTTGCGCCATCCGGACATGCCGGCGCTGGCGTTTGCGCATATGTGGCAGACGCTGAAGGGCGGACGCTCGTGGATGGGGCTGGTGAAGAATCGTTGCAAGAATGGCGATCATTATTGGGTCAGCGCGTATGTCACGCCGGTTACGCAGAGCGGCGTGGCGGTGGAGTATCAGTCGGTACGCACCCGGCCGGATGCACGGCAGGTGGCGGCGGCGGAGCGGGTGTACGCGCAGTTGCGTGGAGAGTTGAAGGGACGGCGGCCGCTGCCCACTTTAGGTCTGCGTGGCAGGATCACGGTGTTGGCCAGTGCGTTGCTGGGCCTGGTGTTGGGGATCGAGGCCTGGTTGCGTCCGGAGTCGGCATGGATCGATGGGCTGGCATTTGTTGTCGGCAGCAGTCTTTGTGCGTTGGGCGTGCGCTGGATCTTGCGGCCGCTGGAGCGGCTGAACGAACGGGCGCGGCAGGTCGCGGACAATCCGTTGAGCCAGAGCATCTATACCGGGCGCCGCGATGAGTTCGGCCAGATCGAATTCGCCTTGCAGATGCTCGAAGCGCAGGTCGGCGCGGTGGTCGGGCGCATCGGTGATGCGTCGCAGCAGTTGGCCGGGCATGCGGCGCAACTGGTTGATCATTTGCAAAGCAGCCACAGCAGTTCGTTGGCGCAGCAAGCGGAAACCGATCAGGTGGCGGCGGCGATTCATCAGATGGCCGCCAGCGTCGCGCAAGTTGCCAGCCATGCGCAGCAGGCGTCGGTGGCGGCGGACATGGCCGGCACAGAAACCCGCGAAGGGCATTTGCTGGTCGGCGAGAGTCGCAGTGCGGTGTTGCGTCTGGCCGAGGAGTTGCGGCGGGCGACCGAGGTGATTCATCAGCTCGAAGGCCACAGCAGCGAGATTTCCGGAGTACTGGAGGTGATCCGCAGCATCGCCGAGCAGACCAATCTGCTGGCGCTCAACGCGGCGATCGAAGCGGCGCGCGCTGGTGATGCCGGGCGCGGTTTTGCAGTGGTGGCCGATGAGGTGCGCGGGTTGGCGCAACGCACGCAGCAATCGACCAACGAGATTCAGCGGATGATCAGCACCCTGCAAAACGGTGCGCGCGATGCGGTGCTGGTGATGCAGCAGAGCAGCGAGCATGTGGATAACAGCGTCGAACAGGCACAGCGCGCGGCGCGGGCGCTGGACGGGATCAGTGAGCGGGTCGAGCAGATCACCGAGATGAGCCTGCAGATTGCCGCGGCGGTGGAGCAGCAGAGTGCGGTGAGCGAGGACATCAATCGCAACATCGTCAGCATTCGCACGGCGTCGGAATTGACGGTGGATGAGGGGCGGCAGAGTCAGCGTAACTCTGAGGACGTGGCGGGGCTGGCGGGGGATTTGCGGTTGCTGGCGCGGGAGTTCTGGGGGCGGCGGCAGGTTCGGGATTGAGGTTGCCTGGGCCAGCCTCTTCGCTAGCAAGCCCCCTCCCACAGGTTTGTGAGTTGATCATTTATTCTGTGTACAACTCAAAACCCTGTGGGAGGGGGCTTGCTCCCGAAGGGGCCATTGCAGGCAGTACAAAATCCGGATCAAGCCGCCCGCAGCAAAATGAATGCATACGTCTGCGCCGGCTCAGTCACCACCTGCGCCCCGGCGGCAAGCAACTGCCCGGCCACATCATCCCCGGACAAATGAAACAGCCATTCGCTGGACGCTTCACTCAGCGGCTGTGCTGAAACCTGATCGATCACGGCCGCAAAAGCGTCCATCTGCGGCAAATACGCGGTAAACCCATCGCCCTTGAGCGCCGTGGTGCGAATCCCCAGCGCCGCGCAGATCGCATCCTTGATCCGGATGTCATCGCGATCGGCCTGACGCGAACGCTGGATCAACGCCAGCAGCTCCTGGTCGACCAGCTCCCCGCCGGCAATCAGCAGCGGCCCCTGCTGCCACGACTCTGGCGGGCAATCCTTGGCGGCTGGGTTGAGCGGGATGTGCGGATTGATTTCTGCCGGATAAATCCTGCACACCAACGGCCGGCGTTCGTAAATCCGGCATAGGTTGTCTTCGTCAAGATTCCGGCAGCGGCCGACGTTGTAGGCGGCGAAGGTGATGGCCACGTGTGCCTCGGTCGTGCCGCTGCGTACCACCAGCGAACGCCGTTCGGCGTGTTCACGCTGCTGCGCCGGCAGGCCCAGGCCGTTGCCGAGAAAGGCCTCCACCAGCACGATCACCTGACCGCCATCCGCCGCCCACATGCGGGCTTCGGCGAGGGTCAGGGGCACATGGTGGTCGGTGCAGCATTTGCCGCAACCGACGCAGGAAAATGTCGTATTCATTGCACGATCAATCTTCAATCAGAGTGTGATACGGCGACGTAAAGTCGCCAGGCTGAGGCTGATCGAAGCAAGTTGTGCGCCAGCCCTCAGGGCTTGGCGGTCGGGCGGATCGAGTCCCATTCGGTGACGAACGCGGTTTTCGACTTTTTGCTGTACAGGCACAGCTCAGTGCCTTGCTGGCCTTTCATGTGTTTTTGCGGGTATTGGCCTTGCAGCAGCACGGCGGTGTAGCCGACGCGGTCATCGAATTGCGCGGGTGTGCCGACGGGTTTGGCGTCTTTCAGGCCGCTGGCCTTGGTGCAGTTGGCGAGCACGGTTTTGTCGTAAGCGGCCCAGGCGTCGGGGCTGGAGGCGTGGGCCTGTGAGGCTAGGGCGGTGAGGCAGAGCAGGCTTAGGGTGAGGGTTTTCATGGTTGGGCATCCTTGGTTTGGCCAAGGTTTGAGTATGCCTGAGGGGGAGAAGTTGCCCGGGCCGGCCTCTTCGCGAGCAAGCCCGCTCCCACAATTTGTAATGCGTTCCCCCCGTGGGAGCGGGCTTGCTCGCGAAGACGGTCGATCAGTCCGGTACAAGTTCTCGGCGAACCACCATCATCCCGGCACTTTCATACAACCGCTGCGCCCGCAGATTGTCTTCCAGCACCTTCAGATCGACAAACCCTTCACGGCGTTGCTGAAACACCTTGAATGCATTCAACAGCAACGCCCGACCCAAACCTCGGCCCTGAGCGCGCGGATGCACCACCAGATTCTTGATGTACGAACTGGTCCAGCATTGCGCCACGCCGATCACGCCTTCGGCATCGCTGGCAATGAAACACAGCGCCGGGTCGTATTCGGGATCGCTCTCGAAGCGCTGCTGCCACTCCTCCAGTGCCGGCACCCGACCGCCGCCCTCACGGTAGCCGAGTTGCATCAACTGATGCACCGCCGCCGCCAGTTCCGGGCGATAAGTGCTCAACTCAATGCCTTCCGGCCAGTGGATCGGCGGCACGCCTTGGCGAAGGTCGCGCCTCATCAAAAAGCAGTATGTCTGGCCCAAGACTCAGTGACCGTTGGCGGCGACGTGTTTGGCCGCTTCGATCAGGCGCTGGGTCAGTTCCGGCGAGGAGAACTTGGTCAGCACCGCGTTGGCCCCGGCCAGACGCGCTTTCTCGCTGTTCATCGCGCTGTCGAGCGAGGTGTGCAGCAGCACGTAGAGGTGGGCGAAGTCCGGCGTCTCGCGCAGGGTGCGGGTGAAGGCGTAGCCGTCCATCTCGGACATTTCGATGTCGGAGACGATCAGGTTGATCTGTTGCGCGGTGCCTTGCAGATCCAGCAGGCAGTCGATGGCTTCCTTGGCACTGCGCGCGGTGTGGCATTGCAGGCCGAGGTTGCGCAGGGTGTGCACCGATTGCTGCAACGCCACCTGGCTGTCGTCGACCACCAGAATCCGTGCGTTGCCCAGTACCTCGGCGTCTTCCATGCTCAGGTCGGTCGGGGCCATCTCGATCTGCGCCGGGGCGATGCTGTGAATGACTTTCTCGATGTCGAGCACTTGTACCAGTGTGCCGTCGACTGAGGTCACGCCGGTGATGTAGGCGCGCGAGCCGCCGGAGCCGAACGGCGGCGGCTTGATGTCGGTGGTCAGGCAATGGACGATTTTGCTCACCGCCTGAACGTGCAGGCCCTGCTTGGAGCGGCTGACGTCGGTGACGATCAGGCAGCCGCCGTTCGGGTCCTCCAGCGGTCGCTCGCCGATGGCGCGGCTGAGGTCGATCACCGACAGCGACGCGCCGCGCAGGGTGGCGATGCCTTTGATGTGCGGATGCGACTCGGGCATTTTGGTCAGTGGCGGACAGGGGATGATTTCACTGACTTTCAGCAGGTTGATCGCCATCAGCTTGCCGCTGCGCAAGGTAAACAGCAGAAGCGAAAGTGAATCTGCGCGGGCTTTGTTGGAAGACATAAAAACCTTCTGTGGAAAAAGGTGATGGGCGAGGGTGCAAATCGCCAGAAACTATTGATGCCGGGTTATCGGCGTTAATGGGGTGGGCTTTAGGTCGGTTATCGGGTAGGGCAAGAATCACCTGTGGCGAGGGGATTTATCCCCGATGGACTGCCCGGCAGTCCCATTTCCTGGTGCCGCTGCGCAGCACATCGGGGATAAATCCCCTCGCCACAAGGAATTCACTCAAACTGGATGAAGTGATTATTTCATGCCTAATCGCTTGGCCATCCGCCCAAGATTCGCCCGATCCAAGCCCAACTCCCGCGCCGCACTCGCCCAGTTATCCTGATGACGCTCAAGCGCAGCACTGATCAACTGCCGCTGATATTGCTCGGTGGCGCTGCGCAGATCGCCGTTGATCAACGGCATCGCGGGCACCTCGGCAGCCGGCTCAATTGAGTTATCCACAACCTCCCGCGGCAGATCCAGATCCGCCGCACTCAAACTGAGGATCTTCGGCCTTACCTTGCAATTGCCCAGCGCCTTCAGTGCGCTGCGGCCGATCAAATGTTCCAGCTCGCGCACGTTGCCCGGCCAAGTGTAGGCGAGCAACGCGTCCTGGGCATCGCTACTCAAACGCAGGCTGTTGAGGCCCATGCGCGAGCGGTTCTGTTCCAGAAAGAAGCCGCTGAGCAGCAACACATCGCGGCCGCGATCGCGCAGCGCCGGGACCCGCAGCGGGTACACGCTCAGGCGGTGATAGAAGTCGGCGCGGTAGCGGCCGCTGCGCACTTCTTCAGCCAGATCGCGGTTGGTCGCGGCGATCAGGCGCACATCGACCTGATGTTCCTTGTCCGAGCCGAGCCGCTGCAACTGGCCGCTTTGCAGCACGCGCAGCAACTTGGCCTGTACGGTCAGCGACAGTTCGCCGACTTCATCGAGAAACAGCGTGCCGCCATTGGCCAGTTCGAACTTGCCGCGGCGGTCGCTGGTGGCGCCGGTAAAGGCGCCGCGCACGTGGCCGAACAGTTCGCTTTCGACCAACGTATCGGGCAGAGCGGCGCAGTTGAGGCTGATGATCGGTTTGTCGGCGCGCGGCGAGGCGGCGTGGATCGCTTGCGCCACCAGCTCCTTGCCGACCCCGGTTTCGCCGGTGATCAGCACGGTCAGGTCGCTGCCGCCGACCAGATTGATTTCCTCCACCAGCCGTTTGTGCGCCTTGCTCTGGCCGATCATTTCACGCTGCTGCTGACCGCTGGCCTGGCGGTAGACCTCGGCGCGTTGGTGTTCGTCTTCGGCACGCAGCGCCAGGCGTTCGATACGTTCGGCGGCGTTGACCGTGGCCGAGGCGAGACTGGCGAACGCTTGCAAGGCGTCGAGTTCGATCGGCTCGAAACGCTCCGGATCGAGCGCATCAAGGGTGATCAGGCCCCAGAGTTTTTCATCGACGAACAGTGGGCAACCGAGGCAGTCATGCACTTCGAGATGTTCGCCCAGACCATCGACCAAGCCGTCGTAAGGATCGGGCAAGTCGCTGTCGGCGGCGAACCGCGTTGGCCCGGCGCCGTCCAGCAGGATCTCGAAACGGGGATGTTCGCTGACCTTGAAGCGCCGGCCGAGGGTGTCGGTGCTCAAACCATCCACCGCCAGCGGCACCAGCCATTCGCCGTCCAGGCGCAGCAACGCGGCGGCATCGCACGGCAGCAGGGCGCGCATGGCTTCGAGCAGGCGCCGATAGCGCTCGCCCTCGGGCAGTTCGCGGGACAGGTCGGAGACCAGTGGCAGTAGAGCGGTGAGCAGGGATTTGGCGGTCATGGTGTTGTAGTCAAAGAGACTCGATGTAGTCGCGATGACTATAAAACGCTTTGAGTCTAAATGACTACGTAAAAAATAAACAATTGATTTATAACGATAATTTATCTGGCACGAAAACTGATAAGCCTAAGGTAATTCTCAAAAAGCTCAGGAGTCATTCTTATGCTTAGCGTCCAGGATCGTGCCATCGTCAAATCCACTGTGCCTCTGTTGGAAAGCGGCGGAGAAGCGCTGATCACCCACTTCTACCGCATGATGCTCTCCGAATACCCTGAGGTGCGCCCACTGTTCAACCAGGCGCATCAGGCCAGTGGCGATCAGCCGCGCGCGTTGGCCAATGGTGTGTTGATGTACGCCCGGCACATCGATCAGCTCGACCAGTTGGGCGATTTGGTGGCGAAGATCATCAACAAGCACGTCGCCCTGCAAATCCTCCCGGAGCACTACCCGATTGTCGGCACCTGCCTGCTGCGGGCCATTTCCGAAGTGCTCGGCGACGAGATCGCCACGCCGGAAGTGATGAGCGCGTGGGGCGCGGCGTACGGGCAACTGGCCGAGATTCTGATCGGTGCTGAAGCCGCGATCTACGACCAGAAAGAACAGGCAGTCGGCGGCTGGCGTGGGGCGCGGGATTTCATCGTGGTGGACAAGGTCGAGGAGAGCGCGGAAATCATTTCGTTCTACTTCGAGCCGGCGGACAAAGGCCCGATCCTGGCCGCAGAACCGGGTCAGTACATTGGCATGAAGCTGATCCTTGATGGCGAAGAAATCCGCCGCAATTACTCGCTGTCGGCACTGGCCAATAAAGGTCAGTACCGCATCAGCGTCAAACGCGAACCGGGCGGTCGTGCGTCCAACCACTTGCATGACCAATTGCACATCGGCGCGAGCATTCAGCTGTTCCCGCCATCGGGCGAGTTCACCCTGACTGCCAGCGACAAGCCGTTGGTGCTGATCAGTGGTGGCGTCGGCATTACCCCGACTCTGGCGATGCTCGAAGCAGCGCTGCAAACCGAGCGCCCGGTGCACTTTATCCACTGCGCGCGCAACGGCAGCGTGCATGCGTTCCGCGACTGGATCGATGGGCTGGCGGCGCGTCATCCGCAGCTCAAGCGCTTCTATTGCTACGCCGAAGACGACGGCGTGAGCCCGGCGGCGGACAAGGTCGGGATCCTCAGCCAAGAGCAATTGGGTGAATGGCTGCCGGCGCAACGTGACGTCGACGCTTACTTCTTGGGGCCGAAGGGCTTCATGGGCGCGATCAAGCGGCATCTGAAAGCGTTGGGCGTGCCGGAGCAGCAGAGCCGGTATGAGTTCTTCGGGCCGGCGGCGGCTTTGGAGTGATCTGAAACCGGGTTGTCTTCATTCGCGAGCAGGCTCGCTCCCACAGGATTTGTGTTCAACGTAGATTCAATGTGGGAGCGAGCCTGCTCGCGAAGGCCGTTACGCGGTCTCGATTCTTAAATTCTGTTTAAAGGTTAATCGTTTCTTAACCGGTTTATCGTTTATTCCCCGATGCTGATGATAGGCGCTCGTTCGTTTAACTGATCAGGATCGCCCCCATGTCGCACATCATCTTCTCCTCTCGTCTGAACCTGGCAATGCTTGGCCTGTCGGCTGCTTTGCTGGCCAGTCCGTTTGCTTCGGCCGAATCGGCGTTGATCGCACCACAGACCCTGGTCGTCGATCAGAGCCTGCCCAAGGCTCAGCGCGATGCAATGGAGTTGGCGGCGCGGCGTTACGGCAGTTTCTGGAACAGTGGAGAAGAGGCCCTGGCCACGGCAGCCTTGTCGCCGCAGTTTGTCGACAAGACCCCGCCTGAAGGTCGGGTGCAGGGGCCGACCGGGCCGTTGCTGGCATCGAAGTTCTTTCGTACGGCGGTGCCGGACCTGAGCTGCGAGATCGAGCAAATGATCATTGCCGGTGACCGCGTGGTGGTGCATCTGCACTTTCGCGGACACTTCAGTGGGACGTTCAAGGCTCTCAAAGGGCAGGGCCAGCGTGTAGACTTCCGAGCAACCGATATCTATCAGATCGACAACGGTCGCATCGCGGCCAATTGGCATATCGAAGACAACATCAGTCTGATGGCGCAACTGCAAGCGCAGCCGCCAGCCAGCTGAACCATGGACATACAAGGGAAACGCGATGAGCGAGGAAACGATTCGACTGGGACGTGAGCGGCGCTTTCTGGTGCTGCTGGGCATCATCTGTCTGGCACTGATCGGCGGCGCGCTGTACATGCAGATCGTGCTGGGTGAGGCACCATGCCCGCTGTGCATCCTGCAGCGTTATGCATTGCTGCTGATTGCGCTGTTCGCCTTTATCGGCGCGGCCATGCGCACCCGCCGCAGCATGACGGTGTTCGAAGTGCTGGTGGTGATCTGCGCGATCGCCGGTGCTGGTGTCGCCGGACATCATGTGTACACCCAGTTCTATCCGGCGGTGAGCTGCGGCATCGATGTGTTGCAGCCGATTGTCGACGACCTGCCGCTGGCGAAGATCTTCCCGCTGGGCTTCCAGGTCGATGGTTTCTGCTCGACGCCGTACCCGCCGATCCTCGGTCTGTCGTTGGCGCAATGGGCGCTGGTGGCGTTCGTGCTGGTGGTGATTCTGGTGCCGCTGCTGACCTCGCGTAACCGAAAAGCACTGCGCTGAATCAACTCTTCGGCAGATTGGCCGATACAGAAAACGCCCCGATTTGCGTATCAGCCGATCGGGGCGTTTTGCATTTCAGAGTGTTTGTGAAATCACCGTGACGAACGGCAATGGAGAGTGCGGCAGGTGTGCGACATGTTGTCACACGCGCCCTGTCGCAGGGGCTTTCGGCGACCCGGATTGGCGTAATGTTACAAAAAAGGATTGGTCTGTTTCGGCATTTTTCTGGTTTTGCACGCAGGTGCCAGATCAGGCAGTTTTAACAGGCTCTGGCAGATGGCCAGAGGCCTTTGAATATCGGGCTTTGCGCCGATTCGCTGCCGGGAAAATCCCTTCGGAGCTGTCTGAACTGAGGTGTATAGGCCTACATTTTTTGGTGTTTTTGTTGAGAATCGATTTCGATAACATGCGGAACTTTTGCAAAAACGGTGATGGATTGTTGCTCTGAGCGATAAAAATTATTTCGGGATAAGACATGGTGTATAGGGCGCTACCTATCTACAATCGCCCGCACTGAATTCCCGGCACTGTTCAGCCTTTATTAAGGAACTGGACAGGAAGTCGGGTGTCGAGCGGGCCGAAAGGCTTTTGCGACACCCAGGTGTCGGTGCCTTCCAACTTTCCGCACCAAATGGAATTGGTCTGTAACAAGGCCTTTGACCACGAATTCGAATAAGAACTGACCGCTGTCCATGGTTTTGTCGAGCGTCTGACGCGCGACGGGCGGCCCTTATTCAATCCAAAGAAAATGCCAACCCTTGGCAGGGTGAAGTGTTGGCGATCAAAACCCAACTGCATTGCGCAAGCTGCTTTAGAGGTCGTGAGATGAGTAAAAACAGGTACCCCAGATTACTAGGCCTAGTGCCGCTGCTCGGCACGTTGTTGCTGGGAGGCTGCAACATGACCCTGCTCAATCCAACGGGCCAGGTCGGCCTGGAACAGCGCAACCTGATCATCACCGCCACGCTGCTGATGCTGTTGGTCGTTGTGCCGGTTATCGTCATGACCTTCCTGTTCGCCTGGAAGTACCGCGCGTCCAACAAGGATGCCGTCTACACCCCGAAATGGTCGCACTCGACCAAAATCGAAGTGGCGGTCTGGACCATCCCGGTTCTGATCATCATCGCCCTGGGTTACATCACCTACATTTCGACCCACAAACTGGACCCGTACCGTCCGATTGAATCCGACGTCAAGCCGGTGACCATCGAAGTCGTTGCGCTGGACTGGAAGTGGCTGTTCATCTACCCGGAACAAGGCATTGCCACGGTCAACAAGATCGTGTTCCCGGCGCACACCCCGGTCAACTTCCGGATCACCTCCGACGCCGTGATGAACTCGTTTTTCATCCCGGGCCTGGGCGGCCAGATCTACGCGATGGCGGGCATGACCACCAAGCTGCACCTGATCGCTGACCGCAACGCTGAAATGGACGGTATCTCCGCCAACTACAGCGGCGCTGGTTTCACCGGTATGAAATTCAAAGCGATCGCAACTTCTCAGGAAGATTTCGACGCCTGGGTAAGTGAAGTCAAAAAGGCACCTAAACAGCTTGAACAAGCTGAATACGCAGCCCTTGCCAAGCCAAGCCAGAACAATCCAGTCGAGCTCTACTCCTCGGTCACGCCGAACCTGTTCCAGACCATCGTCGACAAGTACGAAGGCATGAAACCGGGCAAGCCGCTGAAGCACGAGAAGAAAGAGAAAGAAGTGGCGGCAACGGACATGGACTCGAATTCGCATTCAGCTGCCGGGGCAGAGGAGTAAACGATGTTTGGTAAATTAAGTTGGGAAGCGATCCCTTTCCACGAGCCGATCGTGATGGTCACCATCTCGATGATCGCGCTCGGTGGTCTGGCGTTGTTCGCTGCAATCACCTACTTCAAGAAGTGGACCTACTTGTGGACCGAGTGGCTGACGTCGGTCGACCACAAGAAAATCGGTGTGATGTACATCATCGTTGCCATGGTCATGCTGCTGCGTGGCTTTGCCGACGCCATCATGATGCGTACCCAGTTGGCCATGGCCACCGAGGGTTCGCCTGGCTACCTGCCGCCTGAACACTATGACCAGATCTTCACCGCTCACGGTGTGATCATGATCATCTTCATGGCGATGCCATTCTTCACCGGCCTGATGAACCTTGCAGTGCCGCTGCAGATCGGCGCGCGTGACGTTGCCTTCCCGTTCCTGAACTCCCTGAGCTTCTGGCTGCTGGTGTCCGGCGTGGTGCTGATCAACCTGTCGCTGGGTGTCGGCGAATTCGCCAAGACCGGTTGGGTTGCCTATCCGCCGCTGTCGGGTCTGCAGTACAGCCCTGGCGTGGGGATGGACTACTACATCTGGGCGCTACAGCTATCCGGGTTAGGTACGACGCTGACGGGGGTCAACTTCCTCGCCACCGTGCTGAAAATGCGTACCCCTGGCATGAAACTGATGGACATGCCGATCTTCACCTGGACCTGCACCTGGGCTAACGTCCTGATCGTGGCTTCGTTCCCGATCCTGACCGCTACCCTGGCACTGCTGACCCTCGACCGTTACATGGATTTCCACATTTTCACCAATGAACTTGGTGGCAATCCAATGATGTACGTCAACCTGTTCTGGGCCTGGGGCCACCCTGAGGTTTACATCCTGATCCTGCCGGCATTCGGCATCTTCTCGGAAGTGATCTCGGCGTTCACCGGCAAGAAACTGTTCGGCCACCACTCGATGATCTACGCTTCGGGCGCGATCTCGGTACTGGGCTTCATGGTTTGGCTGCACCACTTCTTCACCATGGGTTCGGGTGCCAGCGTCAACGCCTTCTTCGGTCTGGCGACGATGCTGATTTCCATCCCGACGGGTGTGAAACTGTTCAACTGGCTGTTCACCATCTACCAGGGCCGTCTGCGCTTCACCAGCCAGGTTCTGTGGACCCTGGGCTTCATGGTGACCTTCGCCATCGGCGGCATGACCGGCGTACTGCTGGCCATCCCGGGTGCTGACTTCGTTCTGCACAACAGCCTGTTCGTGATCGCGCACTTCCACAACGTGATCATCGGCGGCGCGGTATTCGGCTACATCGCAGGTTTCGGCTTCTACTTCCCGAAAGCGTTCGGCTTCAAGCTGCACGAAGGCTGGGGTAAAGCAGCGTTCTGGTTCTGGATCTCGGGCTTCTTCGTCGCGTTCATGCCGCTCTATGCACTGGGCTTCATGGGCATGACCCGTCGTCTGAACGCCACCACCAACCCTGAGTGGGTACCGTACCTGTACGTTGCCATGTTCGGTGCGGTGATGATCGCTGTCGGTATCGCCTGCCAACTGATCCAGCTGTACGTCAGTGTGCGTGACCGCAACAAGCCAGAGAACATGTGCGAACACGGTGACCCGTGGAATGCCCACACTCTGGAATGGTCGACCTCGTCGCCACCTCCGTTCTACAACTTCGCTGTGCTGCCTAAGGCTGACTGCATCGACCCGTTCACCGAAGCCAAGGAAAACGGTACTGCGTACCAGGCTCCGGCCAAGTACGAGCCGATCCACATGCCGAACAACACCGCCACTGGCGTGGTGATGGGCGCACTGCTGACCGTCTTCGGTTTCGCGATGATCTGGCACATCTGGTGGTTGGCGATCGCCAGCCTGGCCGGCACTGTCATCTACTTCGTGATCCACGCCGCACGTGACGACCAGGGCTACATGGTTCCGGTTGAAACGATCGAGCGCATCGAAGCCGAGCAGCACAAGCGTCTGGTCGCGGCAGGGAAAATCCCGGCCAATGCCACCCGTGTAACCTCGTTGGAACAGGCTTAAACCATGTCGAACTTAGTGACCAATGTTGGACACGCCCATGGTGACCATGGGCACGATGACCATCACCACGACTCGGGCGAGATGACCGTATACGGTTTCTGGCTCTACCTGATGACCGACTGCATTCTGTTTGCGTCGATCTTCGCGGTGTACGCAGTACTGGTAAACAACGTTGCCGGTGGCCCGTCGGGCCACGACATTTTCGAACTGCCATACGTGCTGGGCGAAACCGCTCTGCTGTTGTTCAGTTCGATCACCTACGGCTTCGCCATGCTGGCGTTGTACAAAGGCAAGAAGCAGCAGGTTCTGGGCTGGTTGTTCATGACCTTCCTGCTCGGCGCAGGCTTCATCGCCATGGAGATCAACGAGTTCCACCTGCTGATCTCCGAGGGCTTCGGTCCTAGCCGTTCGGGCTTCCTGTCGGCGTTCTTCACCCTGGTCGGTACCCACGGTCTGCACGTGTCCGCGGGTCTGATCTGGATGGGCATCATGATGTACCAGGTCAACAAGCACGGCCTGACGGCGACCAACAAGACCCGTCTGAGCTGCCTGAGCCTGTTCTGGCACTTCCTGGACGTGGTGTGGATCTGCGTATTCACCGTTGTTTACCTGATGGGGACTCTGTAATGGCTAATGCACACTCCCATGACAGCCATGATGCTGGCCACGGCAGCGTAAAGTCGTACGCCATCGGCTTCATCCTGTCGGTGATCCTGACTGCCATCCCGTTCGGCCTGGTGATGTTCCCGACCTTGCCGAAGTCGACCACGCTGGCAATCGTCCTGCTGTTCGCGGTAATCCAGGTGATTGTTCACCTGTACTACTTCCTGCACCTGGACCGTTCGATTGCACAACGTAACAACGTGATCGCGTTTGTCTTTACGGCCATCGTGATCCTGCTGCTGGTTGGCCTGTCGCTGTGGATCATGTTCAGCATCCACACGTACATGATGGCGAAGTGAGGTAGACCCGATGTCGCTCAAGCACTTTATCCAAATCACCAAACCGGGGATCATTTTCGGTAACGTGCTTTCTGTGGCAGGCGGGTTCTTCCTGGCCTCGAAAGGGCATGTAGATCTGGCGGTGTTCCTGGCCGCCATGATCGGCACATCCCTGGTTGTGGCCTCCGGTTGCGTGTTCAACAACTGCATCGACCGCGACATCGACCTGAAGATGGAACGCACCAAGAACCGGGTGCTGGTGCAGGGCTTGATCTCCCTGAAACTGGCCCTGGTCTACGCGACCATCCTGGGTGTTCTCGGCGTTGCCTTGTTGTACAAGGTGGCCAACCCGTTGGCCGCCCTGTTCGCGGTAATCGGCTTCATCATCTACGTCGGCTTCTACAGCCTGTACCTCAAGCGCAAGTCGGTGCACGGCACGCTGGTGGGCAGTCTGTCGGGCGCCATGCCGCCAGTGATCGGTTACGTTGCCGTAACCAACAGCTTCGACATGGCCGCACTGACCCTGCTGGTGATGTTCAGCCTGTGGCAGATGCCGCATTCCTACGCCATCGCGATCTTCCGTTTCAACGACTACCTGGCCGCATCGATTCCGGTGCTGCCCGTCAAGCGCGGAATCGAAGTGGCCAAGAAGCACATCCTGCTCTACATCCTGGCGTTCCTCGTGGCGACCTTGATGCTGACCTTCAGCGGTTACGCCGGCATGAGCTACCTCGCCGTCGCCGCGGCCATGGGCATGTACTGGTTGTACATGGCCTGGACCGGCTACAAGGCGGTGGATGACACGGTCTGGGCACGCAAGCTGTTCGTGTTCTCGATCTTCACCATCACCGCCCTGAGCGTCATGATGTCCCTGGACTTCAAGGTGCCGGCCGAGCTGCTGCTGACGTACGCGCCGTAAGGCTGGATGGCTTAACGAAAAACCCCGCACATTGAGAGATGTGCGGGGTTTTTTGTTGGGAAAATTATGCTGAATCGAGGTGACACCATCGCGAGCAGGCTCGCTCCCACAGGGGATTTGTGAACGACGCCAATCAAATGTGGGAGCGAGCCTGCTCGCGATGGCGTGCGCCACCGATTTCGAAGGTTGCGCAGTACTGGCAAACCACCTAGATTTGGATCCAGTCTTCAGTGATAGCGCCATGCCACTTCCTCGGCGCTCAACTGTTCCACTCCGCGATTCTTCATGCACTGATCAAAAGGCTGGGCGAAATGACTGAGAGGATGACCTGCGACGAACGCTTCATTGCCCTGGCACAAGAGCTGAACTACGACATCTATGGCGAGAACACCGCCGGCGGCAATTATGCGCCGCTGATCCGTCATCGCGATGAGTTGTACATCAGCGGCATGGTGCCGCGGGTCAATGGCAGGATTCTGTATCCCGGTCGCGTGGGGTTGGAGTTGACCCTCAAGGACGCCCAGGCTGCCGCGAGCATCAGTGCCATGCGCTGCCTGGCGCTGATTGTCGATGCGGTGGGTTCGCTGGACAAGATTCGGGCGTTGTTGCGGGTCACGGTGTATGTGAAGTCGACCCCGGACTTCGTAGACCTGAGCGAAGTGGCCAACGGTGCATCGGATGTATTCAGCCATGTGCTCGGCGATGCCGGCCGGCACACTCGCACTACGGTCGGTGTCTATCAGTTGCCAAAGAACGCCGCGGTTGAAGTCGACATGATCGCGGCGGTGCAGCCGGAAGTCTGACCGTTATGCCGCCCAACAAAAAGCCCCGCCTGAATCTCAGAGCGGGGCTTTTTTGTCGGTGCCGGGATTACTGCGCGGCGATGCTGTAACCATCGAACGCGGTTTGCTGTTGCAGGGCGGTGATAATGTTCTTGCGGTTGATCGCGTGTTCGGTGCCGGCGTTGTCGATGAAGGTCTCGCCCTCCAACTCGGCTTCTTCGCCTTCACCGATGAAGGTGAAACCGAGGAACTCCAGCGCTTCACGGTCAACGTTCAGACGCGAACGCGGCGTGCGCAGCGGCAGGGTCACGCTGCTGCCGTCCTTGCTGATGGTGAAGATTTCCAGTTCTTTCTTCTTGGCAGCCTTGCCCTTGCCGCCACTCGGATTGCTGATCGCCTGGTGGGTCTGATTCAGCACTTTGAGCGCGAGGCCGTAAACGATTTCCTGGAACGCCGGATCGTCCTTGAAGCAGGACAGGATGCGGCCGATCGAGAACTTGCTGCTCAGGTCTTCGAGGGCGGCGAGGTCGGCGGCCTCGGCGTCTTTCAGCGCCTTGAGCTGGCCCATCAGCTCGTAGGCCTTGTCGTCATCGAAGCTGTCGTGCGCCTGACGGATCGCGGCGCGCAGCTCGCGGATCTGGTCACTTTCGCGGGTCGACTGGAAAGCATCCAGCACCATCTCGCTGATGATTTTGGCTTGTGGAAGGTGTTGTGAAAGATTGATGGAGTTTTCGTATTCCGCTTTGGACGATTCGGTGACTACGGATTCAGCGGTGTTGAAATCGGACATTGAAATTTCACTACTTTTTTAACTTGAGTGGAAACGAGAAAGCGCGAGGTCTTTTTCAGGCCGGTTAATTTAGGGGAGCGGGGCGGCGTTGTCACGGAACAACAGTCCGGTGGTGCGGATTATTTGTCTGGCGTGTTCAGGTTCATCGAGCGCACCATCCACTGTTCAGCGGTTTGCTGATCGGTCGGCAGCGTGAAGCGGAAAGTCGCCCCGCGCCCGGCGACATCGATCAACTGAATCTCACGCCCGTGCAGTTGCAGGATGCGGTGGACGATCCGCAGGCCCAGTCCACCGTCACGCCGCGCGCCGCCAATATTGAAAGGACGCAGGAACAGACCTTCGCGCAGATCCGGAGCGATGCCGGGGCCGGTGTCGCTGACCGTGACTTCGACCAAGGCGCCCAGGGGTTTCAAATCCAGCTCGATTTCACCGCCCGCAGGCGTGTGGCGCAAGGCGTTATCCACCAGGTTGGTCAGCACCCGTTCGATCAACCCAAGGTCGGCGCACACCGTCGGCAGGTTCGGACCGAAGCTGGCCTTGAGTTCGACGTGGCGTGCTTCGGCGGCCAGTTCGAATTTCTGGAAGATGTCCTGCAGCAGATCGATCAGCGAGAAGCGCTCCAGTACCGGCTGCACGAAACCGTGCTCCAGACGTACCAGCTCCAGCAGCGATTGCGCCAACCCGCCGACCTTGCGGCTCTGATCCAGCGCGATGCCCAGATACCGGCGGCGTTCTTCGGCGGTGAGTGTGGCGTCCTTGAGCGTCAGGGTTTCCAGATAGCCGTGCAACGAGGCCAGCGGTGTGCGCAGGTCGTGAGAAATGTTCGCCACCAGTTCGCGGCGCTCCTGATCCTGGCGGGTCAACGAGCGCCACTGTTCACCCAGTCGGTTTTGCATCTGCCGGAAGGCGCCATCGAGTACGGCGATTTCATCCGGGTCAGCGCTTTTATCCACAGCCACTGAAGGTGCAGGCAGAGGTTGCGGCGCGCCATCAATGTCGAACCGGCTGACGGTTTCGGTCAATCGGCGCAGTGGCCGGGTGATCAGGTTGAACGCCGTGAGACCCGCGATCAGGCACAACAGCGCCACCAGCCCGATCGACAGCAACGCCGTATTGAGTGCAGCACTGGTCGCGCCCCGTTCAGCGAAGCGATCGTGTTCTTCACTGAGCAACACCACGTACAGATAACCGGCGGGCTTGCCGTTGACCCGTAACGGCGCGGCACTGAAGACCTTGCGCCCGTCGGCACTGCGCGGGTCATCGCCGAGAATAGGCAACGGCTGGTCATCGAGCAGCCGGCGGATCGGCGCCAGATCGACCGTCTCCCGGCGCAGATGTCCTTCCGGTGCCGCATTGCCGACAATCCGCCCCTCGATGTCGAGCAGGTACACCTCGACACTCGGGTTGACCAGCATCAGCTTGCTGAACAGTTCGCGCACGGCGCCGGGCATCAGGCCATGGCTGTCCATCAGCACCGTGTCATGGGCGATGTGCTGTGCCAGTTCCCGCGACAGGCCTTGCACCACTTCCAGTTCATGCATCTTGCTGGAGCGCACCTGCAGCCATGCCGAGGTGCCGCAGCACACCAGCAGCAAAACGGCGAACACCAGCGACAGGCGCTGCGACAGGTTCAGTCTCATGGTTGTTCCGTGCCGAATTTATAGCCGCGACCCCACACAGTGAGGATGCGTGTCGGTTGCGCCGGATCGCTTTCGATTTTCGCCCGCAGGCGATTGATGTGCGTGTTCACCGTGTGTTCATAACCCTCGTGGCTGTAGCCCCACACCGCGTTCAGCAGGTCCATGCGTGAGAACACCTTGCCCGGCTGTCGGGCGAAGAAATACAGCAAGTCGAACTCTCGCGGAGTGAGGTCCAGACGCGCACCGTTGAGGGCGACGTCGCGGGTGATCGGGTCGATGCTCAAACCATCGAGACTGAGGCTGCCGGCGTCCATTTTCAGGTTGCGCGCCATGGCGTCGACCCGGCGCAGCAAGGCTTTGACCCGAGCCACCAGTTCCAGCATTGAAAACGGTTTGGCAAGGTAATCGTCGGCACCCAGCTCCAGACCCAGAATGCGGTGCAATTCGCTGGAGCGGGCGCTGGTGATGATGATCGGCGTATAGCGCGCCATCGCCCGGGCGCGGCGGCAGATTTCCAGGCCGTCGACCCCCGGCAACATCAGGTCGAGGATCAGTGCATCCCATTGTCCCTGTTGCAACAGGCGCATGCCTTCGTCGCCGTCTGCACAGTGCACGACGTCGTAATGCTCATCGCGCAGGTGCAGGCAAATCAAATCGGCGATGTGTTGGTCATCCTCGACCACGAGGATGCGTCTGGTTAATTCCATCAAGCTCAATCCTTCGGCGCAGTGAGCGCATTGTGCGGGTTTTCCTCGGGGCGAGTTATCACGAATTCGTTAACTTCCCGTGAGGATTTGGCGATCAACCCAAGCCTAGGCTGTGTTCCATGACAGGCACCTGGAATTTTTGGAGACGGCCATGTTTTCACGGCGACAGATTCTCGTAGCGAGCGGCGGGCTGGGGGTTGCAGCTCTGGTGGCGGGTGTATTGCCAAAATTTTCCTCGGGCTCCGCACTGATCGAGCAAGCCCATGCCGATGAGGTTTTCGAGGTGAGCCACAGCGACAGTGAATGGCACTCGCTGCTCTCGGACGAGCAGTACGCCATCCTGCGCGAAGAAGGCACCGAACGGGCCTATACCAGCCCGCTCAACGACGAGCATCGCAACGGCACATTCGCCTGCGCGGGTTGTGATCTGGCGCTGTTTTCATCGGCGACCAAGTTCGACAGCCGCACGGGCTGGCCGAGTTTCTGGGCACCGTTGGAACATGCGGTGGCCACGCGTCAGGACCGATCGTTCGGCATGTCACGCAATGAAGTGCACTGCCGACGCTGCGGCGGGCACTTGGGACATGTGTTCGACGACGGCCCGAAACCCACCGGCCTGCGCTATTGCATGAATGGCCTGGCGATGACGTTCAAACCCGTGGCGGCATGAGCCATGGCCATTTTTCGATGTTCACTTTCTACAGGACGACACCATGTGGCTCTTGGTTCTCGCTTATCTGGGCGGTGTGCTGACGATCGTCAGTCCGTGCATCCTGCCTGTTCTGCCTTTTGTCTTCGCTCGCACCGGGCAGCCGTTTATCAAGAGTGGCTTGCCGCTCTTGGCCGGGATGGCGCTGACTTTCGCCCTCGTCGCCACACTGGCGGCGGTGGGCGGCGGTTGGGTGGTGCAAGTCAATCAGTACGGGCGCTGGCTCGCGTTGCTGTTCGTTGCACTGTTCGGGCTGACGCTGCTGCTGCCGGGCCTCGCCGAGCGCCTGACGCGACCGCTGGTCTCGGCCGGCAGTCGGTTGTCCGAAGCCGCGGGCCAGGACAATCGTCCGCGTCCCGGCGCCTCGTTTCTGATTGGCGTCGCCACGGGTCTGCTCTGGGCACCGTGCGCCGGGCCCATCCTCGGTTTGATTCTGACCGGAGCCGCGCTGCAAGGGGCAAGCATCGCCACCACGCTGTTGTTGCTCGCCTACGCGGCGGGCGCCGCGACTTCACTGGCGGCGGCGCTGCTGCTGGGCAGTAAGGTCTTTGCGTTGATGAAACGCTCGATCGGTACGGGGGAGTGGATCCGGCGCGGGTTGGGGGCGGCGATGCTGGCGGGTGTCGCAGCGATTGCGCTGGGCCTCGACACCGGGCTGTTGGCGCGGCTGTCGACGGCTTCCACGGGCGGGATTGAACAGGCGCTGGTCGGCAAGCTGTCCAGCAAATCGCCGACGGGCAACGGAACCATGATGGCGCAGATTCCTGCTGCCGGCGGGGCGATGAAAGTTGCCGACAAGGCACCTGGAACACTACCGGTTGAAGGCCAGTTGCCGCCGCTCAATGGCGCCGTGCAATGGCTCAATTCGCCACCGCTGGACGCCCAGGCATTGAAGGGCAAAGTGGTGCTGGTGGATTTCTGGACCTACTCCTGCATCAACTGCCTGCGCACCTTGCCATACGTCAAAGCCTGGGCGGAAAAGTACCGCGATCAAGGCCTGGTAGTGATTGGCGTGCACGCCCCGGAATTCGCTTTCGAGCGCGATGTCGGCAATGTCACTAAAGCCATGAAGGAGCTGGGTATCAACTATCCGGTCGCCATCGATAACGGCTACAAAATCTGGCGTGCTTTCAACAACGAATACTGGCCGGCGCATTATTTTGCCGATGCTCAAGGACGGATTCGTTACCACCATTTTGGCGAAGGGGATTACGCCGAATCGGAACGGGTCATACAGCAGTTGCTGCGTGAGGCCGGGGCGAAAACCGTCGCCGACGGCTTGATCAACGCTGACGCCCAAGGCGTGCAACAGGCGCCGGACATGAATCAGGTGCTGTCGCCGGAAACCTATGTTGGCTACCAGCGTGCGGAACATTTCGTACCGCAAACCAGCCTGGTGCCTGACAAGGTCGCGACCTATAACCCACCGGCCAACCTGACTTTGAATGACTGGAGCCTTGGCGGCCAGTGGGCTGTCGGCGCCGAGCGCGCCACCGCCAGTGCGCCGGCCAGTCGCATCGTCTATCGCTTCCACGCCCGCGACCTGCATCTGGTCCTGGGTCCGAACGCGGATGGCAAACCGGTGCGCTTCAAAGTGTTGATTGACGGTCGGGCGCCGGGCGATGCCCACGGTGTGGATGTCGCCCCGGACGGCAGCGGCCGCGTAACCGAGCAGCGCCTGTATCAACTGGTACGGCAAACCGACGAGGTGAAGGACCGGACCTTCACCATCGAATTTCTTGACCCGGGCGTATCGGCTTACGCCTTCACCTTCGGCTGATCGGGAGTGCGCAACATGAAAGCTCAAAACAACTGGCGCCGTGCACTGCTCGGCGTCGCCATGGCCGGTGTGATCGGTCAGTGCTCGGCGTTCTCTTTCGGTGCAGAGGACGCGGTGGTCATCCCGCCGCCAGCCCTCGACGAAACCACTCAGGCGCACAGTGAAACCGCGGTGTTCGCCGGTGGTTGTTTCTGGGGCGTGCAAGGGGTTTTCCAACACGTCAGAGGTGTGCAGAAAGCCGTCTCCGGTTATGCCGGAGGTACGGCGAACACGGCGGAATATGAGCGGGTCAGTGAAGGTGATACCGGTCATGCCGAGTCAGTGCAAGTCACCTTCGATCCGACGCAAGTCAGCTACGGCAGCCTGCTGCAGATCTACTTTTCGGTGGCCCACAACCCGACCGAACTCAACCGCCAAGGGCCGGACAGCGGCACGCAATATCGCTCGGCGCTGTTCCCGGTCAATGCCGATCAACAACGGGTGGCCCAGGCCTACATCGCCCAACTCGACGCGGCGCATGCCTACAGCAAACCGATCGTCACCCAACTGGAAACCTACAACGGCTTTTACCCGGCGGAGGACTATCACCAGGATTTCCTCACCGAACACCCAAGCTATCCGTACATCGTGATCAACGACATGCCCAAGGTGGCGCAGTTGAAGCAGTTGTTTGCGCAGCGTTATCAGGAGAAACCGGTGTTGGTGAAAAGCGGGAGTTGATTTCTCACGTGTTACTTGAGCCTTGGGCGCTCCATGGCAATTACCGATGTTTCAAACCCCAAACTGGCAAAAAACGCCTCCGCACCTTCGCGCCCGGCGCGCAGTACCCAAGTGATCTCGGGGTTGTCCCCCATGACATGCTCGACCAGTGCGCGCCCGACGCCGGCGCGCCGATGCTGGCCATCAACCACGACCATCGACAGATAACCGTTGGACAAACCATCGGTGATGCCTCGTGCGAAACCGATGATTTGTTCGCCGCTCAGCGCGACCGCAGTGCGTTGCGAGTTTTCGATGAGTTGGGCGAAGTAGTCGCCGGAGCCTGTTCGGTGTCCCCAGCCATGTAGGCCGAGAAACAGCCGAACTGGCTCCACTTCGTCGGGCAACAGATCGCGTACGGTAAGGTCGTTTCTCATCGATAGCAGCATCCTTGTCGGCAATCACCGGAGCGTAGTCGATAGCAATTGAGTCAGGATCTGCCCCAGGTTTTCATCGCGAACTCGACGAAGCGCCGTAGCTTCGGCAAACGATAACGATCCGGCGCGTACAACAGATGCAAAGGGCGGCTCGGGGGCTGGTAATCGGGGATCACCGTCACCAGTTTGCCGTCGCGAAGGTCCTGTTCCACCAGCGCATCCGGTAGCATCACGATGCCCATGCCGGTGCGCGCTGCCTGATGCAGGCCGGCCGAGGTGTTCATCAGCATCGGGCCGCTGACGTCGACCAGAATCTCGCCGTCCGGGCCGCTGAGGCGCCAGCGTTTTTCCACCGATTGCCAGTCATCGCCGGCAGGGTAGGCGAACGACAGGCAGTCGTGTTGCTGCAGGTCTTCCGGGGTGATCGGCATGCCGCGTCGCGCGACGTACGCCGGGGAGGCGCATACGGTCAGGGTGTAGTCGATCAGCGGCCGGGCGATCAGGTTCGACTGCTCGAAATGCCCCAGCCGAAACGCTACGTCGAGGCCACTTTCCAGCAGGTCCGGACGGCGGTTGGTCAGCACCACATCCATTTTCACCTGCGGGTATTGCAGGGAAAACTCGCTGAGCGCCGGGGCCAGGCGTTCGACGCCAAAAGTCAGCGGCGCGGTGATGCGTAGCAGACCACGTGGTTCATCAAGGGCCTGTTCGGCGAGGCGTTCGGAGTCGGCCACCAAGCCCAAAACATCCAGACAGCGCTGGTAGTAAACGCTACCGAACTCGGTCAGTCGCTGCCGGCGGGTGGTGCGCTGCAGCAACTGTACGCCGAGCCGTTGCTCCAGTGCGCGGAGGTGATTTCCGACCATGGTCGTGGACATTTCGCACTGCAACGCAGCTGCCGTCATGCTCCCGGCTTCCACGACCTTCACGTACACGCTCATTGCCTGCAACAGGTCCATTATCAAGTTCAGCTTTTAAATGAATGAAGTTTTACCGAGTTTATCCAGTTCTGGTGGCTAACCATACTGCAAACACACCGACCTTCACTGGAGTTTGAAGTCATGACCGCCGCCCTGATGAACACCTACCAATCGCTGGCTCTGAGTTTTACCAGAGGTCTGGGCACTCGCCTGTGGGATCAGGCCGGTCGTGAATACCTGGATGCTGTCGCCGGGGTTGCGGTGACCAATGTCGGGCACTCGCACCCACGGATCGTCGCGGCCATCAGTGAGCAGGCCGGAATGCTGCTGCACACCTCCAATCTGTACAGCATCGACTGGCAGCAGCAACTGGCCAAACGGCTGACTGAGCTGTCGGGCATGGATCGCGCGTTCTTCAATAACTCGGGTGCTGAGGCTAACGAAACCGCACTGAAACTTGCGCGCTTGTACGGCTGGAGCAAAGGTATCGGACAGCCGCTGGTGGTGGTCATGGCCAACGCATTTCATGGCCGCACGCTCGGCACGTTGTCGGCGAGTGATGGCCCAGCGGTGCGGCTGGGCTTCAATGATCTGCCGGGGGATTTCGTCAAAGTGCCTTTCGGTGATCTGGCGGCGCTGGATCAACTGCAGCAAAAGCATGGCGAGCGCATCGTGGCGATTCTGGTCGAGCCGATCCAGGGCGAAAGCGGCGTGCAACTGGCGCCGCCCGGCTACCTCAAAGCTCTGCGGGAAGTGTGCAATCGGCGCGCCTGGCTGCTGATGCTCGACGAAATCCAGACCGGCATCGGCCGCACCGGTCAGTGGTTTGCGTTCCAGCATGAAGGTATCGTGCCGGACGTCATGACCCTGGCCAAAGGCCTCGGCAACGGTGTGCCGATCGGCGCCTGCCTGGCACGGGGCAGAGCGGCGGACCTGTTCACTCCCGGCAGCCATGGCAGCACCTTCGGCGGCAACCCGCTGGCCTGCCGGGTCGGTTGCACGGTGCTGGATATCATCGAAGAACAGGGCTTGCTGGAAAATGTCCGGGTGCAGGGTGAGCGCCTGTTGACCCGCCTGCGCGCCGAACTGGCAGACAACCCCAATGTGTTGGCGATTCGCGGGCAGGGCTTGATGATCGGCATCGAGTTGAAACAGCCGATTCGCGATCTGACGCTGATTGCGGCGCGGGATCATGGATTGCTGATCAACGTGACGCGTGGCAAGACGATACGGCTGTTGCCGCCGCTGACGATTGATGAGCGGGAGGTGGGGATGATTGTCAGAGGTGTGGGGCTGGCGGTCTCAACTGACTGAGAGGCACGAAATTGAACGAAGAGGCGTCCGTATTTGCACGAATTCCATCGTGCATTTCTGCGATAGATCTCAGCAGCCTTCTAGCATTGGCCGGGGAGCTTAAAAGGTAAGTCGTTGTATCGATTTCTAAAGGGTCTGGCTTTCTTTTTCGCATGGCTCTGCTTCCTGTGTAAGGGAGGCAGAGTATGAACCAGCGATTCCAGAGATGTTTCCTTAAAAACTGTAATCCCCTTCCGACTACTTTGACGTCTTAAATCCGCTGTATCTGTCAGGAAGTTCGGCGCCTGTTAGCAGGCAGTCGAAAACAATCTCTGGATCTACCTGGCACCAATATACAAATCTCAACTCTTCCAAATTGACCAGTGTCGACTGGGCGTCGACCAGAAAACGCGGCTCCCGCCATTGTTGGGCAACTACAGCTAGGGCCTGAGGGCCGCGTACGATCCAGGTCGCACATCCACCAGCAATGCTTGGCAGATAACCATTGTGGAGTAGTAGGCGCAGGGCATCCTCCAGGGTTTCACTCACTTGCAGGTTGATCCAGCGCGCATGGGGAGCCTCGCAATCATCGCCGGCATGTACGCTGTCGCGGGTGATAAGTAATCGCGAAGGTATCGTCATTGCAATCTCACTATGGGCAAAAGGAAACCATATCAATCAGGATAATCCCCCAACTCCGGCGCCAGCATCCGCGTCTTCACCGCCCCGTTCGAATTGTGCTGAATGATCTCGCTCGGCTGTCCCTGCGCATTGAAAAACACCTGGCCGATCCCGGCTGAATTCCACAGCCGTTCACCCGCTTCGGCATGTTCCGGGGTATAGGGCATGATGCGCATGCGTCGGCGTTTGGTGAACCAGTTCAACGGCGAGCGCGGCGAGTAGAGCCAGCGGTTGAGGCGGTCAAACCATTCCAGCAGGGTTTTCGGGAACTCGTTCTTGATCCCGCTGCTGGTGATCTGCCAGATCCGTGGCCCGGCCTTGCGGTGTCGGATAAGCACTTCGTAGACGAAGGAATAATGCACATCGCCGGACAGCACCACGTAGTTTCCGGGTGTGCGGGTGTGTCGGAAAATGTTCAGGATCACCTGCGCGGCGCCGCGATGAGCCATCCAGTTTTCCGCGTCGACCAGCAGCGGATAACCGCACCAGCTGAAAACCTTCTGCACGGTTTCAATCAGCTTCACGCCGAAGATCGGCGCCGGTGAAACGATGATTGCTGACGGATGATCAAGCAGTTCCTGCTGCAGTTCGCTCAGCGCTTCCCAGTCCAGTAAACCGGAGGGTTGCTTGAGTGCCATCTCGCTGCGCCAGCGCCGGGTGCGGGTGTCGAGCACTACCAGCGCCGGGCTGCTCGGCAGCACGAAATGCCAATGCTGAAAGCGCAGCAAGTCATCGATCAGCGCGTCCTGCACCGGGCTGTCGAGATAACGATCGTTACCGCTGGCGCTCAGACGTCGTGTGTTCTCCAGCACATCCTTGAACGCATCCGGATTATTGCCCCAACCCTGGCACAACATGTACGCAATCAAGGCGTTGCCGATGATGCGTTTGGAGAACGGATGGCCGTAGGCGGTTTCCTCCCATTGCGCGGAAAGATTCCAGTCATCGGTGATGTCGTGATCGTCGAAAATCATCAGGCTCGGCAGGTGCGCCAAGGCTCGGGCGACGTTGCCCAAACCGGCCTTGAAGCCATCAATGCGGGTTTGCTCCAGGGTGTAGCGCTTCAAGCGTTCAGGCGTCAGGGACGGAACAGCAGGATTGATCAGCGTCCAGGCAACCGGCGACCACACCAGCAAGTACATCGCCATCACTTCGGCGAACGTGACCAGATGATTGTCGGCGCTGCTGCTGGTGAAAATCGGCTTGCGCGCACCGCCGAAAAATCGCTCGCGCAAGGTCTCGTTGCTCTCCAGCGCCGGTAACAGATCCGCACGGTGGTAGTAGCTGGCCGGGTGTTCGTAGAGTTTGGCGCTGTCGCTGACCACCGCGCCTTCGAGGTGTTCGTCGAACAGACCGAGGCGCTCGATCAACGCATGAATCGCCCGCAGCATCGGGCCGGCCACATCGTCGGCGTAAACCTGGTCGCCGCTCATCATCAGCAGCGCTGGGCGTTGTTGCGGATCGGTTTCGCCAGACAGCAGTTGATCGACGCACAGCAGACCGTCTGCCGCCGGATGATGTGGTTTGCGGCAGGAGCCGTGGAGCAATTGATCGATCCGTGAGCGCACGACGAAGTTCGGGCAAGTAGCATCGCCATACACCAGATGTGGTGCCCAGTCGGCAATTCGCTGCTGGCCATCGATCAGCAAGTCGTAACCCACCACGGTCTCACAGGGCAGGGCGCTGTCGAGCACAACGTCAATCAAATGAACGAACGCATGACGGCCTACAGGAATGACCATGCACTTCCCGGCATCGAGAGAGATGTCTCCTACACCTTGCAGGCGCAAGGTCAGCGACAGTTGACGCGTACCGACCAACCACAGCACCACTCGCGTTGGTTCCAGCCGTCGCAGCAGCGGGCCGGCCAAAACGGGAGGCAGCGGATTCAGGTCAGCAGGTATCGGGGACATTCAGGGGCAAAGCTCAAGACGCACAGGCTGGCGATGATAGCGCAGCCGGCGCCTTGAACCCTTAAACGAGGCTTAAGAGTCAGCCTTCTGCAGCTTCAGCGCCAGCAGTCGCCATTCGGCGGACGCGGATTGCTCCTGCACCGAGCAGTCGAAGCGATAAGTGACGTCATCGCCGTTCATGTTGCGCGCGGTGACCTTGTTGCTGAGGGTGTAGACCTGATCTTTGAAGCGCTTGGTGACAATGGCAGAACTGTCGGCGAAGCGTTCCGACGCCGGGAAGCGCAGCGTGCTGGTGACCAGCGTGCCGCACATGACATACGCGAGCATCGATTTATCGCTGTCGGCATTTTGCCCAAGCTTGTCGCGCAGCGCGGTGAGCGTTTTACGGCCCTGCGCGTCGCTCTGATCCAGGACGGTTTTTTCCGATATCGATTTCGGTGCCCGGCTGGCGTAATTCGGCAGCAGTGCGGAATCCGGCGGAGAAGGTTGGTTATCCGGCTCGATCGCGGCAAAGCCCGGCGCGTTTTCCAGCACCGCGGACGTTGAATCCGACTCGGCTTCGGGCAACAGACTGGTGGTGACATCGTTCTGTGCGATCACGTCTTCGACTGGCGCCTTTTCGGCTTTATGCGCCGACGGGAACAACGACAGGAAGATCGACAGCACCACCATGCCGACGATAAAACCGCCCGCCGCGCCAACGATGTTGCCGTAAAACAGATTCCAGCTGCCGCGGTTTTTCACCACCCAGCGCCACATCAAACCCCAGGCGGCGATAAATGCCAGAAAACTCAGAAACTCCATTCGATCCTTTCCTTAACCCTTCAATAGCCTGCAAAACAGCACTCACTGGCGGTGAGTGCTGAAGATGGACGGCAAGATATCAAAATAGAGGTCTGACGCCACGAAGACATTCACATGCCGAGATTGGGCGGATTGATCTGAACAAAAAACATGATCGCCGTTATGCCGGCCACAACGCCGCAAAGGCCGGCCAGTAGCTGACGCGCGACAGGGTGTTCGACCTGCGAGCGACGGGCCACCAGCATCCATACGCCGGTCAGCGCCGCGGCAGTCGCCAGCATTTCCAGAAGCGATCCCATGACCCCCGGGACCGGTGGCCGGCTAGAGCCGAACAGACCGACACAAAGCTGCGAAACCACCAGGCCGACAATCATGCCGCTGGTCGCACCCAACACATTGGCGAGTAGCAGATTCCACGCACCACGCTGCCTGACGACCCAGACCCACATGCCTATCCAGGCGATAAAGAAAAACACAACATCCATCGTATCCATCCTTCGAAACCCGTCACCGTACAAACGCTCGGCACCTTGCCGACAGTGGACGGCACGATAGCAAAATAGTAGCGTCGCGCCACTTTCTTGATTCCCGTAATGGACTACTCATGCCAAAAGCCGCTTCTGTTCTGCGCTTGCTCTGTGCAATCACGTGCGCCGCTGTCATTACCCCGGCATTCGCCGAGTGGAAGGAGCCCCCGGAAAGCAGCTGGGAGTATTACCTCGCCAACTGCCAGCGAATGCAGGAGAAAATCGCCGACGTCCAGAGCGGTCGCGTACCCAGCGCCTATGAGGTGATCGGCGACCTCGACAACAGCCTGCGGAGCATGAACCAGCGCCGCTCGAACCTGACGCCCCAATACCTCGGCTCCCGCGAATTCGCGCAATGCGAAAACGTCGCCGCCCAGGCCGAAGCAACCATTGCGCAAGGCAATGCCGAGTTCGCCGCCAGAATGAACCAGGCCGCCGAACAAGGCCGCATCGCCCACCAGAACTCCCCCGAATACAAACGCGCCCGTTCACTCGGCTACAGCGACGTCGGCGAAATCTCCTTCCTCAAACTGCACGAAGACATGGACGGCGAAGCCCGCCTGAAAACCATGCTCATCACCGTCGACGAAATCTGCGGCCAACACTTCCGCGCCACGCAATATGTGAAGCCGTACGTCATCTACACCGTGCGCCCGTCGGATGGCGGCTGTGGCGAGGAAAAACGCGTGGCGATCGTCGGTGGCCGGTCGGTGGAGAAGGGCGATTACATCGATGAGCGGGGCGAGTTTCAGTATGTGGGCTGGAAGAAGATTGTGGGGGCGGATGGATTTCCCACGGATATTCGGGTTTTGAAGGCTCGACGCTGAAAGGTCAGCGCGTGAAGCAACTGATCAAAGAATGTCTTTCAGATAACCCTTGAGCGCGAGGAGCGGTTGATCAAGCTGCTCCAGCGACTGCGCCTGACTGAAATCGGCTGACAGCTTGTGCAGCTCCCGCCCCAGCGGTTTCTCGACGCCGCCCAACGCATCCATCGCCAAGCCCAGGCACTCGTTCATCTTGAACTGGATGGTCTCGACATCACCCCGGCGCACCAGCAGTTCGAAAACGTCTTTCTGATAGTCACCCATGATCATGTCATCCCGCAGAATCGGGCTCAGGCCTTCCTCCTCGTAAGCGAGTTTGAGAGAGAACAGGGCGACGGTTTCCAGTGACTTTTCCATGGTTGGCCTTGGAGGTCCTTAAGCATGAGTCTTGAAAGTCGGAACGACCAACGAAAGCCGCTACGGGCGGCAGACCGCGTGCGGGCGGGCGTGATTATACTGAGCGGACGCATCAGGTGCAGTCCTTAGGCAAAACAGGTTGCACGGACAGCGCCGAGACATTCAATGACCTAAGCAACAGAACGAGTTTCTCAGGATAGCCAGCGAGTATGAGGTGCCAGACAAACTCAACGTTAGTTCAGACACATGAGCGGAGCGACGATCATGGAATACGACGAAAAGTTGATTGAAGAGGCTGTGCTTGCCCTGTTGGCCGCTTTCAGTTCCGACGACGGCAATGCATGGAAAGGATTCGATTTTGAAGTCATGAACCGATTGCATGAACAGGGTCTCATCAGTAATCCGGTAAACAGGAACAAATCGATCTGGTTGACGGAGGAGGGCCAGGAACGAGGTCGTCAGATAGCTGAGCGTTTGTTTGGGGGAGTTGTTCAAGCCCCGCGTGCGCCTGATCCAGATATCTGAGTTCCTGTATCGGCTCGTCGTTTGAACTGCGCCGCGCCAGTGGAACGCAAATGGAGGGGTTTTCCCGTTGGAGCATTTTCTGAATGAACCACAACTGAAAAACGTTAGAGCTGCACTGTCCGAACCGTTCAACCATTTTCCCACTGATTACGATTACATCGCATGCCAGCTAAAAGGCGTCGATCCAGCGGTGCTCTACGAGATTTTTTATTCAGAAGTAGCGCCGGTGTGCTTTATGAACATTGCAGCGGTCTTGCCGACTGTCTGGACAGGTTTTGACCCTGATTGGCTCAGGGGCGAGATAGAGGAAAGGCTTGTGGCGCGGCAGCGTAATTGGTTTCGCAGGTTGTTCGACAAGTTGCTGATTCGTTGGTTGAAATACAACTACGACCATATGTGGCAAGAAATCGACAGCAGGCTTTGAGCTTGTGGCAAGCGTCTGAAGTTCTTCGCTTTTAGCGATCAATACTGCGCCAAGTTTATCGCGCAACCGGTCTCATCGCTGGTGAGCAGGTGGCCATTAATTGAAGAGGAGGCTCTTTCCGCCAGACGAAAAAAAAGGCCTTGCTAAGCAAGACCTTTCTTAATTTTGGTGCCCGAGGGAGACTCGTGCGTTCTATATAATTCGTGGCTTGCGGACAAATTATACAGTGAGGGATACAGATAGGGATACAAGCCGTTCCTTGCTATTCGTATCTCACGTCGGATCGATATTTAGTTTGAAAAGGACGTCATCGGTTGATGCCTGGTAACAGCTGACGTGAGCGAGCATCGAGTTTTCGCCGATCAGTTCAAGAAATTTTGCCCTAATGGCCTGGGGCATGCGAGCTCCTAGTATCACAGACTTGATGCAGGAGGAGGGGAACTCAAAAAGGTGGTAGGTTTTCTCGTGAACCGACAGAACAGTTGTAGCGTCATTCAAGTCCACCATCATTCGCCACTCTCGTTCGTAGGACCAATGCTCGCTCTTCGTGAGCATGGCTTTCATATCGGCATTATCGAAGATCAGTGATGGCCTGACATTTGAGTATTGAACAGGCCTGAGGTGCCTGAATTCATCTTTTGCAGATCGCCGCTGATTAAAAAAAACTGACTCTGGATCGAATTCGATCACAAAGCCCTCATGGGAGCACGCGTAGTGCGCCCACATCAAAATGTCGTCGGGTTTCTCCGTCAGGCAAAGAATACCAACTCTGTTTTCCATTACTTGATTAAAGCGTGAGTGAAGGGCAGGAGTTAGCTCCTTCAGGATTTTGAGGAAGCCATTATCTTTCGAAAGCAATTGAGCTCGCGCCCGAGACTCAATTTGCCTTTTCGTCGCTTGATTCCTAAAGGGGGGAGGTAGCTCGGCGAGCGTCTCTTCGATCAGGGCGGGCAGCAGCTCATCGACCATAGCCCACATCGATTCGTCTGATTCATAAAGGCGTACAGGGGGCTTCAGCTCAAACGGGTCATTGAGGTTGAGCGAAGAGGAGAAGCAAATTTTGCACGCCTCCAAGACATCGATCCGGTCGGAATGTAGATATTTGAACAGTCGCGGCGGTGTCGTCTGGGAAGAAGCGTCAGATTCACTCGGGCTTTGCATCAGAGCCAGCCTCAGCAGAAAGTGAGATTAAGGCGAGAGTCAGAAACCCTTCATTCCTATCCAAAGCAGCCAGGGCGCCTCGAACGTTATCAGCCACGTCTATGGAGCCACGTTGTTCAACCCAGTTCGAAAGCTCTTCTACAGCAGCCCCTAACGCGATTTGGTTTTCGTTGATGCGTTTTAGTACCGAAATCAGTAGTGCTTTGTCTTCCATGAATTGTTCCCATTTTTACAGCCTGCGGTCAGCGAACGTTCCAGTCAATGAGCCTAGTCCGAGCATCGTATGCCGGCGGTTACCCAAATACCACTGGGGACCCTGAGAGTATTCTTCTTACACGGGGTCGGAAACCCGCGGGACTTTGGTAGCGGAGCGTGCTCCAGCTTACTGAAATTCAATCGTTGAAATTGAAAGGATCTTGAAGAAAAAGGGGCATCGTTACCGGAACGGTAACGGTGATCTCTGATCGGTGAACACATAGGGCAAATGCACAGGTGAACAGGCAATTCACCGAGTTCACCTGTTCACTAAGCTGGGAGTTCTCCCGCTAACAAGGTTCCGCGGGTTTCCGACCCCGTGTCTCAATGAAAGCCTCAGGGCCCCCCGCCAGACCGCGGGAGATGCACCTGAAGTTCGCTGGAGGTATCAGAGCTATCGGGGAGCGGGGGTCGTATCTGATCAAAATTCGGTGTAACTCGTGTAACCGGTGTAACGTAAATCGATAAGATATTGTATTTATTGATTTTTATCCCTGTTACACCGATCTGAGACGCTAGTTTTCAAGCGTGTAACTGAGTCAAGTCGTGTAACAGTTTCAGGTGAAGGGGGCGCCAAATTGGTTCACCGCTCGTTGGTATTGGTTAGCCGTCGGTAATCACCTGGAATCAAGTCATCAGCTGCGTCAGCAATTTGCAGGCAGTAGCAAGAGACTGCTTTCGGCCGATGGTGTGTGAAAACGTTTTTGAGCGCGACAGTTACTCAAAACCGGACTGAAAATCGCGCTTCTGCGCGAAATCAACTTCTGCTGATGTGCCGATAAATTTCAGATTTAACGTAGATGCGCACACTTCAATTTTGGCGAAGCGTTTTTACATACTCTGGGCCAAAAGCGGACGTATGTCAGGGAGGGAAGGTTGGCTTTCTCCACGAGATGACAAAATGCCACCTCCTAGGTTACCGTCGGAGAAGAGTTTGCATCCCGAGGGAAGGGTTATGGAATATTGGCTTACAGGTAGGAATCAAATCAATTGATAAAATTCCATTCTGAACATCCGGCTGACGAAGATGTGTTTCCAGGTGGCAGCCATGAAAAGGTTGCTGAGGCGATGCGGCAATACATTTGTTCGCCGAGCTCTTCAAGGGTGATCGGTCTGGACGGCGAGTTCGGTTCCGGTAAGAGCTCTATTCTTCAGATGCTCAAGGCCAAGCTGGTCAAGGAGAAAGCTGACTATCGGGTCTGGTTTTTCGACTGTGAACAGAACTATCAGGGCTCCACGAAAAGTAACTTCATTGAGTTGTTCACGGACGTAGTGCTCAGCGATGTTAAACAGGGTAGTTCCGAGGAGAAGCTGATCAAAGAATGTCGGGACAAGGCTCTCGGTCGGCAATTTACTTATAAGAAGAAAACAACTAGCAGATTGAGTGCGTGGGCAATTGCCCTCGTCGTGAGCGTGTTCTTCTCGTCCACCTCTTTCAAAGAAATTTTCACGATCTGGCGAGCCAAGCCAGTAGATTGGTCCCTATTCCTGATTCATTTGTTCGTATTTCTCACGCCGCTTTTGGTAGTGCTTGCGGCGTGGTTCAGGAACCGGGATGTGGTCGAAGAGGACGGTGAGAAGTGGAGCCTTCTTAGTCTGTTCAAAGGGTCAACAGATGACACGATCAACGAGAAAATCGTCGTGGCAAAAGAAGTGACTCCTCTTGACCTAAAGCGTACTCTAACAAACCAACTACGGGCCGTTGCCAACAACCAATATGTTGTGATTCTGGACAACTTAGACCGTCTGCCCAAGGATAGTTTGCGGGCAGTTTGGAGTGACCTGGAGATTTTTACCTCTGTTGCAGAGGCAGAAAATCTTACGGTTGTAGTTCCATTCTGCTCTACCAAGGTGGCAGCTTATCTTCGAGCGGATGCTGACCGGACCTACGATTCTAAGGACTTCATCGCGAAGAAATTTCCGGTGGTGTTCCGCTCGCCTCCAGTGATCGCCTCGGGCTGGAAGGATGGTTTCAGGCGATTGTGGTCCTATTCGTATGACGGCCACGAATTGGATATTGCAGAGCATTGCGCACTTCTGCTCCAACGCCACAGCCCCATGGTGAACAACCTTGTCACGCCCCGCCTGCAGAAGAAATTTATCAACGATATTGCAACCACCTCACTGGTCGTAGGAGAGAGAACCAATCTGCTTTGTATCGCTGCACACCTTTTGTTGTGTAAGTACACCGAACATCCTTTGAATGAAGTCATCAGAGTCGATGGTTTCTCCAAGAAGTATGCTGAGGATGCGGGTGAGGATGCATCTGCGAAGGTTCAGGAGACGATCAAACTGTTGACTGCCATTGTAGGCAATGGCATGGAGTCCGGCTGGCAAATTCAGTTGTTGCAGATTCATTTCCTCACGTCGGGTGAAATCGCAATCGCCGAACTCCTAGACAGTCCATTGCAAGATGCGTTTGCATCAAGGGACGAAGATAAGCTGTTCGGGCTAGTGTCATTGTTCGGCTTTACCGATGCATTTAAACGACTGGTCTCTAATCGGCCAACCCTTTATCAGTTGCTACCAACCCTCACTGCCGCTCATAAAAAATACAACGGTGAATGGTTATTAAGCATACTGCCAATTCTCAACAGTGCAAAACTTACCTTGTTCTCCGGTGACATACCTGGTGACGAAGCTTTCTACGATGCTTGTAAATACTGCATCAGTCAGGGAATGGATGCCAATTTGCTTTCAGAACATGGTGATGGTTTGAGGAGCGAGTTGAAGGGGGTTCTTAATGATCTAGTCGCTGGCACATCTACCGATCCCGTTCGCCATCTGTTAGTTGAGTATGATTGGTACCTGGATGCACTCGAGTTACCTGTTGAATCTTTTGAGGTGATACGGGCTGATTACATAATGCATCTCCTTCCGGTAATTTCAGAGCTTCGCGTCATCACTGCTGAGAAGTTCAAACTACTGTCTTCAAATCCCGCTGCATATGGTATAGCGAATCAGCAGATCGGTAGTAGTGAAGCATACCCAATGTCGATGATTCCACTGGCTCCGTCTGAAACCGAGCGGGCTGTTATTTGGGCCTACGGATCACGTAGTTTGCATCAAGGTATCCAGTCGGGCATCTCGGCAGAGGACGTTGCCGAATTGGTTAAACTCTGTAGCGTTCCGGGTGATGAGATTTCTGCAGTCATCGGCCTGGCACTGGCGAAGAAAATTGATCCGGTCATTCTGTCGACCATCACCTCATTGCTCGAAACAAATCCCAGCGCCGTAGTTAGGGCGGCAGCGGCAATTATTTATATACGCCAGAAAGATTCGGCAGCCCTCTTGTTGGTGCCTGATATAAAAGAGGTGTTTTCCTCAATCCTGTTCCGTGCTCTGGGTGCGGCGAGTCTGTCAGCCCAACTGCTGTTTGACCTACTTGAGCCAAAGGAGACCAAAAGCCTAGTCGGAGGCTATCTTGCGGATCTCATAAAATCCGAAAAAATTCTAAGTATTCGAGTGGAGTGGATGGTTCAAAACTTTAGTTCGGTGACAAGCGCAGTTTCTCCTTATGGTATTGGGGCAAATGAGGTTCTGAGGTGGCTCAATCCTTGGGATCTCTTGACGAAGAAGTTCGGTGAGAATGCTACGACAGTCGACCCCCTGCTCATCGACATGATTTTTGAGCCAGGCGCTCAGTATCTTCCTATCTTCAGGCGGTCGCTCCTTGAGCACTTCGTGTCCACTGGAGGTACAGTTGAGGGTTGGATTGTATGCATCGAGAAGGGAGCGCCTCAATATCGTGCAATCATCAAAGGCCTTGAGCGCGAGACCGGCATCGAGAAAACTGCTGAGATTGCTAATGATGCAGTTATCCAAGCAATCAATGACGCTGCTGGTCAAGTTGAGGGGGGTAAGCTCACTTCGTCTCGTATCGACATGATCGACTCCATATTGACTATCCTGGACATGCAGCAGAAGCTCCTCATTGGAGTACGCTTGAGGTCGCTGCTCTATTCAGACAGTGTTCAGTTGGATATCCTCATGCCGATCCTCAACCACTATGGCAAATTGATCCCGGATGTTCAGCCGACCAATCCTCAAGAAGTAGGCCGACTGGTAATGGTGCTTGACTATATTGCTCGTCATCCTTCAGATACCGACGGGGTTGCGAAGGTGTTTGACTCCAAAGCAGGGCAAATTGCGGATTACAGGTACTCCTCCAAGGAATTACGTGAGGCGGTGGGTTCTGCTGTGTTGAAGGTAGCTGACCGCATGCCTGCGCTTCACGGAAAATTCGCTCAGACTAGAGGATTTGTTAAATTGCTCAGGTCGTTGAGCAAGCTTACTAGCGGAACGGATGCTAATTAATTAGCGATTGGGGGGGCATAGTTAAGGATGTCCATTTTTGATCGTAAGCGGTCCCAGCTGACCGCTTACGACCATCCGCAAATTGCTTGAAAACTCATCAGTTTCATCATCTATGATGAGTAGGCCGGCTTCCAATGTGATTAGAGACAGTGAGAAAAGAGTTTTCCTGCCCGTTGAGCAAGTTTGTAAAGTCGAAATAGTTGACATTTATACTCGATAGCAGCCATTGCGCTTTGAGGTAATCTCTAAAAGTTACAGTTTTGGTATATCTATCATGGATTGAAAAGGAAGACGCAAGATTGCAAATTATTTCTCTTGCAGCTTCGTCGAAGATTGGGGTGTCAGTTGACATTGCATCTAAGAATGCAAATGACCCTGCCCAATGACGAACATGGTAGATCCCAACTGAAGTCGCTCTATAATGCAATTGATCAATTCGCTCATGCTCTGCCAGCGGAACTTCGCGGTAGTGTGCGTAAGGTGTTTCAATTAGTCGCTTCGTAGCTAAAGACTTTAAAGCTCTAGTTATTTGATCATCCACATAGCCATGGCCGCTAATCTCCGAAATTATATTTCTACCAGCCAAAAATCCATCATTATCTACCACGCCCATATTGGAGCTGAGATATGCAACAATCAGACAGGATAGGAAGTGTTCTCGCGGGTCGGCAGCACTAACAACATCAAATATGTTGCACGCAACAAATGAAGATTGGGAGTTGAAGTAGGCATATTCCCCCAGCAAGCTATGCTTCGTAAATTCGTGGAGTGGTATCCTGTATCCGCCTTTCTCTTCTTCAATGTTAACTATTTTCTTGGAATCAACATTTGGGCTTCCAAAAAAACCAGTGATCAGTTCAATGACTGAGCGTGTGTTTCCTCCAGTTACATTACTTAAAAACTGTTTAATAGAATCACTTGTTCTTATTGAGCGCAAAGTTGCATTTAAGAAAAGCACCACATTTTTCAGGTTTAGCCTAATATCTTGCAATGCGGCGGGAGCCACTTTGCCTTCTGCCACTCTGACCGCAAATATAAGCCTTTTCTGAATAACCTCGTCTGCGGGAGGAGGAGATATAGTAAGAACTTTATTTTGATACGCAGAAAGTGCTCCGGTAGTTTTAGAGAGATAAAACGTACTTGGTCTTAATGCTACGAATACCGATAAGTTTCGAGATGCTGCGAACTCTTGGGCAATGAGAAATGTTTCTTGCTGAACTTCGAATGAGCGTTGATCTGCATTGTCTAGCACCATAATTATTTGTTTGTTTCGGCCTCGACTGAGGTGCCCTAAAGCGGCCTGTAAATGCATGTCCTTTTGATCGATTTTAGCTGTAAGATACCTGGCTCTTTCCAAATTGTACTGTTCTGGATTTGAATCTTTCAGATTTCCATTTACAGTTGAATCGAAATCCATCAAGTCCTGATGATATATTGCATTAGCAAAGGCGGCAGTGTTTATGTCGACGCTATACTTGCTCTTAAGTGTTCTAGGTACCTCTTCGAGTATGTAAGTTTTTATGTCTTTGCTCAAGGTCGCCTTTATGCCGAGATTTATATTTAAAAAATATGTATTTGCTTGGTCTGTGCTGGTGAGACTTTCAAATAAGTTTTCGAAAAAAGATGTTTTTCCAACGCCCACATCTCCAATCACCACTATGGGGCGAGAGCCCATCTTCCCAAGCAGGGAAGGGTCACTAATTTGTAAGTTTCCATTTTGGTCAACTCCAGTTATTTCATCTAGAGCGGAAGGTGCGACCCCTAGCTCTCCAGCTCTTCGATAACGAGCCGTAATTATATTTTTACTTAATAGAAGGTGTCTGTTGTTCGCCTCAATTCCGATGTAGCATTCTTTGTAAAAATCTGGTTTTAGTTCTGGGTTGTCTTCTATTTCCTCCAGAAGTAGCGATGATAACGATCTCAGGTTTTCTTGAAAGTCATTTCTATATCTATACTTGAAAGGTTCGGCGATAACTGTAGAGCCCTTAGGAGGAATTCTGGGGTTGCGATGCAGTGCCAAATCTCTATTCGCATGGTTTTCTTCTATCCCCTCTGGAGAGAGTATTTTCCATAAAAGAGGAAAATGATCGATATACGACTGAAATCCATTGAAGAAATAACACTCCCCTTCTAGTGGTGGAAATCCCGGAGTAATGGCTTGAAAAATTGCAATCTGCGGCCCATTGCAGATAATTGCGATTTGCGCGCCTTTAATTGCGCAATAAGGTATTACTTGATTGACGGCATCCTTAAAGCTTTTAGATGCGACGATTAATGGTTGAAGCTTGCGAATCACAATAGATGAATTAGAAGGAGGTATATCAAAAATAATTGCCTCTTTCTTTGCTTCCAAAACCGCCCTGACGGGTGTGCCTAATGCGTAGTCCGATCTCCCATTCATCTCATCTGTTAGCTCAACCGTAATATTTGGTTTTTCCCATCCCAAACACTCAGTCAACAACCTGTCAACGAATTGAAACCGGTTTTGTGCCTCGTTCCAATGTTCACTTCCAGCAGGGTAACTCTCTAATATTTTGCGCAGAAACCCCATCCCCTCAGTCATTTCAAATGGCGCTCGCATATCCTTCTCCCTGCTAAGCTGATCGTCCTATTCACCATAGTTCAAGTCACGTGGAATAAAAGTCGAAGCTTATCCATTTTATAAAGAGGACGCAGATCACAACTGATTCCGAAGCGCCCCGGGCAATGTTAGCGCAACCTCATCGATACCCGACGGTTAATACTGGTCGCTCCTTGGTCTCCGCTTATGGCCGAAGCTATGTAAAAACGTTCTTGAGCGCGACAGTTACTCAAAACCGGACTAAAAGTCGCGTTCCTATGCGAAATCCACATCTGCTGACGTGCCTATAAATTTCAGATTAAACGTAGATGCGCACACTTCAATTTTGGTGAAGTGTTTTTACACAATCTGGGCCGATAGAAGACGTTCGTGAAGGGCAGCTATCAGCCGAACTGTGCTCCTAGTCAATCTTCAGGTTAGGCCCGTCACGCGGAGGGCGTCGTCAATGCGGCTACGGTTGTGAAACACGGAGGCTGGATCGGAGCAGCCTTAGGAGGGGCACTTCCTATAAGAAGGTTCAAAAAGTCTGGGCAGCGGGCAACATAGAGGCCCGTGAAAAGATCAAATACACCGGGGGCGCTAGCTCCATTAGTGGGTTAGCCGGTGGTGCTCCGACAGGTGTGGTTATGCAGCAGAGCCCCATAGTGCTGGATTCCAGCAGGACCCTGATATTGTAGGTAAATCAGCAATGTAAAAAATGACAAAAAGGGCCCATTTGGGCCCTTTTTTAGGTGCAGCGATCTTACTTTTTCAGCCAGCTTTCAACCATGTCGGAACCGTGTTTGGTTTTCCACTCTTTTAGGGTCTTGTGATTGCCGCCTTTGGTTTCAACCACTTCACCAGTGTGCGGGTTCTTATACGTCTTCAGCTCTCGAGGTTTACGCGTGCCTGGCGCTTGAACAGGCGCTTTGCCGCGTGCGCTGCTCTGTGGGTCTAGTAGGTTGACGATGTGCTTGAGGCTGAAGCCGTACTGGGCGAGCAATTCACGGAGCTTGGTCTCAAACTCGATCTCTTTTTTCAGTGCTCCGTCGCTCTTCAATGCTTCCAGCGCCTGAAGCTGTTCGGCAAGGTGTTTTTCTAGCTGACGGTATTCGGCGAGTTTGGACATGTGCATTCCTTGTGTTGTGTTTAGCGATATCTATCTGAAGTGTATTACAGCACGGAGTTCAGCTTACTTTCGCCCCTTCAACTGGTCTTCGATGTAGCTCATCTCGTTCTTGATTAAGTTTACCGTCAGTGTTTGAACATTTGAGACCTTGCCGGTTTTGATGTCCACAATTTTAATCAGCGCGGTCAAGTGGTTTCTGCGCGCCTTCAATGTGTCTGTCCAGTTCGCACTGCTTTGTATTGGAGTGATCATGATCTTTGTCCTGATGAGGTTCTAAGCAGCCCGCGTTGGCGGGCTGCTTCGGGTTCAAGCTGCCAGCAGATCCTCTGCGCTGATAGAGCGGGCCGCGGTAGCTAGGTCTGATCGACGTAGATCCGTGCGAAATGGACCGAACCGAGGTATATCAAGGTCGGAGAAACCATATCCCGAGTTCCCTTTTGCGTAGTCCGCCGCGAGTATCCGTGCGCCCAGGGCTACCAAGTGTTCCGCAGCGGCGTTCCACTGTTCTTCCAGTGTCAGCTTTACAGCGCTCAGGGCCGATTCTTTTGCATCGCTCTCCCGTTGCTGCGCAGCGGCGATTTTTGCTTCAAGGGAGTCGAGCTCAGCCTGCAAGGCCTCCATGATGAGTTCTTGTCTTCTGACGTGCTCATCGGTGGCGGCGAGTTGTTTGGCTGCCTTCTGCATTTCGCTGTTAGCCGATTTTTCCCCGTCGCTATCACCACTCGCAAGGCTACGTGCATACAGACTCGCAGCGTCTCGTTCTGCCTGCTGTGCTTTCTCCAGGGATAGTTGCGCATCCGACTGAATGGTCTGAAGGCGTTGGGTCAGGTGCGATTGTGTCTGCTTCAGCGCTTCGATTTCAGCGGCAGCTTCGGACATGGTCTGGATCGACTTTGCCCTGATTTCTTCGACGTGCTCAATGCGCTCCAGGTAAGCCATCTTTTCCTCGATACGACTGATTGAGGATGGAATTGCTCGCAAGCGGCATTCGGCACTGGAGTATCGATCCATCGCGGCACTCCTCTCAGGGCTTCCAATCATGTTGCCGATTGGGCTGTAGTTGTTAGGCGCATTGCTCCATTCCGCGTGCAAGATGGGAAGACTGTTTTCAATGGCTTCTTTCTCGGCAATCAATTCGGCGAGTTGCTGTTTCAATTCATTCATTGTCATGTTTGTTGTCCTTGATGAGTTTGATTTGAGTGATTCGGCTGGCGAGGCCGGGAATGAGCCGGCGTTACCTCGATCAGCAGAGTTGCCCTCAGGCAGCCCGTGCCTCGCCGTCATCCGTTCCCGGAATCACTTTCACGATGTAGCAGCGTTGCTGGCCAAGGCCAGGCAGACGCACCAAACTCGACGCCTTACCGTCGCTGCTCGGTTCCAACACACCGCGCTGCAGTAGCTCCTTGTTCACCGCCGTGAGGTTCATGCCTCGGAAGATCTCCGAGCGCCACGCCTCGGTCAGCACGTAATAGGTGTTGGTGGTGTGCATGGTGTCGCCCATGCCGTGTTCCAGCGTCTTGCGAAAACCGAGACGGTCGATGGTGCGCGGACCGTGTTCGTCGATCTTCGCTGCCGCCGATTCCCAGCGGGTGAAGCGACTTTCGCCAAAGCGTTCGATGACTTGGCGTAGGCGAGCGAGAATGGCCTCTCCCTCGAAGTTACCGGCACCACCGCGCTCGTTCAGCCATGCGTTCAGGCACACACGTGCAGCGGTGGTAGCCGTTCCATCCGGCCAGCCAGTGATGCCCATTGCGGTGGCCAGCTCGCCTGCTGCGGCGGCGAGGCCGAAGCGAGCGGCCGCACGGTGTGCCTGTCCGCTGGCAGAGGCGGGGAGCGACTTGGCAATAAAACCTTCCAGCGTGCGGCGCAGGATGGCAGCCCAGCCGTGTTGCTTGCCCGGCTCACACAGGGCGGTGAGGAACGCGGTGATCGGTGTGCCGTAGTAGTTCGCCACTCGCGCCTTTAGTGCGTCGGACAGAGCCGCGGCGTCCTCAAACCCGTTGAGTGTGTCGAACATGCCGAGGCCTTTGCTGGCATCGGCCGGGACGGCGAGCATCCGTACCTCCATACCGGCTTTCAGTTCCTTGTTGGCTTCGGCCATGTGCTGGGCCAAGGTTTTCTCGCCGGTGGAGAGAAACAGCAGGCGCCATTCCTGCACCTGTCGGCCCGCTTGGCCTCGATCATTGGCGCGGGCCTTGCCGGTACCGTTGCCGAGCATGTACACCGTCTCGCCGATGATGCGGGCATCACACATGCCGATTTCATCGAGCACCAGAAGCCCGTCGGAATGCGCGGCAGCGATGGACTCCAGCGCGTTGTCGGTCGAGCGCCATGAACGCACCAGACGCGGCCCGCCGTAGATCGAGGCGGCAACCTGAAGGTGTGTGGTCTTGCCGCCAGAGCTGTCGCCGTAAAGGTGAAAGCCGCCCGATTCGTGGCCGAGCATGTACAGCAGCGGGCCGGCGAAGGCCACGCCGACGACAAACGCCAAGCGATGATTGCCGATGCACAGCGCGCCGATCTGCTGCTGCCATTGTTCGAGTGTGCCCGCTTCGCTGATCGGCGGAAGCTGCGCGCCGGCCTCGTAAAAATGCAGGTGCTCGCTATGCGTGCCGACCTGTTGCTCAGGCAGGAGAAAGGCGCTGTCATGCCAGCCCAAACGAGTGACCAGACGCGCACGTTGAGCACTGTCGAAGCCGCCCAGGTAACTCTGCAAATCGTTGCGTGCGTTGCGCCCCGAGCGACTGCCGGCCAGACGCAACCCCATGTCCACCAATGGGCCGAGCACGTCCTTGCCGAAGTCGCCGGTCATGGTGCGTGCCGGGATGTTCCAGCGTTTTTTGGTGCCGTCGGGGTCGTCAAACTCGACCAGCAAACCCCAGTTGTGGCCCTTCTCGTCGCGGGTACGTGCGAGGATTGCCAGCGGCGAACAAACCGGGCGTGCTTCACCGTCATCGCCGGCATAAAACACACCTTCGGGCGTCAGGCGAAAGCCGCCCGGCATAAGGTCGTTTTTCGATTTTGCCGGGCGCTTGGCTGCTGCTTTGGGTTTAGGTTCCGACTCCGGTGCCGACTCGGCTTTCACCTGGCCAACTACCGGCGCTTTTTCGATCAATCCGAACAGCTCGCCGCTGCTTTCCAGTTTGGCGAAGTGGCCGGCGGCCCAGCCTTTGGCGAGCGCATCGGCGGCATCGTCGCCGTCATCCCATTGACCACCTTTGGCGAACGCGGCATGGTCGTTCTTCAACGTCGGCTTGCGTTTAAACACCTCCAGCGCGATGACTCGGACCGAGGCGGCGCCGATTTCACGCAGCTTCTCGGCGACGGTAGCCATGCAGGTTTTACCGCTGTCGTCGTTGTCCGGCCACAGCACAACATCGCGGCCTTTGAGCGGCGTCAGATCGGCTTTGTGCCAGGAGTTGGAACCGTTCGGCCAACAGGTGGCCACGTAGTTCGGCAGTAGTTCGGTGGCAGCGTCGGCGGCTTTCTCGCCTTCGCACAAAACCACCGGCGTGTCAGCGCGCTGGGCCAGTTCATCAAGGCGCAGCAGTGGACGTGGATCCGGCAGACCCTGCCAGCGCCATTGCGTGGTTTGACCATCGGAGCGCTGACACCACGTCAGCGGTGCAAAGACCTTCTTCGGCTTGCCGTCCTCATCCGGGCCGAGGTCAAAGCGATACAGCGCCATGAGTGGCTGACCCTGTGTGTCGCGATAGATCCACACCTTCGACGGTACGCCGTGATCACGGTGCTTGGCCGGGCACTTGTTCATGGCCTCGTTCGGGATCGGCTGGATGGCGTTCCATGTCGGCGCCTTGGCCTTAGGCGGGGCGACCGTAATCTTTGCGGCGCCGGGCGCAACGTTTAGCCAATCAGCCAGCTTGTTGCACGCTTCGACGTCGGTGCCGCCGTCCAGATAGCGCACCAGATCAATCAGGTCGCCGCCTTTGTCGCCGGTGGCGAAGTCGGCCCAGGTGCCCTTGCTCAAGTTGACCTTGAGCGAACCGGCGCGCTTGTCGCTGCGGGTCGGATTCGGAGCGGTGTATTCCTTGCCGCCATCCACGCGCTTGCCGTTAGGCAACCAATGCGACAAGACACGATCAATGTCTCTCAGCGCGGCGGCTTTCACGTCGGCGAAGCTTGGACGTTTTGCGGTGCTGTTCGGGCGCTGGCTCATGCGTCAGCCCTCGGCAAAAACAACGCATCGTTGATGTCGTCGATCAACGCTTTTGCCATTTCACCTAGGTACAGGGCAGGCCAACTGAAGCGCTCGCCGTGGTCGCTCATGGCGGTGGCAAGGGTCAGTTGATTGGCGTGATGCTGCAGCTGGGAAACCATGTCGAGCGCATCCTCAACCGGTACTCCGGCATTCACTCGAAATAGCTTCAGGTCGGTGGCATTAACGCGAGAAAAGGTAGCGTGGCCCGGTGTGGTGGAAATGCTCATAGCGCACCGCCTTTCTGCACCGCAGGGGCCGAAGTGTTGTCACCGTGCATGGCCAGCGTTTTGATCAATCCGAGGGTGCCGCGCACGTCCCAGAGGACGGCGGCAATGACGTGATTGGCAAGGCGTGAGGATTCGTTTTCGAAGTGATCCTCCAGCAGCGTCAGTACCGAGTCAGCACGGTCAATGGCGCAGGTGATGGCGTCGATGGGTACGCCGGCTTCTGCGGTCGGATTCACGCAGAGCAGATCTTCGGGCAGGGCAAAACTCAGGGCGTTGTTCATTGGGCACCGCCTGCGATTTCGAGTGCGCGTGCTTTGGCCATGTGAGCGTTGTAGCGGGAGAGGCGTGTAGCGAGGCTGGAGTTGGCGTGTAAAGCGGCGAGAGCCATTGCACGGTGTGCAGCGGCGCGAATTTTGGACGGATTGAGGGCGTGCATTGGTGAAGCTCCTGTATGTGAGGAGCTGCCACTGATCGTCGCCAAACGATGTAAGGGTGGCAGCTGTGCGCGGGTTGGCGAACCGGGCATACAGGACCCCGGCAGACCCGAAGGTCTCCCACGCACAGCCGCCATAAAGCAGGAATGCGGGCACAAAAAAAGCGCCTGCAATCGGTATGGGGGCGCCTGTGCGCCTGTATGAGCTCGGGTCGCCAAACCCGGTCGCTGAATTTGCAGCGACGGACAGAGAGTAACGTCCGTTTTTCGAATGTGCAACTGCGCTGATAGCTTGCGGATTTGTCACGTGCGGCATAAATTGTTCGTGCATGTAGATTGACCTCAACGCCTCCGGATCGCCCCCGGAGGCGTTTTCGTTTCAGGCATGGGCTTCCCAGCGCAGGGAGAGAAGGGGCAGGAATCCGCCGTTGAGCATGGAGCGGGCGTCTTCGTAAGCGTCGACCTGCTGGCCTTCGTCGACGACAACGGCCCCAGTCTTTTCGCAATGGAGGGAGAGGGCGCACCAGGTGCCGTCGGCCCAACTGAGTACGCTGACAACGCGACCTTGCCTGTCCTGCTGGCTGCGGTAGCGTTCAAGACGCTGCATGACGCGAGACGAGAAACCGATCCGTCGCAACACGGAAAAGGGGTGCATCAAAGCTTTGTTTGCAGTCTTGTGGCTCATGCAGCCACCTGATCACGTGCCTCGATGCGGCTGCGTGCCCACGCTTGAACTTCGGAAAGGACCCAGGCGACAGGTGCGCCGCGTGCGTTGCTGTTGCTCAGTTTGACGGGCTGCGGAAAGCCGCAGTCGGTGCGCTGCATCAGTTTGTAGATGGTCGAACGCTTCATCCCCACGATGCCTTCCACCTCCCGCATGCGGATTAAAGTTGAAGCGGCATCAAAAAGTGAGGCGGCGTTGGCGGGAGTCTTGCGGGGAAAATCGGTGACGGAGGTGTTCATAGCTATTGCTCTCGATTGATTTGGACAACGAGAGCAATGTTCTAGAGATTGGTCGGCGGTGAGCAGTTCACTTCCATTTGAAATGGCATTGAAATATCGGTCACACCACAAAATTGCGTTTGAGAATTCCCTCTACACTTTTGCGGGTCAGCGCTTTTTCGGTTTCCAGTGTCACCCACTCAGGGCGCTGTTTGAGTGGTTTAGAGACCTCCCGTTCCAGCCAGGCGTGAACTGCCGTGGTCACGTTTCGCCGTGACATTCCGCTAGCCACGTAGTGTCGACCTTGCTTAATGATTGCTGTATCCCGTGCACCAATTTCTTCGTTACGCTCCATTCCGCTGATGATGCCGCCCTTTGTGCGGATAGCGTTCTCGATTGCTCTGTAAGCGATTGGGGTCAGCTCGTCACTGATCAAGCAGGGTAGGGTTGTTATGGGCTCCAGAAACAACACGTATTGTTCTAGTGCCTGAATGCGTTCAATGGGATCGACCTGTCCCTCTACGACTAGACAATAAATATCCCACGGACAATCCGTGGGAGGTTCAGCAACATGTGACCATGCCTCGTCTTCCGTAGAGCGCATCCAGTCAGCTAACGCGCTTAGCGCTTTTACTGCGCAGGCCATTACGTAGGCTGCATATGCATCGCGCTCCGAAGCTGAAGGGCAACTGCTGTACTGGCGAACCCAATGTGCAAGACGGTTTCTTTTGTCGGTTGATGCGTACTGAAAAATGGCCTCTTCATGCATCGTCGTCTGTATACACATGCTGCTCATATCGCTGTTGATGTCGCCGTTCTGGATGCGTACGCAGCATTGATTGATTAGCTCGCATAGATCAGTGATCTGCTCATTGCAGAGCTCATAGAGCGGTTGGCCAGAGAGATATTGAAGCAGGCCGGCGGTTAGCGCCGTGTGCAAAATTGGGTGAGTTTCAATCATACCCATGGTTCTCCACGTGTAACGCTCTATCCCATGCCCTGCGAGTTGGATGCGTTTTCAGCGATATTTGCGCTCTGGCCCAGCTTGGAGAAATTTGGCCCGCAGCATGCGAGGGGCTTATTCTGGTGTTACACGAACGGCGTGCGTTACATCGTATGTACGGAAGGTCGTGCAAGAGTGTAACGGGATTGAAAGTCAATGAATCCGGGCGTTTGGCCGGCATCGTTACACGAGTTACACCTGTAACACGGATTTTGAAGGCGGTATGGATAAGTGCATTCATACCGCTTTTCCAAATTGTCCCTTGTTTACCTTTTCGCTTGCTAACGCATCAAGGTGATCTGCATACCACTGCATCATCTTCACTCGATGCTCAAGGTATTGAGCCTTGTTGTAGACGCCCGATATTCCCTCTTCTTTGTGAGCAAGCTGCGCTTCGACGTGCTCTTTCGGCCAGCCGTGTTCCCTGAGCAGAGTGCTGGCGGTGTGACGAGTACCATGACCAACCAATCGACCCTTGTAACCAATAGTCGCGAAGACCTTGTTGATGGTGTTTTCGCTAATCGTTGGGTTCTTAGCGCCCACCCCAGGGAACAGCCAGCGACTACGACCTGTGAGGCAATGAAGTTCTTTGAGAGCGGAAAGCGCTTGCTTAGGGAGTGGACACACAAAGTCTCGGCGCATCTTCATCTTGGCGGCAGGCGTCGTCCATATCTCTTTATCCAGGTCAAACTCTTTCCATTCAGCTAATCGAACCATGCCCGGTCTGGATGCGGTCCAGATGCAGAGCCATGCAGCAGTTCGGGCCGTCAGCCTGCTGGGGGTGTTTTTGAGTGCTTGGAGGAACTCTGCCAACTCTGGCTCCAGCAAATGAGGATGCTGCTGAGTCTTTGGGGCTTGAGCTGCAATATCTCGGAGGCGGCTGCCAGGATCGTTTTCCGTGAGGCCTAAGCCGATGGCTCGTCCGAATATCTGATTGATCCAAGTGCGGCACTTTTCCGCCACGTTGTGTGCGTTCCGGGCTTCGAGTGATGCTTGGAGCTCCGCACAGTCAGTACGAGTGATTTGGTCCAAGGGCTTATCTCCCAGCGCCGGGAGTATGTCTTTGTCGAGATAAGTGCGGATTTTGTTAAGGGTGGAAGGAGCGAGTCCCTTTTCTTCCTTGGCCTTGAGCCAAGCTTCAGCAGCCGCTCGGAAGGTACGAGTCTTGGCAGCATCAATTGCCGCTTTGGCAGAGCGTTTTTGTTCGAGAGGATCGGCCCCGCTGCTAACTACCTTGCGCAGTTCCGCAGCTTTGTCTCGTGCCAACGCACCACTTACTTCCGGGTAACCCCCGAGCCCCATCCAAGCCCAATTGCCCGCCGGACGTTTGTAGCGGAGCTGCCAGGATTTACCACCATCAGGTTTAACCCTGAAGTAGAGGCCGTTTCCATCCAGCTCCCTGTATTCCTTTGATTCCGGCTCCAATCCCGCAAGTGTCGTGTCAGCGAGAGGGCGGCGCTTGATGTCTGCGCGCTTCATCCATGTATCCCAAAGTTCGGTATTTTTCTCAGGATACAAGCAGGGATACAGGGATACAACGGATAAGGGGAGACAGGGGTAGACAGACAGGCACAAAAAAACCGGCCAAGTGGCCGGTTTCTCTGGGTCTGAGAGGCTGGTAGAGACTCTCAGATACTGCTGTGTGGTGCCCCGAGGGAGACTCGAACTCCCACTCCTTTCGAAAACGGATTTTGAATCCGCCGCGTCTACCAATTCCGCCATCAGGGCTCAATGGCGGCGAAGTATAGAGAGGTGATTACCGTTGGTCAATCACGTTTCATGGTCAATTTTTGATAATTCCGCTAGACTTTCCGGCCCTGCTAGACGAACCCCATCATGCGCGTTGCTGACTTTACCTTCGAGCTCCCTGATTCGCTGATCGCCCGCCACCCTCTGGCCGAGCGTCGCGGTAGTCGCCTGCTGACCCTTGATGGGCCGAGCGGCGCCCTTGCACACCGTCAATTCACTGATTTGCTTGAGCATTTGCGCCCGGGCGATTTGATGGTATTCAACAATACCCGGGTGATTCCGGCGCGGCTGTTTGGGCAGAAAGCCTCGGGCGGCAAGCTGGAAATCCTCATCGAACGCGTGCTCGATTCGCACCGCGTGCTGGCCCATGTGCGCTCCAGCAAGTCGCCGAAGCCGGGTTCGAAGATCCTCATCGACGGCGGTGGCGAAGCCGAGATGCTCGCGCGTCACGATGCGCTGTTCGAGCTGGGCTTTGCTGAAGAAGTGCTGCCGCTGCTCGATCGTGTCGGGCATATGCCGTTGCCTCCTTATATAGACCGCCCGGACGAAGGTTCGGATCGCGAGCGCTATCAGACCGTGTACGCCCAGCGCCTGGGGGCGGTGGCGGCGCCGACGGCGGGGCTGCATTTCGATCAGCCGCTGATGGAGGCGATTGCCGCCAAGGGCGTCGAGACCGCGTTCGTCACGCTGCACGTCGGTGCGGGGACGTTCCAGCCGGTGCGCGTCGACAAGATCGAAGATCACCACATGCACAGCGAGTGGCTGGAAGTCGGCCAGGACGTGGTCGACGCCGTTGCCGCGTGCCGTGAGCGTGGCGGGCGGGTGATTGCCGTGGGCACCACCAGCGTGCGTTCGCTGGAAAGTGCCGCGCGCGATGGCGTGCTCAAGCCGTTCAGTGGCGACACCGACATCTTTATCTATCCGGGCCGGCCGTTCCATGTGGTCGACGCCCTGGTCACCAACTTCCATTTGCCCGAATCCACGCTGTTGATGCTGGTTTCGGCGTTCGCCGGTTATCCCGAAACCATGGCCGCTTATAAAGCCGCCGTCGACAACGGCTACCGCTTTTTCAGCTACGGTGATGCGATGTTCATCACCCGTAATCCCGCCCCGACTGCCCCTGAACACACAGGCCCAGAGGAAACAGAATGAGTCGCGAATGTCGCATGTCCTTTGAACTGCTTGCCACCGATGGCAAGGCTCGTCGTGGTCGGCTGACCTTCCCGCGTGGCACCGTCGAGACCCCGGCGTTCATGCCGGTGGGCACCTACGGCACGGTCAAGGGCATGTTGCCGCGTGACATCGTCGCCACTGGCGCGGAAATCATTCTGGGCAACACCTTCCACCTGTGGCTGCGCCCGGGCACCGAGGTGATCAAGGAGCACGGCGACCTGCACGATTTCATGCAGTGGAAAGGCCCGATCCTCACCGACTCCGGCGGTTTCCAGGTGTTCAGCCTGGGCGCGATGCGCAAGATCAAGGAGGAGGGCGTGACCTTCGCCTCCCCGGTCGACGGCTCGAAAGTGTTCATGGGCCCGGAAGAATCGATGCAGGTGCAGCGCGATCTGGGTTCCGACATCGTGATGATCTTCGACGAATGCACGCCGTACCCGGCTGACGAAGACGTCGCCCGCGTATCCATGGAGCTGTCGCTGCGTTGGGCCCAGCGCTCGAAAAACGCCCATGGCGACAACACCGCGGCGCTGTTCGGTATCGTTCAGGGCGGCATGCACCAGGATCTGCGCATGCGCTCGCTGGAAGGCCTCGACAAGATCGGCTTCGATGGCCTGGCCATTGGCGGTCTGTCGGTGGGCGAGCCGAAGCACGAGATGATCAAGGTGCTGGATTATCTGCCGGGCATGATGCCGGCTGACAAACCTCGTTACCTTATGGGCGTTGGCAAACCGGAAGATCTGGTTGAGGGTGTGCGCCGCGGTGTGGACATGTTCGATTGCGTGATGCCAACCCGTAATGCCCGCAATGGGCATCTGTTCATTGATACAGGCGTGCTGAAGATCCGTAACGCGTTCCATCGCCATGATGATTCGCCGCTGGATCCGACCTGCGATTGCTATACCTGCCAGAACTTCTCCCGCGCTTATCTGCATCACCTGGACAAGTGCGGCGAAATGCTCGGCAGCATGCTCAATACCATCCATAACTTGCGCCATTATCAGGTGCTGATGGCTGGTTTGCGCGAGGCTATTCAACAGGGTACATTGGCCGCCTTTGTCGATGCCTTCTACGCCAAACGCGGGCTCCCCGTTCCGCCTTTGGACTGAGTTTTCTGACCCCAAGATTCAACATTTGCAACTGGAGTGCTAAATGAGCTTTTTTATCTCTAACGCCATGGCTGACGCAGCTGCACCGGCTGCTGCAGGCCCAATGGGCGGCGGCTTCGAGTGGATTTTCCTGGTCGGCTTCCTGGTCATCTTTTATCTGATGATCTGGCGTCCACAGGCCAAGCGCGCCAAAGAGCAGAAGAACCTGCTGAGCAGCCTTGCGAAGGGTGACGAAGTGGTCACCACCGGCGGCATCGCCGGCAAGATCACCAAAGTGGCCGATGACTTCGTGGTTCTGGAAGTTTCCGACACCGTGGAAATGAAGTTCCAGAAGGGCGCCATCGCCGCCACGCTGCCAAAAGGCACGCTGAAAGCGATCTAAGGTTCCAACTTCTACTCAATCGACGGGGCGCGCAAGGCGCCCCGCGTTCATAACGGGCGGCGTGATGCTGAACAAATATCCTCTGTGGAAATACATTCTGATCCTGGCGGTGCTGGCGGTCGGTCTGATTTATTCCGCTCCCAATCTATACCCTGATGACCCGGCCATTCAGATCAGCGGCGCCAGCACGGCACTGCAGGTCAATCAGGCCGATCTGGATCGCGTCAGCACCGCGCTGCGTGAGTCCGGGATCAACGTCAAGGCAGCTTCGCTGGCCGCCAACGGCAAGGGCGGTCTGATCCGTCTGACCAAGGCTGAAGACCAGCTGCCGGCCAAGGACGTTGTGCGCAAGGCATTGGGTGATGACTACGTCGTCGCACTGAACCTGGCACAGACCACCCCGCAATGGCTGCGCAACCTCGGCGCGCACCCGATGAAGCTGGGTCTGGACTTGTCCGGTGGTGTGCACTTCCTGCTGGAAGTGGACATGGACAAAGCACTCGACGCCCGCCTGAAAGTCTACGAAGGCGACGTCAAGAGCCTGCTGCGCAAAGAGAAGCTGCGCTATCGCAGCCTGCCACAACTGGGCGGCGCCATTCAGTTGGGCTTCAGCGATGCTGACTCCCGCGAACAGGCCCGTGCGCTGATCCGCAAGAACTTCAACGATTTCGACATTGTTCCGGCCGACCTCAACGGTCAACCGGTGCTGCGTCTGGCGATGACCCCGGCCAAGCTGGCGGAAATCCGTGAATACTCCATCAAGCAGAACTTGACCACGGTACGTAACCGCGTCAACGAGCTGGGTGTTGCCGAACCGATCGTTCAGCGTCAGGGCGCCAACCGCATCGTGGTTGAGCTGCCGGGCGTGCAGGACACTGCCGAAGCCAAGCGTATTCTCGGCAAGACGGCCAACCTTGAGTTCCGTCTGGCTGCAGAGCCGGGTGCTTCGAAAGCCACTTCCGAAACCTTCGAGTTCCGTGAAGGCAAGCGTCCTCCTGCGCAGATCGAGCGTGGCCTGATCATCACCGGTGACCAGGTAACCGACGCCAAGGCTGGTTTCGGCGAGCACGGCACACCAGAAGTGAACATCCGTCTGGACGGTCACGGTGGCGAGCTGATGAGCCGCGCGACCCGTTCGAACGTCGGTCGCAGCATGGCGGTGATCTTCATCGAACAACGTCCGGTGACCACTTACACCAAGCAGGTTGTCGACGGCGTCGAGAAAGACGTGCCGGTTCAGACCTTCAAGGAAGAGAAGAAGATCATCAGCCTGGCGACCATTCAGTCGCCGCTGGGTGCGCAGTTCCGTATCACCGGCCTGAACGGCCAGGGCGAATCGTCCGAGCTGGCACTGCTGCTGCGTGCCGGTGGTCTGGCCGCGCCGATGTACTTCGCTGAAGAGCGCACAATCGGTCCGAGCCTGGGTGCTGACAACATCACCAAAGGTATCGATGCATCGCTGTGGGGCATGCTGTTCGTCTCGCTGTTCATCATCGCCATCTACCGCTTCTTCGGTGTGATCGCCACGGTCGCGCTGGCGGTGAACATGGTGCTGCTGCTGGCGCTGATGTCGCTGCTGGGTGCAACGCTGACCCTGCCGGGTATCGCCGGTATCGTCTTGACCATGGGTATGGCGGTCGACGCCAACGTGCTGATCTTCTCGCGGATCCGTGAAGAGATCGCAGCCGGCATGACCGTGCAGCGTGCAATCAACGAAGGCTTCGGCCGGGCATTCACCGCGATTCTCGACGCCAACCTGACCACTCTGCTGGTCGGCGGCATCCTCTTCGCCATGGGCACCGGCCCGGTGAAGGGCTTCGCAGTGACCATGTCCCTCGGGATCTTTACCTCGATGTTCACGGCCATCATGGTGACCCGCGCAATGGTCAACTTGATCTTCGGCGGACGTGACTTCAAGAAGTTGTGGATTTAAGGGGCTGCCATGTTACGTACAATCAACTTCATGGGCGTTCGCAACTTTGCGTTCGGCGTCACTGTGTTTCTCACCGTTCTGGCCTTGTTCAGCGTTTTCCACAAGGGCATGAACTGGGGTCTGGACTTCACCGGCGGTACGCTCATCGAGCTGACCTACGAGCGTCCGGCTGACGTCACCAAAGTGCGCGAGCAACTGGCGACTTCCGGTTACCACGAAGCCATCGTGCAGAACTTCGGTGCGACCACCGATCTGCTGGTGCGCATGCCGGGTGAAGACCCGCAATTGGGTCATCAGGTAGCAGACGCGCTGCAGAAAGTCGGCGGCGACAACCCGGCGACGGTCAAGCGTGTCGAGTTCGTCGGCCCGCAGGTCGGTGAAGAACTGCGCGACCAGGGCGGCCTCGGCATGCTCCTGGCGCTCGGCGGCATACTGATCTACCTGGCTTTCCGCTTTCAGTGGAAATTCGCGGTCGGCGCCATCGTTTCGCTGATTCACGACGTGATCGTGACTGTCGGTATCCTGTCGTTCTTCCAGATCACCTTCGACCTGACGGTGCTGGCGGCGGTACTGGCGATTATCGGTTACTCGCTGAACGACACCATCGTCGTGTTCGACCGGGTTCGTGAAAACTTCCGTGTGCTGCGCAAGGCTTCGTTGATCGAGAACATCAACATCTCGACCACCCAGACCCTGCTGCGGACCATGGCAACGTCGATCTCCACCTTGCTGGCGATCGCTGCGCTGCTGTTCTTCGGTGGCGACAACCTGTTCGGCTTCTCCATTGCCCTGTTCATCGGTGTTCTGGCGGGTACCTACTCGTCGATCTATATCGCGAACGTGGTGCTGATCTGGCTGAACCTGAGCACCGAGGATCTGATTCCTCCGGCCAACACCGAGAAGGAAGTCGACGACCGTCCATAACGGCCATCGCTTCACCGGTTGTCAGCCCGAAAAAGGCGCGAGTTGAACTCGCGCCTTTTTTTGTGCTCCAAGGCTGGGAGAAGCGCGGGCGCGTCCCGCATGTGATGGTCAGGAGGTTCATGTGAACAAGTCGTTGCTGGTTGGTGCGGTATTGGGTGCTGTCGGTGTGACTGCCGGGGGTGCTGTTGCCACCTACAGCCTAGTTAAAAGCGGCCCTGAGTATGCGCAAGTGCTGGCCGTAGAACCGGTCAAAACACAGATCAAGACTCCACGTGAAGTGTGCAAGGATGTTGCTGTAACCCGCCAGGCGCCGGTCAAGGATCAACACCAGATCCTCGGTACCGCGATTGGTGCGGTAGCGGGTGGTTTGCTGGGTAACCAGATCGGCGGCGGTACCGGCAAGAAGATTGCCACGGTCGCTGGCGCGGTCGGTGGTGGTTATGCCGGTAACAAGGTGCAGGAAGGCATGCAGAACCGCGACACCTACACCACTACTCAGACTCGCTGTAACACCGTGAATGACATCAGTGACAAGGTCGTCGGTTACGACGTGCGTTACTCGCTCGATGGCAAGGAAGGCAAAGTGCGGATGGATCGCGATCCGGGCAACCAGATTCCGGTCGACAAGGAAGGCAAGCTGATTCTGTCGCAGAATCAGCCGGCTCAGTAAGGACCGACTGTTTAACAAGAAGCACCCTGCGGGGTGCTTTTTTGTGCCCGGAATTTCTGGCTAAACCCGGATTTCTTGTGGGAGCGAGTCTGCTCGCGAATGCATTCTGACAGTCAATATTGATGTCGGCTGGCATACCGCATTCGCGAGCAGGCTCGCTCCCACATGAAGGTTTTGGTGATCTGAAGATCGAATTCCAGGCATAAAAAAAGCACCCCAAAGGGTGCTTTTTGCTTTTCGCAGGAAGCTTAGCGCTTCAGCGAAGCCGGCAGGTGCGGCTGGATCGCCGTCAGCACTGCCTTGAAGCATTTGGTGTTGCCGGCAACGATGTGGCCTTTTTCAAGGAAATCGTGACCGCCGGTGAAGTCGCTCACCAAGCCGCCTGCTTCCTGGATCAGCAGGGCGCCAGCCGCCATGTCCCACTCGGACAGACCCGATTCCCAGAACGCGTCGAAACGACCGGCAGCCACGTAGGCCAGGTCCAGGCTGGCGGAGCCGGCGCGGCGGATGCCGGCAGTCTGGCCAACCAGGGCGCGGAACATGCCCAGGTAGTTGTCGAGGTTGTCCATCTGGTCGTCACGGAACGGGAAGCCAGTACCCAGCAGAGCGCCGTCGAGGCTGGTGCGACCGCTGACGCGCAGACGACGACCGTTCAGTTGAGCGCCGCGACCACGGCTGGCGGTGAATTCTTCCTGGCGAACCGGATCCAGAACCACAGCGTGTTCCAGGCGACCACGGTATTTGCAGGCAATGCTGACAGCAAAGTGAGGAATGCCACGCAGGAAGTTGGTGGTGCCGTCCAGTGGATCGATGATCCACAGGTACTCTTCGCCTTCGATGCCGTTACCGACGTGCATGCCGGTCTCTTCACCCTGGATCGAGTGATTCGGGTAAGCCTTGCGCAGAGCATCGATGATTTTCTGTTCGGCGGCGCGATCGACCTCGGATACATAATCCTTGGCGTCTTTTTCGTCGACCTTGATGGTATCCAGGCGCTCGATGGAGCGGAAGATCAGTTCACTGGCGCTGCGGGCGGCGCGCAGCGCGATATTCAGCATGGGCTGCATGGATGTGTCACCTAAGGTTGTTAAAGAAAGCCGCGCATTCTATCAGAACTTTTCTTCAGGTGAAGGTCGCTGTTCGCTTTCATAGCTTAACGGTAGGCTGTTCTGTAAGATTTGCACCCCTTTCCTGTGTCCGAGAGCGCCTCCCTTGCTGCAGAACATTCGTGTCGTCCTGGTCAATACCAGCCACCCCGGCAACATCGGCGGGGCCGCGCGCGCCATGAAAAACATGGGTCTGTCGCGGCTGGTGCTGGTCGAACCGCGGTTGTTTCCGCACCACGAAGCCGATGCGCGTGCTTCCGGTGCAGGTGACATTCTTGAAAATGCTCAAGTCGTCGCCACTCTGGAAGACGCTCTGGTCGGCTGCAATCTGGTGCTCGGCACCAGCGCCCGTGACCGGCGCATTCCCTGGCCGCTGCTCGATCCCCGCGAATGCGGGAGCAAAGTGGTCGAGGAAGCGGGGCAGGGCGCACAAATCGCGTTGGTGTTCGGTCGTGAAGACTCCGGCCTGACCAACGAGGAGCTGCAGCGATGTCACTTTCACGTGCACATCCCCTCCGATCCTGAGTTCAGCTCGTTGAACCTCGGGGCGGCGGTGCAGGTGTTGAGCTACGAAGTGCGCATGGCCTGGCTGGCCGCTCAAGGGCAGCCGACCAAGATCGAGAAAGAAGAAGTGGCCTCGGTGAAAAGCGCCGAGCTCGCGACCATGGATGAGCTGGAGCGCTTTTACGAGCATCTGGAGCAGACGCTGGTTGCCATCGAATTCCTCGATCCGGAAAAGCCAAGGCACTTGATGGCGCGCCTGCGCCGATTGTACGGACGCAGCTCGGTCAGCCGGGCGGAAATGAATATTTTGCGTGGCATCCTCACGGAAACCCAAAAAGCGGCCCGTGGTGAGCTTCTTAAGCGGAAGGACTGAATGATGTTTGAGCGTTTGCGTGAAGATATCCAGAGCGTATTCCATCGAGACCCGGCGGCGCGTAACGCTTTTGAAGTCCTGACCTGCTACCCCGGTATGCACGCGATCTGGATTCATCGGTTGGCCGGGATGCTGTGGCGCAACGAGCTGAAATGGCTGGCGCGGCTGGTGTCGAACTTCGGTCGTTGGTTGACCGGGATCGAAATTCATCCGGGTGCCAAAGTTGGTCGGCGCTTTTTCATTGACCACGGCATGGGCATCGTCATTGGTGAAACCGCCGAGATTGGCGATGACGTGACCATTTATCAGGGCGTAACCCTCGGCGGCACCAGTTGGAACAAGGGCAAGCGCCACCCGACGCTGGGTGATGGGGTTGTCGTGGGGGCTGGTGCCAAAGTGCTCGGTCCATTCACGGTGGGGGCTGGCGCGAAAGTCGGCTCCAATGCAGTGGTCACCAAGGAAGTGCCGCCGGGCGCCACAGTGGTGGGGATTCCGGGGCGGATCATCGTCAAAACCGATGAAGAGCAGGACGCCAAGCGCAAGGCGATGGCCGAGAAGATCGGTTTCGATGCCTATGGCGTCAGCGAAGACATGCCCGATCCGGTGGCCCGTGCCATCGGTCAGTTGCTCGATCACCTGCAAGCGGTGGATGGACGGCTGGAAGGGATGTGCGGCGCGCTGAAGGATCTGGGCAGTAATTACTGTGCGAAAGATCTGCCTGAGCTGCGCGAAGAAGACTTTGCCTGCGTGAAGGGCAAGGATCAGAGCCAGGCCAGCTAAACCGGGGCGCCGCGTTTCGCGAGCAGGCTCGCTCCCGCTGGTGGATGCTTTCCAATGTGGGAGCGAGCCTGCTCGCGAAGAACGATCTCGCGGTTGCGCTGGCTGTACGCCGCCAGCCTTTGCTATGATGCGCGCGCTCTTTTGCGGGTAAACCCGACTAAAGCACTAGGTCTTATAGTTGACTTAAATGCTCGGGAATTGCATACTCCCGCCCATTCCGAACTCCGTGGTAATTGTCCATGCGACTGACTACAAAAGGCCGATACGCCGTGACCGCCATGCTTGACCTGGCGTTGCACGCGCAGCACGGGCCGGTGTCCCTGGCCGATATCTCCGAGCGCCAAGGCATCTCCCTGTCCTATCTCGAACAGCTTTTCGCCAAGCTGCGCCGCAGTAACCTGGTTTCCAGTGTTCGCGGTCCAGGCGGTGGCTACCAGCTGTCACGCGACATGCAGGGCATCCAGGTGGCTCAGGTGATCGATGCGGTCAACGAATCGGTCGATGCTACAAAGTGCCAAGGCCAGGGCGATTGCCACTCCGGCGACACCTGCCTGACTCATCACCTGTGGTGCGACCTGAGCCTGCAGATTCACGAATTTCTCAGCGGTATCAGCTTGGCCGACCTCGTAACTCGCCGTGAGGTGCAGGAAGTGGCCCAGCGTCAGGATCAGCGTCGTTGCAATGGCAAGGCGCCGCGCCTGGACAAGATTGAAGCGTCCGCCGTCGAATGACAGCCAAAGAGCTAGCGGCACGCCAGCCAGCCTGATTTAGGAGATAGTCCATGAAATTGCCGATTTACCTTGATTACTCTGCGACCACCCCGGTCGATCCGCGCGTTGCGCAAAAGATGAGTGAATGCCTGCTGGTCGACGGAAACTTCGGTAACCCGGCGTCCCGTTCCCACGTGTTCGGCTGGAAAGCTGAAGAGTCCGTCGAAAACGCCCGTCGTCAGGTGGCCGATCTGGTCAACGCTGACCCGCGTGAAATCGTCTGGACATCCGGTGCCACCGAATCCGACAACCTGGCGATCAAGGGTGCGGCGCATTTCTATGGTTCCAAAGGCAAGCACCTGATCACCAGCAAGATCGAACACAAGGCCGTTCTCGACACCATGCGCCAACTGGAGCGTGAAGGTTTCGAAGTGACCTACCTCGAGCCGACCGAAGACGGTCTGATCACCCCGGCGATGATCGAAGCGGCACTGCGCGAAGACACCATTCTGGTGTCGGTGATGCACGTGAACAACGAAATCGGCACCATCAACGACATCGCTGCCATCGGCGAACTGACCCGCTCCAAGGGCGTTCTGCTGCATGTTGACGCGGCTCAGTCCACTGGCAAGGTCGACATTGACCTGCAGAAGCTGAAAGTCGACATGATGTCGTTCTCCGCCCACAAAACCTACGGCCCTAAAGGCATCGGCGCGCTGTACGTCAGCCGCAAGCCGCGTGTGCGCATCGAAGCGACCATGCACGGCGGCGGTCACGAACGTGGCATGCGTTCCGGCACCCTGGCGACCCACCAGATCGTCGGCATGGGCGAAGCGTTCCGTGTAGCCAAGGAAGACATGGCTGCCGAAAACGTGCGCATCAAAGCCCTGAGCGACCGCTTCTACAAGCAGGTCGAGCATCTGGAAGAGCTGTACGTCAACGGCAGCCTGACCGCCCGCGTTCCGCACAACCTGAACCTGAGCTTCAACTACGTTGAAGGCGAGTCGCTGATCATGGCGCTCAAGGATCTGGCGGTATCGTCCGGTTCGGCCTGCACCTCGGCATCCCTGGAACCTTCGTACGTTCTGCGCGCCCTCGGCCGCAACGACGAACTGGCGCACAGCTCGATCCGTTTCACCTTCGGCCGTTTCACCACCGAAGAAGAAATCGACTACGCCGCGCAGAAAGTCTGCGAGGCCGTTACCAAGCTGCGCGCTCTGTCGCCGCTGTGGGACATGTACAAAGACGGTGTCGACATTTCGAAAATCGAGTGGGCGGCACACTGATTTCAAGTCGCCGCGAACCGGCCCTGCGACCCCAGGTTGCAGGGCTTAAAGAGCGACTCTCTGATGAGTGAGGATTAAGCACCATGGCTTACAGCGAAAAGGTCATCGACCACTACGAAAACCCGCGCAACGTCGGCAAGATGAACGCGGAAGACCCGGATGTCGGCACCGGCATGGTCGGCGCTCCGGCGTGCGGCGACGTGATGCGTCTGCAGATCAAGGTCAACGATCAAGGCGTTATCGAAGACGCCAAGTTCAAGACCTATGGCTGCGGTTCGGCAATCGCTTCCAGCTCCCTGGCCACCGAGTGGATGAAGGGCAAGACGCTGGACGAAGCCGAGACCATCAAGAACACTCAGCTGGCCGAAGAACTGGCTCTGCCGCCAGTGAAAATCCACTGCTCGGTACTCGCTGAAGACGCTATCAAAGCGGCTGTTCGCGACTACAAGCAGAAGAAAGGCTTGATCTAAGCATTGCGCGACGAGTAAGGAGTCAACGATGGCTATCAGCATGACAGAAGCGGCTGCTCGACACGTGCGACGCTCCCTCGACGGGCGCGGCAAAGGTGAAGGGATTCGTCTGGGTGTTCGCACCACGGGCTGTTCCGGCCTTGCCTACGTGCTGGAGTTTGTCGACGAGGTGGTTGCCGAGGATCAGGTGTTCGAAAGTCACGGCGAGAAAGTGATCATCGACCCGAAAAGCCTGGCTTACCTGGACGGCACCGAGCTCGATTTCGTCAAGGAAGGGTTGAACGAAGGCTTCAAGTTCAACAACCCCAACGTACGCGGTGAATGTGGCTGCGGCGAAAGCTTCAACATCTGAGGCTTGTCGTGGGTATTCCTTGTCATTTCGCTTTATTCGAGCTGCAGCCGAGCTTTCGCCTGGATCTCGAGCAGTTGGCCACGCGCTACCGTGAGTTGGCGCGCGGTGTTCATCCTGACCGCTTTGCCGACGCTTCCGAGCGCGAGCAGCGGTCGGCGCTCGAGCAGTCTGCGCGACTCAACGACGCGTACCAGACGCTCAAGAGTCCGGCCCAGCGTGCACGCTATCTGCTGACCATCAGCGGGCATGAAGTGCCGATGGAAGTCACGGTCCATGATCCCGAGTTTCTTCTGCAGCAGATGCAATGGCGCGAAGAACTCGAAGACCTTCAGGACAGTGCCGACCTCGACGGTGTCGCGGTATTCAAGCGGCGCCTGAAGGTGGCTCAGGAACAGTTGAACGAAAGCTTCGCAGCCTGTTGGGATGATGCTGCGCAACGCGAACAGGCCGAACGCCTGATGCGGCGCATGCAGTTCCTCGACAAGCTCACCTACGAAGTGCGCCAGTTAGAAGAGCGCCTCGACGATTAACCCAGTGCCGCTCCGGTCGCACGCCTGATATACAGATAAGTCCTGATCACGATGGCCCTACTGCAGATCGCCGAACCCGGCCAAAGTCCTCAACCGCACCAGCGTCGTCTGGCTGTGGGAATCGACTTGGGCACTACCAATTCGCTGGTCGCTGCGTTGCGCAGTGGTCTTTCCGAGCCACTGGCCGACGCTGACGGGCAGGTCATCCTGCCGTCCGCCGTGCGTTATCACGCCGACCGCGTCGAGGTTGGCGAATCGGCCAAACTGGCCGCGTCCTCCGATCCCTTGAATACTGTGCTGTCGGTCAAGCGCCTGATGGGCCGTGGTTTGTCCGACGTCAAGCAATTGGGCGATCAACTGCCGTACCGCTTTGTCGGCGGCGAATCGCACATGCCGTTCATCGACACCGTACAAGGTCCGAAAAGCCCGGTCGAAGTCTCTGCCGATATCCTCAAGGTCCTGCGTCAGCGTGCTGAAGCGACCCTGGGTGGCGAACTGGTCGGTGCGGTGATCACCGTTCCGGCGTATTTCGACGATGCTCAGCGCCAGGCCACCAAGGATGCGGCGAAACTCGCCGGTCTGAATGTGCTGCGTCTGCTCAACGAGCCGACCGCTGCCGCCGTGGCGTATGGCCTGGATCAACACGCCGAAGGCCTGGTCGCAATCTACGACTTGGGCGGCGGTACGTTCGATATTTCGATTCTGCGTCTGACTGGCGGCGTATTCGAAGTGCTCGCCACTGGCGGCGACAGCGCCTTGGGCGGCGATGACTTCGATCACGCGATTGCCGGCTGGATTATCGAGAGCGCCGGCCTGTCTGCCGATCTCGACCCGGGCGCACAGCGCAATCTGCTGCAAACCGCCTGTGCGGCCAAAGAAGCCCTGACCGACGCGGCCAGCGTTGAAGTCGCCTACGGTGACTGGAAAGCGCAGCTGACCCGCGAAGCCTTCGATGCGCTGATCGAGCCGATGGTTGCTCGCAGCCTGAAAGCCTGCCGCCGCGCCGTGCGTGATTCCGGTATCGAACTGGAAGACGTGCATGCCGTGGTCATGGTCGGTGGTTCGACTCGTGTGCCGCGCGTTCGTGAAGCGGTCGCCGAAGCCTTCGGTCGTCAGCCATTGACGGAAATCGACCCGGATCAAGTGGTGGCCATCGGGGCCGCGATCCAGGCGGATACGCTGGCTGGCAACAAGCGTGATGGCGGCGAACTGCTGCTGCTCGACGTGATTCCACTGTCCCTTGGGCTGGAAACCATGGGCGGGCTGATGGAGAAGGTGATTCCGCGCAACACCACCATCCCGGTCGCCCGTGCGCAGGACTTCACTACTTATAAAGACGGCCAGTCGGCCATGGCGATCCATGTGCTGCAGGGTGAGCGCGAGCTGATCAGCGACTGCCGCTCCCTGGCACGCTTCGAACTGCGCGGCATTCCGGCGATGGTGGCCGGTGCGGCGAAGATTCGCGTGACCTTTCAGGTCGATGCCGATGGCCTGCTCAGCGTTTCGGCCCGCGAACTGGGTTCGGGCGTCGAGGCGAGCATTCAGGTCAAGCCGTCCTACGGTCTGACCGACGGTGAAATCGCCAAGATGCTCAAGGACTCGTTCCAGCACGCCAATGACGACAAGGTCGCCCGTGTCCTGCGCGAGCAGCAAGTTGATGCCCAGCGCCTGATCGAAGCGGTGCAGGGCGCTCTGGAGGCCGATGGCGAGCGTTTGCTCGACGCCGAAGAGCGCATGGTCATCGAGCTGCAGATGCAGGAACTGGCCGAACTGATGAAAGGCACCGATGGTTACGCCATCGAGCAGCAGACCAAACGTCTGTCGCAAGTGACCGATGCTTTTGCTGCCCGCCGTATGGATCTGACGGTGAAAGCCGCTCTGTCGGGGCGCAATCTGAATGAAATCGAGGATATCTGATGCCGCAGGTCATTTTTCTGCCCCACGAGAAGTTCTGCCCTGAAGGCATGGTGGTCGAGGCCGAGCCCGGCACTTCGATTCTCGATCTGGCCCACGAACACCACATCGAGATGGAAAGCGCCTGCGGCGGCGTCTGCGCCTGCACCACTTGCCACTGCATCATCCGCGAGGGTTTCGACTCGCTGGAAGAGGCGGACGAGCTGGAAGAAGACTTCCTCGATCGTGCCTGGGGCCTGGAGGCGCAATCGCGTCTGGCCTGTCAGGCTATCGTTGGTGAAGAAGACATCACCGTCGAGATTCCGAAATATTCGCTTAACCATGCGGCCGAAGCGCCGCACTGACTGGTAAGACTGTCATGAGCTACGGTTGGAATGATGTTCAACGCATTGCAGAAGAATTGGCCGAGACCCATGAGGGGCTCGATCCGTACTCTGTAGGTTTCGTCCGTCTGCAGCATATGATCGAGGAGCTGCCTGACTTCGATAAGACCTCTGGCCGCGTTGGCGAGAAGGTGTTGGAAAGGGTTCAGGAGCTTTGGGCCGCAGAATTGGACTGATCGTCTCGCAGGTTAGGCAATACCCAAGAACCCGCGTATAATTCGCGGGTTTAATTTTTCGCAAATTACTGTTTCTGGAGTTACACCATGGCTGTTCAACGTACTTTCTCCATCATCAAGCCTGACGCTGTTGCAAAAAACGTCATCGGCGAGATCACCACTCGTTTCGAAAAAGCAGGCCTGCGCGTTGTAGCTTCGAAACTGAAGCAGCTGTCCAAAGCCGAAGCTGAAGGCTTCTACGCTGAGCACAAAGAGCGCGGTTTCTTCGGCGACCTGGTTGCTTTCATGATCTCCGGTCCTGTTGTTGTTCAGGTACTGGAAGGCGAAAACGCTATCGCTCTGAACCGTGAGCTGATGGGCGCTACCAACCCTAAAGAAGCTGCTGCTGGCACCATCCGTGCTGACTTCGCCGAGTCGATCGACGCCAACGCCGTTCACGGTTCGGACTCCGAAGCCGCTGCTGCTCGCGAAATCTCGTACTTCTTCGCAGCTACTGAAGTAACCACTCGCTAAGCATTGCTTAAAGAGTGAAGGTGAATCCATGACTACATCGACTGTTAAAACAAACCTGCTGGGTCTGACCCAGCCGGAAATGGAAAAATTCTTCGACTCAATCGGGGAGAAGCGTTTCCGTGCCGGTCAGGTAATGAAATGGATTCACCACTTTGGCGTCGATGATTTCGACGCCATGACGAACGTCAGCAAGGCCTTGCGCGACAAGCTCAAGGCTATTGCTGAGGTCCGTGGTCCCGAAGTGGTCAGCGAGGACATTTCCAGCGACGGCACCCGCAAGTGGGTGGTGCGCGTGGCGTCCGGCAGTTGTGTCGAGACCGTGTACATTCCCCAGGGCAAACGCGGCACTCTGTGCGTTTCGTCCCAGGCAGGCTGTGCCCTGGACTGCAGTTTCTGCTCCACCGGCAAGCAAGGCTTCAACAGCAACCTCACCGCCGCCGAAGTCATCGGTCAGGTGTGGATTGCCAACAAATCCTTCGGCAGTGTTCCCGCCACCATCGACCGCGCCATCACCAACGTGGTGATGATGGGCATGGGCGAACCGCTGCTGAACTTCGACAACGTCGTGGCCGCCATGCATCTGATGATGGATGACCTGGGCTACGGGATCTCCAAGCGCCGCGTGACCCTGTCCACTTCGGGCGTGGTGCCGATGATCGATGAGCTGGCCAAGCACATCGACGTCTCCCTGGCGTTGTCCCTGCACGCACCGAATGACGCATTGCGTAACCAATTGGTGCCGATCAACAAGAAATATCCGCTTAAGATGCTGCTCGAGTCGTGCCAGCGCTACATGTCCGCCCTGGGCGAGAAACGTGTGCTGACCATCGAGTACACCTTGCTCAAGGACGTCAACGACAAGCTTGAGCACGCCGTGGAAATGATCGAGCTGCTCAAAGACATTCCGTGCAAGATCAACCTGATTCCGTTCAACCCGTTCCCGCATTCCGGTTACGAGCGGCCGAGCAACAACGCCATTCGTCGGTTCCAGGATCAGTTGCATCAGGCCGGCTTTAACGTCACTGTCCGCACCACCCGTGGTGAAGACATCGACGCTGCGTGTGGTCAATTGGTAGGGCAGGTGCTGGATCGCACCCGTCGCAGTGAACGTTACATCGCCGTGCGCGAGTTGAGCGCCGACAGCGATCTGGCACAGAACGCCGCGAACACTAACTAAGAGAGGATCTCTATGTCCCTGCGCTTTGCGCTGCTGTTGCTGATGGCCAGCCTGTGTGCTGGTTGTGTCCTGTCGGGTGACTACAACCCGATGAAGACCAGCAAGGGCCGCGACGAAGCGCGTGCCGCTTACGTGCAGCTGGGACTGGGATACTTGCAGCAAGGGATGACCGAGCGCGCCAAGGTGCCGCTGAAGAAGGCGCTGGAGCTGGACGGCTCCGATCCTGATGCCAACGCTGCCCTCGGCCTGGTGTTCCAGGCCGAAATGGAGCCGAAGCTGGCCGACGAACATTTTCGCAAAGCCCTGTCCTCGCGTCCCACCGATGCACGAATCCTCAATAACTACGGCAGTTTTCTCTACGAAGAACAGCGTTACAAGGAAGCCTACGAGCGTTTTGATCAGGCAGCCGCCGATACCCTGTATCCTGAGCGTTCGCGAGTCTTCGAGAACCTCGGCATGACCGCCTCGAAACTCGGTCAGCGGGATCTGGCACAGCAGCAACTGGAAAAAGCCCTGCGGCTGAACCGTCAACAACCGCGCGCTTTGCTGGAAATGGCTGAGTTGTCCTTCGAAGACAGGCATTATGTGCCCGCGCGTGACTATTACGACCGTTTCAGCCTGCTAACCGAGCAAAATGCACGTAGTCTATTGCTCGGCGTTCGGCTGGCAAAAGTGTTTGAAGATCGCGACAAGGCCGCCAGTTATGGCCTGCAATTAAAACGACTCTATCCCGGTACGCCGGAATATCAGCAATACCTGTCGGAGCAATGATGAAAGCGGCGCATCCCGAAGTTGTAGCAGCGACTCGCGTTAATCCCGGTGAGACTTTGCGCCAGGCCCGCGAAAGCAATGGCTGGTCGCTGGCCGAAGTGGCCCTCAAGCTCAACCTCACCGTGACTTCCCTGAGCAATCTTGAAGCTGGCGCTTTCGACAAGCTGCCAGGGCATACCTTCGCTCGCGGTTACATTCGCGCTTACGCCAAGTTGCTTGGCATGGACCAGACCGTTCTGGTTCAGCAATTCGACCAGTCCACCGGTACCGACTCCCAGGGCAGCAACGTGCATGCGCTGGGCCGTATCGAAGAGCCAGTACGGGTTTCACACACTATTTTGCGCATCGTCAGCCTGCTGTTGCTGATCGCGGTCATCGGCGGCGGTTTCGTCTGGTGGCAGGATCAGACGTCGCAGCGCAGCAAGGACGTGACCAGCCTGGCCCCGGAGCACGTTGAAGTCGAAGGCGCCGACGGCACCACACAGATTCACCCGATCGACGAGCCGGAAGACCAGGCCGTGGCCGAAGGTCAGGCCGAGGGCGCGACAGCTCTGGCACTGCCACAAGCGGAAACCACCGCTGAATCGACCGGTGCCGAGCCGGTTTCTCCGGCCACCGCACCCGCCGCCCCGGCTGCAACCACGCCAGCCGCACCGGTTCATACACCGGCTCCGGTTGTGGCGGCTCCGGCGACTCCGGCACCGAATGCCCCGGCCACACCAGCGCCGACGGTCACCGCACCAGTGGTAGCGGCTACCTCTGCGCCGACCGCAGAAGCAGCTGTCCCAGCGGCCGGCGATGGCCAGGTGCAACTGCAGTTCACCGCCGATTGCTGGGCACAGGTCACCGATGGTCGCGGCAAAGTGCTGTTCAGCGGTCTGAAACATAAAGGCGACAGCGTTTCGGTTTCCGGCAAGCCGCCACTGGCGGTGCGTCTGGGTGTGGCTCGCGCCGCACAGGTCAGCTACAACGGCCAACCGGTCGATATCGCTCCGTTCACCAGTGGCGAGACTGCTCGCCTGAAGTTGGGTCAATAAGTCATGCACGGCGAATCTCCAATCAAACGTCGCGTTTCGCGCAAGATCTGGGTCGGTAACGTACCTGTTGGCGGCGATGCGCCCATCGCTGTGCAGAGCATGACCAACAGCGACACCAATGATGTGGCTGCCACCGTCGCCCAGATCAATCGTCTGGAAGCCGCCGGCGTCGACATCGTCCGTGTTTCGGTACCGGACATGGACGCCGCCGAGGCGTTCGGCAGGATCAAGCAACTGGTCAAGGTGCCGCTGGTTGCCGACATCCACTTCGACTACAAGATCGCTCTGCGCGTCGCCGAACTGGGTGTGGACTGTCTGCGCATCAACCCGGGCAACATCGGTCGTGAAGACCGGGTGCGTGCCGTGGTCGATGCCGCCCGTGATCGCGGGATTCCGATTCGTATCGGCGTCAACGCCGGCTCGCTGGAAAAAGACCTGCAGAAGAAATACGGCGAACCGACCCCGGCTGCACTGGTCGAGTCCGCGCTGCGTCACGTTGAGCACCTCGAGCGCCTGAATTTCCAGGACTTCAAGGTCAGCGTGAAAGCCTCCGACGTGTTCATGGCCGTTGAAGCCTACCGTCTGCTGGCGAAAGAAATCGTCCAGCCGCTGCACCTGGGCATCACCGAAGCCGGTGGTTTGCGTTCGGGCACAGTGAAATCCGCCGTGGGCCTAGGTATGCTGCTCGCCGAGGGGATTGGCGATACTATCCGCATCTCGCTGGCGGCCGATCCGGTCGAGGAAGTGAAGGTCGGTTACGACATTCTCAAGTCTTTGCATCTACGTTCCCGTGGCATCAACTTCATCGCCTGCCCGAGCTGCTCGCGGCAGAACTTCGATGTGGTCAAGACCATGAACGAGCTGGAAGGGCGCCTTGAAGACCTGCTGGTGCCGCTGGATGTCGCGGTGATCGGTTGCGTGGTCAACGGCCCCGGCGAAGCCAAGGAAGCCCATATCGGCTTGACCGGCGGCACGCCAAACCTGATTTACATCGACGGCAAGCCGTCGCAGAAACTGACGAATGACAATCTGGTGGACGAGCTGGAAAAGCTGATCCGCGAGAAAGCGGCCGAGAAGGTCGAAGCTGACGCAGCGGTCATCGCGCGCGGCTGAGCCTGACTGAAAGCCGAATGAATTTAAGGATTTAAAGTGAGCAAGTCTCTGCAAGCCATTCGTGGCATGAACGACATCCTGCCCGAACAGACTCCGCTGTGGCGTTATTTCGAGGGCACTGTCGCGCGTCTGCTGGATAACTACGGTTACAAGCAGATCCGCATGCCAATCGTCGAATTCACCGAGCTGTTCAAACGCTCGATCGGTGAAGTGACCGACATCGTCGAAAAAGAGATGTACACCTTCGAAGATCGCAACGGCGACTCTCTGACCCTGCGCCCGGAAGGCACAGCGGCGTGCGTGCGTGCGGTGCTCGAACACGGCATCACCGGCGGTGGTCAGGTGCAGAAACTCTGGTACATCGGCCCGATGTTCCGCCACGAGCGTCCGCAGAAAGGCCGTTATCGCCAGTTCCACCAGATCGGTCTGGAGGTGTTCAACCTCGACGGTCCGGACATCGACGCCGAGCTGATCATCATGACCTGGCGCCTGTGGGGCGAGCTGGGTATCCGTGATGCGGTCAAGCTCGAACTCAACAGCCTGGGCACCAGCGAGTCCCGTGGTCGCTATCGTGAAGCGCTGGTCGAGTACCTCTCGGCGCACCACGACAAGCTCGACGAAGACAGCCAGCGTCGCCTGAAAACCAACCCGCTGCGCGTGCTCGACACCAAAAATGCCGACACTCAGGCGGTACTGGTCGATGCGCCGAAGATGGCCGACTACCTGGACGACGAATCCCGTGCGCACTTCGAAGGTCTGAAGGCGCGTCTGGACGCGGTTGGCATCCCGTACGTGCTCAACCCGAAACTGGTGCGCGGCCTCGATTACTACAGCAAAACCGTATTCGAATGGGTCACCGACAAGCTCGGCGCCCAGGGCACTGTCTGCGCGGGCGGTCGTTACGACGGTCTGGTCGAGCAGATGGGCGGCAAGCCGACTGCCGGCGTGGGTTTCGCCATGGGCATCGAGCGTCTGGTGTTGATGCTCGAAACCCTGGAGCAGATCCCGGAAGAAATCTCCCGTCAGGTCGACGTTTACCTCTGCGCCTTTGGCGAGGAGGCCGAACTGGCCGGTCTAGCCCTGGCCGAGCGTGTGCGTGACCAGCTTCCAAACCTGCGTCTGCAAGTCAATGCCGGCGCCGGCAGCTTCAAAAGCCAGTTCAAGAAAGCCGACAAGAGCGGTGCGCTGTATGCACTGATCCTGGGTGACGACGAAATGGCCCAGCAAGTGGTAGGTTTCAAACCCCTGCGTGGCCAGGGCGAACAACAAAGCATTGCCTGGGATGCGCTTGCCGCTCACCTGGCCACCTGCGTCGTGCAGGGTTGAAGCTGTCTAAACAGCCGATTTAGCGATTAAGGAGTATTGGGGTGTCGAGTACCGAAGACGAACAGTTGGCGGATTTGAAGGACTGGTGGACACGCAACGGCAAACCTCTGGTCACCGGCGGCCTGTTTGCGCTGGTCATCGTGTTCGGCTGGCAGGCTTTTCACAAGTATCAGAGCAACCAGTCGCAAGGCGCCTCGGTGCTCTATCAGCAACTGCTGGAAACCACGCTGACCCCGGACGGCAAGCCTGACGCTGCCCGCCTTGCGGATCTGGCCGGCAAGCTCAACAGCGAATTCGGCGGCACCGCGTACGCGCAGTACGGCAGCCTGTTCGTGGCCAAAGTAGCGGTCGACAGCGGCAAGCTGGACGACGCTGCGACTGAACTCAAAGCCATCGTTGCCAAACCGGCCAACCCGGCGCTGGGCGAAATCGCCCGTCAGCGTCTGGCGCAGGTGCTGGGTGCGCAGAACAAGGCCGATGAAGCCCTGAAACTGCTCGACGGCGATGCCGACAAGGCGTTCCTGGCCACTCGCGAAGAACTCAAGGGTGATCTGCTGGTTCAGTTGGGTCGTACCGACGAGGCGAACACCGCGTATCAAAAAGCCAAGGCGGCACTGTCGGATGAAGCGGCAGTCGGTGGCCTTCAAATCAAGCTCGACGACCTGGCCAAAGGGGATGCGTGACGTGATCCGTTGGAAGCATGCAGCATTGCTGGCTCTGGCCATTCTGGCCGCGGGTTGCAGCAGCAACAGCAAAAAAGAACTGCCACCGGCCGAGCTGACCGACTTCAAAGAAGAAGTGGTTCTGCAAAAGCAGTGGAGCCGTTCGATCGGTGACGGTCAGGGCGAAACCTACAACATGCTGGTGCCGGCGATCGATGGTGACACCATCTACGCGGCCGATGTGACCGGCGTGCTGATGGCCATGGATCGCAGCAATGGCGACGTGAAGTGGAAAAAGGATCTTGAACTGCCTGTCTCCGGCGCCGTTGGCGTAGGTTACGGCCTGGTCACGATCGGTACCCTCAAGGGTGAAATCGTTGCCCTCGACGCCATCAACGGCGAAGAGAAGTGGCGCGCCCGGGTATCCAGCGAAGTCCTCGCGCCACCGGCCAACAACGGTGACGTCGTAGTGGTACAGACGCAGGACGATCGTCTGATCGGTCTGGACGCTGCTACCGGCGACCGTCGCTGGACCTACGACAGCACCCCTGCGGTACTGACCCTGCGCGGCACCAGCGCCCCCGTCGTGACCAACCGCCTCGCGGTGGCTGGCTTGTCGACCGGTAAAGTCGTTGCCCTGGACATTTCCAACGGTGTGCCGGTCTGGGAACAACGGGTCGCGATTCCAACCGGTCGTTCGGAACTGGAGCGCGTGGTCGACATCGACGGCGGTCTGCTGCTGTCCGGCGAAACGCTGTACGTTGCCAGCTATCAGGGCCGCGTCGCGGCACTCGATCTGCAAAGCGGTCGCCAGCTCTGGCAGCGCGATGCGTCGAGCTATGCCGGTGTCGCCCAAGGGTTCGGCAACGTCTACGTGAGCCTGTCTTCGGGCACCGTTGAAGGCGTTGACGAGCGTTCGACCACTGCACTGTGGAGCAACGACTCGCTGGCTCGCCGCCAACTGTCGGCTCCGGAAGTGTTCTCCAGCTACGTAGCCGTCGGTGACCTGGAAGGTTACCTGCACCTGTTGAGCCAGGTGGACGGTCGTTTTGTGGGTCGTGAGCGTATCGACAGTGACGGCCTGCGTGCCCGTCCGCTGGTGGTGGGCAACACGATCTATGTGTATGGCAACAGCGGCAAACTGGAAGCCCTGACCATCAAGTAACAACTATGCTTGGGGTTAACGCCCCAGGCAGCTTCATTTGTGGGAGCGGGCTTGCTCGCGAAGAGCGTCAACGAAGACGCGTACAGCCTGAATAAACGCGGTGCTGCTACGGTTTTTCGCGAGCAAGCCCGCTCCCACAGTGTTGCCCCGAGCACCAGCCGCTGCCTCGCAGCGGCTTTTGTATTTTCTGAAATAACGAAGTGGAGAGCCGCATGGTTCCCGTAATCGCCCTGGTGGGCCGACCGAACGTCGGCAAATCCACCTTGTTCAACCGCCTGACCAGGACTCGCGACGCCATCGTCGGCGACTTGTCCGGTCTGACCCGTGATCGCCAGTACGGTGAGGCCAAGTGGCAAGGGCGTTCCTACATTCTGATCGACACCGGCGGTATCTCCGGTGACGAACACGGTATGGACGAAAAAATGGCCGAGCAGTCGCTGCTGGCCATTGAAGAAGCGGATGTTGTGCTGTTCCTGGTAGATGCCAAGGCCGGTTTCACCGCCGCCGACCAGATGATCGCCGAACACTTGCGCAAGCGTAACAAGCGTTCCCACGTGGTTGCCAACAAGGTCGACAACATCGACCCGGAAATGGCCCGCGCTGAATTTGCCCCGCTGGGCATGGGCCACGCGATCCCGATCGCCGGTGCTCACGGCCGTGGTATCACTCAACTGCTGGAAGCGGCACTGAGCGATTTCCCGCGTGATGATGACGAACCGGCGGAAGGCGAAGAGGAAGAGATCGTTGCCGAAGGCGAGGAAGCCAAGCGCATTCCTGGCCCGAGCGAAAAAGACGGGATCAAGATCGCCATCATCGGCCGTCCGAACGTCGGCAAGTCGACCCTGGTCAACCGCATGCTCGGTGAAGACCGGGTAATCGTCTACGACCAGCCCGGCACCACCCGCGACAGTATCTACATCCCGTTCGAGCGTAACGACGAGAAGTACACGCTGATCGACACCGCCGGTGTGCGCAAGCGCGGCAAGATCCACGAAGAAGTCGAAAAATTCTCCGTGGTCAAAACCCTGCAGGCGATCAAAGACGCCAACGTGGTGATCTTCGTGATGGACGCCCGCGAAGGTGTGGTCGATCACGACCTCAACCTGCTGGGCTTTGCCCTCGAAGCCGGCCGTGCGCTGGTGATCGCAATCAACAAATGGGACGGCATGACCCCGAGCGAGCGTGACTTCGTCAAGGTCGAGCTGCAGCGTCGGCTGTTCTTCGTCGACTTCGCCGACATTCACTTCATCTCGGCGCTGCACGGCACTGGCGTGGGCAACCTCTACGCCTCGGTGCAGAACTCGTTCAAGTCCGCGGTCACCCGCTGGCCGACCAGCCGCCTGACGCAAATTCTCGAAGACGCGGTCAGCGAGCACCAGCCGCCGATGGTCAACAGCCGCCGGATCAAGCTGCGTTACGCTCACCTGGGTGGCGCCAACCCGCCGATCATCGTGATCCACGGTAACCAGATCGAGAAAGTGCCGAAGTCGTATGTGCGCTATCTAGAGAACACTTACCGCCGTGTGCTGAAGCTGGTTGGTACGCCGATCCGCATCGAGTTCAAAGGTGGCGAGAACCCGTACGAAGGCAACAAGAACACGCTGACCGACCGCCAGGTCAACAAGAAGCGTCGCTTGATGTCGCACAACAAGAAAGCCAGCAAGAAACGCCGCGACAAGAAGTGATCCTGTGGTGAGGGGATTTATCCCCGACGGGTTGCGAAGCGGCCCCAAATACCTGTCATAGGGTTTGCGACTGCTTCGCAGCCGATCGGGGATAAATCCCCTCGCCACAAGGTTGCTGCGGTATAAATGAAAGAAGGGTGCTCAGTCGGGCGCCCTTTTTTTATGGGCGCCGGATGGGCTATTCTCGGGCTCTCCCGCGCCGCCGTCAGAGCCGGGTGTAGAGCAGGGAACCCCTCGATGATCACCAGTAAGCTGCCGAATGTCGGCATCACTATTTTCACGCAGATGTCTCAGCTCGCGGCGCAGACCGGAGCGATCAACCTGTCCCAGGGTTTTCCTGATTTCGACGGCCCGCAGTCCCTGCGTGACGCGGTCGGTCGGCATATCGCCAGCGGCCATAACCAGTATTCACCGATGACCGGCCTGCCGGCGCTGCGCGAGCAAATCGCGGCGAAAATCGCGCGCAGCTATGGCGTGAAAGTCGATGCCGACAGCGAAGTGACCGTAACGCCGGGCGCGACCCAGGCGATCTTCTGTGCAATTCAGGCGGTTATCCACAGCGGCGACGAAGTCATCGTGTTCGACCCGTGCTACGACAGCTATGAACCGGCGACGCAGTTGGCGGGCGGCCGCTGCGTGCATGTGCAACTGAACCTGCACGATTTCTCCATCGATTTCGACAAGCTCGCCGCGGCCCTCAGCCCGCGCACGAAAATGATCGTCATCAACACACCGCACAACCCGAGCGGTGCACTGATCAGCCGTGCCGAACTGGATCAACTGGCGGAGTTGATCCGTGGTCGCGACATCTATCTGATCAGCGACGAGGTGTACGAACACTTGGTGTTCGACGGCGTGCCGCATGTCAGTGTGTTGGCTCACGAAGAGCTGTATCAGCGCGCCTTCGTGGTCAGCTCGTTCGGCAAGACCTACCACGTCACCGGCTGGAAAACCGGTTACGTGGTTGCACCGCCGGCGCTGACCGCCGAGCTGCGCAAAGTGCACCAGTACGTCAGTTTCTGCGGTGTCACGCCGCTGCAATATGCCCTGGCCGATTACATGGCCGAGCACCCGGAACACGTCGAAGAGCTTCCGGGTTTCTATCAGGCCAAGCGCGACCTGTTCTGCGATTTGCTGGCGCCGTCGCGCTTTACCTTCACCCGCGTCACCGGCACGTATTTCCAGTTGGTCGACTACTCGCAGATCCGCCCTGACTTGAACGACGTCGACATGGCGATCTGGATGACTCGCGAACACGGCGTGGCGAGCATTCCGGTGTCGGTGTTCTACCAGAATCCACCCGAAGGCCAGCGCCTGGTGCGCCTGTGCTTCGCCAAACGCGAGGAGACGCTGCGCGAAGCAGCGGCAAAACTATGCGTGATCTGAGTGCATTGCCCGATCTCAATCTGGCGCTGATCCAGACCAGCCTGGCCTGGCATGATCGTCAGGCCAACCTCGAGCACTTCGAGGTGCTGCTGGAGCAGGCCCGAGGCGCCGACCTGATCATCCTGCCGGAGATGTTCACCACTGGCTTCTCCATGGAGTCGGAAACCCTCGCCGAAGCCGAGCATGGCCCGACCAGCAAGTGGATGAAGGCGCAGGCCGCGAAGCTGAATGCGGTGATCACCGGCAGCGTGATCATTCAGGCGGCGGACGGCAGCCATCGCAATCGCCTGCTGTGGGCACGCCCGGACGGCGAAGTCTGGCATTACGACAAGCGCCACCTGTTCCGCATGGCCGGTGAGCACAACCACTACACCCCCGGCGAGCGCCAGGTGCAGTTCGAACTCAAGGGCTGGCGGATTCGGCCGCTGATTTGCTACGACCTGCGTTTCCCGGTGTGGAGTCGCGACGCGCAGGACACCGATCTGCTGCTGTACACCGCCAACTGGCCGGGTGCGCGGCGTCTGCACTGGAACCGCTTGTTGCCGGCGCGGGCGATTGAAAACCTGTGCTACGTGGCGGCAGTGAACCGGATCGGCACCGACGGCAAGGGCTTCGCCTATACCGGCGACAGTCAGGTGCTGGATTTTCAGGGCGAGACGTTGCTGGCGGCGGGGGAGGCGGACGGGGTGTTCAAGGTCGTGCTGGAAGCCGCGCCATTGGCGGCGTATCGCGAGCGCTTTCCGGCGAATCTGGATGCAGATACCTTCGAGTTCACCTGATATTCGCGAGCAGGCTCGCTCCCACAGGTAGAGCGCAATACCCTGTGGGAGCGGGCTTGCTCGCGAAGAGGCCAGATCAGGCAACACAAAACCAGCAGGCATAAAAAAGGCCCCGGAACTTACATTCCGGGGCCTTTTGCATGTCAGCGAAGGCTTACGCCGCTTTCGCCTCAGGCTGGCTCAACGAGCGGTTCAGCGCACTGAACAGCGCCTTGAAGCTGGCGGTGGTGATGTTTTCATCGATACCCACGCCGTGCACCGCACGTTCGCCATTCACGCGCAGCTCGATGTACGCGGCGGCCTTGGCGTTGGTGCCCGCGCCGATCGCGTGTTCGTTGTAGTCCATGATCTCCACCGGAATCGGCAGGCCGGCCACCAGTGCTTCCAGCGCACCGTTGCCCTTGCCGCGCCAGTGCAGGTTGGTTTCGCCCTGACCCTTGCTTGCCACTTCCACTTCGACGGCGCTGTTACCGTTTTCTTCCTGCAGGCGATGGCTAACCAGCGCGTACGGGGTGTTGGCTTGCAGGTATTCGCTGATCAACAACGAGTGGATCTGCTTGGCGGTCATTTCCAGGCCGAGGCGATCGGTTTCACGCTGCACCACCTGGCTGAACTCGATCTGCATGCGACGCGGCAGGCTGATGCCGTATTCCTGCTCCAGCAAGTAGGCGATACCGCCCTTGCCCGACTGGCTGTTCACACGAATCACCGCCTCGTAGCTGCGGCCAATGTCGGCCGGGTCGATCGGCAGGTACGGCACTTCCCACAGGGTGTCCGGTTTCTGCTGGGCGAAGCCCTTGCGGATCGCGTCCTGGTGCGAGCCGGAGAATGCGGTGTGTACCAGGTCGCCGACGTACGGGTGACGCGGGTGTACCTGGATCTGGTTGCACTCTTCGACGACTTTGCGCACGCCGTCGATGTCGGAGAAGTCCAGCTCAGGGTCAACGCCTTGGGTGTACATGTTCAGGGCTACGGTGACGAGGTCGACGTTACCGGTGCGCTCGCCGTTGCCGAACAGGCAGCCTTCGACGCGATCCGCGCCGGCCATCAGGCCCAACTCGGTGGCGGCGACGCCGGTGCCACGGTCGTTGTGGGTGTGCAGGCTGATGATCACGCTGTCACGACGGTTGATGTTGCGGCCGAACCATTCGATCTGGTCGGCGTAGACGTTCGGCGTTGCGCATTCGACGGTGGCCGGCAGGTTGAGGATCATCTTGTGCTCAGGCGTCGGATTCCAGACCTCGATCACCGCGTCACAGACTTCCTTGGCAAACTCCAGCTCGGTGGCGCTGAAGGTTTCCGGGGAGTATTCGAAAGTCCACTCGGTGTCCGGCTGCATCGCCGCGTATTTGACGAACAGCTTGGCGGCGTTGACCGCGATGGCCTTGATGCCGTCCTTGTCCTGGTTGAAGACGATGCGACGGAAGGAAGGCGAGGTGGCGTTGTACAGGTGAACGATGGCTTTCTTCGCCCCGCGCAGGGATTCGAAGGTGCGCTCGATCAAGTCTTCACGGCCCTGGGTCAGCACCTGAATGGTGGTGTCGTCCGGGATGTGACCTTCTTCGATCAGGGTACGCACGAAGTCGAAGTCGGTTTGCGAAGCGGCCGGGAACGAGGCTTCGATTTCCTTCACACCCACCTGAACGAGGGTTTTCCAGAAGCGCAGCTTCTTCACCGCGTCCATCGGCTCGATCAGCGACTGGTTGCCGTCCCGCAGGTCGGAGCTGCACCAGATCGGCGCGGCGTCGATGGTTTTCGACGGCCAGGTGCGATCCGGCAGATTGATGACGGGGAACGCGCGGTATTTCGAAGACGGGTCTTTGAGCATGCTCATCGGGAATTCCTTATTGTCTGGGCCGAAAAGAGGCGGCCTGCCGGTGGAACGAATGTTCGGGGAACAGCTTGGGACGAGGCGCAGCGATTCAGCCCGGCAGTCGTGCGCTGACGAGGCACAGACTGCGGTGCTGGCGAAGCTGAATAAGGGTGTGAGAGGTTTTCATGCTTCAACCCTAACCGCGAGGGGAGAGGATGGCAAGCAGTCGAAAAAAATTGAGAGGAATACTCGAAAAGCTGCGATCGGCGCGATTTTATTGTGCTTCAGGCGGATGATCTTATTGATGTTTGCGCGGGGTTGGATTGGGGCGCAATTGAAACTGGTGGGGTGTCAGCGGTGTTTGCAGTGTGGGATGGGTCGTCTTCGCGAGCAGGCTCGCTCCCACATTGGATGTGTGTCGCTCAAAGATCCTTTGTGGGAGGGGGCTTGCTCCCGAAGGGGCCGGTAGCCTCAATCAGGAATTACGGTTGGAACGCACCAATGAAAATCGCCGGATCCACCCGCGCATCGTTCAGGCTGATGTTCCAGTGCATGTGCGGCCCGGTCGCCCGGCCAGTCGAGCCGACCTTGCCAACCACCGCGCCACGGGCCAGTTGATCGCCGACCTTCACGTCGATTTTCGACATGTGGCAGAACATGCTGATAAAGCCCTGGCCGTGATCGACAAACACCGTGTTGCCATTGAAGAAATAGTTGCCGGTCAGAATCACTTTGCCCGCTGCCGGGGTTTTGATCGGCGTGCCGGCCGGCACCGCAAAGTCGAGGCCGGCATGGGGGTTGCGCTCTTCGCCATTGAAGAAACGGCGCACACCGAACTTGCTCGACAGCGGCCCGTTGACCGGTTTGTCCAGCAGCAGGTTGCTCGGGGTATTCGGACTGAAGCTGCGGTAGGCCTTGATCTGCTCGGCCAGTTCACCCTCGATGCGCTTGAGGTTGGCCGGGTTCGGATTGACCTGTTGAGTGTTCTTCAGGGTGATGTGCTGTTCCGGGTATTTCTTGGTGCCAACAGTGAACGGCAGATTGCGCCCGCCGCTGCTGATCTGCTGGCTGCCGGGTTTGACCGTCAGCGGCACACCGACAATCGCCAGCCAGTTGTTCTGTTCTTTCACCACCAGCACCGGTTTGCCTTGATAGGTGGCTTTTGGTGCCTGCGCGGCGCTGCCCAGATCGACCACCGCGACGCCGCCCGGCACCGGTTTGTTCAGCAAACGGGTGATGTAGCTGTCGGCGTGGGCGTTGAAGGAGGTCAGGCACAGCAACAATAACGGAGCAAAAAAACGCGGCATGGATCAGTCCAGTAAAGAAAGGGTGACAGGCGTCAGGTGGTTGTCCTCGACGCGCACTTGCAGTTCGCCTTCGCCCAGTCTGGCCTTCAGGCGTTGGCCGGTGTGGGTCTGCGCGGCGTTGCGAATGGCGTGCCCGCGCTCATCGAGCAGAATGCTGTAGCCACGGCCGAGGGTCGCCAGCGGACTGACCACATGCAGCGTCTGCATCTGGCTGTGCAGTTGCAGGCGACGGCTTTTCAGGCCTTCGCGCATGGCTCGCGGCAGGCGTTCGGCGAGGCTGTCGAGGCGCTGGCGCAGCATCGCCAGTTGCCGCCCCGGATGTTGCCCGGCGAGGCGGGTTTCCAGACGGATCAAACGCTCGCGGCGGGTATTCAGTTGGCGTTCGAACGCCCGGCGCATGCGCATGTCCAGGTCATCCAGGCGTTGCGCTTGCTGACGCAGGCGTTCGCCGGGGTGGCGCAGACGGCGGGCCATGCCTTCCAGGCGCAGACGATCGCGCATCAGCCGGTCGCGCATGCGCATCACCAGACGCCGGTGCAGGCTTTCGACCTGACGGATCAGGTGACTCGAATCTGGTGCCAACAGCTCGGCGGCAGCGGAGGGTGTTGGTGCGCGCACGTCAGCCACGAAGTCACTGATCGACACGTCGGTTTCATGCCCGACGGCGCTGACAATCGGCGTCACGCAGGCATCGACCGCGCGAGCCACGGCTTCTTCGTTGAAGCACCAGAGGTCTTCCAGCGAACCACCGCCACGGGCGAGGATCAGTGCGTCGAAACCACGGGCGTCGGCCATTTTCAGCGCGCGGACGATTTGGGCCGTGGCTTCGCGGCCCTGCACGGCGGTCGGGATCAGCGTCAGTTGCACCTGCGGCGCCCGCCGGCGGAACACGCTGATGATGTCGCGAATCACCGCGCCGGTCGGCGAACTGATGATGCCGATGCGCTGCGGATGCGCCGGCAGCGGCACTTTGCGTTCGGCACTGAACAGACCTTCGGCGCTGAGCTTTTCCTTCAGCGCATCGAAGGCCAGGCGCAGCGCGCCGTCACCGGCCGGCTCCACGGTATCGAGAATCAGCTGATAGTCGCCACGTCCTTCGAACAGCGAGACCTTGCCGCGTACCTTCACGGCCAGACCGTCCTTCAGCGCCTGACGCACCCGCGCCGCATTATTGCGGAACAGCGCGCAACGCACCTGCGCACCGCTGTCCTTGAGGGTGAAATACACGTGGCCGGACGCGGGGCGGGCGAGGTTGGAGATTTCGCCTTCGACCCAGATGTTGCTGAACACGTCTTCGAGCAACACCCGCGCGCGGCCGTTGAGCTGGCTGACGGTCAGGACTTCACGGTCCAGGCCAAGTCTTGCAAAGGGATCTTTAATCATGGGGCGCAGTTTAAGGGCATTTGCCTGTCGATCACCATGACCCAACAGAAAACCCCTTGTAGGGAGGATTTGTGAAGGTCTGGATGAAGTGTTGAACCAGTGACGTGGGGTTCTGGCGATGGGCGAGGGCGACGGTGCTTTGGCAATCGGGATCGCTCAGCGGCAGAAATCGTACACCGCCGGGGGCGATGTCCTGCATTGATTCGGGCAGCAGGGCGATGCCGAATCCAGCTTGGATCAACTGCAACTGCGTAGTTTTGCGCGACATCACCCGCGCCGCTTTGGGAAAAAAGCCCTGACGCATACACAGGTCGGCACACAAATAGCTAAGCCCGCCACGCTGCGGATGCGGGATCGAGATAAACGGCTCGTCCTTCAGTTGCGCCAATTCGACAGCGGCTGAATCGGCCAGGCGATGATCGTTCGGCACCGCCAGCAGCAGGCGTTCGGTGAACAACGGCACAACCTGAATGCCGTCGCGCTGACGCAAAACGGGCAGGCGCAACAGGCCAATGTCGAGGCGTCCTTCCGCGAGTTCCTCAAGCTGCGCCTCGGAGGACAGCTTGCCGATGTCCAGCGACACGCCCTGTTGCTGATCGAGATAAGTGCTGATCCGACATAATAAATGCCCGCTGATCGACACGGTGCTGGAATGACTCAGGCGCAAAGTACCCAATTGTCCGTTACCGACCTCAGTGGTCATCGCGCTGGCTTTGCTCAGCTCATTGAGCAGGTTTCTGGCCCGGGGCAGAAACGCCTCACCCGCCGCCGTGAGCCGGGGCTGGCGTGCGGTGCGTTCGAACAGCGGGGTTTGCAGGCGGTTTTCCATGTCCTTGATCTGCCGGCTCAGCGCCGACTGCGCGATGAACAGGCGTTCAGCCGCCGCACTGAAGCTGCCACATTCGGCGATTTCCACGAAGTAGCGCAGTTGACGGGTTGAAAGCACCAGGTATGCCTTTTCGAGATGAGTGAGTGGCTTTGAACATATTAGTCGCAAGGCTTGGTGCTGGCTAAAGTCATCACAGGCTTATAAAGGAAGTAGACCGATGAGCGTGGCGGGGTTGTTGAGTGAATGGACATGGGGCGCGGGCGGCTGGGTAGTGATCGGCTCGGGAATCGCGCTGGCCTATATCGTGTTCGGGATTGCCGGGTTCGGTACGGCGCTGGTCGCGGGGCCGATTCTGATTCTGTTCATGCCGTTGTCGAAAATCGTGCCGCTACTGGTGCTGCTGGATTTCGTCGCGGCGTTCGGCAACCTGCTGCCCTCGCGCCGGGATGTGGCCAAGCCCGAGTTGTTGCGGCTGCTGCCATGCATGGCGGTGGGGTGCACTTTAGGGGTGATTTTCCTGCTCAACCTCAAATCCGACCTGTTGCTGCTGTTGATGGGGCTGTTCATCAGCACTTATGCGGTTTACAGCCTGTGGGTGAAAACCCGGCCGACGCAGTTGTCTGCCGCATGGGCGCTGCCGATGGGCACGGTAGGCGGCCTGTTTGGCGCGCTGTTTGGCAGTGGCGGCTTTCTATATGCGATCTATCTCAACAGCCGCCTGCCCAAGGGCGCGGCGCGGGCCACGCAAAGTGCACTGATCAGTTGCAGCACCGTGGTGCGTTTGAGTTTGTTTGCGATCGCCGGGGTGTATGCCGAGCTGCCCTTGTTGATGCTGGCGCTGTGTCTGTTGCCGGCCATGGCGCTGGGCCTGTGGATCGGGCGGCGTTTGACCATGAAGTTGTCGCGCGAGGCGTTTGTGCGATTGGTGACCTGGCTGGTGCTGGCGAGCGGGATTGCGTTGATCGGACGCTACATTATTAGTATGGCGTGAGCACTTGACCGGATTTCGTCAGGGATTAAGCTGCCGGCCGCAATTCCTTTGTAGGAGTGAGCCTGCTCGCGATAGCGGTGTATCAGTTGATCTTGATGTGTCTGACCCACCGCTATCGCGAGCAGGCTCACTCCTACAGGGGTAAATCTCGGTATTTGCAGCAGGCTTGCACCATGAATTCGCAAAGCATCATCGTCCCGAAAATCTCCACCCTGCCGGTCCACGAACCCCGGGCGCGGGCGATCGTGCGCTGGCTGGTGCGCAAGAACATCATCGAAGAACAGCTGACCACTTGCGGCCGCACCGGCAATCGCATGGCCCATGCGATTGCCGACGGCGCGCGTGCGGTGGTGCTGCACCCCGAGGCGCTGCCCTTCGGTGAGCCGATCAACGGCCTGGAGATCATCGTCAAGCGCTGCATCTACACGCCGGCCAAGGGCTTTCTCGAAGAAGCCGGGTGCGCCGAGTGCCGCCGCGAAGTTGGCGAAGCGCTGTTCGAAAGCCTGGAAGACTGGTTTCCAGGCCGCACCGACAACTTCACCTGCCCGGAATGCGGGCATGAAGACGACATCAACGGCTTTCTGTTCTTGCAGGAATGTGCGTTTTCCAACCTCGGCTTCATCTTCAACAACTGGCTGGAAGCCGGGTTCAAGCAGAGCTTTATCGATGAGTTCGCCGATTGGCTCGATCAACCTGTCTCTTGGGTCAAGGTGGAGCTGTAGCGGCGGGGGTCTCCGTATATCAGCAACATTGATATTAAGCTGAGTTTTACATTGAACAGCAGGGGGTGTCTGACTATAATGGCGCGCTTCCATTTTCCCGCTCGGGAGCCCCCGCGATGCTGCGTATCAGCCAAGAAGCTCTGACATTCGACGACATTCTCCTAGTGCCTGGTTATTCCGAGGTGCTTCCTAACGAAGTCAGTCTCAAGACCCGCCTTACCCGTGGCATCGAGCTGAATATTCCTCTGGTTTCTGCCGCCATGGACACCGTTACTGAAGCCCGTCTGGCAATCGCCATGGCTCAGGAAGGTGGTATCGGTATCATCCACAAGAACATGACCATCGAGCAGCAAGCTGCCGAAGTGCGTAAGGTCAAGAAGTTCGAAGCCGGCGTCGTGAAAGATCCGATCACCATCGAGGCTGATGCCACGGTGCGTGACCTGTTCGAACTGACCCGCATGCATAACATTTCCGGCGTTCCGGTGCTGCACGATGGCGACCTGGTCGGCATCGTCACCTCCCGTGACGTCCGCTTCGAAACCCGTCTGGAAGCCACCGTACGTGAAGTGATGACGCCTAAAGAGCGTCTGGTCACCGTGCGTGAAGGCGCCGACAAGAACGAAGTTCGCGAGCTGCTGCACAAGCACCGCCTGGAAAAAGTCCTGATCGTCGACGACAAGTTTGCCCTCAAAGGCATGATGACCGTCAAAGACATCGAAAAAGCCAAAGCCTACCCGCTGGCCAGCAAGGACGATCAAGGTCGTCTGCGCGTTGGCGCTGCCGTCGGTACCGGTAAAGACACCGGTGACCGCGTTGCCGCGCTGGTCAACGCCGGTGTGGACGTGGTGGTGGTCGACACCGCACACGGTCACTCCAAGGGCGTGATCGACCGCGTTCGCTGGGTCAAAGAGAATTTCCCTGAAGTGCAGGTGATCGGCGGCAACATCGCCACCGGCGCAGCCGCCAAGGCCCTGGCCGAAGCGGGTGCCGATGCGGTCAAGGTCGGTATCGGCCCTGGCTCGATCTGCACCACCCGTATCGTCGCCGGTGTCGGCGTGCCGCAAATCAGTGCCATCGCCAACGTCGCCGCTGCCCTTGAAGGCACTGGCGTACCGTTGATCGCCGACGGCGGCATCCGTTTCTCCGGTGACCTGTCCAAGGCCATCGTGGCCGGTGCGTCCTGCGTGATGATGGGTTCGATGTTCGCCGGTACTGAAGAAGCCCCGGGCGAGATCGAACTGTTCCAGGGCCGTTCGTACAAGGCTTATCGCGGCATGGGTTCGCTGGGCGCCATGTCTCAGGCGCAAGGTTCTTCCGACCGTTACTTCCAGGACTCCTCGGCAGGCGCCGAGAAGCTCGTTCCGGAAGGGATCGAAGGCCGTGTGCCGTACAAAGGCACCCTGACGGCGATCATCCACCAGTTGATGGGCGGTCTGCGTTCCTCGATGGGTTACACCGGCAGCGCCAACATCGAAGAAATGCGCACCAAGCCTGAGTTCGTGCGGATCACCGGTGCCGGTATGGCCGAATCCCACGTTCACGACGTGCAGATCACCAAAGAAGCGCCAAACTACCGCGTAGGTTGATGCTTCAAGCAAATCGTTAAGCAACCGGGGCTGTTTTATTCAGCCCCGAGTTGTTTCTGAATCACGACTGTTTCTGAATTACTTAGACGAGACTGAATCATGGCCCTCGACATTCACGCTCACCGCATCCTGATCCTCGACTTCGGTTCGCAATACACCCAACTGATTGCCCGCCGCGTGCGCGAGATCGGTGTGTATTGCGAGCTGCACCCGTTCGACATGGACGAAGAGGCGATCCGCGAATTCGCACCGAAAGGCGTCATCCTCGCCGGCGGCCCCGAGTCCGTGCACGAAGCCAACAGCCCGCGCTGCCCACAGGCAGTCTTCGATCTGGGCGTGCCGGTCTTCGGTATCTGCTACGGCATGCAGACCATGGCCGAGCAACTGGGCGGCAAGGTTGAAGGTTCCGAGCTGCGTGAGTTCGGTTACGCTCGCGTTGACGTAGTCGGCAAGAGCCGCCTGCTCGACGGCATCGAGGACCACATCGACGCCGACGGCCTGTTCGGTCTCGACGTGTGGATGAGCCACGGTGACAAGGTCACCAAGATGCCGGAAGACTTCCACATCCTGGCCAGCACCCCAAGCTGCCCGATCGCCGGCATGTTCAACGACGAGCGCGCTTACTACGGCGTGCAGTTCCACCCGGAAGTGACCCACACCAAGCAGGGCGGTCGCATCCTCTCGCGCTTCGTGCTCGACATCTGCGGCTGTGAAGCCCTGTGGACTCCGTCGAAGATCGCTGAAGACGCCATCGCCAACATCCGCGCACAGGTCGGCACCGACAACGTGCTGCTGGGTCTGTCCGGCGGCGTTGACTCCTCGGTGGTTGCGGCGCTGCTGCACAAAGCCATCGGCGATCAACTGACCTGCGTCTTCGTCGACAACGGCCTGCTGCGTCTGCACGAAGGCGAGCAAGTGATGGCCATGTTCGCCGAGAACATGGGCGTCAAGGTGATCCGCGCCAACGCGGAAGACCAGTTCCTGAACAACCTGGCCGGCGAAGCCGATCCAGAGAAGAAGCGCAAGATCATCGGCCGTACCTTCATCGACGTGTTCGATGCCGAATCCTGCAAGCTGGACAACATCAAGTACCTGGCACAGGGCACCATCTACCCGGACGTGATCGAGTCGGCTGGCGCGAAAAGCGGCAAGGCGCACGTGATCAAGTCGCACCACAACGTGGGCGGCCTGCCGGAAGAGATGAACCTGAAACTGGTCGAGCCACTGCGCGAACTGTTCAAGGACGAAGTCCGTCGTCTGGGTCTGGAACTGGGCCTGCCGTACGACATGGTCTACCGTCACCCGTTCCCGGGCCCGGGTCTGGGCGTGCGCATCCTCGGTGAAGTGAAGAAGGAATACGCCGACCTGCTGCGTCGCGCCGACCATATCTTCATCGAAGAACTGCGCAAAGCCGACTGGTACCACAAAGTCAGCCAGGCCTTCGTGGTGTTCCAGCCAGTGAAATCGGTTGGCGTGGTCGGCGACGGCCGTCGTTACGCCTGGGTCGTGGCCCTGCGTGCCGTGGAAACCATCGACTTCATGACCGCACGTTGGGCACACCTGCCTTACGAACTGCTGGAAACCGTCTCCGGCCGCATCATCAATGAAATCGAAGGCATTTCGCGCGTCACTTACGACGTGTCGAGCAAGCCGCCGGCGACCATTGAGTGGGAATAATGCCGAGCAAGCCGTAAAGGCTTGATCGCTGTAACCGAAAAGCCGTGTGAAATCCGTTTCACACGGCTTTTCTGTTTTTGCGTTACAGCGGTTTTGACCAGCCACCCAGTTGCATGCCCATGTCATCCAGAGCTTGCAGCAGCGCTTTCATGCTCGGGTAGCGTTTACCGCTCACCGAAGGCCAGCCGGGGCGTTCAATGTAGAAGCGTTTGCCGTCGGTTTCGATGACGGTCCGCACCAGTTCTCGCGAACGACTGCGGTGCACGATGAACGTCAGATTGGGTTGTTGCTTCAGGGAGTACATGCCATGGCGAGGTAACAAGGTTTCGAATTCGGTCATGGTGTGCGCGGTCCAGGGTGTTTCGATTTGCAGGCGCAAGTCGCCTCTGACCAGCGCGGAACGATCGTGCGCCGTACCGCCCAAGGGCAGGATTCTTCCGGGATCGACTTCAATGCCCCGTGAAGTCCCTTCGGCGACATCCTCGACGCGAATGCCGATCGCCTCTTCCAGTTCGCTGACGCCGGCAACCCCATCAAAAGTGTTGGAGTGAGAGTTGCCCATCAGCGCCACCCATTTGTGTGCGCCGCGTGCGGACTGATCGGCACGGATCATCAGACGCGCGAAGTAATTCATCATTTTCTGCCGCGCGGTGTTGTTGCCCAATGGCAAGTCCATGCCGTTGAGTCGGTAACTCGCCATGCAATCGATGGCTTGTACATGGATCCCCTGCTTTCTGGCTTCCTTGACCAGTTCCAGGAACGTGTAGCGCTCCAGCGGATCGGTCATGTTGCCGACGTCGAGTGCCTTGAGATAGGCCTCGAGTTTTTGCGGCATGTTGCCGGTGCGGAAGAACTCATCCAGCGCGGCTTGATGGAAGTCGGTCAGCAGGTGCTCCATGTACAGGCTCTTCACCTTTTTGCTGGCGAGCAATGGCATGTTCTCGATCAGCCATTGCTTGCTGCCGATGGCCGTGTGGCTCTCGCCGAGCACCAGGCCCCGGGCATGTTCGAGGATTTTTTCGATGATCTCCTCAGCAGTCGCGTCCGCCGCCAGGGCGGGCACCGGAGGACGATCGGGCAGGCGCAGCGTGCTGAAAAAATCCAGTGCATCGTGATACAGGCGTTTGCGGATGACCTTGAAGTCGCGGTAGGCATCGAACTCGTTCAGGCTGTCGTAGAAGTCACGCAAGGCCTCGTCATTCAGCCCGGCCGCGCCTTCCTCCAGATGCGCCTTGAGCGGTGCGGGTACGTCGTATTGCGAGGCGGGCAGGGCGGTCAGCGGGCTGCGGCTGCTTGATCCGGCCAGTGCCGAAGGTTTGCCACCGCCGGCGAGTCCTGCGCGAGGCATGGCTTCCCATTCACCCTCAGGGTTCAGGCGTACCGGGATCGAGCGAGTAAAGCCGTGGGGGTGCTCGGGATCGATGACCGCCCAGTGTCCGCTGCCGTTGATGTCGGCTTCGTAGCGTACGTAATAAGCGGTGTCGTCCATCAGGATGGCGGTTGAGGGGTTCGAATCGAGTAGATAAATGCCCTGGAATTTTCCGGGCTCGCTCACCGGCGTAATGCCGTCGAGCAACTCATTGGCTTGCCAGCTCGGCGGAATGACCGGTCGCGGGGTGTCTTCAATCAGGGGCGTGGCAATCGACGGCTGAGGCCCACCCATCGGCGTCCCGACTTTATCAGTCAGGTCGGCCATCTCCGCTGCCTCGGCGGCATCCACTTCGGGGCCGACCTCGGTCAGCGAACCCGGGCCTTTGAGTACCAGCAGGTTGAACAGCATGTCGATGCCGCTGAGCACCGCACCGACAATCCCGGCCTTGCGCTCGGCGGCGGTTTTGCCATTGACTGCCTGATCGATGTTCAGCCCCATGTTGGCAATGCTGGCGCCGATCACTGGCAATGCGATTGGCCAGCCGACCACGGCCATTGGCCCGAACACCTTGACCCCGGCGCTGAGGTAGCCGATCCACAGCTTCTTGCGCAGGTCACCGTTGGAGGTCAGGGACAGGCTGGCTTCTGCAAACATCGCCGTGCGGGTCGAGTCACTCAGCCAAGTAAAGGCGTCGCCACTGACCGCGCGGTTGTCCTGATTGATCAGCGAATGGTCGTAGCGGCCCCATGTAGCCACCAGGCGATTCATCAGGTCACCAAGATTGGCGTTGATCTGCTGCCGGTCGGCCAGCGAGAAATGCGCAAGGAATGTCTCGCGCGCCGCAGGTGTGTTCATCCGCTGCAGGATCCAGAAGTGCAGGTCGGTGGCGCTTTCCAGTACATGGAAGGCATCGCTGTTGCCGGGCAGGTAGAGGATCTGCCTACCCTGGGGCATGACGAAACGCAGGACGTTGGTAGCGGCGTAACCGGCAATGTCCAGCGTGCGCACACTGTCCGGGCAAGGGTGGCTGGTCTGCAGCATTGGCAGGCTGACTGGCCACGTCAGCGGGCCGATCGCCGCTTGCGTGACGAACTGGAAATCCTCGCCACTCAGCTGACGTTTGTCCCGCGCCTGCAGCGCTTTGATCAGGAAGTTGCACTTGGCCAGGGTACGAAAGTCGCTGCCGCTGGTATTCCAGAAAGCGTTCAGTTGAGCGTCGTACAGTGCGCTGAAGTCGATGCTCCAGAAGTCCTTGAGCACATCGTTGCCGTGCAGGCGCACTTCATTGCGTTCATCGAAGGTGCGGGCATCGGGACCGGCAGTATAGAAACCGCCATAGACGTCGAGCAGGTCGGCGTTGTCCTGATCGGTGACGCGGAAGCGGTGAATCACCAACTGGGTCAGGGTCATGCTTGAAGTGGGCGTGGCGTGCACATGCTCCCAGCCGGTGAAGGCTTTCGAACTGCTTTGCGAGGCGTCGAAGCGGTGGAAATACACTTGATCCGGATCCAGACCGTGGATCTGGTATTTGATCAACAAGTCGCTGGCGACCTGTCGAGCAGCGTCCTGCAGGCTCGGGCAGGTCTGGATGACGGTGGCGGCAATCGCCTTGAGCGCGGCCTTGTCGGCGGCGTTGGGCATCGGGTTGGGCATGTGTTTGGGCTCTCTTTCCTTGAGAAACGGGTGGCACAGGATGGCCCGGCTGTTCGATGCATGTGCACTACATAGTTATGTCACTTGATCGATCGAAATCGTGTACGCGCGAGGCGCAACTGCGTCCATCCGCCGCGCTGCCCTTACTGTTTCGCAATTGCAGGTGTATCGTATTTGCCTTTTGCGGGCCCGGTGCCCGGTGCCCGACGCAGATACGTGAGGTAGTTGAGTTCATGTCCTTTACCCGTCGCCAAATCCTCGGTGGCCTGGCCGGTCTTGTTGTCGTTGGTGTCGGAGCGGGAGGTGCGTCGCGTTACTGGCTGGGCAAGATGGCCGACGCTGACGCGGGCCACGACTACGAGCTGATCGCGGCGCCACTGGATGTTGAGCTGGTGCCTGGGCACAAGACCGAGGCCTGGGCGTTCGGCCCATCGGCGCCGGGCACCGAACTGCGTGTGCGTCAGGGCGAGTGGTTGCGGGTGCGTTTCATCAACCATCTGCCGGTGGCGACCACCATTCACTGGCACGGCATCCGTCTGCCGCTGGAGATGGACGGTGTGCCGTACGTCTCGCAATTGCCGGTGCTGCCCGGTGAATACTTCGATTACAAATTCCGCGTGCCGGACGCCGGCAGCTACTGGTATCACCCGCACGTCAGCAGCAGCGAGGAGCTGGGCCGCGGGCTGGTCGGGCCGTTGATTGTCGAAGAGCGCGAGCCGACCGGTTTCAAGTACGAAAAGACCCTGAGTCTGAAGAACTGGCACATTGACGAGCAAGGCAATTTCGTCGAGTTCAGCATCCCCCGTGAAGCGGCGCGTGGCGGTACGGCGGGGCGCTTGTCGACCATCAACGGCGTACCAATGCCGGTGATCGAGTTGCCGGCGGGGCAGATCACCCGCGTGCGTTTGCTCAATCTCGACAACACCCTGACGTATCGCATCAACATCCCCGGCGTTGAAGCGCAGATCTATGCGCTGGACGGCAACCCGATCGAGCCGCGGCCGCTGGGCAAGGAATACTGGCTCGGCCCGGGCATGCGTATTTGTCTGGCGATCAAGGCGCCACCGGCCGGTGAAGAGTTGTCGCTGCGCAACGGCCCGGTGCGACTGGGAACCTTGCGCTCGGTGGCCAATAACGATGCGCCGACCACGTGGCCGAAAGCCTTGCCCGCCAACCCGGTGGCCGAGCCGGATCTGGCGAATGCCGAAAAACTCAACTTCAATTTCGAATGGGTCGGTTCGGTGTCGGTGAATGTCGACAACGGCAAGCCACCGAGCCTGTGGCAGATCAACGGCAAGGCCTGGGACATCACGGACAAGACCTGCGCCGATCGGCCGATTGCCAGCCTGAAGCTGGGCCAGAGCTATATCTTCGAACTGAAGAACATGACCCAGTATCAGCACCCGATCCACCTGCACGGCATGAGTTTCAAGGTGATTGCGTCGAACCGGCACAAGATCACGCCGTACTTCACCGACACCTATCTGCTGGGCAAGAACGAGCGTGCGCAAGTGGCGCTGGTGGCGGATAACCCGGGGGTATGGATGTTCCATTGCCACGTGATCGACCACATGGAAACCGGCCTGATGGCCGCCATCGAGGTGAAGTGATGCGCCAGATTCGCCCCGCCGCGATCATCGACCGCAGCCGTGACCGCGACTTCATGCGTGAAGCGCTGGAGCTTGCTGCCCAAGGCGCAGCCCTCGGCGAAGTGCCGGTGGGCGCGGTGCTGGTGCAGAGCGGCGAGATCATCGGGCGTGGCTACAACTGCCCGATCACCACCAGCGACCCGAGTGCCCACGCGGAAATGGTCGCGATCCGCGCTGCTGCCCAGGCCATCAACAACTATCGCCTGCCGGGCAGCACGCTGTACGTGACGCTGGAACCGTGCAGCATGTGCGCAGGGCTGATCGTGCATTCACGCATTGCGCGGGTGGTGTATGGCGCGCTGGAACCGAAGGCCGGGATCGTGCAGAGTCAGGGACAATTCTTTACCCAGGGCTTTTTGAATCACCGGGTGTTGTGTGAGGGTGGGGTGCTGGCGGAGGAGTGTGGGGCGGTGCTGACCGAATTCTTCCGGGCGCGGCGGGCAAAACCCGCAGGCTGAAGAACAACATCAAACCCTGTGGGAGCTGGCTTGCCAGCGATGGCGTCGGCACATCAAGCATTGATGTCGACTGATCCACCGTTATCGCTGGCAAGCCAGCTCCCACACTTTTTTGCAGTGTCTGGAAGGGATCGTTACTTCTTCGCGACAATCACCGCGCGCATCGGCGCCGGCAGCCCTTCGATGGTCTTGCTGTGATCCTCGGGATCAAGAAAGTCGCTCAACGATTGATACTTCATCCACTCGGTACCGCGTTGTTCTTCAACGGTGGTGGTGCTGATGTCCACGCATTTCACATCGGTGAAACCTGCCCGACGCAGCCACAACTCCAGCGCCGGTACCGATGGCAGGAACCACACGTTGCGCATCTGCGCGTAGCGATCTTCCGGCACCAGCACTTGATGCTTGTCGCCTTCCACCACCAGCGTTTCCAGCACCAGTTCGCCGCCCTTGACCAGGCAATCCTTCAGCGCCAGCAAATGCTCGATCGGCGAACGTCGATGGTAGAACACACCCATCGAAAACACTGTGTCGAAGCCTTCAAGGTTCGGCGGCAAGTCTTCGAACGGGAACGGCAGGTGCCAGGCATTCGGCTCGGACAGATAACGCTGCACGGCCTGGAACTGGCAGAAGAACAGCCAGTTCGGATCGACGCCGATCACGCTGTCGGCACCGGCGCCGAGCATGCGCCACATGTAATAGCCGTTGCCGCAACCGACGTCGAGGATGCGTTTGCCCTTCAGATCCAGATGCGGGGCGACCCGCGACCACTTCCAGTCCGAGCGCCATTCGGTGTCGACGTGCACGCCGAACAGGTCGAACGGCCCCTTGCGCCACGGCGACAGGCGCATCAGCGCGGTGCGCATCTGTGCGCGGGTTTCGTCGTCGCAGTCGGTGTCGAGTTTCAGGCCGTTGAGCAGATCGACTTCAGTCGGCTCAAGTTTCGGCAACGCGTCCAGCGCGCTCTGCCAGCGCTCCAGATCGCCGTGACCTTTCTCCATTTTCTTGTCGAGTTGCACTTGCAGGGTGTTGGCCCAGTCGGCCAGCGGGGTGCCGGCCAGGCGGCGGGCGAGGGGGGACAGATCAATCATGGCAAGGCAATCAACGAGGCAAAGTTAAGACACTGGAACCACGGCACGACTTTCGAGAACCCGGCGGCCAGCAGGCGTTCGCGGTGTTCTTCGAGGCTGTCGGGCTTCATGACGTTTTCGATGGCGCTGCGCTTCTGGGCAATTTCCAGTTCGCTGTAGCCGTTGGCGCGTTTGAACGCGACGTGCAGATCGGTGAGCAGCGCGTGCTCTTGCGCATCGTTGAAGCGCAGTTTCTCCGACAGAATCAGCGCGCCGCCGGGCAGCAGCGACTGGCGAATACGCGAGAGCAACGCGGTGCGCTGCTCGGGGGCGATGAATTGCAGGGTGAAGTTCAGCGCCACCACCGAGGCTGGTTTGAATTCGAGCGCGAGGATGTCGCCTTCGATCACTTCGACCGGCAGCAATTCCTGGAACATCGAATCCTGACCGTTGAGGTATTCGCGGCAACGCTCGACCATCGCTGCCGAGTTATCCACCGCGATCACCCGGCAACCGTCGGTGCGCACGTGACGGCGCAGCGCTTGAGTGACGGCGCCGAGCGAGGCACCCAAGTCGTAGAGCACGCTGTTCGGCTGGGCGAATTGCGCCGCCAGCACGCCGAGGTTTTCGACAATGGTCGGGTAACCCGGCACCGAGCGCTTGATCATGTCCGGGAACACCCGCACCACGTCCTCGTTGAAGGCGAAGTCAGGCACCTGGGCCATCGGCTGGGCGAAAATGCGATCGGGTTCTTTGCTCACGGCGGTTCCGGCGGTGTTGATGAAAAGGCCGGCATTTTAGCCAAAGTGGCGTCGGGATGCTTGGGTTGTCCGACGTGGCGAGGGGATTTATCCCCGATGGGCTGCGAAGCAGCCCCAAGATCTGTGCCTGCGGTCTGTCTGACATACCTGATTGACCGGTTTCAGGGCCGCTGCGCAGCCCATCGGGGATAAATCCCCTCACTACAAAGTTAGCGGTGTTTCACGGAAAACGCCGAAGCGGCAATCCCCCACTGCCCCAGCCAGTAACTGAGGATGATCACGTACGGCGCAGCATGAAACGGCGCCACAAAGCGATCAATGCCAATCACACTGTCGGAGAACACGAACGCCAGCGCACCCGCCGCCGCCAGCAACGCCGAGCGCTTGGGCACATCGGTGCCGAGGCGGGCGAGGGCGCGCCAGAGCATGGCGCTGATCGCGGTGCCATAGACGAGCACTGGCACTAGCAACGGCCCGAGGCCACTGGAAATCAAAATCCCCAGCAGCACCGCGCCGACGCCGAGCGCGAGCACCAGCGGCAAAAGCGCCAGCCGTTTGCAGTCGCTGAGGTAAGCCTTGAGATACGCCAGATGCGCCACCAGAAACGCACCCAGACCAAACACAAACAAATCCCCCGGCCACGCCAGCAACACGTCACCGAGCACAGAGAAAATCAGCCCCAAACTGATCCAGCGCCGATAGTCGCTGGGTGGCGCATCGTGCAGCCAGCCGAGCAGCGCCAGCACCGGTAACGGTTTGACCAACAGGCAGAGCAATGCCGCATGCGTGCTCACACCGTAGAGAAACGTCACCGCGCCCATCAGCGCCAGAATCAGCCAGCCCACGATCAGTTCACCGAAATGGCGCAGTCGAAGGTTTCTGCCGGCTCGACTTCCGGTTCCCAGGGCTGCTGCGAGGTCAGGCGCAGGCGGCCGTTGCCGGTGGCAAAGGCCTGGAAGCGCCAGGTGGAAAAACCGCCCGCGCCGACCATGCCGGAATCTTTCGGACTGCTGTAAACCTCAGGGCTGAGTGCATGTAGCACGCCGCCGGCGGAATCCTGAATTGCCCAGCGATAGCCCGTGGTCGGGTTGCTCGGCAGCATCACGATCAGGTTTTGTCCGCTGGTCAACTGCACGGGGCATTCGCTCTGGTTTTCCACGGTCACGTTCTGTTTTGGCTGCGTGGCGCAGGCGGCCAGCAAAGAGAGGGCGAGAGGGACAAACAGACGAGTGGCGGACATAGGCTCAGTGGCTCCGGCGTTGACGACGAACGGCGAGCATAACTGAAGATGAGACAAAGTGTGACGGTCAGGCGGTTCTGTGGTGTTGCCACAGACACCTTCGCGAGCAAGCCCGCTCCCATAGTAGTTGTGTGGTGACCACAAATGCTGTGTTCACTACAGAACCCTGTGGGAGCGGGCTTGCTCGCGAAGGCGGCGTGTCAGGCTCTGGATAACTGTCAGAACAACACTTTCGCCACATCCGCAAAGCGCTTGGCGAAGTGCACGGTAATGCCTTCCTTCAGATAATCCGGCAACGTAGCGTCGGCCGATGCAAAAATGCTGATTTTGATCAGCAGCAGATTATTGATGGATCATTGTAGATGAGCAGATAACATGAAAACTTTCGTTACTGCCCTCTTTTGTGAAACTTATATCCATAGCATAGGAGTAGCAATGGGTGGCAGGGTCAAGGTTGAGAAAAATAACGCCTTCTCCCGGAATGGTCCTAAAAAAATCGGCGTTAAAATTTCCGTCATATCCGACTCTGATATTTTCTGCAGGAAAGTTATGCCAGCCATTGTCCGGATACTTCTGGTCTTTTTTTGTCAGGAAAACCCTGACGTTTCTTGAAAAGTTCGGTTGGTCAGTACGGTGGTAGATTCCTTCCAGGGCTAGGGTTTCTTTATGAGTACTTATGATTAGTTTATCGGTCGAGAAGTTGACGTCCTCTGGAATGTAGGCTGTCAAAATACCGCGAGCAAACGCCCTTGCATCTTTTGAATTATTCATCTTGAAGCTCCTGTGTCTAACCTGGGGGGAGAAACAAGGTAGAGCTTATTCAAGATAGAAAACTTCGGGACTGTCAGAAATGTCAGTTTTTTATATCGCTTGGCAATTAAGAAGTGCTCGGCTATGCGAAGAAGTATTGGTCGTTATCGTTGTTTGATTGATAACGACCAATGTCTGAATCAGAACAGAACTTTCGCTACATCCGCAAAGCGCTTGGCAAAGTGCACCGTAATCCCTTCCTTCAGATAATCCGGCAACTCCTCGAAGTTGCCGCGGTTCGGCTCCGGCAGGATCAGTTCGAAAATCTTCTGCCTTCTCGCCGCAATCACCTTCTCGCGCACTCCGCCAATCGGCAGCACATGCCCGGTCAGCGTCAGTTCGCCGGTCATCGCCACGCCTTTTTTCGGCGGCTGATTGCGGGCGAGCGAGAGCAGGGCGCTGGCCATGGTCACGCCGGCGCTCGGGCCGTCTTTCGGTGTGGCACCTTCCGGTACGTGCAGGTGGACGAAGGCTTCGTCGAAGAATTTCGCATCGCCACCGAACTGTTTGAGGTGCGAGCTGACGTAGCTGTAGGCGATCTCCGCCGACTCTTTCATTACATCGCCCAGTTGTCCGGTGAGTTTGAACCCACGGTTAAGCGTGTGAATCCGCGTGGCTTCGATCGGCAGGGTCGCGCCGCCCATGCTGGTCCAGGCCAGACCGGTGATCACACCGGTGCCCGACAGCACTTGTTCATTGCGGAACACCGGATGGCCCAGCGAGGCTTCGAGGTCTTTCGGGCCAAGCTTGATCACCGCTTTCGGGTCGTCGATCAGCTTCATCACCGCCTTGCGCACCAGTTTGCCCATCTGTTTTTCCAGCTGGCGCACCCCGGCTTCGCGGGCGTAACCGTCGATCAAGGCCTTGAGCGCGCTGTCGCTGATGCTCAGGCTGCCCTTGGACACGCCGGCCTTTTCCAGCAGTTTCGGCCACAGGTGGCGCTTGGCGATGGCGACTTTTTCTTCGGTGATGTAGCCCGACAGGCGAATCACTTCCATGCGGTCCAGCAACGGCCCGGGAATCGAATCCAGGGTGTTGGCGGTGCACACGAACAGGACTTTCGACAGGTCCATGCGCAGGTCGAGATAGTGATCGAGGAATTCGACGTTCTGTTCCGGGTCGAGGGTTTCCAGCAGCGCCGACGCCGGGTCGCCCTGGTAGCTCTGGCCCATCTTGTCGATCTCGTCGAGCATGATCACCGGGTTCATCACTTCGACGTCTTTCAGCGCCTGCACCAGTTTGCCCGGCTGCGCACCGATGTAGGTGCGGCGGTGGCCCTTGATCTCGGCTTCGTCACGCATGCCGCCGAGGCTGAAGCGGTAGAACGGTCGGCCGAGGGATTCGGCGATGGATTTGCCGACGCTGGTTTTACCCACGCCCGGCGGGCCGACCAGCAGCACGATCGAGCCGCTGATCTCGCCTTTGTAGGCACCGACCGCAAGGAATTCGAGGATGCGGTCCTTGATGTCGTCGAGGCCGGCGTGGTGTTTGTCGAGTACCTTGCGCGCGTACTTGAGATCGAGTTTGTCCTCGCCGTACACGCCCCACGGCACCGAGGTCGCCCAGTCGAGGTAGTTGCGGGTGACCGCGTACTCTGGCGAGCCGGTCTCGAGGATCGACAGTTTGTTCATTTCCTCTTCGATGCGTTTCTGCGCCTGTGGCGAGAGGACTTTGCCTTCCAGGCGTTGTTCGAACTGTTCAAGGTCGGCGCTGCGGTCGTCCTTGGTCAGGCCGAGTTCCTGCTGGATCACCTTGAGTTGTTCCTTGAGGAAGAACTCGCGCTGATGCTCGCCGATCTTGCGGTTCACTTCTGCGGAGATCTCTTTCTGCAGGCGCGCGACTTCGACTTCCTTGCGCAGCATCGGCAGGACTTTTTCCATGCGCTTGAGCATTGGAACGCAGTCGAGCACTTCTTGCAGTTCATTACCTGTCGCCGAAGTGAGGGCGGCGGCGAAGTCGGTCAGCGGCGACGGATCGTTGGGGCTGAAGCGGTTGAGGTAGTTCTTCAGCTCTTCGCTGTACAGCGGATTGAGCGGCAGCAGTTCCTTGATCGCGTTGATCAGCGCCATGCCGTAGGCCTTGACCTCGTCGGTCGGCTCGGTCGGCTGGTGCGGGTATTCGACTTCCACCAGGTACGGCGGGCGGTGGTGTTTGAGCCAGGTCTTGATGCGCACGCGGCTCAGGCCTTGGGCGACGAACTGCAATTTGCCGTTTTCGCGACTGGCGTGGTGCACCTTCACCAGCGTGCCGTATTCGGGAAGGGCGCCGGTGTTGAAGTGGCGCGGGTCTTCCTGGGGCGTGTCCATGAAGAACAGGGCCAGGGAGTGGTGGTCGGATTTGCTCACCAGATCGAGGGTTTCGGCCCAGGGTTCTTCGTTGACGATGACCGGCAGCACTTGGGCCGGGAAGAACGGGCGGTTGTGGATCGGGATGACGTAGACCTTGTCCGGCAGGTTCTGGCCGGGCAGGGCCAGGCCTTTGCCGGATGAGGTGTGTTCGATGTGTTCTGCTTCGGTGTAGTCGTCTGGGTTGTCCGGGAATTCTTGCTGGTCGCTCATGGGGCACCTGCGCAATGGGGTATGGGTCTTAGATGGGGCAGGCTTTGGGTGGTTTCAATGGGGGGCGGTGTTTCTGCTTGTGCGTTCAGGGTTTTGACAGGCGTCACGCTTTGGACTTGGCGGCCTTTGGGCCGACCATGTTCTTGGGGTTTTGGGGGTATATCCGTTTTTTTGGGTGTGGCGGCTGGCGGTTTCGCCCTTACGGCGAGTCACCTTTTCCAGACGCCGAAAAGGTAACCGAAAAGGCTTGCTCCTGCGTTCGGCCCGCTCGCTGGGGCTCGGGGTTCCTTCGCTGCGGGACTGATCCGTGGGGCAGCGCCTCCGGTTTGCTTCGCTGCACCTCCTCTCGCTGTGTTTGGCTGCGCCAAACTGTCGCTGCGCTCCCACCCCCGGATCAATCCCGGAACGAAGCCTTCCGACGTCGCCCGTGGATCAAGATCAAGAGCGGTACTCGAGCTTGCGCTCATTGTTTTGAGTGGGGCGGCTGCGCCGCATGGGGCATGCACAAATCAAAGCTGTGGGAGCTGGCTTGCCAGCGATGGCGGCCTGACAGCCGACCAATCTCTACCTGAATGCACCGGGTTCAAACTGTAGGAGTGAGCCTGCTCGCGATGGCGGCCTACGAGCCGACCCATCTCCACCTGACTCACCCAATTCCACTGTGGGAGCGGGCTTGCTCGCGAAAGCGGTGTGTCAGTCACCGCAAGTGTTGGATGTGCTGACGCTTTCGCGAGCAAGCTCGCTCCCACTATGGCTCAGCTGTGTGCCGCAGATTGGGTGATTTCCACATTATCCAGCACCCGATTCACCGCCAGTTCGGCGAGCATGATGATTTGCTGAATGGCCAGTATCGTCCGGCGCTGCGGGATGTCGATGTACGCGGCGATGTCGCTGGTCATGAGGCTGGCTTGGGCCAGTGATTCGCAGGCGTGAACCAGCAGGCTTTCGTTGTCCATGTCCGGGGCGACCTGGAACATGCTGCTGGGTTTGTGGAATCTCACCGCGGCGGCGGAGGGTTTCAGGTAGTGGTCGAGGGCGCGTTCGGCGGCGTCGTGGAGTTTTCTGGAATCGAGGGATTCGTAGGGCGAGGTTTCTGGGGGATTGGGTGTGGGTTTGATCATGGTGAATTCTCAGTTGGTGAAGTGGAGCTACCTTCAATTGCCGCGACGCAATCTGAGGTGGCAGCTGTACGCGGGTTCGCGGACCGATAACTGAGGAATCGGCATACCCCCAAAGAAGGTATCCCGCGCACAGCCGCCATGACACAACCAACAGGCATCCGAGGTGCTGTCAGGTTGGCGATTATGCATCAGTTATCAGGCCGCGACGCCCGGCCGCTGAATTTCCAGCGACCACCAGAGCCTATCCAGCCAACTTCCGAGGCACAACCGACGCATCCTGTCGGAAATCTCCCGCTCACAACGCGCTTCTGTAGGAGGAACACCTTCCTTTGTAGGAGTGAGCCTGCTCGCGATAGCGGTAAATCAGTCACCGAAAGTATTGACTGAAATACCGCTATCGCGAGCAGGCTCACTCCTACAGTGTTTGGGGTGAATTCAACATCGATGGGCACAAAAAAGGCGATGTCCCTCACGGAACATCGCCTTTCCTTTACCGCCGCTGAAACTTATTCCGGCAGTTTGTACGCAATCACATAGTCACCCATCTTGGTGCCCAGCGAGCCGTGACCGCCAACAACGAGCAGCACGTATTGCTTGCCGTCCTTGCCGGTGTAGGTCATCGGGGTCGCTTGGCCGCCGGCAGGCAGACGCGATTTCCACAGTTCTTTACCGGTGTTCACGTCGTAGGCGCGCAGGTACTGGTCGAGGGTGCCGCTGAGGAAGCCGACGCCGCCTGCAGTGACCATCGAACCGCCCATGCTTGGCACGCCCAGGGTGAAGCCGATCGGGATTGGCGAGCTGTCGCGGCTGGTGCCGTTCTTGCGTTTCCACACGACTTTACCGGTGGTCAGGTCGATACCGGCAACGTAGCCCCAGGCCGGGGCCTGGCACGGTACGCCCAGTGGCGACATGAACGGGTGCATGATCACCGCGTATGGCGCGCCGGTGTTTGGCTGCACGCCAGCGGTTTCGCTCTCGCGTTTGCTGCCGGCGGCGACTTTCTCGCGTGGCACCATTTTCGAGACGAAGGCCATGTAGTTCGGGCTGGTGAACAGCATCTGGCGAACCGGGTCGACCGAGACGCCGCCCCAGTTGAACACGCCGACGTTACCCGGGTAGATCAGGCTGCCCTGTTCCGACGGAGGCGTGTATTGGCCTTCGTAGCGCAGTTCCTTGAACTGGATGCGGCACAGCATCTGGTCGAACGGGCTGGCGCCCCACATGGCTTTTTCGGTCAGTTCCGGGGCCAGCAGGTTGAGGTCCGAACGGGCCTGGGTCGGTGCGGTGTGGTCGCCTTTCACGGCGCCTTGCGGAACCGGGATTTCCTTGATCGGGATGATCGGCGTGCCGTCACGACGGTCGAGGACGTACAGGCTGCCCTGTTTGGTCGGGGCGATCAGCGCCGGTTTCACGCCGTCGGCGGTTTTCATGTCGAGCAGGGTTGGCTGGCTGCCAACGTCCATGTCCCACAGGTCGTGGTGGGTGAACTGGTAGTTCCAGCGCACTTTACCGGTGGCCAGGTCGAGGGCGACGATGCCGGCGCTGAATTTCTCGGCGCCTGGAGTGCGGTCGGCGCCCCACTGGTCTGGAGTCTGGTTGCCCAGTGGCAGGTAAACCATGCCGAGTTTTTCGTCGACGCTGGCCAGCGACCACATGTTGGCCGAGTTGCGGCTGTAGGTTTCGCCCGGCGCCAATGGCTCGGTGGCGTCCGGCTTGTCGCTGTCCCAGTTCCACACCAGGTGACCGTCGCGCACGTCGAAGGCGCGGATTACGCCCGATGGCTCGTTGGTCGACTCGTTGTCGGTGACGTGACCGCCCATGATCACCAGATCACGGGTAATCGCCGCTGGCGAGGTGGAGTAGTAGCCACCGGCGGTGAACGGGCCGATGCCTTGGGTCAGGTCGACCACGCCGTTTTTGCCGAAGCCTTCGCAGATCTTGCCGGTGTCGGCGTTCAGGGCGATCAGGCGCGCATCGGCGGTTGGCAGGTACAGGCGACGCGGGCAAGCCTGAGCAACGGCTTTGCCAGCTTCGGAGATAACGGCCGAGGCAGCGTTCTCAGACTTGGCGTAAGCGGCTTCGTCGTAGTACGACACGCCACGGCAGGTCATGTGGGCGAAGCCCTTGAAGCCGACCGGGCTCTTGATCTGCGGGTCGAAGCGCCACAGTTCCTTGCCGGTGTCCGGATCCAGCGCCAGCACTTTGCTGTGCGCGGTGCAGGCATAGAGCATGCCGTTGGCTTTGAGCGGGGTGTTTTCGTTGGTCAGCTCGACCGGGTCATCTGCGGTTGGCAGGTCGCCGGTCTGGATGCGCCAGGCTTCTTGCAGCTTGCCGACGTTGGCCGGAGTGATCTGCTTCAGCGGCGAGTAGCGGTCACCGAATTCGGTGCGGCCATAGGCCTGCCAGTCGCCATCAGGCATTTGCGGCGCGGTGCTGGTCATGTCTGCGGTGTCGCGGCCCAGTTCGCCAAAGGTTTCGCCCGGGTGGGTGAACAGGCTGGCCAGGGCAGTGACGCCGGCCAGCACCACGGCTACGGTCAGGCCACCCGTGCCCATCGGCGCCGGGCCATTGAGCAGCAGCGGACGACGGAACCACGGCAGCAACATCACGATGCCGAGAACGAACCACAGGGCCAGACGCGGCACCAGTTGCCACCAGTCCAGACCGACTTCCCACAAGGCCCAGACCGTGCTGGCGAACAGCACGATGGCGTACAGACCCAGCGCTGCACGACGACGCAGCAGCAACAGAATGCCGCTCAGCGCAATGCCGATACCGGCCAGCAGGTAGTACAGCGAGCCGCCGAGCATGCTCAGCTTTACTCCCCCGGCCAGCATGGCCAGGCCCATCAGTAGAAGCAGAATGCCGAGCAGGCTCGGTAGCAGACGGCCCCGACTCGAAGCACTTTCGGTGCTCATAGTGTGATTCTCCGTGACGTTTATGTAGTCCCGCGCTGTAGTCACTTTAGATGACGATTGGGCACAGGTATGGTTCAGATAAAAACTTGTCTAGCTAACGAATTTCATGCGTTCCCCTGTGGGAGCTGGCTTGCCAGCGATGGCGGAGTGTCAGCCGACGATAATGTCGAATGTGAAATCGCATCGCTGGCAAGCCAGCTCCCACAGGTTTCTTCAGTGTTTTTTAGAACGAGGACTGGATCTTGATCCCCGCGATCAGTGCGTCATCGACCTGGTCCACACCGCCCGGATGGCGGATGTATTGCAGGTTCGGGCGCACGGTCAGCCAGTTGGCGACGTGCACGCCGTAATACAGTTCGGCGCTGTATTCGGTGTCCTGCGGCGGCAGGAAGGACGGGTCGTCATAGTCGTAGACGGCGCGCGCCTGATTGCTCGCTTCGGCGTTCTTGCGAAAGGCCGGGTTGACGTGGACGCGGGCCAGGGCGAAACCGATGTCGTCCTTGGCGCGGGCATCGAACGGGCCTTTGTAGACCACGCCGGCCTGCACGTAGTTGTCGATGGCGTTGGTTTTCTTGTCGTGCATCGTCGCGTTGGCAAACACGCTCAAGCCGCGCGAGTGATCGCTGGCGAGGCTGGTGACTTGCTGCTGCGCACCGAACCACACGCCGTGCTTGCTCGACGCGCTGCGATAGGCTTCACCGCTCAGCGCGGCAGGCTGGCCGTTCTGGTCTTTATAGACGTCAGAGGCCTTGGCACTGCTGTAGTAGTAACCGGCACGGTATTCGCCCGGCAGGCCATTGAGTTTCGGCGTCCACACCAGCTCCACCGGCAGCACGGCGCCCTGGGTACCGCTGCCGCTGAGTTTGAAGCCGTTGCCGCGATCGAGGTTCGACGGGTTTTGCTCATAGGCGCCGACCTGCGCGTACAGCTCTGGGGTCAGGTGATATTTGACTCGCAGCGCCCATTGGCTGACTGGCCAGTTGTACCAGATGCCGCCGACCCAGTTGCCGACCTGCGAGCCGCAGAACGCCAGGTTCTGGAAGTCGCACGGGAAGCTGTTGAAGTCTTCGCCTTCACCAAAGCGGCCGATCTTGATGTCGAGCTTCTGGTCGAAGAATTTCTGCTGGTACCACATCTGCGTCAGGCGCGTGGTCTGGCCACGGCCCCAGACTTCCTGGGCCGAGGTGAAGCCGCCAACGCGTGGGTCGTTGATGCGGTCATTGCTGATGTTGTTGCCGCTGCGCTTGGTGATGGTCAGCTGAAACTCGGCGTCGTCCCAGCCAAGGATTTTTTGCAGGTCCAGGTGCGTGCCCAGACCGAACTGGTCGCTGTAACGCGCGGTGCGATCGTGGTCGTAGCCGCCGTGCAGGTTACTGCCCATTTCGCCGGTGTAATCGAGTTTGAAGTCGTAGCCTTTTTCCGCCAGTTCGGTACGCGTGCCGTTCCAGTCACCGAGCATCCACGGTGAGTCGCTGTCGAAGGCGGGGGTCGCCTGGGCGTAGGTGGCGAAGCCGAGCGCGGTGCAGCCGCCGAGCAGGCGCAGGGCTGAGATAGCGCTGTCTCTGGAGAAGGAAAAATCAGGCATGGGTCAGTCTTTTTTTGGTGTTTTCCGGGGGTTAACCGAGCGCTTCAATTTGACGCAGGCAGTGAAGCGATTCAGCTGAAGGGCGGCAGGATAATGATCTGTAACAAAAAGACAAAGGGCTTTTGCAGACATGCAGCGTTTCTGATTCGGTAACAGTGCGGCAAACGGGCGCATTGTGGCGATGGCCGCAGGCTGCGATCTTCTGCGGTTGGCCTACATTTGATGCAAGGCCTTCCACCTGACCGGCCCCTCGGCTAAGGTGCGCGGCTTGTGCATTTTCACTCCGTCCAAAGGCCTGGCATGAACGACCACACTCCCGATCCGCTGCATGGCGTAACCCTCGAACAGATCCTCAATGCGCTGGTGGCGCATTACGAGTGGTCGGGGTTGGCCGAGCGCATCGATATCCGTTGCTTCAAGAGCGATCCGAGCATCAAGTCGAGCCTGACCTTCCTGCGCAAAACCCCGTGGGCGCGGGAAAAGGTCGAGCGCTTGTACGTGAAACTGATGCGCACCAAGCGACCGGTCTGAGATGGACGCCGGTTGTTGGCGCCGTCGCCTGATCACCCATGCCGCCGTATTGGGCTGGGCGGGGCTGGGCATTCAGCTTTATCTGATTTTCTCCGCGCGCTTGAGCGTCGATGCCAGCCTGTTGGGCGGGCTGGTGAGCTTTTTCAGTTACTTCACGATTCTGACCAACACGCTGGTGGCGACCGTGCTGACCTGTGCTGTGACCACGCGCGAATCCGCTGCGCAGCGCTGGTTTCTCCAGCCGTGGGTCAGCAGCGGGATTGCGGTCAGCATCGCGGTGGTCGGTCTGGCCTACAGCATTCTGCTGCGGCATTTGTGGCACCCCGAAGGCTGGCAGTTTGTCGCCGACGAATTACTCCACGACGTGATGCCGCTGATGTTTCTCGGCTATTGGTGGTACTGCGTGCCCAAAGGCACCCTGCGCCTGTGGCACCTGCCGCTGTGGCTGATTTACCCGTTGGTGTATTTCATTTACGCGTTGCTGCGCGGGCATCTGCTTGGCGCGTATGCGTATCCGTTCATCGATGTGGCGCTGCTGGGTTATGCACAGGTGTTCATCAATGCCGGGGGGATATTGGTGGGGTTTGTGCTGATTGGCTTGCTGGTGATCGGGATCGACCGCTGGCAGTCAGGACGAAGTTAAAAGGTCAATGTGGGAGCGGGCTTGCTCGCGAAGGCGTCAGGTCAGTCAACATCATGGTTGAATGATCGACCGCATTCGCGAGCAAGCCCGCTCCCACAAGGGTAAATCACTCTTCTGCGAAACCCTCGGCGCGCCAGTAGCCGACGGCTTTGACGAACTGCTCATTGAGTCCATGCTCATCCAGCAGCACCCGACGGATCTGCCGCGAGACCTTGGTCTCGGTCGCCACCCATGCATACAGATTGCCCTTGGGCACCTGCAGCTCTTTGACGGTGGTCAGCAGGTTGTCCTTGCCGCCTTCACGCAGGACCCAGATCACATTGACCTGCGCCTTACTTTCCAGCACTTGTTGCTCGGCACCGTTCTCCACTTCGATCACCACCAGCGCCTTGCGATTGGCCGCCAGACATTCGAGGCGGCGGGCGATGGCGGGGAGGGCGGTTTCGTCGCCGATCAGCAGATAGCTGTCGAAGATGTCCGGCACGATCATCGAACCGCGTGGCCCGCCGATGTGCAGGAATTGCCCAGGTCTGGCCTGTTCAGCCCAGGTCGAGGCAGGGCCGTCGCCGTGCAGGACGAAGTCGATGTCCAGCTCGAGTTTTTCCAGGTCGTAGCGGCGCGGGGTGTAGTCGCGCATTTCGGGCAGTGGGCCGTTGTCCTTGCCGGCGCCGAGCACCATGGTTTCCAGCGCCGCAGCCTGTTCGGCATTCTGCGGAAACAGCAGTTTGACGTGATCGTCGGTGCCCAGGCTGATGAACCCGGCCAGTTCCGGCCCGCCGAGGGTGATGCGGCGCATGCGCGGGGTCAGGTCGACCACGCGCAGGACTTCGAGTTTGCGGCGTTTGATTTCGTGCATCACGCGGTGAATGGTTTGCGTATCGACTGCAGTCATTCGGCTTTCTCCGGGGCAGATTGAACGGCGGGGCCGTCGACGATGGCTTTGGCGGTGTCGTTGAGCAGCGCGGCAACCCGCTGGATTTCTTCCGCGCTCCAGCGTCCGTGGTGCAGTTGCAAGGCGTGGCGCAGGTTGTGCACCGCCTCGTGGATTTCCGGCGGCCGGTCATGGCCGCGCAACGAGCGTTTGCTGACGTCGATGCGCATGCGCACGCCGTCCAGCGCTACTGCTTGCTCGCTTAGGGACAAACGACCGGCGTCGGTCACTCTGTAGCGTTTTTTGCCGGCCTCGGCGTCGCCGCTGATCAAGTCGCTTTCTTCAAGGAAGGTCAGGGTCGGGTAGATCACGCCGGGGCTGGGGCTATAGGCGCCGTCGAACATGCCTTCGATCTGGCGGATCAGGTCATAACCGTGGCACGGCTGCTCGGCGATCAGCGCCAGCAGCAACAATTTCAGATCACCGGGGGCGAAGACCCGTGGGCCGCGTCCACCGCGTTCGCGGCCGGGGCGTTTTTCGAAGCCGTCACGGCCGTCGCCGTGTTCGCGGTGATGATGGGGGGAATGATGGTCTCTCATTTTCCTGCTCTCTCGTCGTGTTTAGATACAACTTAAGATATATCTTTAGGCGTTGACAAGGGTTCCTGACCAACGGCGCACACCTGACCGATCGAATCTGCGGTCGAAAAAACCGGAAAATGATCAAGAAAACGCAGTATTAAATCCCCCGGCAAAGGCGCAGATTAGTGCAGATTCTCTAATATTCCGTTTCGCCCTTTGTTTCCGGGAAAGTGTGGTACATGTCTTACGGAAGTTGCTACCAAGTTGTGGCGCATGCAGTCATTCGGCTGGCGCGCTGTAGCCTGCTTCTTACAGTTGGACAGGAACTTTCCTGAATTTCGCGGTTTTTTCTTTCTCATCTAATAGCGTCCAGGCTACAAGGTCGCAGGACGTTGCCTGCTTACTTTGAAGATAAATTGGTTGAACATTCTTCGGCGTTGAAAGTTAACGGTGAGCACTGACTGCTCGTGACTGTTCAGTTCACCTTGACTGCTCAACGACTCAACTAATTTATATAAGACAGGTATTCAATGATGCTCAAGAAACTCGCCTTTGCCGCCCCTCTGACTGTCCTGGCCATGAGCGCCTCGATGGCGTTTGCCGCCACTGAAGCCAAGCACTCCATCAGTCTCGTGGCGCACGTGCCGGCTGACGACTTCTATGCGGTGCCGGTGGATGCCGATCTGGTCAACAAGGATCAGGACATGAGCTACAACCCGGCCACCAATTCGATGCGCGAAGTCAACGGGCACTTCGACGTGCTGCACACAGCCGGCAAGGTTCATGCACGTCTGGAAGGGGTGCCGAAGCTGATTGGCGGTAGCAACACTATCGACCTGAAAGTCGAACTCAACGGCAAGACGCTGACCACCACCTCACAGGAAGTAGTGGGCGATACCGAGTCCAATACGCGTTATCGCGCGCCCTTCAAGATCAGCGCTACCGGTGCCAAACCGGCCGCTGGCGACTACACCGGTGTGGTCATGCTGGTCGTCGAACCTTCGGTTTGAGTCATAACGGCAATACCTGACGTTACTTGTCCAGTAACGTAACCGGCCGGCAACTTTGAAGTTGCCCGGCCGGGCTTTTACTTCCGGTAATCAGAGTATTAATCCATGTATCCGATGACGCCCATCGCGGCTGCGCTTGCCTTGCTTTTGAGCAGCAGCGTACTGGCGGCGCCGCCTCCAGTCGATAATACCCCGCGAAGTTTGCTGGCTCAGGCGAAAGGTCTTCCGGCAGACTTTGAAGAGCATTTCTTTGATGTGCCTTTGGCGGTTCGTGTCGAACTTGATCAACAACCGTTGGGCGAGGCAATGATTATATTGTCGCGCGATGATCGAATTACCTTGCTCGACTTCACCGACACCAGTGACAGTCGTATCAGTGCCGCCGAGCGTGAAACCTGGGCCAGTCTCCTCAAATCCGGTGTAGCGCTTGGCAACTGCAGCGGGCAATGCCCCGAGCAACTGCTGGCGGTGCATTACAACCTGGAAAATTCACTGCTCTCGATCGCCACCGAAAACGCCGAGCGCGATCTGCAGACGCAACGCTTCCATGAGCAGCCCGAGGGGGGCAGCAGCGGTCTGATGCTGCGTAATCAGCTGAACCTCAATGGCGGCCAGAACCAGGATCTGGGCGGACGTTTCGGTCTGGAAGCCAGTGCCAGTCTCGGCAACTGGAGCCAGTCCTTCAATATGCAACTGGCGCGCCTCGGCGGGCCGGACACCAAGACCTATCATGCGGTACACGAGCTCTACACCCAGCGCGAACTGCAGGGCAGTTTTTTCCGCCTGGGCTATTTCACCCCCAATTCCGAAGGCCTGACCCGCCAACCCCGGTCGTTCGGCACCAGCCCCGATACGGCGGTGGGCGTGATGTATGGCAGCTCCGACAGCCTGGCGGTCGACAGCCCGCGGCCCAGCGTCTACCCGATTTTCGTCACGGCCAATCGCCAGGCGTCGGTGGAGATCTATCGCGATGGCCTGTTGATCAACACGCAAGCCGTGCCGGCCGGTTTACAGACGCTGGATACCCGGCCCTTGCCCGGTGGCATCTACGAAGTCGAAGTGCGCCTGATCGAGGATGGCCAGACCACCGCGACCACACAGGAGCTGGTCTACAAACCGGTGAACTGGCAAAACCTCGACCAGCGCTGGCGCTATAACGTGTTCGCCGGGCAGGAAAGCAAACTGCTGAGCAATTGGGAGGAACAGCAAAGCGGTGATCTCACCGCCGGCGCCGCGCTCAACTACCTGCTGCACCCGCGGGTGATCCTCGGCCTGTCGGCGCGTCAGGTACGCGACACTTTGCAGTACGGCACTTCGATCGACTGGAGCCTGGCCGACAGCATCAGCCTCTTCGCCAACCTCTATCAAACCGAAGACCACGGCACCGGTGCCGATGTGCAAGGCCTGTACAACTACGGCGCCGGCAGCCTGGTGGTCAGCCACAACCGCAGTTGGCTCGACACCCGCAACAGTTACGACACGCTGCCCGACGGTACCCGGGTGCGGCAGCGCAATGTGTTCACCGGCGAAACCAGTAACTCGTCGCTGGCGCTCAACCACCGTATCAGCCGCAAGGATTCGCTGAGTGCGCGGGTCTCGCACAGCACCGGCAACGTCGAAGGCGTGGGCATGGACCTGGGCTGGACGCAACGCACCGAGCTGTTTGGCAGCGATGCCAACTGGCGGCTGTCGCTGTTCGACCGGCCGGGCAGCTACAGCAGTGGCGAGGCGCGTAATCGCGGGATCGACCTGAGCATCAACATGGCGCTGGGCGGGCCGGGGCAGCAGATTTCCGGCAGCATCGGCAGCCGCACCGCCCGCGATGGCGGGCGCGACAACAATGGCTCGATCGGCTATCGCAAGGATCTGCAGAATCACATTCTGCAAAGCGTTTCGGTCACGGCGCTGACCGACACCTATGGCGTCGGTCTTTCGAGCCTGGCCAACTTCCGTACCGACTGGGTCAATGGCGACGGCTTCGTGCAGCGCTCGTCCTACAACGGCAACTTCACCGGTGGCGTTAACCTCGACAGCAGCGTGATCGTCGGCGGTCAGCAACTGGTCATGACCAGCCAGCATCAGGGCCGTGGCGCCGGAATGATCGTCGATGTCGAGTCGGATATCGCCGACGTCACCCTGCGCGCCGACGACCTCAGCGGCGGCAGTTCAGCGCTGCGGCCGGGGCGTAATTTCATCCCGCTCACGGCGTACCGCAACAGTTCGGTGGGCTTCGATTTCGAAGGCAATCACGTTCCGGCCGCCAACATCGAACCGTCTCGCGCCCGCTATCACCTGAACAAGGGCGGCGTGGAGTACCGCAAGGTGCGGGTGATGAAAACCGTCACCGTACTCGGACGCCTGCTCGACCCCCAGGGCCAGCCGCTCAAAGGCCACCACGTGATCAATCACGCCAGTCGCGGGGTCAGCGAAGTCGACGGGTTTTTCTCGATGGAGATGCACGCCGGCTCACCGACCCTCGAAGTGCGCTACGCCGATCAACTGCTGTGCCAGTTCCGGCTCGACCCCGACCAACACCGTAGCGAAAACAACGTGCTGATGATCGGCGATTTGCGCTGCTCGCCGGACACGTTGGCCGACGTCACCCAAAAGGCCCACACCGCGGGTTGATGCGGCCTGCTTCAGGAGATTTGCAGACATGAACGTCTCACCCTTGGCTACATACCTGCGTCGCGGGCTGGCCGCTGTTGTGCTGGTTGCCGGCACGGTATCTGCGGCTCACGCCGAACAGGTGTCGATCACCGCCGAGTTCAAGCCGGACTCTTCTTATCCGCACCGCAACAAGTTCCAGAACACCACGCCTTCCAGTGGTTACTGCACCTACGATCCGGCGCAGTGCGAGCAGCACGAAATATTCAGCTTGCAGGTGCCGATTCAGTTCAACGCTCGTGCGCCGATTGCGGCGAATCATCCTTCGCCGCGGCAAGGGGCAACGTTTCAGGTACCCGTGCAGTGGCGTGAGCTGACGGTCTATCACGAGACCACCCGCGAGCCAAAAATCGTCAAGGTGCGGATCGTCGGTATCGGTTCGCGCTATGTGACCGAGAACGTGATGAAACTGGTGGAGGGCGCCGAAGACGATCGCAGCGCCCACAACCTGTTGTGGGGCTTGAGTTGGGTCTATGCTCCGGCGCCCTGTCAGTACAGCGGTGTGGGTTGGTACTCCCCCGATTCATACTCGTTTTTCTGGAAAACGCCAGCGGCCGCTGCCTGTACCAAACAGGCGAAGTTCGATGTGCCGTGGTTGCGTCTGGAACACCTCGATTTTGCCTATGAACTGGTCACCCCCGACCCGCTGGGCATGTCGTCGGGGGACTACAGCGGTTCGCTGACCTACCGCGTCGGGCCGAATGCGGATTTCGATTTTGGCGATGTGATGTTGCCGTCGAGTTCGTCTCTGACCTTGAATTTCAATCTGAATGTGCAGCACACCCTCAAGGTTGAAATTCCTCCCGGTGGTGAAAAGATCCGCATGGTCCCCGTCGGTGGCTGGCAGAGCTGGCTGCAGGCCGGACGGCGGCCGGTCGGGCTGTTCCGCGACCAGACCTTCAACATCTCGGCGTCATCGCGTTTCAAGATGTCGATAGGCTGCGGCCCAGGATTGAATGGTGAATGCGCGTTGGAGGACCGTGAAGCTAACCGTCGAGTGGAGCTGTTCGTCAGCGTCAGCCTGCCCAACGGGATAACCGACCTTGCCGGCCAGCCTGTGAGGCGCTTGCGACTGAGGCCAGGACTAGGGAATGAGCAGTATTTCAAACCGGGTTTCTACGTGGATCGAACGCCGGGAACCCTGCACTTCGAAGTTCCGCCATATTCGATGGCCGGGATGCTGCAACCCGGTGCGGGAGGCTCGTATTCCGGCATCGTCATTGTGATCTGGGACTCGGATATCTGATGGGCTGCGTATCGATGAGTCGACTCTGCATTGTGTTCAACGACCAAGGAATCAAGGTGATGAAGCGTCTGGTGTTAGCAATGTTTTTGAGCGGGCTGCCCTTTGCCCTGCAGGCCGGCCCGCAGATCAATGTCGGGACGGTCTACGACTATCTCGACGGCGACAAGAGCACGTACCTCAAGCGGGTGTTCAACAGCGGCGACAGCACCGCATTCGTCAAGGTCAACATCCTCGAAATCCTCTACGACGCCGACGGCACCTCGCGGGAAATCGAGGTCAGGAGCCAGGCCGACATGAGCAGTCGAGACGGCCTGATGGCCAGCCCCGCGCGGCTGATCGTGCCGGCCAACGGCATGCAGGGTACGCGTCTGTTGATGATGGGCGAGCGTGACCGGGAGCGCTATTTCCGCGTGCGGTTCATCCCCGTTGTCCCGGAAAAGGAAGACGAATTCGCCGTGTCCGCCGAGGAGCGTGAGCAATACAAAACCACCTTGTCGGCCGGGGTCAACGTCATGACCGGTTTCGGTACGGTGTTCTTTGTGCGCCCGAAAGACAGCCGTTTCGACAGCGTGATCGAAGACACCCCGACAAGCTATCGAGTGCGCAATAACGGCAACACCGTGGTGCTGATCGACGAGTTCCGCAATTGTGCGCTGAAAGACGAAACCGCCTGCGAGCCAACCACCAAACACCACATCCGCGCAGGCAACAGTTTCGAGTTCGAGAAGCAGGCCGGACGTGAATACCGCTTCAATCTGGTGGAAGGCGACAGCAAGAAGTCCCTGCGCGTAGCCGGCCAATCATCAGGGGGGGCCTGAAATGATCAAGCCATCGTTGATGATCCTGTGCGCGGGCGTTCTGACCCTGTTCAGTGCAGAATCGTTTGCGGCACGCGAAGAGCACCGGTTCGAGGTGTCGGTGGATATTCCGACGCTGGGTTTTTATGTGATACCGGCCGAAACGGACTGGATTCATCGTGCGCAGATTCTGCCGTGGAATATCAGCACCAAGAGCCTCGGCGGAATGCGCAAACACTTCGACCTCAGGCACGACACCAGTGCCATCGAGGCCCGCCTTGAGAACGCCGCGTTTCTGTCCAATGGTCGCGAGGAGCAGAACATTTATCTGCGCGTCAGCTTCGCCGATACCGTGCTGACTCACGAGACGCCGCGTCAGGTGGTTTCTGCGGAGCAGGCCAGGGCCGGCGGGCGTTATGCGCTGGAGATCCAGCCGATCACGCCCGCCGGCGGCTATAAGCCGGGGAATTACTATGGCAACGTGCACCTGATCTTCAATGCGGCGGCGCCCTGAGGTTGCCCGGCCTGCCCGATGTGCAACGGGCAGGCCGGCACGCCGTTATCAAAGCCCGGCGCGGGTCAGGGCTTCACGGGTCAGGCGACGCGCGAGCTCTTTTTCGTCATCCGCCAGATCGACCAGCAGCCGCTCGAACAGCGCGTCGCTGATCGGTTCTTCATTGAACACCACGGTTGCCGGCGCCGGCAGATCGTTCATCAACGTCTTGAGCTGTTCGCGCAAGGCTGCGCGTTCCTCGGCCACGGTCGATTGCACCCACTGGCGCTGGATCTCGCGCAGCGATTCAAGGGCTTCGTAGCGGTGCTGGAACAGACGCTTGTTGCTTTCCAGGCGCACGGGATAGCGCTCGCTCAAATACTCTTTCCAGAAGTCGAGCTCAAGCATCTGGTTGACCAGGCCATCACCTTCACCCAGCGCCAGTACCGTGTCGCAGGCCTGATCGATCATCGCGTCAGTGACGCCGGACACCGCCCGGTACAGCATGCCCTCGGACTGCCAGGGCAAGCCGAGACGTTTGGCCAGGCCGGTCTGGTAGGCCAGATAAACTTCCACGTCGTCGGGATTGCCGCCACGGCTGGCGACATCGGCCCGGGCGATTTCGTTGACCTGTTCCAGGCGCGCCGCGCCTTTGGCCAGCGTCACCAGCTTCAGTTCCAGTTCCTTCGGCTCGACCGAATAGGCATGCGCCTCGTAGGCCAGCACGTTCACCCCCATGTGGTTGAACAGCTGCGTACCGGCATCGGCGCAGTCCACCGGCGCCACCACCATGGTGAACAGTTTTTCGCGCAAGCGACTGTCGACGTGCACGGCGTCGAGCATGCGCCAGACGCGTTGCATCAACTGCTCGCGCGCCGTTCCGCCAGCGCGGAAATCGGCAAACTCACGCACGCTGAGCAACGTCGCCATGAACGGTGCGGCCATGGGATCTTCCACCAGCTCTGTCCACGGTGTTTCGCGATCAATGCCCCAGCCCGGCACGTCGGACCAGTAGTCGGCGCCATAGTTGGAGATGATCGAGGTGCCCGGGATGGCGACCGGCATGATCGGCTCCGGTGGCAGTGCCATCGAACGGCGACTGTCCTGGTAACGCAACTGGTTGAGGTCCGACAGGGCGGCGACGTCCAGACGCGTGCGCGCCACCAGCCATTGCGCATCGGAACCGCTCGGCACGTCGGGGATTACCGTCAGCGGGTTGCCGCGCAGATCGAGCAGCAGACCGCGTGGCCGTGGCTTGGCCAGAATGCCGTCCGGCCAGGTGGTCAGGCCGGTGTTCTTCAGCGCCACCACTTTGAGGCGCGGCATGCGTGACAGATCAGGCGACAGCCCCAGCGGGTTGTCGTCCATTCTCAGCACTTCGAGGTAGGTCAGGCTGCCTAGCCGTTCCACGGCGGCACGGTCCAGCACAATGTGGTTGTTGTTCAGGCGCAGACGTTCGAGGCGGCGCATTGTGGTTCCGATGCGGTCCGGCAAGCGCGTCAGCTCGCAGTATTTGGCGCTCAGCTCGACCACGTTCGGAAAGTCTTTGAGCAGGCCGTTGGCGTCGGGGGAAAACCGCGCGTTGTCGAGATTGAGCAGCGTGACCTTGTCGAGAAACTTCTTCAGCGGTGGACGTTTCGCCCACCAGGTTTCCAGATTCGTGGAGAGCAGTTCCCGCGACAGATCCAGCGCATAGGCGGACGGATCGGTACGGTTGCCCAGGTGCGCGTTCTTGCGTTCGAAGCAGTCCAGCAGACTTTCGTAGATATGCAGCCCGCCACCGTCACGGAACCCCTGACTGCCCGGCCCCCAGCTCTCCGGTTGCTGATAGCGCCAGCGATGGACGATGACCCGCAGTTCATCGAGTTCGTCTTCATGTGCCTCGATGGCCTTGAGCGGCTCGCCGCGTTCGGTCAGGGCATTGGCAAACGCTTCGACCTCGCTCGGGCTGAAATGCGGATGCAGATCCTGGATGCGTTGCTCCAGCGTGGCGGCATTGCGGCTCAGGCCCGGGCCGCGCACCAGAAACAGGGTGTTGTATTCAGCGATCGGGCGGATCGGCGGACTGGCGAGTAGCGTGCGCCGCTCGCTGGGGGCCTGGGTTCTGGCGATGATCCACTGCTTGAACGGTTCGATGTCGTCGGTTCGATACCCCAGGGCACTGCGGCCATCGTGATTGATCGCCTGCAGGATTGCCTCGTACAGGCCACTGGCAGGGTGGATCGGCAGGTCCGCGCCATCGCGCACTTGATAGCGATCGGCAGCGACCCGCACCAGCACCCGGACGCGCTCGGCGACCGCGGCACCGGCTTCGCAACGCAACTCGCCATCGAACGTGCCTTCACGGATTTCAATCCGCAGCGCCCCGAAGGTATCGCTGTAATGCCGCAGCGCGCCGAGGATCAGCCGTTCGCTGTCGATATTGCTCAGGGCTGCCTGCTGCAAACCCTGGGCGGCGCGCACGGACTGCAATTCAAACTGCACCTCGCGGGCGGTCGTGCGCAAACGCAAGGGCAGACGGCGTTGCGTCGTGGCTTGCTGCTGTTCCAGCGGCCGGGCATGGGACACCACCCGTTCGGCGAGAACCGGCGTCAACTGTGGACAATCCACCAGCACCTGGCTGGCCGCCGGCGACAGTGGCGTGTCGGGCTGCACCGGGCGCGCTGGGCCAAGTCGATCCAGCGTATCGCTGAGCAATGGCGGCGGCGGGGTGTTGTCGACGTGCATGCGGCGCAGCATGTCCTCGTCGGTGCCGGTCAGCAGGCGCATGTGCTCCAGTTGCGCGTCGCTGAAACCATCGGTGCGATGGCCGATGCGCCGCAGCAGTTTTCGCCCGTTCCACAGACGCGGGTTTTCCGTTTCACAGACCCAGGCCCCGTCGGCGTTGTGCGCAAGCGTCGGTGCGTAGGCCCGGGGACGTCGCGGATGGCGCAGGCGGTGTTTCCCGGAAGCCGGATCCTTGGTCACCTCGAACAGGTGTTGATCCAGGCGCAACAGGTGTTTGTCCCCCAGCGTATGAACGCCGTGCGCATCGGGGCGGGCCGGGCTCGGCAGGGTCTGTTCCGGCAGGCGATAGGGCGCCAGATCCGGATTCCACAGGCGGGTCTGGCCATCGGCCAACTGCACCGGTTTCAGGCCTTCGACAAACGACGACAGCTTGACCCGTGCGACACGTCCCAGGCTGGCGCCAGCGGCGAAGGCGCCGAGCTGGACGATGCTTTGCAGCACGCCAATGGCTTGCTCACCCGCTTCGGCCAAATGCCCTTCGGCCATGTCGACGATGCCTTCAAAGACGCCGTCGAGCAGTTGATACGTGGTGTAGGCCAGCATCAATTCGCCGAGCCCCGGCACCAGCGGGGTCACCACCAGCAGCGCCACGTTGAAAATATCCGAGAGGATTTTCCCTAGGTTGTCCCACCAGGCCCAACGGGCCATGCGGTCGGCATACTCGGTGGAAATGGCGATCTCCCGGGCGTCATTGAAAATCTTGTTGAGCTTCTGCTGGTGGAAGTAAGCCCAGAGACTGCCGGTGTAGCGGGTATCGCGGTCGTCCTGGACTTTCGTCAGACGAAAGCGCAGGTCGGGGTGATCCACAGGCGTTTCGCGCCAACTGGGCAGGTGGGTTCCCGGTGGTACGGCGTGCCATTTCACGGTGCTCAGGCGGGCGTTCAAGCCTGCAAAAAAATGCCCGCGCTGCTGATGGTTGACGAACTGGCTGAAAAACCGCTGATAGCTGCCGGCGGAGTCGCGGTCGCGCAGTTGCCGCGTCAGTTCCGCCATGAAGTCCAGCGCCGAGGCGTATTGTTTGAGCGGGTGTTCCGGGTCGTGGGGCACATAGGCAATCACCGGGACCGGGGCGTTGGCGGTGTCCACGTCAGGGGCGATGAGGGTGATACCGGTCAGCGCCGTATCCATCATGGCGAGGTTGTAGTAGTTGATGGCACGCCCGCGCCAGCGCAGGTTGCGCCGGTCATCGAGCATGCCCTGAATGACCTCGTAGGCGTCGCGGTCAATGTCCTTTTTTGCCAGAGCCAACTGGGCACAGACGCTCAATGTACTTTTTTGACTGAAGATGACCCGGTACTGCAAAACCTGGCGGGCCACACGGTTGCCCGAGCGCAGAAAATCATTGAGATGCTGCTCGTATCGGGCGCCGATATTCAGCTCGCGGCACAGTGACTTGAACTGCTCGATACTCACTTTGTGCTTGAGCGGCCTGACCGTGAAGTGGCCGTTGGCATTGGGGCGGGTAATGAACTCCGAGGCCGGGCTGAACGCTTCATCGCGGGAGAAATTATGCAATGCAGCGTCGAGCAGCGAGACGGTCCGGCTGGTGGTTGCACCGGCAAAGTCATGGGCCCACCACGCGCTGTTGACGGGGGCGTACAGACGCAGCCAGGTGTTCTCGACATCGTCCTCGACGCCGAAGCGCTGGTGCAGTGCCTGCTGTAATAACGGTTTGGCGAAGGCGTAGACGTCTTGCAGACTGCTCAAGGCCTTGTCCACATCGTTTTGTGCTTTCCAGGCATTTTGCATCTGCTGTTGCAGACGCAGATGTTCGGCGTCCGATACCTCTTGATACCAGGCCGGCAGCTTCAGTCGGTGCAGCTGCAATTCATTGACCCGCTTGGCTGAGCTTGCGCGCAGCCAGGTCGGGATGGCTTTTTCGATCGTCTGATAATGAACACTGACATCCGGTGAGACGAGGTGCGCCGTGCGTGGCGGTTGCCCCTGCGGGGAAAGGGTGGGCATTGCTGGATCGTCCTTGATCAAAAATGGAACGATCAGCCTAGGCAAGGACAGTGGGTGAAAAAAGCGCAAATACCCGGTTGAAAGCGCCGGGGTTGCGTACGGAGCCTTCGAAAAACACGGAGGGAAAAATACACAGTTACCACCACGCCACGCTGCTTTCGTGGCTTACCGGGCGGCGGTGACCTCCGGCGCCTGGCACATCGTGTGCGTGCCCGGTTGCAGGTATGGCGAAAGGATCGGCGCCATGCCCTTGAGCACCTGCACCGGCAGCGCCGAGGTGAACTTGAAGTTCTCCGCCGAGCGCCCGGGGACGAACGCGGTGAGCGTGCCGAAGTGGTTGTTGCCGATGTAGAACACGAAGGTCGCGGTACGGTTGATCGACTTCGAACTGAGGATCCGCCCGCCGGAGCCGATGGCTTCGATGCGGTTGTCGCCGGTGCCGGTCTTGCCGCCCATCACCAGCGGAGTGCCGTCGGCGGTTTTGAAACTGCCGGACACCCGTTTCGCCGTACCCGAGTCCACCACTTGTGAAAGAGCCTCGCGCATCGCTGTGGCGACCTCCGATGGCATCACCCGTTTGCCCACATGCGGGTCGTTGGTCAGACGCGTTTCATACGGGGTGTCTGCAGCAAAGTGCAGGCTGTCGATGCGCAGCGTTGGCATGCGCACGCCGTCGTTGAGGATGGTGCCGATCAGTTCGGCCAGCGCGGCAGGACGATCGCCGGAGCTGCCGATGGCGGTGGCCAGCGACGGCACCAGATGGTCGAACGGATAGCCGACTTTCTGCCAGCGCTGGTGGATTTCCAGGAACGCTTCGATCTCGAGCATGGTGCGGATGCGGCTGTCACGGGCACCCTTGTGCTTGCTCTTGAACAGCCAGCTATAGACTTCCTGGCGCTCGAACTGGCTGGCCTTGACCACCTGGCTGAAGGTGGCGTCCGGGTTGTGCAGCAGATAGCCCATCAACCACAGATCCAGCGGATGGACCTTGGCAATGAAGCCCTGATCCGGCAGATCGTAGGTGCCCGGGCCGTAGGCGTCGTATAGCCGGATCAGGCGATCGTCGGTGAGTTTTTCAGTGAGCTTGGCGCCCTTGAGGTGTGCGCGCACGAAGCTGTTGAAGTCTTCCTGACTGGCATTGGGCAGCAGATAACGATGCACCGCGGCCATGCGGATCGGGGTCGGGCGCATGCTGTCGAGGAAGGTGTCGAGGCGCGCCTGGGTGTCCTTGTTCTTGTACTTCTTCCAGAACTTGAGCAGGAACGAGGTGCCTTCGCGGTCAGCGAAACTGGCCAAGTATTCCTGACGTCGCGGATCACGGTCGTCCTTGAGCAGTTCGGCGCTGCTGTTGGGGCCAGAGTAGGTGACGTAGCGCACCACGTCGCGCATCAGGCGAATGAATGGCAGGTTGATCGACTCGCGCAGCGCATCGCGCAGAGTCGGCAGGCGGCCGTTGTCTTCCTTGCGAAAGTTGTGAAACACATGCAGGCCGCCACCGGTGAAAAACGCCTCGCCGGGGCTGGCCGAATATTTGCGGTCGAGCGCGGCGCCGAGCATTTTCGACAGATCGTGATCCTTGTTCTGGATCAGGTAGTCGATCACCCATTGGCTAAGGCGGTCCTGATCCGGCACTTCGACCTTCTTCAGTTCCGGCACGCTCATGGCGCCGTACTTGTCGTGCAGTTCGGAGATGATCTGCAGGTAGGTCGTCAGCACGCGCATCTTCGCCGTCGAGCCGAGCTCCAGCTTGCTGCCCTCGTTGATGTCGAACGGCTGGTCGGTGCTGTCGGTCTGCACGCGCACCCGCGAGCCGTCCGGGGTCAGTTCGAACAGGGTGAAGCTGTAGCGCACCTGGGTGGTGCTGGTGGGGGTGAGCAGGCGTTCGCCAATCAGGCCGATCTGCCCGGCAAACGTGGGGTCGGCGAGTTTTTTCAGGTAATCGGTGGCCTGGGTCTGCAACTCGCCCTGCAAGGTGCTGGTGGCTGAGAGGTCGAGGCGATCAAGGTCGTACAGCGGACGGTTGAGCATACTCGCCAGACGGCTGCGGGCGACGCTGATGCCCTTGTTGGTTTCGATCGGCTGAAGGGTCGGCTGGGTCTGCCAGTCGCGGTAAGTGACCTTGCTCGCCAGTGCGGCATCGGCCAGCGCGCTGTCGATCACGCCGCCCTGTTTGAGCAGGCGCAAGTGGCTGTCGGTGAGGTCGGCGAGTTCTTCGCGGCCTTTGGTCAGGTAATGCGAAGGGCGGCGCTGGGCGATCATCAGCGAGAGCATTTCGCGCAGGGCCAGGCCTTTGTCGGCCATGGTTTTCGCATCGGTGGCCGGGCTGTTCAGCTGTGCATTGGCCTGGTTGAAATCGCTGCCGTACCAGACCCGCAAACCTTCAGCCATGCCGTGTACTTCACCGTGCCCCGGCACAGCGGAAAGCGGCACGCTGTTGAGGTAGTCGCGGATAATGTTCTGCCGCGCGCCGAGGGTTTCCGGGCCGGGCTGATAGGCACGCACGCTGGCGGAAATCATCTGACGGATCTTCTCGGCGCCGGACACCGTCAGGCCATCGGGCGAGTGCCGGTACTTCTCCAGTTGCGTCGCCAGGGTGCTGCCGCCCGCCGATTGCCCCGGCAGATGGAGCAACTTCGCCACTTGCGACCACGCGGCCATGCCGAAGCGCGGCCAGTCCACCGCCGGGTTGGCCAACGGTTGCTTGGGGTCGAGCAGAAAGCGGTTTTCGATGAACAGCAGACTGCTGACCACCACCGGCGGAATCGCCGCAAAACTCGAATACAGCTGCTGCGGGTACTTGTACTGATACAACGGCGCAGCGCGGCAATCGGTGATCGACAGCCCGGCCTGGATCTTTTCCGAATAGGGCACGAACAGGCCTTTGTCGGTGTAGCTCAACAGCGCGGGTGAAAATCGCGTCTGTTCGGTGATCACATAATTGCGCTTGAGCAGGCGTGGCAGGAATTCATCGAGAGAGCTGTAGCCCAGACGCAGATCGAACGGCCCGTTGCCCGGATAGCGGATCGCTTCGCTGGGGCCGGGCTCCAGCTGATATTTGAGCGAGGCGGCGTACTGACTCAGCTCCCGGGACTGGAAACGCGAGGTGCGCATCTCCTTGCTCGCGGCCAGACCCACCACGATGGCGATAATCAGCAGCAATAACCAGAACGCCTTCCAGCCATGCCGGCTGCGGCGTTTTTTTGGGGGGACAGGCGCTTCATCCACACGTTCAGTCGGAACCACGGCTTTACTCGAATCGGTTTGCCACAAAGCGCCCATAGTCGATTGATCCATTCACGCAGATTGATCGGACTTGACTGAAGCTTAGACGGTGGTTGGTGATGGGGAAAAAAAAGTGCGGGGAAGCCATCTGAACAAAACTGAAGTCGCTGGCTGTGGAGGTTATCTGTGGCGAGGGGATTTATCCCCGATGGGGCGCGAAGCGGCCCTTGAACAAGGGGCTACGCATTTTAATAGCTGGGCCTGCTGCGCAGTCCATCGGGGATAAATCCCCTCGCCACAGATAAATCCCCTCACCACATTCAAATCTCCTGACCACAGATGAATTGACATGATTTAGTTTCAGTAATGGGCCTAGAGCCAGCAGGCGTCCCAAAGCGGGTAGTCGCCAATCCGCTCCACCAATCCCGCCCGTAGCGGATTGGCGATGATGTAACGGGCGAACGGTTTCAAGTCTTCGCCATCACGGATGGCGCGGTCGTGATAGCCGGTTTGCCACAATCGACCGCGACGACCGGTTTTCCTGTTAACGGCTTGGGTGCAGCGCGCCTTTACCGCGCCAACGATTTTGCCAAGATTGTCGCTTTTCAACTGCATCAACCAATGAAAGTGATCAGGCATGACCACCCAGGCGATGGACTCTACTAAGCCTTGTTCATGGGCGTGGCGAAACTCTGCAACCAATAAACGGCCTGTGCGCCAGTCGGAAAATACGGGGTGGCGGTCATACACCACTGAAGTGACGAAATAGGCTCGGTCTGTTTCGGAATGTCGTCCTAAACGAAGACGGTAGGAATTTGGTTTGACTGGCATGTTCGCTCCCTGCGTTCAGTCATCAAGGCCTGAAGGCTAGTGGCGGATTACTTGAGCCGGGTCTGTAAATGCCGTAGGAATTTTCGTTTTTCAGGCGGGGCGGGGAATATTGACGTCACGTGTGGCGAGGGGATTTATCCCCGATGGGGCGCGAAGCGGCCCTGACCAAGGGTGATCACATTTTAAGAGCTTGGGCCTGCTGCGCAGTCCATCGGGGATAAATCCCCTCACCACAGAAAGCTTTCAACGCAATAGGCCATATGAACTGAGGAGTACCGGTTTAGAGCTGTTTAATCTTCAAGACCACCAAAGCAGGGCCATGACGGTGCACCATCATCGTGCAATACTCGCCGGGATTTTTGTGGTGAATATTCCTACGCATATCAGGTAATATCTCTCCGTAAAGCGGCTTTTTGCCGAGACTTCTAGCTGAATGTTGTCACTTATAGAGTGAAAAGCCCTGTGAAAAGCTTTCTATACTGCACGCCCCGCTGATCTTGCAGGCAGGGTCCTGCATGACGTGTCTGCCCACGAAGCAGGCGCGGTATCGGGAAGCTGAGGCCTATCGGTCGAGGCTTCGACACACGGTGGTCATATCCAATAACAAGACGAGGTTGTATCCCTATGCCAGTCGGCAATCACCTGCCCCATGGCGAGACCGCTCACGGCGGCCCGCTTAAACGCGAACTCGGCGAACGGCATATTCGCCTGATGGCACTCGGTGCCTGTATCGGCGTCGGCCTGTTTCTCGGCTCGGCCAAGGCCATTGAAATGGCCGGCCCGGCGATCATGCTGTCGTACATTCTCGGCGGCCTGGCGATCCTGGTGATCATGCGCGCCCTCGGCGAAATGGCCGTACACAACCCGGTGGCCGGCTCGTTCAGCCGCTACGCCCAGGACTACCTCGGCCCGCTGGCGGGCTTTCTCACCGGCTGGAACTACTGGTTCCTGTGGCTAGTGACCTGCGTCGCGGAAATCACCGCCGTCGCCGTGTACATGGGCATCTGGTTCCCCGATGTACCGCGCTGGATCTGGGCCCTCGCGGCGTTGATCAGCATGGGCTCGATCAACCTCATCGCGGTAAAAGCCTTCGGTGAATTCGAGTTCTGGTTCGCCCTGATCAAGATCGTCACCATCATCGCCATGGTCATCGGCGGCGTCGGCATCATTGCTTTCGGTTTCGGCAACGATGGCGTGGCGCTGGGGATTTCCAACCTGTGGGCCCACGGCGGCTTCATGCCCAACGGCGTGACCGGTGTGCTGATGTCCCTGCAAATGGTCATGTTCGCCTACCTCGGTGTCGAAATGATCGGCCTGACCGCCGGTGAAGCGAAGAACCCGCAGAAGACCATTCCTGATGCGATCGGCTCGGTGTTCTGGCGCATTCTGCTGTTCTACGTCGGCGCGCTGTTCGTGATCCTGTCGATCTACCCGTGGAACGAAATTGGCACCCAGGGCAGTCCGTTCGTGATGACCTTCGAACGTCTGGGCATCAAGACCGCCGCCGGCATCATCAACTTCGTGGTGATCACTGCGGCGCTGTCGTCGTGCAACGGCGGCATCTTCAGCACCGGGCGCATGCTCTACAGCCTGGCGCAGAACGGCCAGGCTCCGGCCGGGTTCGCCAAGACCTCCAATGGCGTGCCACGCCGCGCGCTGCTGCTGTCGATTTTCGCGCTGCTGATCGGCGTGCTGCTCAACTACCTGGTGCCGGAGAAAGTCTTCGTCTGGGTGACGTCGATTGCGACCTTCGGCGCGATCTGGACCTGGGTGATGATCCTGCTGGCGCAACTGAAATTCCGCAAAGGCCTGAGCGCCAGCGAACGTGCCGGCCTGAAATACAAGATGTGGTTGTACCCGGTCAGCTCGTACTTCGCGCTGGCGTTTCTGGTGCTGGTGGTCGGCCTGATGGCGTACTTCCCGGACACCCGCGTGGCGCTATATGTGGGGCCGGTGTTCCTGGTGCTGCTGACCGTGTTGTTCTACGTGTTCAAGCTGCAACCGACCGGTGAAACGCAGGGTGCGGTGCGTTCGGTCTCGTAAGTCAACGGTAAGGTAACAAACAAGCCCCGGCCTATTGGTCGGGGTTTTTTATGGGCGTTTCAGAAGCTGTAACCGCCGGTCTGAAAGCGCGATAAAAACCTCGAAGCAAGGCTCAAACCTGTATCACTTCGCAAATTTCGCGCGGCATTGAAACGGGGCGCGCACATGAGAACGAGCGCATTTCTCCAACGAGAACTCAGTCAGCGTCAGGTCGCGCTGTTCTTCCTGCTGGCTACCGCGTTGTACGTCCTGCCCCTGATCCTCGCCGACTTCCCGTACATCGACGACAACTGGCGCACGCTGGCCGCCGGCAATGCCTGGGCCGGGCAGGGGCGGTTGTTTGCCGACTGGTTTTTTCAGGCGCTGACGTTCACCGGCGCCGCGCCGAACATCTTTCCGTTGCCGCTGTTGCTCGCCGTCGTAGCGATGAGTCTGGCCCTGACGCGCCTGACCTTTCACTACTTTGCAGAACCGACGCTGGCCTGCTGTCTGGTGCCGTTGCCGCTCTGGTATAACCCGTTCCTGCTGCAGAATCTGTCCTATCAATACGACGGCCCGATCATGGCCCTGAGCATGGTCGCGGCGATCTACGCCATCACATTCGAAGGTTCATCGCGGGTGCAGCGCTGGCTGGTGCCGGCGGCGTTGCTGGCGCTGGCAATCGGTCTTTATCAGATCAGCTTCAATGTGTTTCTCGGGCTGTGTTGTGTCGAGTTGATCAGGGCTGTTCAGCGGCGAACGCAGTGGCCGGAGATTCTGCGGATGCTGGGCTGGAAACTCGCACAAGCGGGCCTGGGCATCCTGATCTACAGCGCCACGGCGTACCCTTTCATGGAAACGTTGCGAAAAACGGATCTGTTGAACCTGGACGCCGATCCGCTGTTGCAGATCGGCATCAATTTCGCTCGGGTCCTGGAGAAAGTCGCGCTGCTGTTTCACGGTGGCTACCCGTGGGTTTTCGCTGCGCTGGTGTTGTGTGCGATCGCTGGCAGTGTGCGACTGGTTCAGTGCCGCCCGCACCGTTGGCCAGACTTGCTGCTGTGCTTGCTCACGCTGCCTGTCCTGACTTTGCTGGTGCCGGGGATCACGCTGCTGTTCCGTGATTTCAATGAAGGCGCGCGCACCCTGATGGGCTTCGGCGTGTTGTTGCTGGGGTTGTTCTATCTGGCGCACGTTGCGTTGGCATCCGCGCATCGTCGCTTGCCCTTGCTGCTGATTATTCCGCTGCTGGCGACACTCTCGCTGTCCTTCGCGTATGGCCGGGTGCTGAGCCTGCAGAAAACCTTCGCCAACAGCGCGCTGTACAGCCTGAGCCACGACATCGCCGCCCATCGCGAGTTGCGTGAAGCCAAGCGGATCTATCTCTCGGTGAGCTACTCCGATCGCTGGCTGGTCAGTGCGACCGGTTCATTCAAACGGCTACCGGTTCTGAAGTATTTGCTCAACGTCGACTACTTCATGCTCGCGGAAAATCTGCCGTCAGCAGGCATTACCAACGTGGTCGCCGAACGCGAACGGCGCAATGCCACCCGCGTCGGCTATCAGGGGTTTCCAGCGCTGGTGGACAGCCTGTATTACCGGATTTACCTGATTGGCGATTACGGTTTCATCGTCATGAAAGAGCCGCCGCCTCACCGCCTGCTCAGTTGGTGACGACGCTCAGGCTGCCGCCACTTCCTGCGGCTCAAAGCTGTCCGCCCGCGCCATCTGCCACATCCGCGAATAGAACTCGCCATTCACCTCACCCGTGAGCAATTCCCCCGGTTTCAGAAACACATGCAACTGCGAGAACAGTTTGATCTCGGTCGCCGACATGCGGCGCACCAGGTGCTTGGCCGACAGTTGCGACGGATGCTCAAGGCCTGCGGCGGCGAGCATTTCTGCCAGCGCCTTGAGCGTGTTGCGGTGGAAGTTGTAGACGCGCTGAGCCTTGTCCGGGACGACGAGGGCGCGTTGGCGCAGAGCGTCCTGGGTGGCGACGCCGGTCGGGCATTTGTTGGTGTGGCAGCTTTGCGACTGGATGCAGCCGATGGCGAACATGAAGCCGCGCGCGGAGTTGGCCCAGTCGGCGCCGATGGCCAGCACGCTGGCGATGTCGAAGGCACTGACGATCTTGCCGCTGGCGCCGAGTTTGATCTTGTCGCGCAGGTTCAGGCCGACCAGGGTGTTGTGCACGAACAGCAGGCCTTCGCGCATCGGCACGCCGATGTGGTCGGTGAACTCCACGGGCGCTGCCCCGGTACCGCCTTCCTTGCCGTCGACCACGATGAAGTCCGGCAGGATGCCGGTTTCCAGCATGGCCTTGGCGATGCCCATGAACTCCCACGGATGTCCGAGACAGAACTTGAAACCCACCGGTTTGCCGCCGGACAGTTCACGCAGTTGCTGGATGAAATGCATCATTTCGATCGGCGTGGAAAACGCGCTGTGGCGTGACGGCGAGATGCAGTCTTCGCCCATCTGGATACCACGGGTGTCGGCGATTTCCTGGGTGACCTTGTGCTTGGGCAGAATCCCGCCGTGGCCGGGTTTGGCGCCCTGACTCATCTTGATTTCGATCATCCGCACCTGCGGATTCTGCGCTTGAGTGGCGAAGCGTTCCGGGTCGAAGCGGCCATCGCTGGTGCGGCAGCCGAAGTAGCCGCTGCCCAGTTCCCAGGTCAGGTCGCCGCCGTGTTCGCGGTGATACGGGCTGATGCTGCCTTCGCCGGTATCGTGGGCGAAGTTGCCGAGCTTGGCGCCCTGATTCAGCGCGCGGATGGCGTTGGCGCTGAGCGAGCCGAAGCTCATCGCCGAGATGTTGAACACCGAGGCCGAATACGGCTGGGTGCACTGCGGGCCGCCGACGGTGACGCGGAAACCGCTCGGGTCGCTCAACGGTGCCGGGCGCATCGAGTGGCCGATGAATTCGAAGCCCGATTGATACACGTCGATCAGCGTGCCGAAGGGTTTGTCGGCGCTTTCATTTTTCGCCCGCGAGTACACCAGCGAACGCTGGGCGCGGGAGAAGGGCAGGGCGTCGCTGTCGGATTCCAGCAGGTACTGGCGGATCTCCGGGCGGATGCCTTCGACCAGATAGCGGATGTTGCCCAGGATCGGGTAGTTGCGGCGCACCGCGTGCGGGCTCTGCAGCAGGTCGAACAGACCAAGCAGGCTCAGTACGCCGGTGACGGCGGTGATCGGCCACAGCCAGTCGTGTTCGAGAAAGGGCAGGCTGGCGAGGGTGAAAATCACGCAGACGGCAAAGAAGGCGTAGCGGCTCAGGAGTGACAGGCTCATACGGTTTCCTTGGTTCGGACTCAATGGTTTGCAAACCTGTGGCAGCAGGCGGGCCTGTTGATGAGATTTATTGTGGTGAGGGGATTTATCCCCGATGGGTGGCGAAGCCGCCCCAAAACCATTCACTGCGGTTTAACTGAAAGACCGCATGCATAGACTTGGGGCTGCTGCGCAGCCCATCGGGGATGAATCCCCTCACCACAGAGAATCTGTCGACACAGGAAAGCATTTCCACGCGTTATCAGGCGTTCTGCGCCTGGAGAAAAATCGAAAACAGCTCCGACTGGGATTTGATCCCCAGCTTGCTGTACATATGTTTCTTATGGACTTTCACGGTTTCTACGGAGATTTCCAGCTTACGGGCGATTTCTTTACTGGAGCAACCGCTGAGCATCAAACGCCCGACATCCAGCTCCCGGGCGGTCAGTTGCGCGCCCTTGAGTTGTTGCACCGACGCTTCCAGTTGCACCCGCCAGTCAGCGGGTGCAGGTGCGGCAGCGAGGGCCACGGTCTGGTTGATCTCGTACGGCAGACGCTGACGCAACAGGCCCAGCACCCACGGCTGGATCAATGACAGCAAGGCAATCTGTTCGCCAGTGAAACGTTTTTCACTGCCCAGCGACAGACACAGCGTGCGCTCGCCTTCGAGTTGGCAATTGAACTGGATTTCGTCGGCGACCACATTCAGACGAAAGTATCGCTGGTAATACTCGGTCAGCTCGAAATGCTCCGGTGCCACCTCGGACAGGCGGTACAGCCCGGTGCGCGACTGCTCGCGGCAGGCGATGTAGAACGGGTCGAGCAGGTACAACCCGCGCAGATAATCCTGAAACAGCGGGTCGGGACTGCCGTCCTCGCCGGGGCATTCGGCGAATACCTGCGGGTGCTGATCGGCACTGAACAGCAGCACCACCCAACTATCGAACGCCACGTACTGGTCGAGCAGACGCACCAGTTGCGCCCAGAAATTCGGCTTGTCCAGCGCGTCGATCAGTTGCCCGACGGCGCGGTGCCAGGTGATGTCATCAAACGAAACGGTCATGGATCTACCCCTATCGGGTTACCCCGGCCGCGTGATTCCCTGGCCGGTTGCTTGCTGCGCATACTGGCCCACAGACAGCCACCGGGCAATCTTTCAGCGCCCGCTGCCCATCACAAGGAATTCTCATGAAAGTCGAACTCGCCCAACTGGCGGGCCGTGACAATGGCACCGCATACAACCTCGAACGCGCCCTCGCGGCGATCGCGGCGTGCGCGGCCGACACGCAATTGATCGTATTCCCGGAAACCCACCTGATGGGCTTCCCGACAGCAGAAACCGTGGCGAAGATCGCCGAGCCGCTGGATGGCCCGACCGTCCGCGCGGTGCTGGCCGCCGCCCGCGAGCGCAACGTCGCCGTGGTGATCGGCATGGCCGAAAGCGACAACGGGCGCTTCTACAACACCACGCTGCTGATCACCCCGGAAGGCATCGCGCTCAAATATCGCAAGACCCACCTCTGGGCTTCGGATCGCGGCGTGTTCGAGCCCGGCGACCGCTATGCCACCTGCGAGTGGAACGGCGTGCGCGTCGGCCTGCTGATCTGCTACGACATCGAGTTTCCCGAATCCGCCCGCGCACTGGCGCAACTGGGTGCCGAATTGCTGATCGTGACCAACGGCAACATGGACCCGTACGCCCCGACTCACCGTACCGCGATCATGGCCCGCGCCCAGGAAAACCAGGCGTTTGCGCTGATGGTCAACCGCGTCGAGGCCGGGGATGACGGTTTGATGTTTGCCGGCGGCAGTGCGCTGGTGGATCCGTTGGGGGAATTGCTGTTCGAAGCGGGGCGGGAAGAGGGGCAGTTCAGCGTCGAGCTGGATTTCGACCGGTTGGTGATTGCGCGCAAGGATTACCGCTACCTGGATGATCAGCGTTTGAAACTGCCGGGGGAGGTGGTGGAGCACGCTGGCGGACTGCGCGAGTTGCTGATTCCTGCGCACTGATCGGGATGCTGTGTCGGTCGGGCTGACGCCTTCGCGAGCAAGCCCGCTCCCACAGGGGAATGCGGTCACTGTGGGAGCGGGCTTGCTCGCGAAGAGGCCAGTCCAGACAACACACCTGCTTGATCCAAAAAACAACAAAGCCACACCCGAAACATTCGCCGAACTCGGCTCTGCCATAAATCCAATAACATTCGGAGTAAGTCGCCCATGGCTCGTTTGCAACGCACCCTGTCATTAGGGTCGGTGGTGCTGTTCGGCATCGCCTACATGACGCCGATCATTGTCCTCGGCACTTTCGGCATCCTCGCGCAATCCACCGCCGGCATGGTCCCGGCCGCGTACCTGGCAGCACTGGTGGCGATGTTCTTCACCGCCATGAGCTACGGGCGCATGGCCGCCGCGTTCCCCGTCGCCGGTTCCGCCTACAGCTACGTGCGCAAGGCGATCAGCCCCAAGCTCGGCTTCATCGCCGGTTGGGCGGTGCTGCTCGATTACCTGTTTTTGCCGATGGCGATCTGGCTGATCGGCGCGGCGTACCTCGCTTCGGCGTTCCCGTCGATCCCGCAGTGGATCTGGGTACTGGCGTTCATCGGCATCACCAGCGCGATCAACATCATCGGTTTGAAACTGGCAAACGGCATCAACGCCTTGCTGATGCTGGTGCAATTTCTGGTGCTGATCGCCTTCGTCGCGCTGTGCGTGCACTACGTCGGCGGCGATGCGCGCACGCCGTTGTGGTCGATCAAACCGTTCTTCAATGGCGACATGCAGATGCCGCTGATCATGAGTGGCGCGGCTATCGCCTGTTATTCGTTCCTCGGTTTCGACGCGGTCAGCACGCTGACCGAAGAGACCCGCGACCCACGCCGCACCATTCCACGGGCGATCATGTTGATCACTCTGATCGGCGGGCTGATCTTCGTCGGGGTGTCGTACTTTGTGCAGATCGCCCACCCGTCATTCCAGTTCGACAGCGTCGATTCGGCGGCCTATGAAATTGCGCGCAACATCGGCGGCGATCTGTTCGTCTCGATCTTCCTCATTGGCTTGATCGTCGGCCAGTTCGCCTCGGGGTTGTCGGCCCAGGCCAGCGGTTCGCGTCTGCTGTTTGCGATGGGCCGCGACGGCGTGTTGCCCAAGTCGTTTTTCGGCACCTTGCATGCGCGCTTCGGCACACCGGTCAACAGCATCCTGCTGTGTGCAGTGGTGGCGTTGCTGGCGCTGAAACTCGACGTGACCACGTCCACTTCGTTCATCAACTTCGGCGCGTTCCTGGCGTTCAGTCTGGTCAACCTGTCGGTGATCTTTCACTACTGGATCGGCGGCGAGAGAAAAGGCCCGCGAGAGCTGGTGCTGTTTCTGATCTTCCCGTTCATCGGGCTGGTGGCGGACTTGTGGCTGATGGTCAGCCTGGATCACCTGGCGGTGTATCTGGGCCTGAGCTGGCTGGCGATTGGCGTGGTGTATCTGGCGGTGCTCACGGGCGGCTTTCGTCGTCAGCCGCCGGAGATGGATTTTCAGGAAGCGACCTGAGACACCTCAGGCTGCGGGTCGGCTCTGGCGCATCGGTAACTCGACGCGAAAGGTTGTGCCCACGCCTGGTTCGCTGCGGACCGAAATGTCGCCACCGTGTTTTTTCACGATGCCGTAGGACAGGGACAGGCCCAGCCCGGTGCCCTGACCGACCGGTTTGGTGGTGAAAAACGGATCGAAGATTTTCTGCAGGATGTCCGGCGCGATTCCCGCGCCGGTATCCGCGACTTCCACCCAGGCCGTGTCCTGCTGCTGCCCGGTACGCAAAGTAATGGTGCCGCGCTCGGGGCCCATGGCCTGCGCCGCGTTGACCACCAGGTTCATGATCACCTGATTGATTTGCGAGGGCAGGCACTCGATGTCCGGCAACGGTTGATATTCCTTGATCACATCGGCCTTGTACTTGAGTTCGCTGGCGACGATGTTCAGCGTCGAGTCGATGCCTTGTTGCAGATTGGCCCACTGCCATTGCTGATGGGTATCGACCCGGGAGAAATCCTTCAGATCCTTGACGATCTGTCCGACCCGGCCAATGCCTTCCTTGGATTCGCGGATCAACACCGGGATGTCTTCGAGCAGAAAATCCAGATCGGCGTCTTTGCGCAGTTGCTCAAGCCGGGCTACGGATTCGCTGTCCGGCGTGGGGCCCAGCGTCTGCCAGGCATCGAGTACGCTCAACAATTGGTTGAAGTAGCCGTCGAGGGTGCCGAGGTTGGAGGAGATGAAGCCGATCGGGTTATTGATTTCATGGGCCACGCCGGCCGCCATTTGCCCCAGTGAAGCAAGCTTTTCCGACTGCACCAACTGACTTTCCAGTTGCTTGCGTTCATCTATTTCGCGCTGCAGTTCTTCGCTGGCCTGCTTGAACTGCGCGGTACGCTGATCGACCAGATGTTCTAGATGATGCATCTGCAACGAGGCGCGTTCGGTCATCTGCCATTTGGTCAGCAGGGTGTTGGCCATCTGCTGCACTTCGATGTTGTCGAACGGCTTTTTCAGGATCAGCAATCGGTCATGCGCTTGCAGACGTTCGAGCAGTTCATCCCAGGAATAATCCGAGTAGGCGGTACACACCACCACCTGCAACAGCGGATCCTGCTGCCATAGATGCTCGATGGTTTTCGCGCCGTCCCAGCCGTCGGGCATGCGCATGTCGACGAAGGCCAGCGCGTAAGGGCGTTGTTCCTGCAAGGCCTGCATCAGTTTGCCCAGACCTTCCTCGCCGCCGTAGGCCGAGTCCAGCTCGAACGGCGGACGTTCGGCGCGAATCTGAGCGCCAAACAGTGCTGCTTCCATCTCGTCCAGTTCCACTGACTGTGCTGCCGGTGGCGCGAGGATCTTGCGGAAGTCTTCATGAATCGACGGCATGTCGTCGATCAGCAGAATGCGTTGGTTCGACAGCTCGCTCATGCGTTCTCCGTGACGCTGATCAGGGGGATCTGCAAGGTGAACAGCGCGCCTTTGCCCGGTCCGTCGCTGTGCGCGGTGAGGTGCCCGTTCATCTCGATGGCCGCCAGCGCGCAGCTGTGCAGACCGAAGCCGTGACCTTCCTTGCGGGTGGTGAAACCGTGGGCAAAGATCCGCGTCATGTTTTCCGGCGCGATGCCTTCGCCGTCGTCCCTGACGCTGATTTCGAGGAAGTTGTCATCGACGATTCTTACCGCCAGGGTCATGGTGCGGGGGCGGTTGCTGAGGTCAGACATGGCGTATTTGGCATTGCTGATGAGGTTGATCAGGATCAGCAGCAAACGGTGTTTGTCGCCCATCACCTGCGGCACCTCGGCGTACTCCTTGACCACCGTGACGTGATGCCGGGTCAGGGCCCCGGCGTTCATGCGCAACGCATCTTCGAGCAGCTCGTTGATAAACAGCGGCTCGGTCATGCTGTTGGCGCCGGCGTAGGATTGCTGGGTGGCGACGATGTCCTTGATGTGATCGACGCTTTTGTTCATCTGGTTCAATTCGTCGATCATTTCCTGCTGTTCCTGGGCGATGGCTCCGACCAACTGGTTGAGATAACCGGGGAGCAATTTGCCCTTGGCGTCTTCGCTGAGAAAGGCGCCGAGGTCGTGCGGGTGCTCGTTGATCAGCTGCATCGCCTTGCCCAGGCCCTGGGTCTTGCTGCTGCGCAGCTTGCGCGCGATCAGATCGCTGGAAATGTTCACGCTGTTGAGCACGTTGCCGACGTTGTGCAGCACATTGGTGGCGATTTCCGCCATGCCGGCCTGACGTGCAGCGTCGAGCAGCTCGCTCTGGGCGTTCTTGAGTTCCCGGGTGCGCTCCTCGACGCGTTGCTCCAGCGCATCGTTGGCGGTTTGCAGGGCCGTATTGACCCGATTGATCTCGGCGAAACTGCCGATCAGGCGGATGGCCAGCCACACCAGCGACAACATCAGCAGCACCGAGAACAGCAGCAGATAGAAGTGGTATTGGCGGTCGACCTGATCGACACGCTGTTGATCGCGATCGAGCATGGTGGTGAGGGTGTCCAGGCGCTCGGCCACGGGAATGTTTTCGATGCTTTCGAGCAACTGATTGACCAGTGGCTGCTCGCGAGCGATCAGGCTGATGTGGTTGCTGAGGATTTTGACCGGGGTTTGAAACGCCTGCGGCAGGCGCTGTGCGTTGACGGTCAGTTTGTTCAGACCCACCTCGATGTCGGCGGCCCGGTCATCGGAGGTGACTTGAGCAAACTCCAGCGCACTGAGCAGGAGGTCGTAGGTATCGGTGGTGATGTTCTCCAACTGGGATTTATCGAAGTCCGACAGGTTGGCCAATTGTTGCTGAATGTCGTCTTCGGCGGTGGGCAAAAACGCCAGGGAGTTGCGCAGCAAGGCGTTGTGCGATTTGAACTGTTCGACCAGCCGGGTCTTTTCCTGCATCGCTTGCAGGAAACTCTCATAGGCCTCGTTCCACTGCGTCGAATCGTTTCGACCATGCCCCGATTCTATGGCGTCGAAGCGCTCCCAGAGCCGGTTCATCTCGTTCATCGGCGACACCAGCGGATCATAGTTGTGGGTGAGCGCCACCCGCGCCTTGAGGATCTCGTTTTCCCACAGCGAATTCTGCTGTTTGATCTGCCGGATCAGATCCCGCGACTCGGTGTACGTCATGGTCTGGTCGGAGCTGGACTTGAAGTACAGAAACAGCAGGATCGAGGCCAGTGCCAGGGCGACCAGGGTCAGCAACAGCAGGCTGCGTCGCCGCGAGATGTTGATCATGGTTTGTCTTCCCGTTGGCCGGTCAGGGTTGTGAGAAACAGCATGATCAGCCGTTTGTCCTCTTCGCTGGGCATGCGCCCCAACTGATACTGGAACATCACATCCACGGCCCGTTCGAGGGTGGGCGCCGAGCCGTCGTGGAAATACGGTGCGGTGATCGCGACATTGCGCAGGCTCGGCACCTTGAACACCGCCCGGTCGACTTCGTCGCCGGTCACGTTGAAACGACCCTGATCGGCCACGGTCGGGTTGCCGCGATCGGCAATGTAATCACCGAACACGCCGAATTTCTGGAACATGTTGCCGCCGATGTTCACCCCTTGGTGACAGGAGATACAGCCGTACTCCTTGAAGCGCTGATAACCGTATTTTTCGTCCAGCGTGAGGATTTCGGTATTGCCCAGCAGGTACTGATCGAAGCGTGAGTTGGGGGGCAGCAAGGTACGTTCGAAACTGGCCAGCGCCTGCTGGATGTTGGTCTTGGTCACGCCGTCCGGGTAGGTGGCGGCGAAATCGCGGCGGTAATCGGCGTCGTTGGCGATCCGCTCGACGACCGTGCTCCAGTCGCTGCCCATTTCATGGGGGCTGGTGATGACGACATTGCTCTGTTCTTCCAGCGTCTCGACGCGGCCGTCCCAGAACTGGCGGAAATTGAGGCTGGCGTTGAACACGGTCGGTGTGTTGACCGCCACCGGTTTGCCGTCGAACCCCAGCGAGAGCGCCCGGCTGTCGGCACCGTTCTTGTCCAGTTGGTGGCAACTGGCACAGGACAGTGTGTTGTTGATCGACAAGCGTGGCTCATGGAATAACCGACGACCCAGTTCCACGCGCCGGGCGTCCTGCTGTGGCACGGCGGGCAACGGTTTGAGCGGCTCGTCCAGCGGGTCGGCACTGGCCCCGGCGCAGAGTCCGCACAGCAGCAGCGTCATGGCGGGACGGAACAGGTTCATCGGCAATCGTCTCCTTGACTCAAGGCCGGTATCGAGGCGTTCATCGCGCCGTCCACGGTGGCGGGGCTGCGCTGGCCAGCCAGTGCGCAAAGTCGTCAGCCGGTAATGCCTTGCTGAAAAAGTAGCCCTGACCTTCTTCGCAGTCGTGGGCCTTGAGGAACGCCAGTTGCTCGGCGGTTTCGATGCCTTCGGCGATGACGTTGAGCCCCAGACTCCTGCCCAGGCTGATGATGGCGCTGACCAGTGCCGCATCGTTGCTGTCGTTGCACAGACCGCGAATGAACGACTGGTCGATCTTCAGCACATCAATCGGAAACCGGCGCAGGTAACTCAGGCTGGAATAGCCGGTGCCGAAGTCATCGATGGCCAGGCGGGTGCCCAACGCCTTCAAGCGATTGAGCGCAACCATCGTTGTTTCGACGTTCTGCATCAGCACACCTTCGGTGATCTCGATCTCCAGCCAGTCAGGGGCCAGGCCTGTCTGCTCAAGCACGCGTTCGACGCCCGCAACGAAGTCACGCTGACGAAAATCGATGGGTGACATGTTCACCGACATGCGGATCGGCGGCAGTCCGGCTGTTTGCCAGGCGCGGGTCTGACGGCAGGCTTCGCCCAGTACCCATTTGCTCAAGGGCACGATCAGACCACTGTCCTCGGCCACCGGAATGAACTCCGCCGGGTAGATCCAGCCGTGTCCCGGTTTCTGCCAGCGTATCAGCGCTTCGGCGCCGACCACGGTGCCGCTGCGCAGGTCGATTTTCGGCTGATAGTGCAGGACAAACTCGTGCCCGTGCAGAGCGCGGCGAATGCCCGACTCGATGCTGTGCTGCTCGCGGGCGTGCTGGTTCATGGCTTCGATGAAGAAGCCAACGCTGTCAGGGCCGTGCTCCTTGACGTTGCGCATCGCCGTCTCGGCTTTTTTGATCAGCTCGATGGCTTCGAGGCCGTCATCGGGGTACACGCTGATGCCGACGCTGGCGGTGACGCTGACGTCATGCCCGGCAATCGTCTGCGGCAGACGAATGGCAGCCAGCAGTTTTTCCGCGACGCCGTGGGTTTGCTGGGGATGGTTGATGTCGCCGAGGATCACCACGAACTCGTCCGAGCCATAGCGAAACACCGAGTCGGAATCACGCACGCATGACAGCAGTTGGCGGGCGGTGCGTTTGAGCATTTCATCGCCCGCCGGATGGCCCAACGCATTGTTGATGCGCTTGAAGCGATCCAGACCGAGAAACATCACCACCAGTTGCTTGTCATGGCGCCGGCAGACAGCCATGGCCTGGCTCAGGCGATCACCCAGCAGGGTGCTGTTGGGCAGCTCCGTGAGGCTGTCGTATTGCAACAGATGCGAGACCTTGAGCAATTCGTGAACCCGCGCCTCGATGGTCTGCTCAAGGCTGAGCATCTTCAGCGCCGCGTCCTGCGCCAGTTGCCATTTCCAGGTCAGGGCGTTGGCCATCTGACGGATTTCCAGACTGTCGAACGGCTTTTTCAGGATCAGCAACTGGTCGCCGAATTCCAGCCGTTCGGCCATCGCCTCCCAGCTGTAGTCGCTGTACGCGGTGCACAGGGCAACCTGCAGATTTGGATCGACACGCCATAGCTGCTCGATGGTTTCCAGGCCATCCCAGCCCGGTGGCATGCGCATGTCGATGAAGGCGAGGGCATACGGGTTGCCGCTGGCCAGCGCGTGTTTGACCAGGGCCAGGGCTTCCTGGCCCTGATAGGCGGAGTCGAGCTGGAAGGTCAGGTGCGGCGATTGGCGGGTACCGAACAGCGTCTGTTCCAACTGATGCAAGTCGACCTCGTCCTGCGCCTGCGGGGCCAGAATCTTGCGAAAGTCCTCATGAATCGCTGGCGTGTCATCGATGATCAGGATGCGCCGGTTGGTCTGGGGGAAGGCCGTTTTCATGCCTCATCCTCCTTGGGGGAGGGCGCCGCGCGGGGCACGTCCCGGAGCAACCGGCCCGCCTGTTCGGCGCTGACCGCTTCGCTGAAATACAACCCCTGTGCGCTGGGCAGCGGTGCTTCGGCACGGGGCACATCGGGTCGATTCAGGGGTGTCTGGCCTTCGGCGATGATGCCGATGTCCAGATCCCGGGCGAAATTGACGATCGCTCGCAGGGCGTTGGCTCCGGCCGCATCCTGGGACGCGCTGGCGATAAAGCTCTGGGCCAGTTTGAGGTGATTGACCCGGTAGGTTTTCAGGTAATCGAACGAGGAATATTCGGTGCCGAAATCATCGATGGCAATCGCCACGCCCAGCTCACGCAGGCGCGGCAATGCATCGTTGTGGGTCCACTTGGTCTGGGCCAGCGTGGCTTCGGTGACATCGAATCGCAGGTCCCAGGGGGCGAGTTCCCAGCGTGCGGTGGTGCGCAGAACGTCGTAGATCAGTTCGGGGCCACTTTTGAGCTGTGCCAGGGAAATCTTGATCGCCATCACTGGCGGGGCGACCCCGTCATTTCGCCACAGGTGCATCTGGTGGCAGGCGTGATTCAGTACCCAGCGTCCGAGCGGAATGATCGCGCCGGTTTTCTCCGCTATCGGTACGAAAGCGGAGGCCGGCAGCAGGCCGAGGCGCGGATGTTGCCAGAGGATTTGCGCCTCCATGCCCAGAATCTTGCCGCTGTGCAGGTCAATCTCCGGTGCGTAATGCAGCAACAGTTGATTGCCCTGAAGGGCGCTGGTCAATTCGTCGACCAGGGTCATGCGTTCGGCCACTTCCCGCGAGATGTCCTCGGAGTGGAAGTGATACTGGTTGCGCCCCATTTCCTTGGCGCGGTACAGCGCCATGTCGGCCTGCCCGAGCAGGCTGTCGGCGTCGAGGCTGAGCCCGCTGTAACTGCTGATGCCGATGCTCACCGAAATGTGCAGCGCATTGCCGGCCAGGTTGTAGGGCGCCAGCAGCGTGTCGCGGATATTGGCTGCCATGGCAGCTGATTGGGTCGGATCGCTGACGTCCAGTTGCAGGATCGCGAACTCATCGCCGCCCAGACGCGCCACCACGTCGCTTTCGCGCACGCCTGATTTGATGCGGCGGGCGACTTCCTGCAGCAGCAGATCGCCCACCGGGTGGCCCAAGGTGTCGTTGATCCGCTTGAAGTGGTCAAGATCCAGGTAAAACACCGCAAACGGCGCAGCGCCCCGACGCGCGGCGGCGAAGGCCTGATGCAGGCGTTCGATCAGCGTGGCGCGATTGGCCAGGCCTGTCAGGCCGTCGGAGCGGGCCAGCAACGCCAGTTTTTCCTCGGCCACGCGGCGCTCGGTGATGTCGAGGATGATGCCTTCGACTTCCAGCAGACGGCCGTCATCATCGCGCACCGGGATATAGCGGTTTTCCACCCAGCGCCAGGTGCCCTGGCCGGTGCGCATCCGGAACTCGATCGAAGCGCCTGACGCATGCCGGTCCAGCACCCGGGCCATGGCGGCATCGACGCTGGCCTGATCGTCCGGGTGAATCAGTTCCTGCGCCCAGTTGGGCGAGCGCAGCAGGTCAGCGGCGACATGGCCGTAGCGGGTGATGTTGTGGGAGATGTACATCAGGGCAAACGACGGATCGCCGCGCAGCCGGTACAGGATGGTCGGGCTGTTCTGCACAATCATGTTGGCGTCGGACAGTTCGCGGGTGCGCTCCTGAACCGCCTGTTCCAACTGGTTCATTTTCAGCTCGGCGTCTTCGGTCATCTGCCATTTGACCGTGAGCGCGCTGGCCATCTGCCGGATCTCGATCGCGTCGAACGGCTTTTTCAGAATCAGCAAGCGGTCATTCAGTGCCAGACGTTGGTCGATGTCTTCCCAGGAATAGTCGGAATACGCCGTGCACAGCGCGACTTGCAGCTTGGGGTCGACTTGCCACAACCGTTCGATGGTCTCCAGGCCATCCCAGCCTGGCGGCATGCGCATGTCGATGAACGCCATGGCATACGGGCGATTTTCAGCCAGCGCGGCTTCGAGTTTTTCCAGCGCTTCGCGGCCCTGAAAGGCCGAGTCCAGCTCGAAATGCTGGGACGGTGTCGCGGACGGGGTGCCAAACAACAGATTCTCGGTTTCGCCCAGGCCGTCGTCAGCGGGGACGAGCGGGCAGAGAATCTTGGCGAAATCGCCATGAATCGACGGGCTGTCGTCGACGATAAGCACCCGACGATTGATATGCGCTGCTGGCTGGTTCATGCCGCGCCGCCCATGAGGCCGCTGGCGGGTGTCATCCGGGGCATCCTTTTCCCTCGCAACTTGTCGGTTCAACCGATGGAGTATTGCACCGTGTTCAGCATAGTCGTCCCGGCGCGACGCCGTGGCCTGTGAGCGAAGATTTGCGTGAATGCAGTCAAAAATCATCTAGCCTTGGACTCAGGCGCGGGCCAGTGAGGCGGTCGGTCGATGTGTCGTTAACCCTGTTTCTTGAGGCCAAGCCATGGAAGAGCAATCCACCCCGTTGCCGGTACATCGACCCAAGGTGTTGCTGGTCGATGACGAGGAATCGATCCTCAACAGCCTGCGCCGTCTGCTGCGGGGACAACCCTATGACGTCCTGTTGGCGACCAGCGGTGCCCAGGCGCTGGAGATGCTGGAGCAACAGCCAGTGGACCTGGTGATGAGCGATGCGCGCATGCCGAACATGGATGGCGCCTCGTTACTGGCGCATGTCCGTCAACGCTATCCGGCGACCGTGCGCATCATGCTCACCGGTTATGCCGACCCGTCGGCAATCATCAAGGCGATCAACGACGGGCAGATTCACCGCTACATCAGCAAACCGTGGAATGACGAGGAGTTGCTGCTGATCCTGCGCCAAGCCCTCGAACATCAGCATTCCGAGCAGGAGCGCCTACGTCTGGAGCGCTTGACCCAGGTGCAGAACGACCAGCTCAAGCTGCTCAACAGCACCCTGGAAAAGCACGTCGCGGCGCGCACTGCCGAACTGCAGCAGACCGCCGACATGCTTGACCTGGCCTACGAAGAACTCAAACACAGCTATGTCACCGGCACCGAAGTGTTCTCGCTGCTGGCCAATTTGCGTCTGCCGCCTGCCAAGCAGACCAATCGGCAGATCATCGAACTGGTGCGCAGCTACTGCAAACAGCACGGTCTGGACGAGGCCACCAGCCGTGATCTGACCATGGCCGCCGCGCTGTACAACATTGGCAAACTGAGCTGGACCGACGGCATGATGACCACGCCTTCGGACTTGCTGCGCCATACCGATCGCGAGCGTTATCGCAGCTATCCGAAGCAGAGCGAATCGCTGTTGATGACGCTTGACCCGATGAAGGACGCGGCCCGTCTGATCCTGCATCACCAGGAGCGCTGGGACGGCAGCGGTTTTCCTGACCGACTCAAGGGCGAGGCGATTCCGTTGGGGTCGCGGTTGCTGAAACTGGCAGTGGATTTCGTCGAGTTGCAACGCGGCCTGATCCTCGAACGGCATTTGAACAGCGACGAAGCCCTGCTCTACCTGCGGCAGTACGCCGGGCGTTTGTATGATCCCGAGCTGGTCGAAGATTTCATTCAGGTGTGCGCGGCATTTCTGGGCGACGTCACCCTCGCCGACCCGTCGGTCAAGGTGCTGACCACCCGGGACCTGGCGGCAGGGATGATTCTGGCGCGTAATCTCAATGCCGATAACGGCATGCTGCTGCTCAACGCCGGCAAGGTGCTCAGCGCACTGCTGGTGGAAAAGCTGATTGCCTTCGAAGCCATGGAGGGCGGCAAATACAAGATATTCGTCAAGCTGCCCGAGGAGGATGAAACCGCGCTCAAGGCTCAGGGGGAGTGACCTGTGAGGTGACTGAATCAGGCCGGGCATGGGATCCTTGCGGTTTTTCCAGGCCGGTGGCTGACCCATGACCTCTGCATCCGTTGTCGCTCCAAACCTCATCCGTATCGCCGCGGCGCTGTTGCTCAACGCCGAAGGCCAGACCCTGCTGGTGCGCAAGCGCGGCACCACGGCGTTCATGCAACCGGGCGGCAAGATCGAAGCGCATGAGTTGCCGGTGCACGCACTGGCCCGCGAGCTGGAAGAAGAGCTGAGCCTGCAGATCGACCCGGCGCAGGCCTGCTTCCTTGGCCAGTTCTCGGCACCGGCCGCCAATGAGCCGGGGTTTGTGGTGCAAGCGGAGATTTTTCAGTTGACCATCGACGCCGATGTGACGCCCGCTGCCGAAATCGAGGAAGTGATCTGGATTGATCCCGCCACTGATCCTGCTGTGGTTCTGGCGCCATTGACACGCGACCTGATCCTGCCGTTTTATCGCAGATCAATGACGGCGCTCGCCTGATCATTCACGCAAAGGACATTGCCATGATCCCGCTTCAAGACCTGCTGATCTTCGCCGCCGCCGCGCTGTTGATGGTACTGACGCCGGGGCCGAACATGATCTACCTGATCTCGCGTTCGATCTGTCAGGGACGCAAGGCCGGAGTCACCTCGTTGCTCGGTGTGGTCGCGGGATTTTTCGTGCACATGTTTGCCGCGGCTGCCGGTTTGACCGCAGTGTTTCTGGCGGTGCCGATGGCTTATGAAGTGTTGAAGTGGGCCGGTGCGCTGTACCTGCTGTGGTTGGCCTGGCAAGCGGTCAGACCCGGTGCGCGCTCGCCGTTCGAAGCGCAGCATCTGCCGGCGGATTCGTCGCGCAAACTGATCACCATGGGCTTTCTTACCAGCGCCCTGAACCCGAAAATCGCCGTGTTTTACCTCTCGGTGTTTCCGCAATTCATCAGCCCCGAACACGGTTCTGTGTTCACCCAGAGCATCATTCTTGGCCTGACCCAGATCAGCGTCAGTTTCAGCGTCAATCTGCTGATCGCGCTGTTCGCGGCGGGCATTGCGTCGTGGTTCGTGCGCAATCCGACATGGCTGGCGCTGCAGCGTTACTTCATGGGATTTGTACTCGCCGGTCTGGCGGTGCGTCTGATGCTTGAACAACGCAGGACGGCCTGAACATGTGGATCGAACGCCTCGACGCCAGTCATGCCCTGGCTTACCGCGAGCTGATGCTCGAAGCCTACGACCGCCATCCGCAGGCCTTCACCTCCAGCGTGCGCGAGCGCGCGGTGATGCCGCTGAGCTGGTGGGAAGCGCGGCTGGCCAGCAAGCTCGACGTGGTGCTCGGTGCGTTCGAGGAAGGCACACTGGCCGGCATCGTCGGCCTGGCTTTCGAACCGCGAGAAAAGGCCCGGCACAAGTCGACCCTGTTCGGCATGTACGTCTCAGCCGATTTTCGCCAGCACGGCCTGGGCCATGCATTGGTGCAGGCCGCCATCGCCGAAGCACACACACATCCTGCACTGAAACTCATCCAACTGACCGTCACCGCCGGCAACGACGCCGCGTTCTCCCTGTACCAACGCTGCGGCTTCATCCAGTTCGGCCTTGAGCCGCTGGCGGTGCGGGTCGGCGAAGACTACTTCGACAAGATCCACATGTGGCGACAACTCTGATCGTCCCCCTAAGTGAGAGGTTTTTGTGGCGAGGGGATTTATCCCCGATGGGCGGCGAAGCAGCCCCAAATCCTACAAACGCGGGCTATCTGAAACACCGAGTGCACAGGTCTCAGGGCTGCTGCGCAGCCCATCGGGGATAAATCCCCTCACCACAATGAATCTTTTTGTCTCGCAAATGTTCTCGGTTTACCGTCAGTCATGAGGCACCTTGGTGTCAGCGAACCGCGCTGACCCCATCCAGCGTCGAGAACGAGGTGTCCTTGGCGGTCAGCAGGAAATCGCGCATGTAAGGCGCATCGAGCATGTCCGCACGAATCGCCGCGTACAGCGTGGCAAACAGACCTTTCTCACCCAGGCGCTTGGCCTTTACGTAGCCGCGTGAGCTGTATTCGTGCAGCGCCCAGTGCGGCATGCCGCAGACGCCACGGCCGCTGGCGACCAGTTGCATCATCATCACCGACAGCTCCGAGGTGCGCACTTGCGCCGGTTCGATGTCGGCCGGTTCGAGGAAGCGGGTGAAGATGTCCAGCCGATCGCGTTCTACCGGGTAGGTGATCAGGGTTTCAGTCAGCAGGTCTTCGGGGACGATGTACGGTTTGCTCGCCAGCGGGTGCTGGTTGGCCACCGCGAGCATCGCTTCGTAGGTGAACAGCGGCACGTAAGTGATGCCGGCGATGTCCAGCGGATCGGAGGTCACCACCAGGTCCAGATCGCCGCGGGCCAGTGCCGGCAACGGGGCGAAGGCGAAGCCCGAGGCGAGGTCGAGTTCGACTTCCGGCCAGGCGTCACGGAACTGATCGATGGTCGGCATCAGCCACTGGAAACAGCTGTGGCATTCGATCGCCATGTGCAGGCGCCCGGCGGTGCCACCGGCCAGGCGACTGATGTCGCGTTCGGCGGCGCGCAGCAGCGGCAGGGTCGCGTCAGCCAGTTGCAGCAGGCGCAGGCCGGCGCTGGTGAAACGCACCGGTTTGGTCTTGCGCACGAACAACGGCATGCCCAGGCGTTCCTCCAGTTCCTTGAACTGGTGCGACAGCGCCGATTGGGTCAGGTGCAGGCGGTCGGCGGCATCGACCAGGCTGTCAGCCTCGCGCAGGGCGTGCAGGGTTTTCAGATGACGGATTTCAAGCACTGCTGGCCCCATGAAGAAAATTTGTGATCATGACGAAAGCGGTGAGTTTGTCTCATGTTGACGGCGCTGTCGACCGCTCAAAAAGCAGCGGGGCACAGTCAGTGCCCCGCTGCTTTTTGCCTTAGAGATCTGCGAAATGCCGAATGCCCAGCGGTTTGCCGATATCGCCACGCCAGATCGCTTCGACTTGCGCACCGCCGGCGGCCTGGGCCTGCTGCCATTGCAGGCCGAGATTGCGTTGTTCCGGCAATTTCAGGTGGGCTTTGACGAAGTCGGCGAACGGCACCTTGTCCGAGGTGTAGTGAAAGTGGGCGAACCACAGCGTGCGCGGTGGGGTGCTGGTGAGGTCGCGCACTTGGTATTCCTGAAGGAAATCCTTGCGTCCGTCAGCGCGCTTGCCCAGTGCCCGCAATGAACCTTCGCGGCGGATATCCACCACTTGTTGTTGCAGCAAATAGTCCAGATAGCCTTCGGTGGGTGTCTTGCTGCGCAGTGACTGATCAATGCGCAGGGTACGACCGGTACGTCGCAGCTCACCGGCCTTGGCGTGCAATTGCAGCACCAGTGGTTCGGTCGGCGATAACCGTTCGATGGCCTGGGCGCGGATGCTCAGCTCAGTCGCTTCGCTGCTGAACATGTGTTCCAGATCCACCGGCAACATGTCCTGACGGGTGTAGCCCTGCACCTTGGCGCTGTAGGCCGCAACCGCCTCCAGACGTTTTCGCGCTTCCGCGAGCAATGGTTGAACATCGGTTGGCAGCGGTGTTGTGGCAGGTGCGGGGCGGGCTTGCAGATGATATTTGCCGCTGGAGCGCGGCAGCCAGGTTTCGCGGAAACCGTCGATGCCTTCGACGGTAAAGCGTTTTTCCCGGGTGCCGGGGTCAATGCTTTCGGTACCGATCAGCAACTGGTTGTCCTCGGTTTCGAACAGTTGCCTGCCGCCCGGCTCTCGCGGTTTGATCGGCGGACGCTGTTTGATCGAGTGCCGCGCGTGTGCTTCGACCTTGGTCAGGCCATCGAGGAATGGCCCGACCTGTTCCAGATCCAGATGCTGCGCATAACCCAGCGTCCAGGCGTTGAGCTGACGACGGAAACCGGCATAGATCTGCAGGCAATCCTCGATCACCTGTTTGCGCTCGACCAGGCTGGCGCTGACTTCTGGCAGGTGATGCTGGGTCAGCAGTGCGCGCCCGACCTTGACCCGGGCGTCTTTGAGCTGGGTATGAAAATACACCCAGGACAGGTCGCTGACCGCATCGTAGCGAGTAATGATTTCCAGCAGATGTGCAGTTCTCAGGTAGTGGTGCGTGTTGTCGCCCAGGTTGCGGTTGAGCGCGGTCATGTCTTTCGCCATCTGGGCTTTCTGCGCGCGATTGCTGATGCGGTTGTTCCACAGGTTGGCCTGCTCGGTGATTGTGTGCAGTTGATCGAACTCCTTGAGGAAATCCTTGCGTACCAGCTTGCGCCGGGCCATGAGTTCTATATGGGCCGCTGTATTGCCGAAAGGGGTGGCATCGGATTCGGCGACCAGTGCGTCGATGCGGTTCAGGTGTTCCAGCAAGCGGTCGCGGGCAACAGTGACGCGCTGCACGGCGCGGTCGGCCACGATCCAGGCACAGCGGCTGCGGATGTCTTCGATCTGCAGACGCTTGCGGCCATGGCTCAAGGGCAACAGTTCGGCAAGGTTGTCGTATTGGGCGATCGCGAGATCGATGTCATTCAGGCATGCTGCGTCGACTGCTGTGTGTAGTGGCTTGCGCTGGGCAACGTCGAGTTTCTGGTAGTTCTCCAGCAGCTGGTTGGAAGCGCGTGTCTGGGTATCAAGGCGCCGGGTATAGGCGTCGGCGGTGTTGGTCAGGGTCAATTGCCTGCGCAGTTGCCGATCGGTCCACCAGCGCGGCAACCACTGGCGAATTGGCGCGGGCCAGAGCGGGTCCATGCCGTCGGCCAGATGTCCGAGCACCGCGCCGCCGCCGGCACCGCCACCGTCCATAACGGTGCCGTACACCGCGTAATGGGTGTTCCACTGGCCGTTTTCGTCGAGGGCGATCGGTTGTTTGTAGCTGCGCATCCGTGAGCCATAAAGCCTCCAGCCACGCGGCGCATCGCTGAGCTGAACCCGATAGATACGGCCCTGACGAACGATGAAGTCGCCATCGGCGTGGCGGTAGACGTTGCGATAGACACCGTGGGTGGCCGGGTGCAGGCCGGCGAGGGAGATTTCGAATTCGTACTCGTAACCCTTGAAACGCTCAAGCGTCTGCCTGGTCCATTGCCAGGACGTCGACATCGCGGCGGATCTGCACAGTGCCGCGCGTTGCCGCTGGCGGCTGGCCAGACGTGCGGCTGCGGGGGCCGAGACGGTTCCGGGAAGCACATCCATTGCCGCGTCGATCAGCGACAGCAGCACCGCTTCCACCTCCGACAGACCATGTCCGAGCTCGCCGCGCAAGAACGCCGCGACCGCCAGATTGGCACTGTTCCAGGCGTCATACAGGGCCACGGCCGCGCCCACGAACGGCAACATGCCGATAGCCATTTTCAGATAGTTGAACAACGCCCCGGACTTCAGTGCACAGCGTTCGAGATACAACGCATCGTTGGAACGTGAACTGCTGCGATGGGCCTCCAGCAACCGGCCCATGTGCACGTTCAATAAATGAATGGCCAACGATGTGGTCGCCGGCCAGGCCATCCCGACGCCGATCAGCGCATCGAAATTGCGCAGTTGGGCCTGGTTGATCCGGCTGACATGGCTGGCAAAATCGCCGCTCACGGCGCGTCCGGCCAGGTAGCTGACCATTTTGCTGTCCACACAACGCCTGAACAGATCGACCCGCGCCTGTTCCAGCGTTTCGTATTGACGCAGGAGGATCGCGTCGGGGCTGTCGGGCAGGTACAGCAGCGTCAGGCCACTGGTTTGCTCGACAATCAATGTGACACCCGCGAGCGTGCTCGGTCCTTGATGCGCGGTGTCCTCTCCTCCGACGGTCAGGTGCACCGGCAGCAGCGCGATGCGTTGTCCATTCACGGCATACGCCTGAGGTGTATTCGCCTCGATGGCGACTTTCAGCACGGCATGGCCTGCATTGTCGATGTGCCGTTGCAGCAGCGCGAACTCACCTTGCAACCTGAGCATCAGCCGCCACGGTTCGCTCAGGCATTCACGGCGCCAGGCCTGCTGAAACGCCGGTTCTCCCGGCGCGCCGAAAAATGCCTGACGAATCAGTTCTTCGTAACGTCCGGGCAGATCCAGCTCTGTTACCAGATTGCGCAAATAGGCCGGGGTGATCCCGGCTTCCAGGCGCTGTCGATCAGTGGGGTTCTCGGCGCGGATCCTGGCCCGCATGAAGGACAGGCGCCACTGCACGTCCTGATCGATGTTTTCCTGTGCCAGTTGTTCAAGGGTGAGGTCGCCGCGCTTGTCGCTCGCGGTCAGGATATTGCGTTGCGGTGTGCCAGGCGCGGCGCCTTCCATCACGGTTTTTTGCCAGAAGGTCGAGTCGGGCAGGTCGAGGCTCACGCTCGCGCTTTGTTTGAGCGCAAAGTCTGCGCGCAAGCGGGCGTCGATGCGTTGTTCGGCAAAGGCCTGACGCGGCGGTAATTCCCGTTCGAGCAACGCATGAGCGCGTTGCATGGCGCCGAGGTACTGGCTGATCAGCGTTTTGATCCGTGCACGTGGCGCGTCGTCCAGCTTTTCAAACCATGCAGGCAGGTTGCCGGCCAGCGCCGCGCTGCGATCTTGCGCCTGACGTTCGGTAAATGCCCGTTCACGGGCTTGCGCGACCGCTACGGTCAGGCGTGGCAGATATTGTTCGCGCAGCTTTTCCATCTCGGCCCGGCGTTGGTCGGCACGGCCGGGCAGCGGATTGTCACGCAGGATCTGCGCGGCCTGTTGTTCGCATTGATAGAGCTGTCGATCAAGGGACCAGGCCAGAGGGTCCCCCGTGAGCGGCGTCAGGTGCAGGGTCAGCCCGCCGTCGTTCGGCGAATGTTTGAACAGGTCCTGTGCCAGCGCTGTACGTGAAGTAAAACGTTGCAGCCCGCCGAACTCGCCCGGCCAGTAAAGCAGCAGGCTGTCGCTCGAGTCAGGCTCCAGTGCGGCGGTCGTCGCTATGATCAGTACGCCATGCAGCTCCTCGACGGCGGTCATGTTCTGATCTGCCGCCGCCATCGATAGGCGGGCGATAACCCCGTCCGCTGTCGGCAGATGGCGCCCCGGTGCGTCCAGCATCGCGATGATTCGCCGATGCTCCTCGACGGTCAGCTGATCCAGCGCCCTTTGCAGTTCGACCTCGGCGCGCAGCCCTGCGATACGGGCCTGAAGCAGGGCGTGGTAGTGCTGGTTGCTGGCCTGGCGCAGTTCGAGCATTGTCAGCGGATGGTGGCTGTCGAGCAGGGCGGATGCCGCGTCATGACTGGCTTGCTGCGCCTCGCTCAAAGCGTCGAATCGTTGCGCCAGTTGCTGACGTTGCGGGCTGTTCAGCTCGGCGTCGCCAAACAAGCGGTCGAGCGCACGTTGTTCAAGCGCCAGCGTCTGCCGGCGCGCGTCCAGGGGAATACCGGCAACCAGCAAACCGAAGGGCGCAACTTCATCGACGGTTTGCCCGGCACTCTCCGGCAGGGTGGGCGCGACCGGGAAAAATTTGTCGAGCGCGGCCCAACTGGCACCGCTGCTTGCCGATGTGGACAGCAGTGGTTCAATTGCGCGTGTGAGTGGATCGCTACCGAACTCGATGAAGTCCAGCGAGGTGATGCGTAACGGATCCGGCTGCTGGTCAATCAGCCAGCGTTCCAGCGCGGTCTGCTGTTCGAAACGGATCAACGGTTGCGAGTGCGTGGGCAGATAAAGCAGCAGCGTTTCCTCCAGCTTGATCAGCAACGTGCCGTACACACGCAGGCGGCTGTTATCGACGCGGTTGAGTACCGGTTGCGCGACCCGCAGGTCCGCCGCGACCTTGTTCGAAGGGGGGAGGAGCTGCGACAGCCTCTGTCGTTGTGTGGCGTCGAGCCTGCCTTCGGCCCCCGCCCAATGAAGCGCGGCCTCGAAATGCCGGTGATAGAGGCTCAGGGCATGCTCGCGCCGCGACAGCGCAGTGCCGGGCGCGCGGACATCCCACCAGGCGCTTTCGGGTTGTTGGGGATGGTGGGCCAGGAGATCCAGCCATTGCTGGTGACAGTCGTTCAAACGAGCCGTCGCCAACAGGTAAAGCGTTTGATCGACGTATGGCTGTAATCGTTGATCAAGGCCGAAGTCGGCCGTTGCAGAGGGCAGTGCGTGGGACATGCGACAAGGCTCCAGAGGGCATGCAGACCGGGTAATCCCGGCCTTCGTGCCTATTAGAGGCGCGCTCTCACAGGCCCATGCGGTACATGGTTATCGCTGGGTAGTGGTTTTGTTTCAGAGGATGTACAGACCGCTCCGGCCTGATTCGTTGCCTTCATCGCGTTGGCGTAGAAGATCGTGTCGGACGTCGGAACGCTGTGCAGGATGACCGCTCGGCAATCTTCATCAAACTGTCACGCAACTGTGGCAGCGCGCTTGAACAAACTTCATCAGACTCGCGCTCTACTGGGGTTCTGCGTTTCGGTGTTTCTTCATGCGTTTATTTTTTCTGTTGGCCGCGCTGTTGTTCGGCCTGCCGTCGATGGCGGCTTCGCGTTGCGACGTCAATGTACCGACTGAACGGGTCGATCTGGCACAGGTGAGCCTGGCGTACCAGAGCATCGGCCGTGCCTCGGATCCGGCGCTGTTGCTGGTCATGGGCCTGGGTGGTCAGTTGATCCATTGGCCGGACGAAGTGGTGGTTGCGCTGTGTCAGCAGGGCTTTCGGGTGATCCGCTACGACAACCGCGATGTCGGCCTGTCGACCTGGCGGCAGGCCCCGGTCGAGGCCAACCTGACCTTTGAAGTGCTGCGCTACAAACTCGGCTTGCCGGTGTCGGCGCCGTACTCGCTGACGGACATGGCCGACGATGCGCTGGGCTTGATGGACGCTTTGCACGTCGACCAGTTTCACGTATTGGGCGCGAGCATGGGCGGGATGATCGCCCAGCATCTGGCGGCGATGGCACCGCAGCGGGTAGAGAGTCTGACGCTGATCATGACCAGTTCCGGCGCTGAAGGTTTGCCGGCACCGAGTGCGGCGCTGGTGCAACTGCTGGCGCGGCGCGGCGCGCCGAATCGCGAGGTGGCGCTGGAACAGCAGGCCGATCTGCTGGCGGCGCTCGGTAGCCCGGCGGTCACCGATGACCGGCAAGCGTTGCTGCATCAGGCGGCGGTGGCCTACGACCGGGCGTTCAACCCTGAAGGTGTGAAACGGCAGATCATGGCGATACTTGCCGAGCCGAGCCGGGTGGCCTTGCTCAATCAACTGCGCGTGCCGACCCTGGTGGTGCACGGCACGGCCGATCCGCTGTTGCCGGTGATGCACGGCGTGCATCTGGCGGCGCACATTCGTGGCAGTCAGTTGAAGCTGATTCCGGGGCTGGCTCATCGCTTTCAGGAGGCGTTCAAGGCGCCCTTGCTGGCGGCGGTGTTGCCGTATTTGCAGGCGCATCGTGAAGACACGTCGCACTGGGCGCAGATCGAACCGGTGGCAAGCGGCAACCTGCTGTAGCTGAGGTTTTAGCGGTGTTGACTCGGGCCTCTTCGCGAGCAAGCCCGCTCCCACAAGGGGAACCGTATTCCGAATGTGGGAGCGGGCTTGCTCGCGAAGGGGCCATCACTGTCACTCAAAGAGTAGGCAGGTGTATCCGGGGCGAGCCGGCAGATCCTGAGTGAAGCCAATGCTGTGATCAGCTGTGCAGGCGCACCCAGACCGTGACCAGCACGGTCGCCGCGATCAGCCACGCGACCACCGCCACCGCCAGTGAAGCCTCCAGGCGCATGCGGTCCACCAGCACGTACAGCGTCGTCAGATAGATAAAGTACGGAATGATCGACCACATGCCGAACACAATCGTCGCCTTCAGATCGTCGATCGAACGACCTTTGCCGACGATGTAGTGGGCGATCAGGGCGAAGGTCGGAAACAGCGGCACCAGTCCGGCGATGTAGTAGTTTTTGGTCTTCGACAGCGCGGCGAGGATCACCACCACCGCCGCGCCGAGTGCCGCTTTGAGTATCAGATCCATCAGTGGCTCAACCCGTACTTTTTCACTTTGTCGAACAGCGTGGTCTTGGCCATGCCCAGTTCTTGACTGGCCTGGGTCAGGTTGCCGCCACTGCGTTGCAAGGCGTCATTGAGCAGGTTGCGCTCGAAGGCTTCCACCGCTTCGGCGAACGCCAGCCCCTGACCGCCGCTGCTGGCGCCGGACTTCTTGAACGCCGGCAGGCCGAGGGCAAAGCGCTCGGCGACGTTACGCAACTCACGCACGTTGCCCGGCCAGTCGTGGCTCATCAGGTTCGACAGGGTCTGGTTGTCCAGCTCCGGCAACACCCGGTCGAAACGCAGCGCCGACTGCTGGGTGAAGTGTTCGAACAGTTGCAGGATATCTTCACGGCGCTCGCGCAGCGGTGGCAGTTCCAGCGTCACCACGTTGAGGCGGTAGTACAAGTCGCTGCGAAACTCGCCGGCCTTGCTCGCTTCGTCGAGGTCGGATTTGGTTGCGGCAATCACCCGGCAATCCACCGCCACGCTCTGGTTCGAACCGAGGCGTTCGAGGGTGCGTTCCTGCAACACCCGCAGCAGTTTGATCTGCAACGGCAGGGGCATGCTTTCCACTTCATCGAGGAACAGCGTGCCGCCGTCGGCATGCTCGATCTTGCCGATGCGCCGTTTGCCGGCACCGGTGAAGGCGTTGGCCTCATGACCGAAGATCTCGCTTTCGAAGAGGTTTTCCGGCAGGCCGCCGCAGTTCAGCGCGACGAACTGCTTGGCATGCCGACGACTGAAGTCGTGCAGGCAACGGGCGACCAGTTCCTTGCCGGTGCCGGTCTCGCCTTCGATCAATACGTTGGCCGAGGTGTCGGCGACGTTGGCGATCAGCTCGCGCAAGTTCTGCATGGCTGGCGAGCGCCCGATGATCCGGCCTTCGAGGGAATCGCGTTCGGCCAGTTGCCGACGCAGCGAAGACACTTCCCGAGCCAGGCTGCGTTGCTCCAGCGCGCGACGAGCGACGTCCACCAGGCGCTCCGGCGAGAACGGTTTCTCCATGAAATCGTAGGCGCCTTTCTGCATCGCGCCGACGGCCATGGAGATATCGCCATGACCGGTGATCAGCACCACCGGCAAACTGCGGTCGCGCGCCTTGAGGCGCGTCAGCAGTTCCAGGCCATCGATGCCGGGCAGGCGAATGTCGCTGATGACGATCCCGGCAAAGTTGTCGCCGACCCGCTCCAGCGCTTCTTCGGCACTGCCGACGCCGATGCAGGGAATGTCTTCCAGGGTCAGCGCCTGCTGGCAGCCGAGCAGCACATGGGGGTCGTCTTCGACGATCAGCACACTAAGGTCGTGGTTCATATTGGCTCGGCAGGAGTAGGGCTTACCAACGGTAAACTGAGAACGAAGGTGGTACCACCGCTGGCCGGGTGTTCGACACCCAGGTGTCCGCCGGTGGCGGCAGCGAGGCTGGCGGAGAGGGTCAGGCCGAGGCCCAGACCCTGTTCGCCGGGTTTGGTGGTGAAGAACGGCTCGAACAGATGCTTGCGTGCTTCGGCGTCGACCCCGTGGCCGTTGTCGCGCACCCGCAGGCGATATTTGCCGTTGAACTCTTCGCCATCGAGCCACAGCTGCGGTGCGGGTTGCGCCTGCATGGCGTCGAGGGCGTTGCCGATCAGGTTGACCAGAATCTGTTCGAGGCGGGTCTGGTCGATCTGCACCTGTACGTCGCTGAACTGACGATGCAGTTGCAGCGTTATGCTCTCGACCCGCGCGCCGAGCAGTTGCAGGGCCGCGTCCACCGCTTTGCCGAGGCTGGCCTGGCCTTCGTTGTCGCCGCGCCGGGCGAACGAACGCAGGCTGGCGGTGATCCGGCCCATGCGGTCAATCAGGTCGTTGATGGTCTTGAGGTTGGTGCTGGCGACATCGAGCTGGCCGCGTTCCAGAAAGCGAATGGTGTTGCCGGACAGGGTGCGCATCGCCGCCAGCGGCTGGTTCAGTTCGTGGGCGATGCTGGTCGACATCTGGCCGATGGCCGCGAGTTTGCCGGCCTGCACCAGTTCGTCCTGAGCGCGACGCAGGGTCTCTTCTGCCTGGCGTCGCTCGCGGATCTGGCTCTTGAGCCGTTCGTTGCTGGCGCGCAGGTCGCCGGTGCGTTCGGTAATCCGACGCTCCAGTTGATTGTTGGCTTCCTGCAGGGCTTCGCGGGCGGCGAGGCGGGTGGCGATGACCTTGCGCCGTTCGTTCCAGGCGATCAGCAGGAACGCCACCAGCGCGAAGGCCACGGCCACCAGGATTCCCTGATTGATCGCTTCACGACGCAAGTCCTGCAACGGCGTGAGCAGGGTGAAACTCCATGGCGTGTCGCTCAGCGGCCGGGTCTGCGCCAGATAGCTGATGCTGTCGTCATCGGCGCTCAGTTCGCTGTTGGCCGGGAAGGTCAGTTTCTCCACACCGTCGGCCAGGGTTTCGCGGGCCAGCGGTTGCAGTTCGTTGAGCGGGAACCAGTAGTACTGCAGGCTGCGCGCGAGTTTTTCTTTGGTTTCATCACTCAGCGGTACTACGGACTTGAGGCGTCGCGCCGGATCGCTGGAAAGAATGATGATGCCGTTCTCGTCGCTGACGAAGGCTTCCAGGCGGGCGCGTTGCCAGCGCTCTTCCAGCGCTTCGAGGCGCACCTTGACCACGGCGACGCCGATGATCTTGCCGTGTTCTTCCAGACCGTGGGCGAGGTAATAACCGGGTTCGCCGCTGGTGCTGCCGATCCCGTAGAAACGTCCGGGTTCGCCGCGCACGGCGTTCTGGAAATAGGCGCGAAAGGACAGGTCTTCGCCGAGGTAACTGTCGACGTCGCGCCAGTTGCTGGTGGCCATGACGCGGCCGGTAGTGTCCATGACGTAGATGGCCCGACTGCGGCTGCGCCGGTTCAGGCCTTCAAGGTAAGCATTGACCGTCTGCCGGTGTTCCGGAGTCGGGTCGGCGAGCAATTGCGGGACACTGGTTTCCAGTTCCAGCAGGCTGGGCAGGTAGGTGTATTTGCTGATCTCGCTTTCGACCGTGCGCGCGTGCAGTTCGAGCTGACGCTGGCCGTTTTCGCTGAGGCTGCGGATGCCGAAATGTTCACTGGTCCAGAAGCCGATGTAACCCAGTCCGATCATCAGGATGATGATCAGCGGCGGCAGGAACAGATGGCGAATCAGACGGGGCTTCACGGCAAGTGATGGCGGCGCTGCGCGATAGAGATTGGGGTCGCATTTCATCACAGTTGCCTTGGGTCAACCACCACACAGATCTCTGGATCGTCATTGATCCAATGTGGGAGCGGTGTGTGGTTTTTTAGTGCTGCAGGATTTTCTCGAGGAAGTGCTGCGCGCGTTCGGAGCGGGCGCTGATGTCGCCGAAGAACTCCTCTTTCGGGCAGTCCTCGATGATCTTGCCGGCGTCCATGAAAATCACCCGGTCAGCCACTTTGCGCGCGAAGCCCATTTCGTGGGTCACGCACATCATGGTCATGCCTTCGTGGGCCAGTTGCACCATCACGTCGAGCACTTCGTTGACCATTTCCGGGTCGAGCGCCGAGGTCGGTTCGTCGAACAGCATGACGATCGGGTCCATGGCCAGTGCACGGGCAATCGCCACACGCTGCTGCTGACCGCCGGACAGTTGCCCCGGGTGCTTGTGGGCGTGTGCCGACAGACCGACGCGTTCCAGCAGTTGCAGACCTTTCTTGGTCGCCTCTTCCTTGCTGCGGCCCAGCACCTTGATCTGCGCGATGGTCAGGTTTTCGGTGATGGTCAGGTGCGGGAACAGCTCGAAATGCTGGAACACCATGCCGACGCGCGAACGCAGTTTCGGCAGGTTGGTCTTGGAGTCGGCAATCGAGGTGCCGTCGACGACGATGTCGCCTTTCTGGAACGGCTCCAGCGCGTTGACGCACTTGATCAGGGTCGACTTGCCCGAACCCGACGGACCGCAGACCACGATCACTTCGCCTTTCTTGACCTCGGTGCTGCAATCAGTCAGCACCTGGAAGTCGCCATACCACTTGTTGATGTTCTTGATGGAGATCATACGGCAAACCTTTTTTGCAGACGCTTGACCAGCAGCGAGGCGGAAAAGCTGATGATGAAGTAGACGACACCGGCAAAGATCAGGAACTCGTTGGAACGACCGATGATGTCGCCGCTGGAGCGGGCGGAGTTGAGGAAGTCCACCAGGCCCACGGTGTAGACCAGCGAGGTGTCCTGGAACAGGATGATCGACTGTTGCAGCAGCAACGGGGTCATCTTGCGGAACGCCTGGGGCAGGATGATCAGACGCATGGTCTGGCCATAGGTCATGCCCATCGCTTGCGCGGCGGCCATCTGGCCTTTGGGGATCGACTGCACGCCAGCCCGGACGATCTCACAGAAGTACGCGGCTTCGAACATCATGAAGGCCACGACGCAGGAGGTGAACGCGCCGATCGGGGTGTCTTCGCCGGTGATCCAGCGCAGCACGAACGGCACCGCCAGGTAGAACCAGGTGATCACCAGCAGCAGCGGGATCGAGCGGAAATAATTCACGTAGGCGCCGGCGACGCGCGACAGCAGTTTGCTGGACGACAGGCGCATCAGTGCGAGGATCGTCCCCAGCACGATGCCGCCGATCACACCCATGACCATCAGTTGCAAGGTCATGACCATGCCGTTCCACAGGCCCGGGATCGCGGGGATGATGCCGCTGAAATCGAAGTCCATTATTTACCCCCCACGGAGATCAGGCCGGGCACTGCGACTTTCTTCTCGACCATGCGCATCAGCAACATCAGGCTCATGTTCAGGGTGAAGTAGATCAGCGTGGCCAGGGTGAAGGCTTCAAACAGGTTGGCCGAGAACTCGGCGGTCTGCTTGGTTTGCGCCAGCAGTTCCATCAGGCCGATCAAGGACGCCACGGAGGAGTTCTTGAACACGTTGAGGAATTCCGAGGTCAGCGGTGGAATGATGATGCGGTAGGCCTGGGGCAGCAGCACGTTCCAGTAGATCTGCGGCAGCTTGAAGCCCATGGCGCGGGCGGCGGATTCCTGGCCGCGTGGCAGCGCCTGGATGCCGGTGCGCACTTGCTCGCAGACCCGCGCGGCGGTGAACAGACCCAGGCACACGACGACGCTCAGGTAGGCCGAGGTGGTCGGGTTCAGATCCTGCTTGTACCAGTCCTGCAGGTTTTGCGGCAGCAGATCGGGCACCAGGAAGTACCAGATGAACAGCTGCACCAGCAGCGGCACGTTGCGAAACAGTTCGACGTAGCAGGTCGCGATGCCCGATACGAGGCGGTTCGGCACCGTGCGCATGACCCCCAGAATGGAGCCCAGCAGCAAGGCGATGATCCATGCCACGATGGCGATGGCAATGGTCCAGCCCAGGCCGGCGATGTACCAGTCGAGATAAGTCTCGCTGCCCACGCCGGTGGACTTGAAGAACACGCCCCAGTCCCAGTTGTAATTCATTAGGGTCTCCCCTCGAAATCGATCGATGTACAAGCACCCGCTTGGGGAAGATCCTTTCCCGTCCGACGTTGAACGCCGGGCACACGCGATCGGCTCGAAAACCGCCAGGTCGAGTGTTCCACTGTAAAACCAGCAGGTAACAGACGCCTGAGGGAGGGTGGCTCCCTCAGGGGATAAGGTTAGTCAGGAATCAGATTTTTACGTCAGGCGCCGGCTTGTCGCTCGGGTTGGCGATCAGTTCCTTGACCTTGTCGCTCATCGGGAAGTTGAGGTTCAGGCCCTTTGGCGGAATCGCGGTTTCGAACCACTTCTTGTAGATCTCGTTGATCTTGCCGGATTTGTACAGGCCGACGATGGCGTCATCCACAGCCTTCTTGAAGGCCGGGTCGTCTTTGCGAACCATGCACGCGTAGGCTTCGAAGGATTGCGGAGTACCGGTGATGACCCAGTCGTCCGGCTTCTTGGCCTTGGCTTCTTCGCCGGCCAGCAGGGCGTCGTCCATCATGAAGGCAACGGCGCGGCCGCTTTCCAGCATGTTGAAGGATTCACCGTGGTCCTTGGCGGAGATGATGTTCATGCCCATCTGCTTGTCGGCGTTCATCGCTTTGATGATGCGCTCGGACGTGGTGCCGGCGGTGGTCACGACGTTTTTGCCTTTGAGGTCGGCAAAGTCTTTGTAGGACGGGTTGCCATCCTTGTCTTTCTTGACCAGCAGACGGGTGCCGATTTCGAAGATGTTGACGGTGAAGTCGACTTGCTGGGCGCGCTCGGCGTTATTGGTGGTCGAACCGCACTCGATATCCGCGGTGCCGTTCTGGATCAGCGGGATACGGGTTTGCGAGGTCACCAGGTTGTATTTGACCTGCAGGTCTGGCTTGTTCAGGTCTTTTTTCAGGGCTTCAACGATGGCCACTTGAATGTCGTGGGAGTAGCCCACTGGCTTGCCGGAAGCATCCGCAATGTAGGAAAACGGGATGGAACTGTCGCGGTGAGCGAGGGTGATGGTGCCGGAATCGTTGATTTTCTTCAGGGTGCCGGTGAGTTCGGCGGCGAAAACTGGAGTGCTGATCAGAGCGGCCGCAATGGCTGCGCCCAGGATATGGGGAACGATGCGCATCAAATTTTCCTCGAATTGTTTTTTTTATGGAGCCAGTTCGTCGGCCCTTTTGTGCTTCGAATGCCTGACGGCTCCTGAAGTGTTGGCACGCCAAGCATTCGTCGAGAGAGTGTAGAGCATGAGTCGTGCCAGAGCAGTCGATAGTGGCTAATGGCTTGATTTATAAGGTGATTAAAGTTTTGTGTCGGTGTTTTTCGATGAAACTGATCCGGTTATCCGAATTGACCGGGAGGTCGCGTTCGGAAATCCGAACGCTCTTTTAATCGCTGCCCTCATTTGATGATCGTTCGAGCCCACATTCCCTTGTGGCGAGGGGATTTATCCCCGATAGGTCGCGAAGCGGCCTTCTTTCAGCGCAAAGGCGAGGACCGCTTCGCAGTCCATCGGGGATAAATCCCCTCGCCACAGGGTTAGTGGCAGGCAAAGTAAGTCACGCAGCAAAAAGCCCCTGAATCTCTCAATTCAGGGGCTTTCGTTTAAGCGATGTTCAAATCACGCCGCTTCAGTCTTGCGGTTCTGCTCGACCTTGCCCAGGTACGCCGCCAGCTTCTCTTGCTCGGCCGGGGTGGTGAACAGGCCCAGCTTGCTGCGGCGCCACAGGATGTCGTGGGCGGTGGTGGCCCATTCTTCGCTGCACAGGTAATCGACTTCACGGGTGTAGAGCCCGCCACCAATGTGTTCGCCCATGTCGGCGAGGGTTTCCACGCCTTCGAGCATGCGCCAGGTGCGGCTGCCGTAGGTGGTGGCCCAGCGGCGGGCGATCTCGGTCGGGACGAAATCGAACTTGTCGCGGATCTGCGCGCTCAAGGCTTGCGGGATGGTCATGTCTTCGCCGCCGGGCAGGGTCGCGGTGGCGGTCCAGCTCGGGCGCATCTGGGTGAAGTACGGCATCAACTGGGCCATCGCTGACTCGGCGAGTTTGCGGTAGGTGGTCAGTTTGCCGCCGAACACCGACAGCAGCGGTGCTTCTTCGCCACCGCCAGACAATGCCAGGGTGTAATCGCGGGTCACGGCGGACGGGTTGTCGGATTCGTCGTTGCACAGTGGACGCACGCCCGAGTAGCTGTGCTGAATGTCGTCGCGGCTGATCTGCTTCTTGAAGTGAGCGTTGACCACTTTCAGCAGGTAATCGGTTTCGCCGTCGGTGATTGCCACTTTCGCCGGATCGCCGGTGTATTCACGGTCGGTGGTGCCGATCAGGGTGAAGTGGTTCAGGTATGGAATGGTGAAGACGATGCGCTGATCTTCGTTTTGCAGGATGTGCGCGTGATCGCCTTCGTACAGTTTCGGCACGATGATGTGGCTGCCCTGAATCAGGCGGATGCCGTACGGCGATTCCATTTTCAGGTCGTCACGAATGAACTTGGCGACCCACGGGCCGGCGGCGTTCACCAAGGCTTTGGCAGTGATCGAAAACAGGCTGCCGTCAGCGCGTTCCAGGTTCAGGTGCCACAGGCCCTTGGCGCGGCGGGCGCTGACGCAACGGGTCTGGGTGTGTACGTGGGCACCTTTTTCCCGGGCGGCCATGGCGTTCAGAACGACGAGGCGGGCGTCATCGACCCAGCAATCGGAGTATTCGAAGCCCTTGGTGATTTCGCTTTTCAGTGCGCTGTCGGCACCGAACTTCAGGCTTTTCGAACCTGGCAGTTTTTCGCGCTTGCCGAGGTTGTCATAAAGGAACAGGCCGGCGCGGATCATCCACGCCGGACGCAGGTGCGGGCGGTGCGGCAGCACAAAACGCATCGGCTTGACGATGTGCGGCGCCTTGGCCAGCAGCACTTCGCGCTCGGCCAGCGCTTCACGCACCAGACGGAATTCGTAATGTTCGAGATAGCGCAGGCCACCGTGGATCAGCTTGCTGCTGGCCGACGAGGTGTGGCTGGCCAGGTCATCCTTTTCGCAAAGGAACACCGAGAGACCGCGACCGGCGGCATCCGCTGCGATCCCCACGCCATTGATCCCGCCGCCAATCACGGCAACGTCGTAGATCTCGGAGATAGGGGGCGTACGCAAGGTAGATGTGGACATCGGCTGGCCTCGGGCTCTTTTGATTTTCTGTCTTGGAAATCGAACATAAATGTTCATTTGCGAAAATGGTAGCCCATAAAGACGCGCGCAGCCAGTCGCGTTCGATTGAAAAAACTCATCGAAGGGCGGCTAAAAGAAAATTTTCGAACATTATTGAGTCGAGGGATGCTTTTTGTGGCGAGGGGATTCATCCCCGATGGGCCGCATAGCGGCCCCTCAATCAACTACCGTGGGGTATCAGGCACACCGCATTGGATGGTTTTGGGACTGCTTCGCAGCCCATCGGGGATAAATCCCCTCGCCACATGGGAATGTTGAGGGTTTAAACGACTTCCAGACGAATCTTGTGCTGGCTCAGCAGTTGCGCCAGTGCCGGCACTGGCTGCTGATCGGTCACCAGGCAATCGATCAGGCTGATCGGACCCAATCGAATCATCGCATTGCGCCCGAACTTGCTCGAGTCCGCCGCCAGAATCACCTGCCGCGCATTGGCAATGATCGCCTGCGACACGCGCACTTCCTGATAATCGAAGTCGAGCAGGCTGCCGTCTTCGTCGATGCCGCTGATACCCACCAGTGCGAAATCGACCTTGAACTGGTTGATGAAGTCCACGCTCGCCTGACCCACCACACCGCCGTCACGGCGCACGTTGCCGCCGGTCAGCAGCACATCGAAATCATCCTTGGCACTGAGCATCGAGGCGACGTGCAGGTTGTTGGTGATGATCTTCAGATGGTTGTGATTGAGCAGGGCGCGGGCAATCGATTCGGTGGTGGTGCCGATGTTGATGAACAGCGAGGCGTGATCGGGGATCTGCGCGGCGATGGCTTCGCCAATGCGTTGTTTTTCGTCGCGCATCTGGTCGGCGCGCATCGCATAGGCGGTGTTTTCGACGCTGGAATCATAGGCCGCGCCGCCATGGTAGCGACGCAACAGATTGGCTTCCGCGAGCTGATTGATGTCGCGGCGGATGGTTTGCGGGGTAACAACGAACAGCGTGGCCATTTCCTCGATGCTCACATAGCCGCGTTCGCGGACCAGTTCGAGGATTTGCTGCTGACGGGGAGGCAGATTCATGGGGCTTCCTTTGGGCTGCCGTGCAAAATTTGCCCATGATGCCGCAGGAATCCGCTCCCGACCAGTTAGTTGCCTATCAGTCTCTGAAGGTTGGCTTATTCAGCGTCTTCACGCGCCCAGTCACGGGTGCGGCTGACGGCTTTTTTCCAGCCTTTGTACAGTTTCTCTTTCTCGGCTTCGTCCAGGCTCGGTTCGAACTCACGCTCGATCACGGCCTTGCCGCGCAGTTCGTCGAGGCTGCCCCAGAAACCACACGCCAGACCGGCCAGATACGCCGCCCCGAGTGCAGTGGTTTCGCGCATTTGCGGACGCTCTACCTGAGTGCCGAGGATGTCGGCCTGGAACTGCATGAGGAAGTTGTTGGCCACTGCGCCGCCGTCCACACGCAGGGCCTTGAGGCGTTCGCCGGAGTCCTGTTGCATAGCGTCGAGCACGTCGCGGGTCTGGTAGGCGATCGATTCCAGCGCGGCGCGGATGATGTGATCCACGCGCACGCCGCGCGTCAGACCGAACAGTGCACCGCGGGCATACGGGTCCCAGTACGGAGCGCCCAGACCGGTGAAGGCCGGTACCAGGTACACGCCGTTGCTGTCCTTCACTTTATTGGCGAAGTATTCGGTGTCGTGAGCGTCGTTGACGATCTTCAGTTCATCGCGCAGCCACTGCACGGTCGAACCGCCGTTGAACACCGCGCCTTCCAGGGCGTAAGCCACTTCGCCGCGCGGGCCGCAAGCGATGGTGGTGAGCATGCCGTGCTGGGATTTCACTGCTTTGTCGCCGGTGTTCATCAGCAGGAAGCAGCCGGTGCCGTAGGTGTTTTTCGCCTGGCCCGGCTCGACGCACATCTGGCCGAACAGTGCCGCTTGCTGGTCACCGGCGATACCGCCGATGGCGATGCCGCTCTTGGTGCGACCATAGATTTCCGAAGAGGCTTTGACCTCCGGGAGCATTTCGCGCGGGATATCGAGGATCTCCAGCATCTTCGAATCCCACTCCAGCGAATGGATGTTGAAGAGCATGGTGCGCGAGGCGTTGGTGTAGTCGGTGACGTGTACCTTGCCGCCGGTGAATTTCCAGATCAGCCAGCTATCGACGGTGCCGAACAGTAGTTCGCCGTTGCGCGCACGCTCGCGGCTGCCTTCGACGTTGTCGAGGATCCACTTCAGCTTGGTGCCGGAGAAGTACGGGTCGGTGACCAGACCGGTGTTGTCGCGGATGTACTCTTCGTGGCCATCGCGCTTGAGCTGCTGGCAGATCTCGGTGCTGCGGCGGCACTGCCAGACGATGGCGTTGTACACCGGACGACCGGTGGTTTTGTCCCAGACCACGGTGGTTTCACGCTGGTTGGTGATACCGATGGCGGCGACCTGATCGTGATGCAGACCGGCCTGGGCCAGTGCTTCGACCATCACCGCGCTCTGGGTGGCGAAGATTTCCATTGGATCGTGTTCGACCCAACCGGCTTGCGGGTAGTGCTGGGCGAATTCGCGCTGGGCGGTGCAGACCACGTTCGCATCGCGGTCGAAAATGATCGCGCGGGAGCTGGTCGTACCCTGATCGAGGGCAATGATGTAGTTCTTATTCTGAATGTCGGTCATGTCGATTGCCTTGGACGAAATAAGGGAGAGTGGGCCGTGGCGCGGGCTCTAAAAGGGCAGGAGCCCGCGCCGACTGTTTCAAGAAGTTCTTGGTTTGCCGTCAATGGCCGGTTCTGCATCCTTTGTAGCAGGTGTAGCGCCGGTCAGGTGGCGGGCGATGAGCCCGCGATACCCGGCAGCGCCGAGGCAGGCACCGACAATCGGTGCAAAAATCGGAATCAGGAAGTACGGAATATCGCGGCCGCCAGTGAAGGAAATTTCACCCCAGCCGGCGAAGAAAGTCATCAGTTTCGGACCGAAGTCACGCGCCGGATTCATCGCAAAACCGGTCAGCGGGCCCATCGAGCTGCCGATTACGGCAATCAGCAAACCGATCAGCAGCGGAGCCATCGGGCCTTTCGGCAGACCGTTGTTGTCATCGGTCAGGGCCATGATCACGCCCATCAGGATCGCGGTGATGATCATCTCGACCAGGAATGCCTGAGCGGTGGACAGTACCGGATTGGGGAAGGTCGAGAACACCGAGGCCAACTCAAGGCTGGCAGCGGTGCCACGCACCATGTGGTGAGTTTGTTCGTAATCGAAGAATAAATTGCTGTACAGCGTGTACACCAACAGCGCACCGCAAAACGCGCCGGCGATCTGCGACAGGATATAGAACGGCAGTTTGCGCTTTTCGAAGTCGGCGAAAATGCTCAGGGCAATGCTCACGGCGGGGTTCAGGTGCGCGCCGGAAACCCCGGCGGTCAAGTAGATCGCCATGCTCACGCCGACGCCCCAGATGATGCTGATTTCCCACAGACCGAAGCTGGCGCCCGCGACTTTGAGCGCGGCGACGCAGCCAGTGCCGAAAAAGATCAGAAGTGCAGTCCCCAGAAACTCGGCCAGGCATTGGCCGGAAAGCGATGGTTGCTGTAAAGCAGTTGTCATTGAAAACCTCGATTTTTGTTGTTGTCTGGCGCGTTTGCCGTCAGGGCAAGGCGCGATTTTCCCCGGGGCAGGATCCCCATCCTGTTCCCGGTTTACTGCTGGGTGCTGCGGTGATGATAATTCTTACATTATTCAGATTCGAAAAAATATAGACAAGAAACAAACCTGTCAAAGGTCGAAAGTGAACCGTCGGTCACAATTAAACTATCAGCCTGCTGAATGATCCTGCGGGGGACGACGGCGGTAGCCCGGCGATTCGCCTGCAACGCCCGGAAAACGGGGCTTGCGCTAGAGCCTTTTGCGAGGTGATGGCCTAGAATCCGGCGCAGGATTTTTCTGTTGATGCCGAACCTGGAGCTGCCATGACCCCTGCGTTGGACTTGTTGAAAAAAGTTCGTGCCGAACATCGCGTGCACAGTTACGAACATGACCCCAAGGCCGCGTCCTATGGGCTGGAGGCCGCCGAGAAACTGGCGCTGGAGCCGGCGCAAGTGTTCAAGACGCTGCTCGCTGCCAGCGAAAAAGGTGAATTGCTGGTGGCGGTGGTGCCGGTCGTCGGAAGTCTTGATCTCAAAGGTCTGGCACACGCGGCGGGCGTCAAGAAAGTCGAAATGGCTGACCCGGCTGCGGCGCAGCGTTCCACCGGTTACCTGTTGGGCGGCATCAGTCCGCTGGGGCAGAAGAAGCGTCTGCGCACCTTCATCGATAACTCGGCCCAAGGCTTTGCGACTATTTATGTCAGTGCTGGCCGACGTGGCCTGGAAGTCGAATTGGCGCCGGCGGTTCTGGCTGAACACACCCAAGCCAAATTTGCCGACATCGGTCGTGCATGAACTTGCGTTCTGTATGAAGAAAATTGCCCGGTTCTGTCACTGGCGCTGAGCGCAGCGTGGCTGCATGCTCTGCCGACTCACTCAGGGAGAAGGTTATGCAGCTCGAATTTCATCAGGTTGATGCGTTCAGTGATCGGCCGTTCAGTGGCAACCCGGCGATGGTGTATCGGCTCGATGCATGGCTCGCGGACGATTTGATGCAGAAGATCGCTGCCGAACACAATCTGGCAGAAACCGCGTTCGTGGTGCGCGAAGGCGCGGCGTGGCACATCCGCTGGTTCACCCCGACCACCGAGGTGCCGCTGTGCGGGCATGCCACACTGGCCAGCGCCTATGTGTTGTTCGAGGTCTACAAGGAAAATGCCGAGCGGCTGGACTTCATCTGCAAGTCCGGGCCGCTTAGCGTCAGCCGCGAGGGCGATCGCCTGTGGCTGGACTTCCCGTCGATTGTGCCGTCAGAAATTGGCGTGACGCTGGATGTCGAGCGCGCGCTGGGCGTCGAGGCGGTGGATGTGCTCGGTTCCAATGAATTGTTTGTGGTGCTGGAGTCGGAGCAGGCAGTGCTCGACTGCACGCCGGACATGATTGCACTGGCAAAACTGCCGTGGCTCGGCGCCATCGTGACCGCGCGCGGCAATCAGCACGATTTCGTCTCGCGCTACTTCGCCCCGGCGATCGGCATCAATGAAGATCCGGTGACCGGCTCGACGCATTGCAGCCTGATTCCGTATTGGTCGAAACGTTTGGGCAAATCCAGTTTGACCGCGTGCCAGCGTTCGGCGCGGGGCGGGGAGTTGTTCTGTCGGCTGGAGGGGGAGCGGGTGAAGATCGGCGGGAATGCGACGCTGGTGGCCAGCGGCACTCTGATCCTGGGTTGAACCCAAAACCAAATGTGGGAGCGGGCTTGCTCGCGAATGCGGGGTGTCAGACGACCTCTTCGTTGACTGACACAGCGCATTCGCGAGCAAGCCCGCTCCCACAGTTTTGATCCGGGGCGGATCAGAGGGCGGCGCTGTAGCGGCGGACGCCGTTTTCCACCGCCGGGATTTGTGCCGCGGTACTGCCGCTGGCCTGGAACAGGACGAGGTGTTCGGCGGCGACCCGAATCCCCACATCCGCGCCGACCTGATGGTCGGCATGGCTCGGGAAGATCGATTCCAGCTGCGCACCGGTCGGCAGTTGCAGGCGATACAGGGTCGAGGCACCCAGGAACGTCTTGCCGACGATCCGCGCTTTCAACCCACTGTCCGGCGCATAAACAATGTCATCCGGACGCAGCAACACATCCACCGCACCGCCCACCGGCCAGGTGTAGGCGCGGTTGCCGCGCAGTTCGCCGAGTTCGGTCTGCACCGATTCCGGGCTGCCGAGCTGGCCGCGGATGAAATAACCCTGACCGATGAAGCTGGCGACAAACGGCGTCGCCGGCTCATGGTAAAGGTTGTAGGGCGTATCCCATTGCTCCAGGCGACCTTCCTTGAATACACCAACATGATCGCTGACGGCGAAGGCTTCTTCCTGATCGTGAGTCACCAGAATCGCGCTGGTGCCACGGGCCTTGAGGATGTCGCGCACTTCGTGGCTGAGCTTGCGCCGCAGCTCGCCATCGAGGTTGGAGAATGGCTCGTCGAGCAGCAGCAATTGCGGCTCCGGCGCCAGTGCCCGGGCTAGGGCGACACGCTGTTGCTGGCCACCCGATAACTCGTGGGGAAAGCGCTTGCCTAGATTCTTCAGATTGACCAGTTCCAGCAGCTCCTCGGTGACGCGCTCCTTGTTCGGGTGCTTGCGGATACCGAAGGCGATGTTGTCTGCAACACTCAGGTGCGGGAACAGCGCGTAATCCTGAAACACCATGCCGATCCGGCGTTTCTCCGGCGCCAGGGTGAAACCGGCGCTGGAAATGGTTTCGCCTCCCAGGGTGATTTCACCTTCGTGCACCGGTTCAAAACCGGCAATCGCGCGCAGGGTGGTGGTCTTGCCGCAGCCGGACGAGCCGAGCAGGCAGCCGATGTCACCGGCGTTGAGGTGCAGATTGAGGTTCTGCACCACGCGTTGATCTTGATAGCCGCAAGCGAGGTTGCGCAGGTTCAGCAGTAATTCATGGCTCATGCGTGGTGATATGCCGGTTCGACGAGGAACTCGAGCAGGGCCTTCTGTGCGTGGAGACGGTTTTCTGCCTGATCCCAGGCGACGGAACGCGGGTCATCAAGCAGGTCGAGGCTGATTTCTTCACCGCGGTGCGCCGGCAGGCAGTGCATGAACAGCACATCTTCGGCCGCCAGATCGAGCAGGGCGCGGTTCACCTGAAACGGAGCGAACAACTTCAGGCGCTTGGCAGTTTCCTCTTCCTGACCCATCGAAGTCCAGACATCGGTGCTCACCAGATGCGCACCGCGCACGGCGTCTTGCGGATCACGGACGATGGTCACGCGATCGCCGGCGCGGGCGACAAATTCAGGATTAGGCTCGTAGCCCTGCGGGCAGGCAACGCGCAACTGGAAGTCGAACTGGATCGCCGCTTCTATATAGCTGTTGCACATGTTGTTGCCGTCGCCGATCCAGGCAACGGTCTTGCCCTGGATCGAGCCGCGGTGTTCGAGGAAGGTCTGCATGTCGGCCAGCAACTGGCACGGGTGCAGGTCATCGGACAGGCCGTTGATCACCGGCACGCGCGAGTTGGCGGCGAATTCGGTCAGGGTGCTGTGGGCAAAGGTACGGATCATCACCGCGTCGAGCATGCTCGACATGACGATGGCGCAGTCGCCGATCGGCTCGCCACGGCCCAGCTGGGTGTCGCGTGGCGACAGGAAGATCGCCTGGCCACCGAGCTGGATCATGCCGGCCTCGAAGGAAATCCGGGTACGGGTCGAGGATTTCTCGAAGATCATCCCCAGGACGCGGTTTTTCAGCGGCTCGAACAGTACGCCGCGGTTACGCAGGTCCTTGAGCTCAACGCCTCGACGGATCACGCTGACCAGCTCTTCGGGCGTGCAATCCATCAGGGAGAGAAAGTGCCTTGCGCTCATCATTGACTACCTTTTTGCTACAGACCGCAGATGCTCAAAGCCTTGTTTAACGGAACAACGGGCGAGACCTGCGGCGTAAGCCGCACGGGGCGACGAAATAGGGGAAGGCGCGATATTGACACTAAATGTCGCGTTACGCCAATAGGCTACGATTTTTGCGGGATTCGGAGAGCGCACTGGATGTTACAGCCGCGCATTTGAAGCCGGGTTCAGGACAGCAGCGAGCCTCTTTGTACACCGGCCTCGCGGGGCTTGGCAATGCGGCGTGGCGGGGATCACGTCGACCAGGTCGGTTTACGAGCGTGGCGCCATGCCATCACTTGGTCGGATGCTCAGACTGAAACATTTGCTAAAGCAAAGTGCTGGGTTATAAATAAGTTTCGAGCGACGCAGGAAGCCTCCGCATGGAATCGAAAGAAAAACTGTTAATGGAACTGCTGGGCCACACAGCTCGCTCACTGACTCATCTCACCGCGTCGGTCACTTCGATGTCTTTCGAGCTGCTGCGCAGCGAGGACGAAGTGGTCAAGACCGCCGGCCGCCACATGATTGATCGCATGGCGACCATCAGTGCCGGGCTCGACGAGCACTGGCGGTTGATCGGCGAACTCACCGGCGTGCATGTCGCCCACGAGCAGATTGAAACCATTCAGGAAATTCAGCTGGCCGCGCCGCCGCAGCTGCCGTCGAACTGAGCATGGCGATGTATCGGCTCGCCTGATAACCGTCGATTCACAAGACGAACGTCGCTGGCGCAGGATCTGCGCCGGGGCCATAGTTTTGTTCCCGCGGGCCTGATTGCCTGCCCAGAACAAGACAGAGACTGGCCATGACCAAGACTCTCCATCACCGTGCCTGCCACCTGTGCGAAGCCATCTGCGGTCTGACCATCGAGACCACCGAAACCGATGGCAACGTCGCGATCACCTCGATCAAGGGTGACGCGCTTGACACGTTCAGTCGTGGGCACATCTGCCCCAAGGCCGTAGCCCTGCAAGACATGCAGAACGATCCCGATCGCCTGCGCCAGCCGATGCGCCGGGTCGGCAGCGAATGGCTGCCGATCGAGTGGGACGAGGCGTTTGCGCTGGTGGCCGAGCGTCTGGCGGCGATTCAAGAGCGTCACGGGCAGAATGCGGTGGCGGTCTACCAGGGCAACCCGAGCGTGCACAACTATGGGCTGATGACTCACAGCAACTACTTTCTCGGCCTGCTGAAGACGCGCAATCGCTTCTCGGCGACTTCGGTCGATCAGTTGCCGCATCACCTGAGCAGTTACCTGATGTACGGCCATGGCTTGCTGCTGCCGATCCCGGACATCGATCACACCGATTTCATGCTGATCCTCGGCGGCAACCCGCTGGCATCGAACGGCAGCATCATGACCGTGCCGGATGTCGAGAAACGCCTGAAGGCGATTCAGGCGCGCGGCGGCAAAGTGGTGGTGGTCGATCCCCGGCGCAGCGAAACGGCAGCTATCGCCGATCAGCACTTGTTTGTGCGGCCGGGTGGCGACGCGGCGCTGTTGTTTGGCTTACTCAATACGCTTTTCAGCGAAGGGCTGACCCGTGACTGTCACTTGCCGGTTGATGGCCTTGATGAAGTGCGCGCAGCCGTCGCAACCTTCACTGCCGAAGCCATGAGCCCGCTGTGCGCCGTGCCAGCCGAGCAGATCCGCCAACTAGCGCGCGATTTCGCGGCGGCACCGAGCGCGGTGTGCTACGGGCGCATGGGCGTTTCGACTCAGGCGTTCGGCACGTTGTGCCACTGGCTGGTGCAGTTGATCAATCTGGTCACCGGCAACCTCGACCGGGTTGGCGGAGCGTTGTGCACCGAGCCTGCGGTGGATCTGGTGGCATCGACCTCGGGCGGGCATTTCAACAAATGGCAAAGCCGGGTCTCCGGGCGACCCGAGTACGGCGGCGAGCTGCCGGTGTCGGCGCTGGCTGAAGAGATGCTCACCGAAGGTGAAGGGCAGATTCGCGCGCTGATCACTGTGGCCGGCAATCCGGTGTTGTCGACGCCAAACGGCCGGCAACTGGAACAGGCGCTGGATGGCCTGGAGTTCATGCTCAGCATCGACCTGTACATCAACGAGACCACGCGTTACGCCGACCTGATCCTGCCGTCGACCTCGGCGCTGGAGAACGATCATTACGACACTACTTTCAATCTGTTCGCGGTACGCAACGTCACCCGCTTCAACCGCGCGATTCTCGCCAAGCCCGACGGCGCATTACACGACTGGGAGATCTTTGTCGGCCTGGCCAAGGCGTTTGCCGAGAAGACTGGCAAGGAACTGAAACCGACGATGCCGCCGGCGAAGATGATCGACATGGGGCTGCGCATGGGCCTGTATGGCGATGCGTCCGAGCAAAAGCTGTCATTGGCGACATTGTTCGATCATCCGCACGGGATTGATCTTGGGGCGTTGAAGCCTAATCTGGCTGCACGCCTCAAGACGCCGAATCAACGGGTGCAGGCTGCGCCGCCGGAAATTCTCGCCGATCTCGCACGCTTTGCGGCCTTGCAGGCGCCGGCGGCCGATGAGCTGCTGATGATCGGCCGGCGCCATGTGCGCAGCAACAATTCGTGGATGCATAACTACCATCGTCTGGTGAAGGGCAAGCCACGGCATCAATTGCTGATGCACCCGGATGACCTCGCCAGCCGTGGGCTCAACGATGGTCAGTTAGTTCGCGTCAGCTCGCGGGTAGGGCAGATCGAGGTCGAGGTGCTCGGCAGTCTGGACATGATGAAGGGCGTGGTCAGCCTGCCGCACGGTTGGGGACATGCTCGGCCGGGCGTGCAAATGGCAATCGCCAGTGGGCAGCCGGGATCGAGTGCCAACGACCTGACCGATGAATGCCAGCTCGACGAGTTGTCGGGTAACGCCGCGCTCAATGGCGTACCGGTGACGGTGGCGGCGGCCTGAACGTGACCGTCGGGGAGACCGAGCATGGCGCTCGGGATTCCGTTACAATGCGTCACCGTGCCGACCCATGAGTCGGAAAGTTCAGCCGAGGTGCTCCATGGATATCATCGAAACGATTAAAGAGCAGATTGCCAACAACACCATTCTGCTTTACATGAAAGGCTCGCCGAATGCCCCGCAGTGTGGCTTCTCCGCGAAAGCTGCGCAGGCTGTAATGGGCTGTGGCGAGAAGTTCGCCTACGTCGACATCCTGCAGAACCCGGAAATCCGCGCCAACCTGCCAAAGTACGCCAACTGGCCGACTTTCCCGCAACTGTGGGTCGGCGGTGAGCTGGTCGGCGGTAGCGACATCATGGCTGAAATGTTCGCCAACGGTGAGCTGCAGACTCTGGTCAAGGAAGCATCGGCCAAGGCTGCTGCGGCCAAGTCCGAAGCCTGATCCGGCTTTTGTGGGAGCGAGCAAGCTCGCTCCCACAGGGATCTGCATCTGATTCGGGATTTGCCAATAAAAAGCCCCGCACCTCGAAAGAGGGCGGGGCTTTTTAGTGTCGCGAATTCAGCGGGCGCTTATTTACTCTTCGCCCATCTGCGATTGCAGATAGTTCTCAAGACCGACTTTATCGATCAGGCCCAGTTGGGTTTCCAGCCAGTCGATATGCTCTTCTTCGGATTCGAGAATGTCTTCGAGCAGTTCACGGCTGCCAAAGTCGCCAACCGATTCGCAATGGGCGATGGCGGCTTTCAGATCGGCGTGGCCGGTCTTCTCGATGCGCAGGTCGCATTCCAGCATTTCCCGGGTATGCTCGCCGATGTGCAGCTTGCCCAGGTCCTGGACGTTCGGCAGGCCTTCGAGGAACAGGATGCGCTTGATCAGCTTGTCCGCGTGTTTCATCTCGTCGATGGATTCGTGGTACTCGTGCTTGCCCAGCTTGTTCAGGCCCCAATCTTCATACATGCGCGCATGCAGGAAGTACTGATTGATCGCGACCAGTTCATTGGCAAGGATCTTGTTGAGATGCTGGATGACTGTAATGTCGCCTTTCATGATGGGAGTCCTGCCCTGTATTAGCTGTATATAAGGCGGAGTTTGAGCTTGGTACTTATAAGTGTCAAACCTAAGTTATTGAATAATAAATGAAATTAAATCTGAATAAGAATGTTTGTGTTCCGCGTCTAGCGCCTAAGCGCTTGATTTGCGGGCATAAAAAAACCGGACATATGTCCGGTTTTTTGAAATAGGGGGTAATTATGCCGCCGTAAATTCTACAGGGTAGGGGATCGCAGCCTGAGCGGTTTGCAGCTTGGTCAGGGTTTCGCGAACCACTTCCTTGGCAAGGCACGCACATTTGCCGCATTGGCTGGCGACGCCGGTGGCCTGGCGGACTTCTTTGTAGCTGCAGCAACCTTCATAGATCGCTTCGCGGATTTGTCCGTCGGTGACGCCAGTGCAGAGACAAACATACATAAGTGAGAACCGTCGCTGGTTGTGACTCAATTGCGATGGATCTTAATGTTAACGAGAATGATTGTCAAAGTGCTTTCTGAATGGTTTTCGATCGAAAGGCCGGTCACTGACGAACGGTGATTAATGGCGAATTGCCTGGCCCCGAAAATGCTGGTCCGTTATCCGCCTTGGGCAAAAAACCGTTAAGGACAGGCGAAAAACGCAGTGTATGATGGTCGGCCCTTGCGAAGAGGGTTCGTGTCACAGGGCTGTCGCCTCAAGGTGGCAGGCTGGCCCGGGCCCTGAACTTCAAGTTATTCACCAGGAGATATCCATGAGCGTACTCGTAGGCAAACAAGCCCCAGACTTCACCGTCCCGGCCGTACTCGGCAATGGCGAGATCGTTGACAGCTTCACCCTGTCCTCGGCCATCAAAGGCAAATACGGCCTGGTGTTCTTCTACCCACTGGACTTCACCTTCGTCTGCCCGTCCGAGCTGATCGCTCTGGACAACCGCATGGCCGACTTCAAGGCGCGCAACGTGGAAGTGGTTGCCGTGTCGATCGACTCGCACTTCACCCACAACGCCTGGCGCAACACTCCGGTCAACAATGGCGGCATCGGCCAGGTGAAATACACCATGGCTGCCGACATGAAGCACGAAATCGCCAAGGCCTACGACGTTGAGTCCGAAGGCGGCGTGGCTTTCCGTGGCGCGTTCCTGATCGACGACAAGGGCGTTGTCCGCTCGCAGATCATCAACGACCTGCCGCTGGGCCGTAACATGGAAGAGCTGATCCGTCTGGTCGACGCGCTGCAATTCCACGAAGAGCACGGCGAAGTCTGCCCTGCCAACTGGAAAAAAGGCGACAAAGGCATGAACGCTTCGCCAGAAGGCGTTGCGGCTTACCTGACCGAGAACGCTGCAGCCCTGTAAGGCGCAACGTCGCGGTACAAAAAAACCGGCCCATGTGGCCGGTTTTTTTATGCGCGGGAAATACCCGACGAGGATCAGTCGTCGAAGTCTTCCCAGCCGCCCATCTGCTTCCAGCGGTTGACGATGCCGCAGAACAGCTCGGCGGTCTTCTCGGTGTCGTAACGCGCCGAATGCGCTTCACGGCCGTCGAAGTCGATGTCGGCTGCCTGACAGGCTTTGGCCAGAACGGTTTGACCGTAAGCCAGACCGGCCAGTGTCGCGGTGTCGAAGCTGGAGAACGGGTGGAACGGGTTGCGCTTCATGTCCAGGCGCGCAACCGCGGCATTCAGGAAGCCCAGGTCGAAGCTGCTGTTGTGGCCGACCAGAATCGCGCGCTTGCAGCCGTTGGCCTTCAGCGCCTTGCGGATGCCACGGAAGATGTCGGTCAGCGCGGTTTCTTCGCTGACCGCCATGCGCAGCGGGTGATCGAGCTTGATCCCGGTGAATTCCAGCGCTGCCGCTTCGATATTCGCGCCTTCGAACGGCTCGACACGGAAGAAGTAGGTGTGGTCCGGGTAAACGAAACCCTTTTCGTCCATGGCAATGGTGGTCGCGGCAATCTCCAGCAGAGCGTCGGTGGCCGAATTGAAGCCACCGGTCTCTACGTCGACGACAACCGGCAGGTAACCGCGAAAACGCGCTGCCATTGGGTGGCGGGAACCGCCGCCGCCACCTTGACTGTCCAGATCGTCGTCGAAATGGTCTTCACTCACGCGTGTTCCTCCAGCAGGCGCCAGCGCAGTTTTTCACCGGCGCGCAGCGGGATAACGTTCAGCTCGCCAAATGGCAGGCTGGTCGGGGCGGTCCATTCTTCGCGAACCAGGGTGATGCGATCGGTGTTGGTCGGCAGACCGTAGAAACGCGGGCCGTTGAGGCTGGCGAACGCTTCGAGCTTGTCCAGCGCGTTGCGCTGTTCGAACGCTTCGGCATACAGCTCGATGGCGGCGTACGCGGTGTAGCAGCCGGCGCAGCCGCAGGCGGCTTCCTTGGCGTGCTGGGCGTGCGGCGCCGAGTCGGTGCCGAGGAAGAACTTCGCGCTGCCGCTGCTGGCGGCGTCTAGCAGGGCTTCCTGATGGGTATTACGCTTGAGGATCGGCAGGCAATAGAAGTGCGGCCGGATCCCGCCCACCAGCATGTGGTTGCGGTTGTACAGCAGGTGATGCGCGGTGATGGTGGCGCCGACGTTGGCTGAAGCCTCGTTGACGAACTGCACCGCGTCGCCGGTGGTGATGTGTTCGAACACCACTTTGAGCGTCGGGAAACGCTCGACCACACGGCGCATGTGCTCATCGATGAAGATCTTTTCGCGGTCGAAGACGTCGACATCGCCACGGGTGACCTCGCCGTGGATCAGCAGCGGCATGCCGACTTCAGCCATGGCTTCCAGCGCCGGGAAGATCTTGTCGATGCTGGTCACGCCGGAATCGGAGTTGGTGGTGGCGCCGGCCGGGTACAGTTTGGCGGCGTGCACGAAACCGCTGGCCTTGGCCTCACGAATTTCTTCGGGCTGGGTGCGGTCGGTGAGGTACAGCACCATCAGCGGTTCGAAACGACTGCCGGCCGGGCGGGCAGCGAGAATCCGCTGGCGATAGCCGTCGGCTTCAGCGGCGTTGCGCACCGGTGGTACCAGGTTGGGCATGATGATGGCGCGGCCAAAGGTGCGCGCCACATCGGCAACGGTATTGGTCAACACGGCACCATCGCGAAGATGAATGTGCCAGTCGTCGGGACGCAGCAGGGTCAGGCGGTCGGACATGAGGGGATTCCAGGCGGGTCAAACTGAGGGGAATGCTACCGGAAAAGACTCTTGCAGGCACCCGCTATCAAGTTTTGCAGGAACCTTCCGATATCCCGTAGGTATGCCGTAAACATAGTGTGAATCGGTCTTTGTGTTACAGAAGCCAATGGAGCCTCCCGTGCGCCAGCGATATTTAGCCTTGCTCAGTGTGTTTGCCAGCCTCCCCGCGATGGCGCTGACCTACCAGACGCGTCTGGAGAACATTGAGTGGACGGTCGAGGGCGACAAGTTCGAGTGCCGCCTGACCCAGCCGATCACCGATTTCGGCTCGGGCCAGTTCGTGCGCAAAGCCGGCGAGCAGGCGATATTCCGCCTCAATGCCTACAACGCCATGCTCGGCGGCGGTTCGGCGACGTTGCTTGCCGCGGCGGCGCCATGGCAGCCGGGGCGCAACGACATCAATCTGGGCAGCGTCAGGATCGGTACCGGCAACGTGCTGTTCAACAGTTCGCAATCCCAGGCCGGCGGGCTGATCAGTGGTTTACTCGACGGTCGCAGCCCGGTGGTGCGCCGTGCGTCCGGCGATGGCCGGGTTTCGGAAGTGCGTCTGCTGCCGGTGAAGTTCAGCAAAGCGTTCAATGATTACCAGACGTGTGTGGCGAAGTTGCTGCCGCAGAATTTCGATCAGGTGAAGCAATCGCAGATCGGCTTCCCCGGCGAAGGCACCGATCTGGATGCCGCCGCCAAAGCCAAGCTGCAGGTGATGCTCGAGTTCATGAAGGCCGATCCGACGGTCAATCACATCGAACTGGATGGCTACTCCGACAATAGCGGTAATCGTCTGACCAATCGTGAGCTGTCGCGTCGTCGCGCGCTGGCGGTGGTCGACTTTTTCAAGGCCAACGGCATCGCCGAATCGCAGATCACCGTGCGTTTCCACGGCGAGCAATACCCGCTGGTGCCGAACAACAATGCGGCCAACCGGGCGAAGAATCGTCGGGTCAGCGTGAAGCTGGCGCGAGTCGCTCCGACTACCGCGCCAGCACCGCAAGCCAGCACACCTGCCAACGCTGCGGCGACTTCCTGACCCGCCGGTCATCGTCGCGCTGTCGACAGATTCTGTCGCTTTGTCGTCTTAAGCTGTCGCGCCTCTGTAAATTATCGGATTTGAGCGGTAGACTCCTCGGCTTTCCGTAGAACCCCGTGGAGTGATGGCATGGCGGACGTAAACAAGGTCGTTCTGGCGTATTCCGGCGGCCTGGACACTTCGGTGATCCTCAAGTGGCTGCAGGATACTTATAACTGTGAAGTGGTGACCTTCACCGCTGACCTGGGTCAGGGCGAAGAGGTCGAGCCGGCTCGCGCCAAGGCTCAGGCCATGGGCGTCAAAGAAATCTACATCGATGACCTGCGCGAAGAATTCGTGCGTGATTTCGTGTTCCCGATGTTCCGCGCCAACACCGTTTACGAAGGCGAGTACCTGCTGGGTACTTCCATCGCACGTCCGCTGATCGCCAAACGCCTGATCGAAATCGCCAACGAAACCGGCGCCGATGCCATTTCCCATGGTGCCACCGGCAAGGGCAACGACCAGGTGCGTTTCGAACTGGGTGCCTACGCACTCAAGCCTGGCGTTAAAGTGATTGCCCCTTGGCGCGAGTGGGACCTGCTGTCCCGCGAGAAGCTGATGGACTACGCCGAGAAGCACGCGATCCCGATCGAGCGTCATGGCAAGAAGAAGTCCCCGTACTCGATGGACGCCAACCTGCTGCACATCTCCTATGAAGGCGGCGTGCTGGAAGACACCTGGACCGAGCACGAAGAAGACATGTGGCGCTGGACCGTCTCCCCGGAGAAGGCTCCCGACACCCCGCAATACCTGGAACTGACCTACCGCAACGGCGACATCGTCGCGCTGGACGGCGTCGAAATGACTCCGGCCACCGTACTGGCAACGCTGAACAAGATCGGTGGCGCTCACGGTATCGGTCGTCTCGACATCGTTGAAAACCGTTACGTGGGCATGAAGTCCCGTGGCTGCTACGAAACCCCGGGCGGCACCATCATGCTGCGCGCGCACCGCGCCATCGAATCGATCACTCTGGATCGCGAAGTCGCTCACCTCAAAGACGAGCTGATGCCGAAATACGCCAGCCTGATCTACACCGGTTACTGGTGGAGCCCGGAGCGTCTGATGCTGCAACAGATGATCGACGCTTCCCAGGTCAACGTGAACGGTGTGGTTCGCCTGAAACTGTACAAGGGCAACGTGATCGTTACCGGCCGCAAGTCCGACGATTCGCTGTTCGACGCTAATATCGCGACCTTCGAAGAAGACGGCGGCGCCTACAACCAGGCCGACGCGGCGGGCTTCATCAAGCTCAACGCGCTGCGCATGCGCATTGCTGCCAACAAAGGCCGCAAGCTGTTCTAAGCCTTGCAGGGCTGTAAAAATGGCGGCTTGTCTCAATGACAATGCCGCCATTTTCTTTTCTGTGTTTGTCTGACGTTAATCCAGAGCTTTGGTCATTGCCGCCAACTCCAGCATTTTCTTGAATGTCCACTTCAGGCATCTACTCTGCGCTCATGCTCCTCTCAAAACCGTGGTGCTTTGTGTGCTCACGTTGTAAGCAACGAGAAGTTTGGCGCCTCCGCTTTTTTTCGACTGTTTGATAAGGGTCGGGATAATTTGCTTGAGCAAAACGTCGCACGCAGAGTCGGTCAAAAATACCACTGCTTTGGCTGAGTGTTTGCCAAGATGCGGAAAGTGTTCTGCCAGCGCATTGAACGCCTGTGCGCTACTCAACTGACGTACGTCTATGGCGCACAATGTGCCGATGGATTTAGGCAGCTGAATGTTGTGCTCAATCCACGGTGGCTCCGGGCAGGATTTGTCAGCGCTGCAAGGAGGGAGTTGCCTGAGGTCAAGGCTATGTACAGGCAACGTCCACTCCAATCCGTTGGCAGCTGATACTTCGCCTACCACAGACGCTCTTGCTGGAGGCGAACAGGAGTGGAGCTCGGGCTGTTTCAACTCCTCGAAACTTTTTAGAAAACTGTCGTCCTTATCGAAGTCCGAGGGCGCATAGAGCGAACGGTAGTTGAAGTTCAGCGTTAAAAAGAATAGCAATAGCAAGTAAAACGGAAAGCTGATCAGGAACCAGATGTAGACTTCTCTTTCGGCGTTATCAAGAAAGGGTAAGGAAATGGCAGCCGATGATTCGGAAATAAATGCAAATATCGCAATTACAGTCATGGGGTTGGTTATTTTTTTTCTGGTTTTTATCATGGAAGGTGCTCATTAATTATGTATTTCCAATACGTATGTTGAGTTGTTTTGTATGGGGCGTTGCAACTTGCTGGTTGAGATAATTTTTATATTAAATGATAGCGTTTGGATAGAAGTATCTTGTTTCAGATGTTGATTTATCAAAGTTTTTTTGATTGGTTTTACGTTGTTTTTTCAACTTATAAGCTGCCGGGGCTGGCGCTGTGTAGCGATGTGCAGTCAATGGATTATCGCGTTTTTTAGCCGCTCGCTGAGCCGTCTGCCTCGAAAGTAGAGTTCGCGTGGCTTTCAAGACGTCATGTTTTTTGCGTCGATGTGAAGGCCAGAAGATACGTCATCCCATTTGAAAATCGCCTGTATGGGTTTTTTTGTAGGAATAATCTTTATTTGCTGTAGGGAATGTCTTTTGCTGGGATTGCAATGAAACTCTCTTGTGCCATGTCAGAAGTGACTGGGCTATTGTGCGTGCTCTAAAAATTCGAACAGCGAAACTGGACTTGCCCATGAATAAAGTGCTGATCGTGGATGATCATCCCGTCATTCGTCTTGCTGTGCGTATGCTGATGGAGCGTCATGGCTACGAAGTCATTGCAGAAACGGATAATGGTGTGGATGCTTTGCAACTTGCGCGTGAACAGATGCCGGATATCGTTATTCTGGATATTGGAATACCGAAACTCGATGGTCTTGAAGTTATTGCGCGTCTGAACTCGACACCCATGCCGTTGAAATTACTGGTGCTGACCTCCCAGGCACCGGGTCATTTTTCAATGCGCTGCATGCAGTCAGGTGCTGCGGGTTATGTATGTAAGCAACAGGATTTGACTGAGTTGCTGAGTGCGATCAAAGCGGTACTGTCCGGCTACAGCTATTTTCCAAACCAGGCCCTGCACACCGTGCGTACCAGTCTTGGTAATGCCAGTGAGGCCGATATGGTGGATCGCCTCTCCGGGCGGGAAATGATGGTGTTGCAGCAATTGGCGCGTGGCAAGACCAACAAGGAAATCGCCGACGGCATGTTTCTCAGCAACAAGACGGTCAGCACTTACAAGACCCGTCTGTTATTGAAGCTCAATGCCCGCTCGCTGGTGGATCTGATTGAATTGGCACAACGCAACGGACTGGTCTGATTATCAGGAATACCGACGGAGCATGGGCCGCTCAGTGTCGGATTCAGCAGAAAGTAAAAAGCCTCCGGTTCGGGAGGCTTTCAAGTGTCAGAGATCAAAATCGTAATCGGCCAACTGCTTTTGCAGTCGGCGCTCCTCAAGCAGGTTATCGATGGTGCGACGTTTACTCAGATTGGTCTTGGCGACCTCGACCACCGGTTCGGCGTCGTCGGTATCCACAACGGTAAAATCTTCATCTACGTCCAGTTGTTCTTTGCTGTCAGTCATAAGGTGAACTCCAGGCTAAGACTGCCTTTGGCGCCCCTTATATCGATATTCCTGCTGCGGGTAAAAAAGATTTTTTCAATCGAAGAATCAATTATTCCAATAGCCAATCAATCGTCCGAGGTTTTGTGTTTGTACTCACACAAATCTTCGATGCGGCAGCTGCCACAGCGTGGCTTGCGCGCCAGGCACACATAGCGACCGTGCAGAATCAGCCAGTGGTGGGAGTCCAGCAGGTAGTCTTTTGGCACAAACTTCATCAGCTTCTTTTCCACTTCAACCACATTTTTACCCGGGGCAATGCCGGTGCGGTTGCTCACGCGAAAAATGTGCGTGTCGACCGCCATGGTCAGTTGGCGAAAAGCGGTATTGAGGACCACGTTGGCCGTCTTGCGACCGACGCCGGGCAGCGCTTCCAGTTCTTCACGCGTCTGCGGGACTTCGCCATTGTGCAACTCGACCAGCATGCGACAGGTCTCGATCACGTTTTTCGCTTTGCTGTTATAGAGGCCGATGGTCTTGATGTATTCGGACAGCCCTTCGACGCCCAGCGCGTGGATCGCCGCCGGGGTATTGGCCACCGGGAACAGTTTGGCCGTAGCCTTGTTGACGCCGACGTCGGTTGACTGCGCCGAAAGAATGACTGCGATCAACAACTCGAACGGTGAGGAATAGGCCAGCTCGGTCTTCGGCTCGGGATTGTCTTCATGAAGTCTGCGGAAAATTTCCAGACGTTTGGCGGCATTCATGGGTGATGTGTTTCCTTGGAGAGAGCGGTCGAGCGGGTCCAGGCTTGGCGGGCGGCGAGCAGTAGTCCGAGCACGATGAAGGCGCCGGGAACCAGGGTGAGCAACTGCAGCCCGTCGCAGAACAGAACCATGCCTTGCCAGTGTTCCGACAGGCCACGGCCGATGTGGCCCTGACCGAACAGTTCACGCAGTACCGCCAGCGCCAGTAGCAGCCCGCTCGACAGGCCAAAAAACGTCAGGCGCAGGCCAAATGCCTGACGAAAGAATCCATTGTATTCCAGCGCTACGCATTGCAAGGCGATCAGCCCGGCATAGATTCCGATTGACTGTTGCCACTGCAACGCCCAGCGCTGCGCGAGGATATTGGCGCAACTGGTCAGGGTGGCGGCCAGCAGCAGACTGGCCAGCATCAGGTTGTTGCCAGACAACCGCGAGCGCAGCGGGCCGATGCATGCGCCGTAAACCACCACCACAACGCTCGACATCAACAGCATGCCCAGCGCGCCAGCCAATGTCGCGCTGGTGCCAAGCAGCAGCATCAGCATCAACGTATTTGTCAGATTCGTTGGCCGGATCATGATCCGCTCCCCAGCAAGGTTGCGCGGTGCTCATCAAAGTAACGCAGGGCGTCATGAATGGCATTGACGGTGGCCCGGGAAGTGACGGTTGCCCCGGCCAGTTGATCGAACTGTCCCTGATCTTTTTTCAGCGCCCAGCCTGCGTCGTCAGGTGAGTTGCGCGACTTGCCGGTAAAAGTCGCCAGCCATTGGTTCGGCCAGTCGCCGATAAGTCCGCCGAGCGCCGGCGTTTCGTTGTGCCGCAGGGTTTTTACCCCCAGCAGTCTGCCGTTGGCATCGATGGCGATCAGCAGTTCGATAGCGCCGGCATAGCCCTCGGTCTGGGTGCGCAACAACACTGCCACTGGCTGACCGGATTTGCTTGCGCGGTAACCTGTCAGCAGCGTGCTGTGGCTCAATGTTGTATCAGTCAGCGCCAGCGGCTGCTCCAGCGGCTGATTGTCGTAGGCATCGGGCGCGATCAGATCCAGCAATTTGCGGCTGTCGAGCAGGCGTTGCTCGCTGGCAATCTGCGGCGCACTGGCGCGCTGCACCACATAAGTCAGGCCGAGACCGGCACCGGCCAGCAGCACAAGCGCCACGAAAGCAGCTGCGCGGCTCATTATTGCACCTGCGTCTGGCGGGCAGCGGCAAAACGTTCCAGCGCTGGCACGCAGAGATTCATCAGCAACACCGCAAACGCAAGACCGTCCGGGTAGCCGCCCCAAGTTCGGATCAGGTAAGTGAGCAAGCCGACACCCACGCCGAACAGCAGTCGGGCCAGCGAACTTTTGGCGCCGGATACCGGTTCGGTAATGATGAAAAAGGCACCGAGCATGGTCGCGCCGCTCAGCAGATGAAACAGCGGCGAGCCGTGGGAATCCGAACCCGAACCGTTCCAGCAGAGCAGGCTGACGACAAACAGGCTGGTCAGCATGCCAACTGGCGCTTGCCAGGCAATCACCCGGCGCTGCAATAAAAACAGTCCACCGGCGAGAAACGCCAGATTGATCCACTCCACGCCGCGTCCACCGAAACGGCCGAACGCCGGATTGGCCGCGAACAATTCATCCATGGTCAGACTTTTGTTGATGCGCAGGCTGTCCAGCGCGGTGGCTTGAACCCAGGCGTCCGGGGCCTGACCCAGATTCAGGACCTGTGCAAAAGCGGCCTGCAGACTCATGCCATGCGCCGGCCAGTGGGTCATTGGCTGCGGGAACAGCAGCATCGCCAGGGCGAAACCGAGCATGGCCGGATTGAACGGATTCTTGCCGATGCCACCGTATAAATGTTTGCCGAACAGCAGGCCCGAAGCCACCGCCGTAACTGTCAGCCACCATGGGCAATAGGGTGGCAGGGCGGCGGCCAGCAGTGTCGCGCTGACCAGTGCGCTGCCATCGCTGAGCGTTGGTTGCAGTGGCTGTCGGTGCAGGCGGGCGACGCCGGCCTCGATCAGCAGCGCGGTGCTCGCCGCCAGGATCAGGTTGATCAACACGCCCCAGCCGTAGAACCAGAACAACGCCAACAGCCCCGGCAGCGTGGCCAGCAGCACCCGCTTCATCGCCTGTTGCAGGCGATCATCCGGTGCTTCACGGGGCGACATGATCTTGCACCTGACGCTCGGCGGCCTGCAGGCGAGCGCGGGCCTTGTCGAGGACTTCGCCCGGCGTGTCGGCGCGGCGTTCGAGTTTGTTCAGGTCGGCGCGGGCGTAGGCCAGTTCGGTTTTCAACTGGCGGAGCTGATTGTCGATCGGGCGCTTTTCCACCCGCACCAGGTCAGGCGCAGGCTGCTCGCTCGCCGTCTCGGCGGCGTGAAGGGCTTGCTCGGCATCACGCAGTGCCTGTTCCAGCGTGGCAATTTGCTCGGCTGGCGCTTCGGCGGTCTGGGCCTTTTTCAATTCGGCGCGCCGCATGGCCAGCTGGATTTTCGCCCGTTTCAGGTCGGCGTCTTTCGCCGGAACCGGGGCCGCAGCGGCTGGAGCGGTGGCGGCGCTGCTTTCGAGTTTCGCCAACGCCTGTTCGGCGGCTTCAAACTGCTGTTGCAACACGATCAGTTGCGATTGCTGTTCGAAGGTCGGCGGATGGCCGAAGGCTTTCAGCGATTTGTGCAATTGCGCGCGGCTCATGGCGACATCGATCTTGGCTTTTTTCAATGCCGCGTCGGCGGTTGCGGCTTTCTGCGCGCGCACCCGTTCCAGAGCGGCTTGCACTGGATCGAGGGTGGCCACCGCCGGTTGCGCTGCACGCTGCGCCCGGGCTTCGCGCTCAGCCTGTTTCTGCTGTTCTTCGCGCTGCAGGCGGGCGTTGCGGCGTTCAAAACGCTGGCGCGCATGATCGCGTTTGGCCGCGCGTGCGCGCAGTTCTTCAAGGCTGGAAGCCAGGCCACCGACCACCGGCAAGGTGCCGAGCGGCAGCGGGTGCATTTCGATGCAGTCCACCGGGCACCGCGCCACGCACAGGTCGCAACCGGTGCATTCGTCGATCAGTACGGTGTGCATCAGTTTCGCCGCGCCGACGATGGCGTCGATCGGGCAGGCCTGGATGCACTTGGTGCAGCCGATGCACTCGGCCTCGCGGATGTACGCCACTTGTGGCGGTGCCGATCCACGGCTGACGTCCAGTTCCAGCACCGGCACGTTCAACAGTTCAGCCAGGGCGGCGACGGTTTCGTCACCGCCGGGCGGGCACTTGTTGATCGGTTCGCCATCGACGATGCCTTGCGCATACGGCTTGCACCCGGGGTGGCCGCATTTGCCGCATTGGGTCTGCGGCAGGAGGGCATCGATGAGTTGAATCAGACTCATGTTTTGATCAGTCCACTGAATCCGAGAAAAATCACTGCGATCAGTCCGGCGCCGATCAGGTCGATCGGCAAGCCGCGAAAGGGCAGGGGAATGTCGTTGTCCGCCGTGCGTTCACGCAAGTCGCTGAACAGGCTCAGTACCAGCCAGAAACCCAGCCCGGCGCCGATGCTCAGCGCTGTTGCTTGCAGCAGGCCGCGATCATTTTGCGCGTTGATCAAGGCCAGCCCCAGTACGCCGGCATTACCCAGCAATAGCGGCCACAGTCCGTCGAACGGCCAGTCTGGCAGCGCACGAGCCAACAGCTTCAGCAGCGGCGCGATCAGCAGTACGCTGAGCGGCAAGAATACAAACAGCTGCAGTGCCTGCAGTTGCAGCGGCACCAGCAGCCAGTGCCAGAGCACGTACCCGATGAAGCCGACGCTCAGCATCAGGCACGCCGTCGCCAACCCCAGCGCATGCACCTGACGCCGACTGCCGGCCAGCAGCGGATCGACGCCCAGCGGCCAGTGCAACACGAAGTTGTTGAGCAGGGCGGCACTGATCAGCGTAAGTGCAAGTTCGGTCATGGTTCTGCCGGCAGCAACGGGCGGGTGTCACTTAAGGTTAGGCATTATCCGGCACCCGCGATGGGTGGGTCAGATATGAAAAATCCCACAGGCCTGCAGAACATGCCTGTGGGATCGTTTCAGCGCTGGGTCTTACTTGATGCGTTGACCCGGCTTGGCGCCGCTGTCCGGGCTCAGCAGGTAGATTTCTTCACCGCCAGGGCCGGCGGCCATCACCATGCCTTCGGAGATGCCGAACTTCATTTTCCGCGGCTTGAGGTTGGCGATCATCATGGTCAGGCGACCGTCGAGTTTCGACGGGTCCGGGTAAGCGCTCTTGATCCCGGAAAATACGTTGCGCTGCTCGTCACCGATGTCCAGGGTCAGGCGCAGCAGCTTGTCCGCACCTTCCACGTGTTCAGCCTTGACGATCAAAGCCACGCGCAGGTCGACAGCAGCAAAGGTGTCGAAGTCGATTTCCGGCGACAGCGGATCCTTGGCCAGTTCGCCGTTGCCCGCAGGCGCGGCAGCGCCAGTGTCGGTCTGGCTGGCGGTCAGGTCTTCTTTCGAGGCGTCGGTCATGGCTTGCACTTTCACCGGGTCGATGCGGGTCATCAACGGCTTGAATTCATTGAGCTGATGGTTGGCCAGCAGCGTGGTGTGGTCGTTCCAGGTCAGCGGGGCGACGTTGAGGAATGCCTCGGCGTCGGCGGCCAGCAGTGGCAGCACCGGTTTGAGGAAGATCACCAGTTGGCGGAACAGGTTGATGCCAGTGGCGCAGATCGCCTGGACTTCATCCTGCTTGCCTTCCTGCTTGTTCAGCGACCATGGGGCCTTGTCGGCGATCCAGGCGTTGGCGCGGTCGGCCAGGGCCATGGTTTCACGCATGGCGCGGGCAAAGTCGCGGGCTTCATAGGCGTCGGCAATGCTTGGCGCCGCAGCTAGGAAGGCTTCGGTCAGCTCTGGCGCAGCATTATTGTCGACCAGCAGGCCGCCGTTGCCCTTGTGGATGAAACCGGCGCAACGGCTGGCGATGTTGACCACTTTGCCGACCAGGTCGGAGTTGACCTTCTGCACGAAGTCTTCGAGGTTCAGATCGAGGTCATCGACGCCACGGCCCAGTTTGGCCGCGTAGTAGTAGCGCAGGTATTCCGGCGACAGGTGATCCAGGTAGGTACGGGCCTTGATGAAAGTGCCACGGGACTTGGACATCTTCTGGCCGTTGACGGTCAGGTAGCCGTGCACGTTGATCCCGGTCGGCTTGCGGAAACCGGCGCCTTCGAGCATGGCAGGCCAGAACAGGGCGTGGAAGTTGACGATGTCCTTGCCGATGAAGTGGTACAGCTCGGCGGTGGAGTCCTTGCCCCAGAACGCGTCGAAGTCCAGCTCCGGCGTGCGGTTGCAGAGGTTCTTGAAGCTGGCCATGTAGCCGATCGGCGCGTCCAGCCACACGTAGAAGTACTTGCCCGGCTCGTCCGGGATCTCGAAACCGAAGTACGGCGCATCGCGGGAGATGTCCCACTGTTGCAGGCCGGCGTCCAGCCACTCGGCGATCTTGTTGGCCACGGCGTCCTGCAAGGTGCCGCTGCGGGTCCAGGTCTGCAGCATCTGCTGGAAGTCTGGCAGTTTGAAGAAGAAATGCTGGGAATCCTTGAGCACCGGAGTGGCGCCGGAGATCGCCGACTTCGGATCCTTCAGATCGGTTGGCGCGTAGGTCGCACCGCATTTTTCGCAGTTGTCGCCGTACTGGTCTTCGGTGCCGCATTTCGGGCAGGTGCCCTTGATGAAGCGGTCGGCCAGGAACATTTTCTTTTCCGGATCGAAATACTGGGTGATCGAGCGCTGGGCAATGTGCCCGGCGTCACGCAGCTTCAGATAGATCTGGCTCGACAGCTCACGGTTTTCTTCGGCGTGAGTGGAGTGGAAGTTGTCGAAGTCGACCAGGAACTCGGCAAAGTCGGCGCTGTGTTCAGCCTGCACGTTGGCGATCAGTTGTTCCGGGGTGATGCCTTCCTTTTCCGCGCGCAGCATGATCGCCGAACCGTGGGCGTCGTCGGCACAGACATAGATGCATTGATTGCCGCGATGCTTCTGGAAGCGCACCCACATATCGGTCTGGATGTATTCCAGCATATGGCCAAGGTGAATCGAACCGTTGGCGTAGGGCAGGGCGCTGGTGACGAGGATCTTGCGTGGTTCGGACATGTGGGGCTTCGCTACTTGATGAAACGGAGGTCGGCCACTATAAAGCGCTGGCGCATATTTTTCACCCTGTGCCGCTGGGTACTTTGAGAGCATTTGTGGCGAGGGGATTTATCCCCGATGGGTGGCGAAGCCGCCCCCAAACCCGATATCAGGGCCTATCAGGTACACCGCGGGTGATGGTTCTGCGACTGCTGCGCAGCCGATCGGGGATAAATCCCCTCGCCACAGGTGCTGACTTGCTCAAGTAATCAGTTCGCCACAAATCTGCGTCCAGCGTACGATACCCGCCATCTTTTCCCAGTCTTGTTATCGGAGTTGCCCATGAGTGCCGTCACTCGCGCAGCGGTGGAAGCCGTCCTCAGCCAATACACCGACCCCTACCTGAACCAGGACCCGGTCAGCGCCGGTTGCGTGAAGCACATCGAGATCGTCGGTGATCGCGTCAACGTGCAGCTGGAAATCGGTTACGCCGCCGGTCTGTTCAAGAGCGGCTGGGCACAGTTGCTGCAACTGGCCATCGAAAATCTTGATGGGGTGACGATCGCCAAGGTCGAGGTCAACAGCGTGATTGCCGCGCACAAGGCCCAGGCGCAGATCCCGGGGCTGGCCAACGTCAAGAATGTGGTCGCCGTGGCTTCGGGCAAGGGCGGTGTGGGCAAGTCGACCACCGCGGCCAACCTCGCGCTGGCGCTGGCCCGCGAAGGCGCCAAAGTGGGGATTCTCGACGCCGACATCTATGGCCCGAGCCAGGGCATCATGTTCGGCATCCCCGAGCGCACCCGCCCCGAGGTCAAGGATCAGAAGTGGTTTGTGCCGCTCAAGGCCCACGGTGTCGAAGTCATGTCGATGGCGTTCCTGACCGACGACAACACGCCGATGGTCTGGCGCGGGCCGATGGTCTCCGGCGCACTGCTGCAACTGGTTACGCAAACCGCGTGGGGTGACCTGGATTATCTGGTGATCGACATGCCCCCAGGTACCGGCGACATCCAGTTGACCCTGGCGCAGAAAGTCCCGGTGGCCGGTGCGGTGATCGTCACCACGCCGCAGGATCTGGCGCTGCTGGACGCGCGCAAAGGCGTGGAAATGTTCCGCAAGGTCAACATTCCGGTGCTGGGCGTGGTGGAAAACATGGCGGTGCACATCTGCTCGAACTGCGGACATGCCGAACATCTGTTCGGTGAGGGCGGTGGCGAAAAGCTGGCGACCCAATACGGCGTCGAACTGCTGGCCTCGCTGCCGCTGTCGATGCTGATCCGCGAGCAGGCCGATGGCGGCAAGCCAACGGTGATCGCCGAACCGGACAGCCAGATTGCGATGGTCTATCAGGAACTGGCCCGCCACGTCGGCGCACGCATTGTGTTGCAGGAAGCGGCAACGCCGGCGATGCCGAATATCAGCATCAGTGACGATTGATAGCCTGAAACACAATCAACTGTGGGAGCGGGCTTGCTCGCGAAGGCGGTGTGTCAGTCGACGAAAATGTTGTCTGACCCACCGCTTTCGCGAGCAGGCTCGCTCCCACATAGGTTTCTGTGTTGGCAGTCAGATCCGCAAACCGCCATCCATCTCCAGAATCCGCCCGGTGTAATAGTCGTTCTCGAAGATGTACGCCGCCGAATGGGCGATCTCTTCCGGCTTGCCCATGCGCTTGAGCGGAATCCCCGAAGTCATCTTCTCCAACGCTTCCGGCTTCATGCCCAGGGTCATCTCGGTTTCGATGAAGCCCGGCGCAATGCCTGCCACGCGAATGCCGTAGCGCGCCAGCTCCTTGGCCCAGGTCACAGTGGCTGCGGCCACGCCAGCCTTGGCGGCAGAGTAGTTGGTCTGGCCGACGTTACCGGCTCGGGAGATCGAAGAAATATTGATGATCGCGCCGCTGTTCTTCAGCTCGACCATTTTCGCCGCCACTTCACGGGTGCACAGGAACACGCCGGTCAGGTTGACGTCGATTACCGCCTGCCACTGGGCCAGACTCATCTTGGTCATTTCGCCGTCCTTGACCTTGAGCAGCAGGCCGTCACGCAGGATCCCGGCGTTGTTGATCAGGCCATGGATCGCGCCGAAATCTTCGGCAACCTGCGCGACCATGTGCTCAACCTGTTCTTCATTGGCCACGTTGCACAGATAGCTGCGCGCCTCGACGCCCTTGGCCTTGCAGGCTGCCACCGCGTCATCGAGTTTTTCCTGATTGAGGTCGACCAACGCGAGCTTCGCGCCTTTGCCGGCGAAATACTCGGCCATGGAACGGCCCAAACCCTGGCAACCGCCGGTGATAATGATTACTTTGTCGTTGAGTTGCATTCGCATGCCCCGATAGCCGGTCTGAGTGGTTTTTGTTATTGGCGACGCTCGATCCGTACCGGTTATGGCCGGATTGCACATGAGCATTGCCCGATGGCGTGACCGGGACTTATCCCCAGGCGCCTGTCCGTTTTTTCGACGGATTCTAATTAAGGAGTCATAAATTGAGCGTTGAAGCGGCCAAGAATGCCCGAGAATTGCTTCTCAAGGAATACCGTGGCGTATTGTCCACCCACTCCAAATCAATGCCCGGTTTCCCGTTTGGCTCGGTGGTGCCGTATTGCCTGGATGAGCAGGGCCGCCCGCTGATCCTGATCAGCCGCATCGCCCAGCACACCCACAACCTGCAGAAAGATCCGAAATGTTCGCTGCTGGTAGGTGAGCGTGAGGCCGACGACGTGCAGGCCGTTGGTCGCCTGACCTACCTGGCCGAAGCGCAGAAGCTCGAAGACCCGGCTGCCATCGAAGCCGCCGCCGAGCGTTACTACCGGTATTTCCCCGACTCGCAGAACTATCACAAGGCCCACGACTTTGATTTCTGGGTGCTCAATCCGGTGCGGCACCGCTACATCGGCGGTTTCGGTGCGATTCACTGGGTCGATCAAGTAACCCTGGCCAACCCGTTTGCCGGCAAGGCGGAAATCAGCATGGTCGAGCACATGAACAGCGATCACGCCAAAGCCATCGCCCACTACGTGGAGCTCAGCGGGTTGCCGAAAACCGTACCGGCGCAACTGGCCGGGATCGACAGCGAAGGCATGCACCTGCGCATCGGTCAGTCACTGTACTGGCTGCCGTTTCCAGCGCCCTGTCATACGCCGATACAAGTGCGCGAAGCCTTGGTTTCTCTGGCTCACGCCGAGGTCTGGCCAAAAAATGCGGTGGCCGACGCTTGAATTCACGAAAGGGCGACGTCATCTAAGGCTTACTGCAAGGCATTTCTTGCGTTGAGGAATCTTTGATGCGCCCTTTTTTGTTGCTCTTTCTGCTGTTTCCGGTGCTGGAGCTGTTCGTATTCGTCAAAGTGGCAGGGGCGATCGGGTTTTTCCCGGCCCTGCTGCTGATCATTCTCGGCTCGATGTTCGGTGTGTTCGTACTGCGCGTCGCCGGTCTGGCCACGGCACTGCGTGCCCGTGAAAGCCTGAATCGCGGTGAGTTGCCCGCACAGACCATGCTTGAAGGCCTGATGCTCGCCTTGGCCGGTGGCCTGTTGATCCTGCCGGGCTTCATCAGCGACGTGGTCGGTCTGGTGATGCTTCTGCCATTCACCCGTCGCCTGCTGGCCAATAAAATGCGTCAGCGCGCCGAAGAACAGGCGATCCGTCAGCGGGCCTTCGCCGACGACCTGCAACCCCGTGGCGGTCCTGCACCGCGCCAGCCTCTGGGCCGCGAGGGTGATGTGATCGAAGGCGAGTTCGAACATCGCGACAGCAAGTAACCCCTGCATCGACACGGCACCTTCGGGTGCCGTTTCTTTATGCGCGGCATTCAAGGGGCAACCGATGAAAAATTTTCTGCCCCCGCCCTTGTAATAAGCTTATGCGCCCTTATGTATCGGTCACCGAAAGGTTTCCGGCATTCAAGCCGGACAGACTTCCGCGGTTTGCTCGACGAACCGCAACCGGCGCAGGCCGGATTTGTTAAACCCGCCGGGACTACACCGGCCGATGAAAACCACAATTAGGAGAGATCGACAATGAAGCTTCGTCCTCTGCATGACCGCGTCGTCATCCGTCGCAGCGAAGAAGAAAAGAAAACCGCTGGCGGTATCGTCCTGCCAGGTTCGGCTGCTGAAAAAGCCAACCACGGTGTGATTCTCGCTGTAGGCCCGGGCAAGGCTCTGGAAAACGGTGAAGTGCGTGCACTGTCCGTGAAGGAAGGCGACAAGGTTGTGTTCGGTCCTTACTCCGGCAGCAACACTGTGAAAGTCGACGGCGAAGACCTGCTGGTAATGAGCGAGAACGAAATCCTCGCTGTTATCGAAGGCTGACACCCCCCGTTCATTTTCCCGTTACTACAAAGTATTTAAGGAATATCGATCATGGCTGCTAAAGAAGTTAAGTTCGGCGATGCCGCTCGCTCCAAGATGCTCAAAGGCGTCAACGTTCTGGCTGACGCGGTAAAAGCGACCCTGGGCCCGAAAGGCCGTAACGTGATTCTCGAGAAGAGCTTCGGCGCTCCGACCATCACCAAGGACGGCGTTTCCGTCGCCAAGGAAATCGAACTCGAAGATCGCTTCGAAAACATGGGCGCGCAGCTGGTCAAAGACGTTGCCTCCCGTGCCAACGATGACGCTGGTGACGGTACTACCACCGCGACCGTTCTGGCTCAATCGATCGTCAACGAAGGCCTGAAAGCCGTCGCTGCCGGCATGAACCCGATGGACCTGAAGCGCGGTATCGACAAAGCGACCATCGCGATCGTCAAAGAGCTGAAAGCCCTGTCCAAGCCATGCGCTGACACCAAGGCTATCGCTCAGGTAGGTACCATCTCCGCCAACTCCGACAACTCCATCGGCGACATCATTGCCGAAGCCATGGAAAAAGTCGGTAAAGAAGGCGTGATCACCGTTGAAGAAGGCTCGGGCCTGGAAAACGAACTGTCGGTTGTAGAAGGCATGCAGTTCGACCGTGGCTACCTGTCCCCGTACTTCGTCAACAAGCCGGACACCATGGTTGCCGAGCTCGACGGCCCGCTGATCCTGCTGGTCGACAAAAAGATCTCGAACATCCGCGAAATGCTGCCAGTGCTGGAAGCCGTTGCCAAAGCCGGCCGTCCACTGCTGATCGTTGCCGAAGACGTTGAAGGCGAAGCCCTGGCGACTCTGGTCGTGAACAACATGCGTGGCATCGTCAAGGTTGCAGCCGTCAAGGCTCCAGGCTTCGGCGACCGTCGCAAGGCCATGCTGCAGGACATCGCCGTTCTGACCGGCGGTACCGTGATCTCCGAAGAGATCGGCCTGAGCCTGGAAAGCACCACCCTGGAGCACCTGGGTAACGCCAAGCGCGTGACCCTGTCCAAGGAAAACACCATCATCGTTGACGGTGCTGGCGTACAAGGCGACATCGAAGCACGTATCGCTCAGATCCGCGCCCAGGTTGCCGAGACTTCCTCGGACTACGACCGTGAAAAATTGCAAGAGCGTCTGGCCAAGCTGTCCGGCGGCGTTGCAGTGATCAAGGTTGGCGCTGGTTCCGAAGTTGAAATGAAAGAGAAGAAGGCCCGCGTTGAAGACGCCTTGCACGCAACCCGTGCAGCCGTTGAAGAAGGCGTGGTACCTGGCGGTGGCGTTGCGCTGATCCGTGCTCTGGAAGCCCTGACCGAACTGACCGGCGACAACGCTGACCAGAACGTCGGTATCGCTGTACTGCGTCGCGCTGTTGAAGCGCCGCTGCGCCAGATCGCTGCCAACTCCGGCGACGAGCCAAGCGTAGTCGTCAACGAAGTGAAGAACGGCAAAGGTAACTTCGGTTACAACGCTGCTTCGGGCGAATACGGCGACATGATCGAAATGGGCATCCTGGACCCAACCAAGGTAACCCGTTCCGCTCTGCAAGCTGCAGCCTCGATTGGCGGTCTGATCCTGACCACCGAAGCGGCTGTTGCTGATGCACCGAAGAAAGAAGGTGCAGCTGGCGGCGGTATGCCAGACATGGGCGGCATGGGTGGCATGGGCGGCATGATGTAAGCCAGCCTTACCCCTGTAACGAAAAACCCCGCCTGCGATGAGCAGGCGGGGTTTTTTATTGCGCGGACTCCAGGCTTCACACCATCCCCTGTGGGAGCGAGCCTGCTCGCGAAAGCAATCACCCCGTCACTACAGCTGTGACGCATGCACAGCATTCGCGAGCAGGCTCGCTCCCACATTGGGATCTGGATTTCCTGTGATAACCGGTTGCGCAAAAAAAAGCCCCGGTGCATCAGCCCGGGGCGTTTCTATTGACGGTTACTGCTCGCTGACCTGGACAGTGCTGTCCTTCGCCGGCTTCCAGCTCAACAACTGCTGTTTGAAGCCATAACTGGCCGCCTGGTAATACGCAATGGCCCGGCTGACCAGCGGATCGTCGCTGGTAACTCGCGATTCACGGCTCTCGGTCAACGCATCGTCATGCCGGCGCAAGCCCTGGCGCGGGCTGAGGATCGCCAGATCCTTGCCATCAAACAGACCCAGGTGCTGGTAGTTGCCGACCACCACGCGCGGTGGCAACGGGTTGTCCTGCAACAGGTTGCGACCAAAGAACGTCGAGGTGTAATCCAGGTTGAGCAAGCCCAGCAGCGTTGGGGCCAGATCGATCTGGCTGGCCAGTTGCGCGCTCTCGCGAGCTTCGATCATTTTCGGCGCGTAGATGAACAGCGGAATCTGATAGTTGCTGATCGGCAAGTCTTCCTTGCCGGCGCTGCCCGCGGTGTGGTCGGCGACGAAGATGAAGATCGTGTTGTCGAACCACGGCTTCTGCCGCGCCTGGCCCAGGAACTGACCAATCGCATAGTCGGTGTACTTCACCGCACCATCACGGCCGTTGCCGGATTTGATGTCGATTCGATTGTCCGGGTAGGTGTAAGGGCGATGGTTGGAGGTGGTCATCAGTTGCAGCAGGAACGGTTGCTGTTTGGCGTAGTCGGCATCCGCCAGTTTCAGAGTCTGGCGGTACAGATCTTCGTCGGCCATGCCCCAGGCGTTCTTGAAGTGGATCTCGGCTTCATCGACGCTGCTCTGGTCGACGACACGATAGCCGTTGCCGCTGAAGAACGCGTTCATGTTGTCGAAGTAGCCGCGTCCGCCGTAGACGAACACGCTGTCGTAACCCACCGCGCTCAACTGCTGGCCAAGGCTGGCGAAACCGCTTTCACGGCCGATGCGTTTGACGATCGAGCGGCCCGGCGTCGGCGGGATGGCCAGGGTGATCGCTTCCAGACCGCGATCGGTGCGGGTGCCGGTGGCGTAGAAGTTGTTGAAGTACAGGCTCTGCTTGCGCAACGCGTCGAGGTTGGGCGTCAGGTTGCGACCGTCGCCATTGCTGCCCAGGTACTTGGCGCTGAGGCTTTCGATGGTCACCAGCACAATGTTTGGCTTGCGCGGGGTGCCCGGGTTGTCGATAACCCGGCGAATGTCCTGTGGATCCTTGCCAATGAAGCGCGCGTCGCTTTCGCTCAGCTCGGCGCGGATCTGGCTGGCGACTTTTTCCGCCGGCAGGCTCTTGTAGAACTGGGTGTAGTCGAGTTCATTGTTACGGAACGCGGCGAAGAACTGATACGGACCGTTGCTGGCCAGTTCGTTCTGGTAGGCGTTGCCGCCCTGGGCACGCGGGGCGTCCTGGCTGAGCAGTTGCAGGCTGAGGCCCGCGACGATCAACAGGCCCAAGGCACTGAGCAGACGTCCGCGCAGCGCTGGCAGCGGGGCATTCATGGCGGCATTGAACGGCTTGCCCAAGGCAAAGCTGATCACCACGGCCAGTACCGCGAGGAGGCTCAGCAGTTTGCCGATCGGGTACGACTCAAGGACGTTGTTCAGCACTTCGTCCGAGTACACCAGGTAATCGACGGCGATGAAGTTGAAGCGCACGCCGAACTCGTCCCAGAACAGCCATTCAGCCACTGCCACGAACAGCATGGCGAACAGGCTGACTGTCAGCAGGGCGCGCAGAAACCCGCGATGTCCACGACGCCGCCACAGGCCCGGCGGGCAGAGCAGCAGGTACAAGCCCATCGGCAATGCCGCATAGGCAAGGAAACCCAGGTCGTACAGCGCGCCGATGCCGAACACCGACAGGGCGAAGCCGCCGGCCTCATCCAGGTGAGTCAGCAGCAGTACCGCTCGAGTCAGAAGAAAGATGACCAGCCAGGCGCCGGTGATGAGCAGCAGAAAGCGCACGGGCGCGGTCTTGAGAAGGTCCATTGTCTAGTTTTCCTTATATCAATGGCGCGCGAGTTTCGCGGCGTCACTGTAGTCAGGTTGTGAATCGATAGTGAAAACTTTGTTAAACATTTAATTTGCCTGGGCAAATTGATTTGCACACCTGTCGGCCCTAGCCCTGAACCGGCGTTGGCCTTAAGCTGCGCGGGCCATGACGGCCGTCACTGTGTACGGAGGAGATGCCAATGCGAATTCTATTGGTCGAAGACAACCGCGATATCCTGGCCAACCTGGCCGATTACCTGGGGCTCAAAGGCTATACCGTCGATTGTGCCCAGGACGGCTTGTCGGGCCTGCATCTGGCTGCCACCGAGCATTACGACCTGATCGTGCTCGATATCATGCTGCCGGGGATCGACGGCTACACCCTGTGCAAGCGCCTGCGTGAAGATGCCCGGCGCGATACGCCGGTGATCATGCTCACCGCCCGCGATCAACTGGACGACCGTCTGCAGGGCTTCAAGTCCGGGGCCGACGATTATCTGGTCAAACCGTTTGCCCTGTCCGAGCTGGCGGCGCGGGTCGAGGCGGTGATGCGCCGGACTCAGGGTGGCGGACGCCGTGCGTTGCAGGTCGGTGATCTGACCTATGACCTCGACACCCTCGAAGTGACCCGCGAAGGCAAATTGCTCAAGCTCAACCCGGTCGGCCTCAAGCTGCTGGCAGTCTTGATGCAGAAGAGTCCGCATGTCCTGCGCCGGGAAATTCTCGAAGAAGCGCTGTGGGGCGATGACTGCCCGGACAGCGACAGCCTGCGCAGCCACGTCCACCAATTGCGTCAGGTGATCGACAAGCCATTTGCCAAGCCGTTGCTGCAAACCGTGCACGGCGTGGGTTACCGCTTGGCCGAGGGGCGTGATGGAGTTTAAGCAAAGCCTTTCCCAGCGGATCATCATCGCCTTTGCGCTGATGAGTGCGCTGGTGGCCGGGGCCTTCGCCATGGGCATCGTGGCGACCGTGCACCTGGTGGAGGAGAAACTGATTTCGGCGGGGCTGGGCGGCGACCTGCAGCGTCTGCTGCTGATGGACAACGTATCGGACTGGAGCCATCGCCCGGAACCGGACCAGTTGTTCTATTTCAGCGGCGGACCGGGTGATTTCGAGCTGCCCAAGGATCTGCGTCACCTCGATGCGGGGTTCCACGAAGTGTTCCGCGAGCAGCTGTCGTATCACGCGATGGTCGAGATCGTCGACGGTCGGCGCTACGTGCTGCTGCAGGATCAAAGCGATTTCGAAGAGCGCGAGCGCGTGCTGTTTGCCGTGGTGCTGGTGGGCTTTGTGCTCAGTCTGGCGCTGGCGGTATTCCTCGGATGGGTGCTGGCGCGCAAGGTCATGGCGCCGGTGGTGCGCCTGGCACGGCAAGTACGGCATCGCGATCAGTTGCTCGGTCTGGCGCCGCCACTGGCGCCGGACTATGCGGCTGACGAAGTCGGCGAACTGGCGGTGGCGTTCGATGCCACGCTGGGGCGCCTGCGTCAGGCACTGACTCGGGAGCGGCTGTTCACCAGTGACGTCAGCCACGAGCTGCGCACACCGTTAATGGTGCTGGCGAGTTCCTGTGAACTGCTGCTGGAAAATCCGGGGCTGGATCAACGCGGTCGTGCCCAGGTCGAGCGCATCGCCCGCGCCAGCGAAGAAATGCGTGAACTGGTGCAGACGTTCCTGATGCTCGCCCGCGCCCAGCGTGAAGACGCCGGTTCGGCACCGCAGCAGAACATCAGTCAGGTGGCCGATGGCTTGTTGAGTATCTGGCGTGAACCGATCGAATCGAAAGGGCTGCAGCTGATGTTCGAGCCGGGCAATCCGCCGGACACTCGCTTCAACGCGACTTTGCTCAGCGCCGTCATGGGTAACTTGCTGCGCAATGCCTGTCACTACACCGAGCACGGATTCATCCGCCTGACGCTCAACGACAACGGCTTCGTCGTCGAAGACTCGGGCGTCGGCATTCCCGAGGAAAAACGTGAGGCCATGTTCCAGCCCTTCGTGCGCGGCAATGAGAAGCGCGGCGAAGGCCTGGGCCTGGGCTTGTCGCTGGTGCAGCGGATCTGTGAAAACCAGGGCTGGGAGGTGACGTTGAGCACCATGCAGCCCAATGGCTGCCGCTTTGAGGTGACGCTGGGGCAGCGTTGAACCCCAAACCCAAGCGGCCGCGCCCTGAGTGCTGGTATTTGATGACGCCTTCGCGAGCAGGCTCGCTCCCACAGATATCTGCGGTACAAAGGTGGGAGCGAGCCTGCTCGCGAAGGGGATTGAACGGCAGTATTGAATCATCAGTGGCCGCCGGATTCAGCTGATGGCCCCGCGCTATTGCTTTCTCCCTGTAAAACCCTGTAATAGTTTGCCGGTTTACCTGACGTAATTTTCACAAAGGGACGACCTGACGCTGACATGCCACTACCTATGGTAGGGGCATCAGTTATTCAGGAGTCCTGAAATGAGCAGTCCGATCAAGCTCGATTTTTCCGAAAAGTATGATGACCAGCACGCACAAAAATATTTGCGCAAGCACCAGGACGGTCTCGGTCGTCGGTTGTCACATTGGCGGGACGAGCAACTGGCCCGCAAGGCGTTGACGCTGGCGGGCGAGCCGGGGCTGGTTCTGGATCTGCCGTGTGGTGCAGGGCGTTTCTGGCCGTTGCTGGCGGAAAAACCCAATCGGGTGATCATTGGCGCGGACAATTCCGAGTCTATGATCAAGACCGCGATGCAGGCGCAACCGGCTGATGTGGTGAAACGGGTACAACCTTTGCACACGTCTGCGTTCGACATTGCCTTACCTGATAACGCCGTCGACAGCATTTTCTGTATGCGTTTGCTGCATCACATCGGTGAAGCCGAACATCGGCGGACGATTTTGCGCGAATTCGAGCGTGTCACCCGTGACAGCGTAATCATTTCGTTGTGGGTGGACGGTAATTTCAAGGCCTGGAAACGCAAACGCGCTGAACAGCGCCGTGGGCAGGAAGGTTACCAAAACCGGTTTGTGTTACCGGCTGTGACAGTAGAAAAAGAGTTCGAAGACGCAGGTTTTCGCATTCAGGAACAACTGGACTTCATTCCGCTGTATGCCATGTGGCGGGTTTACGTATTACGCAAGAGGTAACAGGATGGCGGTGCAAATAGCAGCAGAAACGGAAGTCGCTCCCCAGGATCGCTTCGACTACTACTGGAACCAGCGCGGTGAATGGGTGGAAGAACCCAACGTGCGCCGTGGCGGGGAAAGTGGTGTGCAACGAGTCGTGGGCCGTGACGGCCAGTTACTGTATGCCAAGCGCCAGACCGGACATATCTATCGCAGTTGGCTGCATCCTTTCGGCCGGCCGACAGTCTTGCGAGAGCTGGATGCCCTGACCGGTGTCAGCCGCCTCGGTGTACGCGTCCCGCAAATCGTCTTCTGCGGCGCGCAGCCCGATCCGCAACACAAGTGGCGTGCGCTGCTGGTGACCAAGTCGCTGGACGGTTTCGACGAACTCGAGAAGTGGGAAGCCGCCGGTGGCCGTGCCCAGTATGGCGAAGCGGTTTACGAGCGCGTTCTCAAAGACCTGGCTGAAAACCTCGCGCGCATGCACAAGGGTCGTTGGCAGCACAGCTGCATCTACATCAAACACGTTTTTGTACGGGTGACCGGCGAAGGTGATTCGGCCCAGGTCGAAGTGGCATTGATCGATCTGGAGAAATGCCGTCAGCGTCTGACCGCTTATCGCGCGGCCTCCCATGACATGAAGCAATTGCGTCGCCATTCGTCGTTCAGCGATACGGACTGGAAAAAACTCGTCTACTTTTATGAGACGGCGTTTGGCAGCGCTATCAAAGGTTTATAGCGATGAAACTCGAAATTGCACGAGGTTTGTTTTTGGTTGGAGCCTTGGCAGTTGCTTCATTGGCGGTGGCGGCCTGGGAGCAGCCCCGCATGCAGGTGATCGGTGCTACCACAGGCGATGCTCACTGCGCAGTACCACGGGTGGCGAAAGCCTCCGTGGCGACTAAACCTGACCATGATCTGTTGTTGTTCATGTTCGGACTTTCTCAAGGGATGAGGCCACAGAGTTGAACCGATTGAAGCCAAAATGAAAGGCCTCGCAGATGCGAGGCCTTTTTTATTGCGCGTGTTCCAGGGATCACACCATTCCCCTGTGGGATCGGCGAAAGATGGAGATTGGTGGCTGGCCGCGATCAAGGGTGGGAGTGGGCTTGCTCACGAAGGAGCCGGCACATTCAGCATTGCTGTTGACTGACCTGACGCTTTCGCGAGCAAGCCCGCTGCCACAGGGGACTGTGGTGGATGAAGGATTGGGGGGCTTGCCGCGATCAAGGGTGGGAGTGGGCTTGCTCACGAAGAGGCCGGCACATTCAGCATTGCTGTTGACTGACCTGACGCTTTCGCGAGCAAGCCCGCTCCCACAGGGGACTGTGGTGGATGAAGGATTGGGGGGCTTGCCGCGATCAAGGGTGGGAGTGGGCTTGCTCACGAAGGGGCCGGCACATTCAGCATTGCTGTTGACTGACCTGGCGCTTTCGCGAGCAAGCCCGCTGCCACAGGGGACTGTGGTGGATGAAGGATTGGGGGGCTTGCCGCGATCAAGGATGGGAGTGGGCTTGCTCACGAAGGGGCCGGCACATTCAGCATTGCTGCTGACTGACCCGACGCTTTCGCGAGCAAGCCCGCTCCCGCAGGGGACTGTGGTGGATGAAGGATTGGGGGGCTTGCCGCGATCAAGGGTGGGAGTGGGCTTGCTCACGAAGGGGCCGGCACATTCAGCATTGCTGCTGACTGACCTGACGCTTTCGCGAGCAAGCCCGCTCCCACAGGGGACTGTGGTGGATGAAGGATTGGGGGGCTTGCCGCGATCAAGGATGGGAGTGGGCTTGCTCACGAAGGGGCCGGCACATTCAGCATTGCTGTTGACTGACCTGGCGCTTTCGCGAGCAAGCCCGCTGCCACAAAGGTAAATCGCTGTTATTTCGGATCGGGTTTCGCCAATAGGGTGTAGATGCACGGCAGCACAAACAGCGTAAACAACGTCCCGATCGACATCCCCGTTGCAATCACGGTGCCGATATCGAACCGGCTCACGGCGCCCGCACCGGTCGCCAGAATCAACGGCACCATGCCGAACACCATCGCCGCCGTGGTCATCAACACCGGGCGCAAGCGGATTGCCGCCGCTTCCTCGACCGCTTCGCGCGCGGTCAGGCCCTTGTCCTTGCGCAGCTGGTTGGCGAACTCGACGATCAGGATCCCGTGCTTGCTGATCAGCCCGATCAGGGTCACCAGTCCGACTTGGGTGTAGATGTTCATGCTCGACCAGCCAAGGAACAGCGGAATCAACGCACCACAGATCGACAGCGGCACCGTCACCAGAATCACCAGCGGATCACGGAAACTCTCGAACTGCGCCGCCAGCACCAGGAAAATGATCGCCAGCGCCAGGGCGAAGGTTACCCACAGAGCGCTGCCTTCCTGCACGTACTGGCGCGAGGCGCCGCCATAGTCGAAGGCAAACCCGGCTGGCGCTTCCTCCCGGGCGATCTGCAGCACGGTGTCGATGGCCTCGCCCATGCTGACCAGCGGGAATCCGGAAATCTTCGCCGCGTTGAGTTGCTGGAACTGGTTGAGCTGGCGCGGTCGCGCCCGGTCGCTGACCTTGATCAGGGTCGACAGCGGCAGCAGCTCGCCTTGGGTGTTCTTCACGTAGTAGTTGTTCAGCCAGCCGGGGTTTTCGCGGTACGGTCGCTCGACCTGGGCAATCACCTTGTAACTGCGGCCTTCGATGGTGAAACGGTTGATTTCCGCCTCACCCAGCAGCGTCGCCAGGGTGCCGCCCAGATCCTGCATCGACACGCCCATCTGCGCGGCTTTGGCACGGTCGATATCGACGACCACTTCCGGCTTGTCGAACGCCAGATCGAGGTCGACGAAGGCGAACTTGCCCGACTCCATCGCACGTTTCTTGATCCGGTCGGCCACTTGCAGCAGCAATTCGTAGTCGTTGGCGGTATTGACCACGAATTCGAACGGCAAACCTTCACCGGTGCCGGGCAAGGAGGGCAGGTTGAAACCGAAAATCTGCAGGCCGGGGATACTCGCCAGTTTGCCTTGCACCTCGGGCAGGATCTGCATCTGCGTGCGGCTGCGCTCGTTCCACGGCTTGAGCAGGAAGCCACCGATGCCCGCCTGCACGCCGTTGTAGCCGTTGATCTGGAACGAGGAGTAGTACTCCGGAAACTCCTTGAAGATCTTGATGAATTCGTCGGTGTAAGTGCTCAGGTAATCGAGGTTGGTCGGCTGGGGGGCCGTGGCCATCATGAAGATGATGCCCTGATCCTCGTCCGGCGCCAGTTCCGACTTGGTGAACTTGAGAAACACCGGGATCAGGCACAACACGATCACCGCGAACACCAGCACCACCGGCCGCGTGTTCAATGTGCCGTGGAGCATGCTCTGGTAGCGGCGCTTGAGACCGTCGAAAATGCGGTCGAGGCGGTGCGCCAGGCCACTGGGGTTTTCTTCGTGGCGCAACAGCAGGGCGCACATCATCGGCGACAGGGTCAGGGCGACGATCCCGGAGATCACCACGGCGCCGGCCAGGGTCAGGGCGAACTCCTTGAACAAGGCCCCGGTCAGCCCGGTGAGGAAGCCGATCGGCGCATACACCGCCGCCAGGGTGATGGTCATCGACACCACCGGCATGGCGATTTCCCGCGCACCTTCCAGTGCGGCCTCCAGCGGCGTCTTGCCTTCCTCGATGTGTCGGTGAATGTTCTCCACCACCACAATCGCGTCATCTACCACCAGACCGATGGCCAGCACCATCGCCAGCAGGGTCAGGAGGTTGATCGAGTAGCCCATCATCTGCATGAAGAACATCACGCCGATCATCGACAGCGGGATGGTCACCACCGGGATCACCACCGAGCGCAACGCGCCGAGGAACAGGAACACCACGACGATCACGATCAGCACCGCTTCAAACAGGGTTTTCACCACTTCGTCGATCGAGGCCTGAATGAACTGGGTGGCGTCGTAGGCAATCTCGCTCTTGAGGTTGGGCGGCAATTGCGCTTCCAGCTCCGGCATCAGCTTGCGTACTTCCTTGATCACGTCCAGCGGGTTGGCCCCGGGTGTGGCCTTGATGCCGATGTACACCGACGGCGTGCCGCCGAACGAGCTGATCGAGTCGTAGTTTTCCGCGCCCATCTCGACCCGCGCGACATCGCTGAGCAGCACGCGGCTGTCGCCATTGACCTTGAGCGGAATCGCCGCGAAGGCTTCGGCTGATTTCAGTTCGGTGTTGGCGTTGATGCTGGTGACCACGTACTCGCCCTTCACCTCGCCGGCGGCGGAGAGGAAGTTGTACTGGCGCACCGCGTTGGTCACGTCGCTGGCGCTGAGGCCGAAACCGGCGAGTTTCACCGGGTCGAGCCACAGGCGCATGGCAAACACCTGATTGCCGAGAATCTCCGCCTCGGCCATGCCCGGCAGGGTCGCCAGTTTCGGCTGGATCACCCGCGACAGGTAGTCGGTGATCTGCGGGTTGCTCAAGTCCTTGCTGAAGAAGCTGATGTACATCAGCGCCGAGGCGTCAGCCGACTCCTTGCTCAGTACCGGGTCTTCGGCGTCCTGCGGCAGTTTGTTTTTCACCTCGTTGGCCTTGGCCAGCAGCTCGGTGAACAGACGATCGGTATTCGAGCCGATGCGCGCGTAGATCGAGATCACCGAGAAGTTCTGCCGGCTGACCGAGGTCATGTAGTCGATGCCTTCGGCACTGGCCAGGCTTTGCTGCATCGGTTGGGTGATGTAGCCCTGAATGGTCTCGGCGTTGGCCCCGGGGTAGGCGGTGGTCACCGTGATCAGGGCGTTTTCCATTTGCGGGTACTGGCGCAGCGGCAGCTTGCTCCAGGCCTGGAAACCCAGCAGCACAATCAGCAGGCTGACCACGGTGGCGAGCACCGGGCGGCGGATGAACGGATCGGTAAAAGCCATGGGGATTCCTTGATCAGTCGGCGCGAGGCGGACTGTTCTGCTCGCCGAGGGTCTTGTCGTCGCTGATGGCAATGTGCGCGCCGTTGTCCAGTTTGATCTGGCCGGCCGTCACCACTTGTTCGCCGCTCTGCACACCCTTGTTGATCATCACCAGACCATCGCGGCGTTCACCGGTCTCGATGAAGCGACGTTCGGCGATCAGCACTGGCTGGCCCTTGTCGTCTTTTTCGACGCTGCCGTCCTCAGCCTTCTTTTGCCCGACCACGTACAGCGAGTTGCCGTAAAGGGTGTAGGTGATCGCGCTTTCCGGGACCACGATGTGTTTCTGCGGATCGGGCAGCAACACGTTGAGGCTGGCGAACATGCCCGGCAGCAATTTGCCGTCGGGGTTGGCCAGGGTCGCGCGCACCAGAATATTGCGTGTGGTGCTCTCGACAATCGGGTTGATCGCACTGATGGCGCCGGGGAAGTTCTGCCCGGGATAGGCTGCGACACCGATCTGCACCGGTTGCCCGATGGCCAGTTTCGGCACCGATTGCTCCGGCACATAGAAGTCGGCGTAGAGGCTGCTCAGATCCTGCAGGGTGGCGATTTTGCTGCCGCTGGCGAGGTAGTCGCCGACATCCACCTGACGGATGCCGATGGTGCCGCTGAATGGCGCAAGGATGCGTTTTTTCGCCAGCGAAGCGTTGAGCTGATTGACCGTGGCCTTGTTCTTTTGCAATACGGCGGAGAGACGGTCGTACTCGCCTTTGGAGATCGCGCGGCTGTCGACCAGTTGGCTGCCACGGCCGAAGTCCAGTTGCGCCAGACCCAGGTCAGCCTTGGCGGTTTCCAGCAGGGCGGTCTCGACCGCGCTGTCGAGTTGCAGCAGCGGTTGCCCGGCCTTGACCTTCTGCCCGGATTCGAATTTGAGTTCGGTGACGGTGCCGGCGACTTCCAGACTCAGCTCGACGCCTTGCAAGGCCTTCAGCGAGCCGACGGTGGGCAAACGCATCTGCCACGGCTGTTCGCTGGCGCGAGCCACGGCGACGCTGATCGGCGGTTTTGGTTTGGAGAAGCCCTGGATCATGGTGTAGATCGAAAAGGCTTTGTACCCGCCCAATACCAGGACGACCAGCAAGACAACACCCAACATGATCAGCATGCGGCGACGCAGCATATTTCCAGTTCCTTGGATAAATCAGGTGAGACAGGCGGGCACATTACTCCGAGTCAGGTGGGGATTCCAACTGCCAGTTTTTACAGGGGAGGGCGGAGTGAGGAAGTCTAAACACTGAACCTGTGGTGAGGGGATTCATCCCCGATGGGTGGCGAAGCCGCCCCAAAACCTGAAACCGCGGTCTGTCAATTGAACCGTGTGCGATGGTTTTGCGACTGCTGCGCAGCCGATCGGGGATAAATCCCCTCGCCACAGGTTATGAGTCGTACTCAGAACAGGTGGATTATGCGATCAAGTGCAGATGGTTGTCCCAGAGCCCTGCCGGCAATTCCAGCGGCTTGGCCAGCAGCTCATCCTGGCGGCAATCGTAGTAGCGGCAGCGGCCCTGACCCGAGGTCACGACGAAGCCGTCCTGCACCGCACCAACACCGGCGCAATCGGGCAGCGGCGCGTCGAGACGCACTTCGCCGCTGTCCAGGTCCCAGATGAAGAAGCGATTGCCACGCGGCGCGGTCAGCGCCACCAGCCGCAGATCGCTGTGCACTGCGACGCTGGCGGTGTAATGACCCATCGACTGCAACTGATGCTCTGGCACCGGGAATGCCACGAAGGGCTGGCCCGGACGCTTGATCGCCAACAGCTCGGAACGCTCATGCGAGGCGCCCATGAACTGCTGGCCGGCGACGATGGTGCCGTCGCTGGCAATGCCCAGGTGACGCACGCTGTTCATCTGCTGGGCAAGGGTTTCCTTGCTCAGCAGGGTGCCGTCGCGCTGCATCAGCACCAGGCTCGGTTCCATGGCGTTGAGGTTCATGTCGACGCGGCTTTCGGCCTCGGTGCGGATCCCGCCGTTGGCCACCACCAGGGTTTCGCCATCGGGCATCCACGACACCTGATGCGGGCCGAGGCCATGGGTGGAAATCTCGCCGCTGTGCACCAGCCGCTCGCCTTCGAACTTGTACACCCCGAGCAGGCCACGCCCCGGATCTGTGGTGTCGTTCTCGGTGGCGTACAGGTATTCGCCGTCCTTGTGCACCACGGCGTGACCGTAGAAATGCCGGTTCGGCTGCGAAGTCACGGTTTGCAGCAAGGTCCCGTCGCGCAGATTGATCAGGTAGCTCTCGGTGCCCGGGCGGCGGGCGACGAACAGCGCGATCGGCAGCGTCGGGTGGTTGATGATGTCGTGGCAGCGCTGGCCGACCTCGGTGGCGAACACCCGCGTACCGTCCAGCCGATAACCGACGGCGTAATGCTTGCCGTCGGTGTCGTCGCGCGCCGAGAGCAACAGCGGGCTCTGATCCTTGCGCTTGAACAGCGTCCAGCCGCCCAGTGTCACTGCTCCCAGCAGCAAACTACCTAAAGTCAGAGCCTGGCGTCGCAGCATGGCACTTGCCCTCATCAGTCACCGTCGTTGGCGTTGAAGCCCAGTTGGATGCCCAGCGCCTTGGCCAGTTCGCCTTCGTGCAGGCGATGGACGACGTTGAGGCTGTCGTAGAGATCGTTGAGTTGTTGACGACCGGCGTCGTCCTGGAGCATTTCGGTCAGCGAGCGCTGGCTGCTGTCGAACAGTTTCAGCGACGCGGCGTAAGCGGCGTCGATCTTGTCCGCCAACGGTTTCTGCTCGGCCGGCAGCAGACCACGCAGGCCTTTGTTGTCGACGCCTTCCCAGACGGTTTTGGCTGCAGCGAGGCTGGCTTCCAGCGCGGTCAACGACGACTGGCTGCGCCACGCATCGGCCTGGAACGGTTGCGGCACGCCTTTGCTCTGGCGGCCCATCGGCGTACCGAGTTTTTTCTTCAGGGTGTCGAGGGCGGTGACCTGCACACGCAGCAGATCGGCGATCGCTTCGTGGGAGTCGGCGTAGCGCTGGTTAGGGAATTTGCTCATCTGCGCGAGCATGCCGTCGGTGTTGTTCCAGCTCTGCAGAATCTCTTCGGCCAGTTGCTTCTGGCGCTCGCCGATGGCGATCAGCAGTGGGCAGTATTTGGCCTTCTGATCAGCGTTGGCGACGTCAGGCTTTTCATCGAACAGGATGTACTCGTAAGCCGACAGACCCTGCACCACGACGCTGGATTTGGCCAGGGCGGCGGCGTCGATCTGCGGCTGGGCGATCACCAGTTGCTCGACCTGACGGCCGACGAGGTTTTTCTTGTCCGGCCAGAACTGCACCTGCCACGAACGGTTGCCCTCGGCCAATGGGCCGATCAGCAGCGGTTGCAGCTCGGCCCAGGCTTTCTGCGCGTGCAGGAAGTCGGCGCGGGCGGTTTCCAGGGTTTCCTTGCCCTGGCAGTAGGCGAGGGCGCTGACCGCCAGTTGCTTGTCGGCTTCGACCCAACGGGTGTAGGTCGGCAGGATCACCGATTTGGCGATGGCCGCCGACGTGACCGCTTGCGGGTCCTGCGGCGAGCAGGCGCCGAGGGCGAGTGCGGCAAGGCTGGTGAACAACAACTTGGGACGGAACATGTCGGGCTCCCGATTCTTTTAAGTGTTTAAAGTGAGTTCAAGAACGCCAGCAGCGCGGCACGCTGCTCGGCGTTGAAAGACAAAACCTGTTGCTGCGCCTTCTCCGCTTCGCCGCCATGCCAGAGCACGGCTTCGAGCAAGTTGCGGGCGCGGCCGTCATGCAGAAACTGAGTGTGACCACTGACTGCCTGCGTCAGACCGATCCCCCACAATGGCGGAGTGCGCCAGTCGCGGCCGGAGGCCTGGAATTCAGTGCGGTTGTCGGCCAGTCCATCGCCCATGTCATGCAGCAGCAGATCGCTGTACGGGCGAATCACTTGATTGGCCAGTTCAGTCTCGGCCGCGTTGGCGGCGGTGGTGTATTTCGGTGTGTGGCAGGACTGGCAGCCAGCCTGGAAGAACAGGTTCTTGCCGGCCAGCACTTGTTCGTCGTTGACGCCACGACGCGCCGGCACTGCGAGGTTGCGTGTGTAGAACAGCACCAGACGCAGGATGTTGTCGCTGACTTCCGGCTCGCCGTCCTGGCCATTGCCGTTCGGCGCCTGCTTGCACGCGGTTTGCGCGTCGGTGCAGTCATCGAAGGGTCTCAGGCTGGTGGTCAGGCCCATGTCTCCAGAAAACGCGTGGACATTCTGCTGATTGAGATTCGGTTGTCCGGCTTTCCAGCCAAAACGGCCGGCCACGGTTTTCTGTAACTCATCGTCCCAGACCCGATTTACGCGACCCTTAATGCCGTTGTTCTCTTTGGCCTGTGCGGCGGCGTTGGCGAGGATCGCTTCCTCCGGGATCGCTTCGAGCAGGCCGAGGCCGATCATCGGCGGTGCGACGCGGGCCGAGAAACGCGTGTCCGGGTGCATCGGGCCGTAGCCCAACTGGGTGAATTGCAGAACCGGTTTGCGCAGCTCCACTTCGGTGCCGTCCTTGAAACGAATCGGCACCGGGGTGTACTCGACGCGCACCTTGCCTTCCGGGGTGACCCCGGGCACGGCCATGTCCTGGAACTGGCCGCCGTAGACCGGCTCGGGCACCACGCCGACTTGCTCGATGACTTTGGCATAGGCCGGTGAATCAGGGATCGACAGACGCACCAGCATCGACACCGCGTTCGCCGCATCCGGCGTTGGCGGATGTCCGCGACCGTCCTTGATGTGGCAATTCTGGCAGGCGTTGGTGTTGAACAGCGGGCCGAGGCCATCGCGGGCGGTGGTGGTTGACGGGGCGATCACCCACGGACTGCGGAAGAAGCTGTTGCCGACACTGAAGTCGACCCGGCGCGACGGCGGCAGATTGGCCGAAGGCAACGAGAACGCATTCTGATCGGTCTTGCGCACGGTCGTCGCCCCGCCCGAACGCGCTTCACCCGGCTCAGCGTTGGTAAAACGCGGGGCGTCATCGCAGGCACTCAGGCCCAGGGCCAGAAACAGTGCGGACAAGCGAAGCGGCAGCGAGGGCATCAGACATCCTGCGGACGGGTGAAAACAAAGGCGCAAAGTCTAACAGGGCGAGTGAGTTTGAATAAGAGGAATTATCGTTTGCTTGATATGGCGCAAGCCTTGAAACTCATGCAAACCCTGTGGGAGCGAGCCTGCTCGCGAAAGCGGTGTCCGCCGCGCTGACGATGTTGCGCCAGATGGCGCCTTCGCGAGCAGGCTCGCTCCCACAGGATTTGGTGGTGTACCTGATATCGAACACACCATGGAGCAGGGTTTTGTGTACGGCAGGCATGAAAAAGGCGACCCGCAGGTCGCCTTTTTCAGTCGAACGCGCGTGATCAGAACTCGTGATCAGCGTTGTCCGGGTTCAGGTCGCTGATGCCCAGCTTGCCGGCAGCGGCTTCGATCGAACCGGTCTGCTTGACCAGTGCGGCGATGGCGTCACGCACGATCTGGTTGCCGGCGGTGTTGCCCGCAGCGATCAACTGGTCGTAGTGCTCACCCTTGTTGGCGTGATCGACCATGACCTGGATTTTCGCTTCGGTAGCGGCCAGATCGGCTTTCAGCGCGGTGTCGGCAGCCGCGTCGGCCTTGGCCACCAGCGACGACAGGCTGGCACCGGTCATTTTGGTGCCATCGGTGCGGGTGTATTCGCCCAGGTACACGTTACGAATGCCTTTGGCATCGTAGAAGTGCGAGTTGTGGGTGTTGTCGCTGAAGCAATCCTGTTCGTCTTCCGGGGAGTTGGCTTCCAGGGAAACCTTCATGCGCTCGCCCGCCAGTTCGCCCAGGGACAGACTGCCCATGCCGAAGAGCATTTTGCGCAGGCCGCTTTCAGCCGGCTCGGCTTCCAGGGTAGCGCGGTAGTTGTCGGCCACGTTCGGCTTCCAGTTGCCGACCATTTCTTCCAGGTCGCTGACCAGCAGTTGGGTCACGGCTTTGAGGTAGGCACGGCGACGATCATTGTGACCGCCGGTGGCGCCAGCGCCTTCCAGGTAGTCCGACGCCGGACGGTTGCCGGCGCCCGGGCCGGTGCCGTTCAGATCCTGGCCCCAGAGCAGGAATTCGATCGCGTGGTAGCCGGTGGCGACGTTGGCTTCGGAACCGCCCAGCTCGTTGAGGCTGGCGAGTTTTTCCGGGGTGATGTCTTTCACATCGACCTTGTCTTCGCCGACCTGCACTTCAGTGTTGGCGATGATGTTGGCGGTGGCGCCCGGGTTGCCCAGCGCATGCTCGTAGGATTTGTCGACATAGTCGATCAGGCCTTCGTCCAGCGGCCAGGCGTTCACCTGACCTTCCCAGTCGTCGATGATGGTGTTGCCGAAGCGGAACACTTCGCTCTGCAGGTAAGGCACGCGCGCAGCGACCCAGGCAGCCTTGGCGGCTTTCAGGGTATCGGCGTTCGGCTTGGCGAGGAACGCGTCGACCGCGGTTTGCAGGGTTTTCGCAGTGGATTCGGCATCGCTGTAGACGGCGAAGACCATGTCGGCGTAATGCGCGACCACAGCCTTGGCGGCGGCTTCATCGACTTTACCGGCAGCGGCAGGTGCTGGAGCGGCGGCGGTGCTGGCGGCCGGCGTCGGCGCGGCCGGGGCGGCAGCCTTGTCTTTGCCTTCGCCGCAACCGGCGAGGGAAATAGCGATGGCCAGCAGACTGGCGGTAGCCAGAGGCATACGAATCATGGCGAACATCCTGCTTCGGTAATGGAATGGACAGGGCGCGGGGGTGCGCAAAGCTGCGACATAATGCAAATCTTTCGCATTATGTGTAAAGGGCTGTGGCTGGAAATATTTCTTGTTTACGCCGGTGTGATGGCGCAGATCAAAAGATCGCAGCCTCGTTTCACTCGACAGCTCCTACAGGGGCACGCGATCCCTGTAGGAGCTGCCGAAGGCTGCGATCTTTTGATCTCCTAGAGAATGGCAGCATTGGTGCGTTGGGCTTGCTTGAGGTAGGCCGTCAATTCCCGGGCAGGCAGCGGCTTGCTGTAGTGGTAGCCCTGACCTTCGTGACAGCCTTCGGAGATGATGTAGGACTCTTGCTCGGCGGTTTCCACGCCTTCGGCAATCACCTGCATGCCCAGGCTCTTGCCCAGCTGGATGATCGCGCGAACGATGGTCGCATCATCGTCGTCATCCAGCAGATCCTGGACGAAGCTCTTGTCGATCTTGATCTTGTCCAGCGGCAGGCTTTTCAGATAACTCAGTGATGAATAGCCGGTGCCGAAGTCGTCGATGGCGATCAGCGCCCCGGAACGACGCAGACTCAGCAGATGCTGGGCGGCGGTGCTGATGTCTTCCATCAGGCCGGTTTCGGTGACTTCCAGCTCCAGGCTGCGCGGCGGCAGGCGGTAGATCTGCAGCAAGTTGTTGACCACCCGCGGCAACTCGGCGTGGTGCAGTTGCACGGTGGACAGGTTGACCGCCATGCGCAGATCGACAAAGCCCTGATCGTGCCATTCGCGCAATTGCTTGCAGGCCTGATCCAGCACCCACTCGCCGATGGCGATGATCGTGCCGTTCTGTTCGGCCAGCGGAATGAACAGGTCCGGCGGCACCAGACCGTGTTCCGGATGCTGCCAGCGAATCAGCGCTTCGACCCCGACCACGCGGTGATCGCGGTAGCTGATCTGCGGCTGATAGACGAGGTAGAACTGGTCGCGAATCAGTGCGTCGCGCAGGTCTTTTTCCAGCTCGCGACGGCGACGCATCTCGCTGTCGACACTGGCGATGTAGAACTGATAGCGGTTGCGCGAGCGGGTCTTGGCCAGCGTCATGGTCTGCTCGGCCTTCTGCAACAGCTTCTCGGTGCTGTCGCCATCCTCGGGGAACAGGGTGATGCCAATGGTCGCGCGCAGGCGGATTTCCTGATGGTCGAGGGCGAACGCCGCTTCCAGATCATCGAGGATGCTCTGCGCCAGCTCTGCCGCTTCATAAGGTTGTTCGATATCGGCCTGCACCAGCGCGAACTGGTCGCCACCCAGACGGGCGAGGGCGCCGAGGCGACCGCTGTGGGCGCGCAGGCGGTCGGCCAGCGCCAGCAGCAACTGGTCGCCGGTCTGGTAGCTGAACTGCTCGTTGATTCCTTTGAAATCATCCAGCCCCACACACAACACCGCGACCCGGCGTTGCAGCTTGCCGGCGTCGACCAGAATCTTGTCCAGTTGCTGCTGCAATTGCTGGCGGTTCGGCAGGCCGGTGAGGAAGTCGTACTGGGCCATGCGCAGCAGGCTGTTTTCCGCTTCGTGGCGCAGATGGGTGTTGCGTTCTATCGATTCGAGCAACTGGTTGGCGGTGTTGATCCAGATGCCGAGTTCATTTTTTTCGTGACCCTTGAGCTGCGGAATCTTGTGCTCGCTGGGGCGATCGGGATTGATTTCGGTCAGATGCTCGATGATCCGCGACAACGGTTTGGTCAGCAGCCAGTGATAAACCAGATACAGCACCAGGCCCATGGCCAGGGCGCGCAAGACGCCGGAAATGAAAATGATCACCGAACTGACGATGAAACTCTCGCCATAGGTGGCGGTGTCGAGGGTGATGCTCAGGTCGCCGTAATACTCGCTGTAGGGACCGCGACCGACCAATTGAGTGGTGAAGGTGCGTTCCTGACCGAGAATCAGGTCAGTCAGCCAGCGACTGTTGGAGTGCTGCAACTCACGGGACTTCTGCGCGAGCATCGCTTCGTTGGGATGGCCGATGGAAGCCTGGCGCACCGCGTCGTCCTGGAACAGGCCTTCGATCACCTGCATGCCCATTTCCCGGTCCAGGCTGTAGACCGCCTGAGTCGAGGGATCACGGAACATGTCGAGGATGCGCTGAGCGTCGCCGGCCACCGCCTGGCGGGTTTTATAGGCATCGAAAACAATCTGGGCGCAGCTCAAGACCACGCCGACGATCAATGCCGAAAGGAGCACGACCCGGAGCAACTTCACCGACAAGCTGTTCTTGAGTTCCAGCTTCAAAGGGTTATTCCTTGTTCCGTGCGGGTAGCGTCAAGTTGCCATGAGTATTGGCAATCCCGTGTTGGCAGTCAAAGGGACAATCAAGCCTCGGAACATTTGCCCGTGGCCTTGGCCGAAATACTGCTGTCTGGAGTCTCAGCTCTATTTGTACTGTGTCGGTAGTTTCAGCCCTCAACTTGAGCAGTCAGGAACAAATTTTCGCTGATTTGATGGTAGCCCGCTGTGCTGCACCGGCAAGCGGCCGGAGCCATCGTTCATCGTGAAAAAAAAAGCAGGCATAAAAAAACCCGGCCGTAGCCGGGTTTTTTATCTGGCGCGCAGCTTAAGCGGTGAAGGTTTTGCCTTCGAACTGCTCAGCGACGAACTTCCAGTTGACCAGGTTCCAGAACGCTTCAACGTACTTCGGACGCAGGTTGCGGTAGTCGATGTAGTAAGCGTGTTCCCAGACGTCGCAGGTCAGCAGCGGGGTGTCGCCGCTGGTCAGCGGGTTGCCGGCGCCGATGGTGCTAGCCAGGGCCAGGGAACCGTCAGCCTTTTTCACCAGCCAGCCCCAGCCGGAACCGAAGGTGCCGATCGAGGTTTTGCTGAACTCTTCCTTGAACTTGTCGAACGAACCGAAAGCCGCATTGATGGCTTCAGCCAGCGCGCCGGTTGGTTGACCGCCGGCGTTTGGCGCCAGGCAGTTCCAGTAGAAAGTGTGGTTCCAGACCTGAGCGGCGTTGTTGAAGATGCCGCCCGAGGAAGTCTTGACGATCTCTTCCAGGGTCTTGCCTTCGAACTCGGTGCCTGGCACCAGGTTGTTCAGGTTCACGACATAGGTGTTGTGGTGCTTGTCGTGGTGAAATTCCAGGGTTTCCTTGGAAATGTGCGGCTGCAGGGCATCGTGTGCGTAAGGCAGCGGCGGCAATTCGAAAGCCATGATGATTCTCCTAATCAGGTCTGTTGCGGTGAGCGCAAGGCCGATCACGGGCGGCCAGAAATGCACCGACGAGTTTTTACTCTTTGCGGCGCAGGGTTCGGATCATAGCACCGGGGTCAAGGCTTAACCACGCAACAACTGTGTGGGATAGAGGTTCCAGAGCTGTTTGGAATAAATCACTGCGCCAATATCAATTGCCCTGCCACCGTGAACATCATCACTGCCACCAGAAGATCGAGAATCCGCCAGGTACTCGGCCGAGCCAGCCACGGCGCGAGCCATGCGGCACCGAGGGCGAGGGTGAAAAACCATAGCAGCGAGGCACTGGCAGCGCCCACTACATAAGCGCCCGGCACCGACTGCTGTGCGCCGAGAGAACCGATCAACAGCACCGTATCGAGATAAACGTGCGGGTTGAGCAGTGTCACTGCCAGCGCGCTGAGCATCACCGCGCGCAACGAGCGTACGGTGTGGTTTTCACCCTGATCCAGACTCTGTTTCGAGAACGCCCGGCGCAGCGCCTGGCTGCCGTACCAGATCAGAAAGACTGCGCCGCCCCAGCGGGCCACCGCGAGCAAGGTCGGGTTCTGCGCCAACACGGTGGCCAGACCAAACACCCCGGCCGCCACCAGCAGCGCGTCACACGCCACACACAGCGCCGCCACCGGCAGGTGATGTTCGCGGCGCAGGCTTTGGGCCAGGACAAAAGCATTCTGGGTGCCGATCGCCATGATCAGCCCCAAGGCCACCAATAGCCCGTTCACATAGCTTTGCCACATCAATAATTACTCCGCATTGGCTGCGAGATCGCGCAGCACGTGCATGGCGCGTTCGGCGTCGGCCTGACCGACAAACAAATGATCGTGGTAGTACCCGGCGATCACGTTGCAACTGATCCCGGCCTTGCCCAGTGCGCTGGCGAACGCAGCGGTCAGGCCAACGGCTTCCAGTGCCGAATGCACGTTGAGGGTGATCCACGCCGCGACATAATCGAAAGCGAACCCGGCGTGTTCAGCCTGGGAGCGTTCGAGGATCACGGTCAGACCTTCCTGTTCGCGAAAGCTGCCGACAATCTCCAGCCCACTCGGCAACAAGTTGTCAGGCACGGTGCAGAACACGTATTCGCCGGCATTGAGCTGCGGGCTCATGCTACGCAGCAGAGTTGTGAGTGAGGTTTCGCCAGCCATTGCCGTGTTCCTTGATAAAGAGTGCTTGCTGGCTATTCTCCGGTCGAAAGCTGTATAAGAAAAACCAATAGTGCTGATCGCTCATTAGGAAAACTGATGTTCGACTACAAATTGCTTTCCGCTCTGGCCGCCGTGGTCGAGCAGGCTGGATTCGAACGTGCCGCGCAGGTGCTGGGCTTGTCGCAATCGGCGATTTCCCAGCGGATCAAATTGCTGGAAGCGCGGGTCGGCCAACCGGTGCTGGTACGCGGCACGCCGCCATCGCCGACCGAGATTGGCCGGCGGCTGCTCAACCATGTGCAGCAGGTGCGCCTGCTCGAACGTGACTTGCAGACCCTGGTGCCGGCGCTCGACGAAGAAGGCCTGCCGGAGCGTTTGCGCATCGCCATCAACGCCGACAGCCTCGCCACCTGGTGGGCCGAGGCCGTGGGCGATTTCTGCGCCGAGCAGCATTTATTGCTGGATCTGGTGGTGGAGGATCAGACCGTCGGCCTCAAGCGCATGCGTGCCGGGGAAGTGGCGGCGTGTGTCTGCGCCAGCGAACGCCCGGTAGCCGGCGCGCGTAGCGTGTTGCTCGGGGCGATGCGCTATCGGGCGCTGGCCAGTCCGGCGTTTATCGAGCGGCATTTCCCCGACGGGGTGCGCGCCGAGCAGTTGCCGCGTACCCCGGCGCTGGTGTTCGGCCCGGACGATTTTCTCCAGCATCGCTACCTCGCATCGCTCGGTGTCGATGGTGGTTTCGAGCATCATTTGTGCCCGTCCTCCGAAGGTTTTGTGCGTCTGACCGAAGCCGGGTTTGGTTGGGGCCTGGTGCCGGAACTGCAAGTGCGCGATCAACTGCGACGCGGCGTATTGCGCGAACTGTTGCCAGATAAACCGATCGATGTGCCGTTGTACTGGCATCATTGGCGCAATGGCGGTCAGCTGCTGGCCTTGCTGACCGAGCAATTGCTACGTTCTTCACCGCGCTGGCTGGTGCCCTTGGGCTGATGGTCAGCGTCAAGAAAGACGTATCAGGTAAACGAAAGACATCGGAGCGTTACATGAAAATTCTGGTCACCGGCGCAAGCGGCTTCATTGGCGGACGCTTTGCGCGTTTCGCTTTGGAGCAGGGCCTGGACGTGCGGGTCAACGGTCGCCGGGCCGAAAGCGTCGAGCATCTGGTGCGCCGTGGCGCCGAGTTCGTCCCGGGCGATCTCACCGATGCGGACTTGGTGCGCGAACTCTGCGCCGACGTCGAAGCCGTGGTGCACTGCGCTGGCGCCGTCGGCTTGTGGGGGCGCTATCAGGACTTTCATCAGGGCAACGTGCAGGTCACCGAAAACGTCGTCGAAGCCTGCCTCAAGCAGCGCGTGCGGCGGCTGGTGCATCTGTCGTCGCCGTCGATCTATTTCGATGGCCGCGATCACCTCGGCCTGACTGAAGAGCAAGTGCCCAAGCGCTTCAAACATCACTACGCGGCGACCAAATACCTGGCCGAGCAAAAGGTCTTTGGCGCACAGGAATTCGGTCTGGAAACCATCGCCCTGCGCCCGCGTTTCGTCACTGGCGCCGGCGACATGAGCATTTTCCCGCGCCTGCTGAACATGCAGCGCAAGGGGCGTCTGGCGATCATCGGCGACGGCCTGAACAAGGTCGATTTCACCAGCGTGCAGAACCTCAACGAAGCGCTGCTCAGCAGCCTGCTGGCGGCCGGTTCCGCGTTGGGCAAGGCCTACAACATCAGCAATGGCGCGCCGGTGCCGCTGTGGGATGTGGTCAATTATGTGATGCGCAAAATGGAAGTGCCGCAGGTCAGCAAATACCGCTCGTACGGTCTGGCCTACAGCGTTGCTGCGCTCAACGAAGGCGTGTGCAAACTCTGGCCGGGACGCCCGGAGCCGACCCTGTCGCGATTGGGCATGCAAGTCATGAAGAAAAATTTCACCCTCGACATCAGCCGCGCCCGGCATTATCTGGACTACGATCCGAAAGTCAGCCTGTGGTCGGCTCTCGACGAGTTCTGTGGCTGGTGGAAAGCTCAGGACATCCGTTGATACAAGTCGGTCGGCCGGCAATGAACCGCACTGCCGCTTGAGGGTCAATCCCTGCGGCTGCGGCGGTTATACTTCGCAGCATTTAGCCATCACCGCGTTCCACAAAGGTTGCCTCAATGTCCATGCGTAACGATGCCAACGACGATTTCGACGATGTACCGAGCCTGCGGGCCGACACCTTTGACGACGATGACATTCCGCCCTCCGCCCGCACCTCGGTGCACTCGCGCACGCCGCCGGTGGTCAAGGTCAAGGCCGCGAGTACCGGGCCGCTGTGGGCACTGGTCGGCGCGCTGTTCTTCGCCTTCATCGGTCTGGCCTGGTGGAGCTTCCAGCAGATTTCGCTGATGGAGCAGCAATTGGTCGCGACCCAGGAAAGCTTTGCACGCATCAGCGAGGAAGCGGCAGGGCGCCTGCAGGACATTTCCGGCAAGGTCGTCGCCAGCCAGAGCAACGTCAACAGCGACAGCGAAGCCTTGAAGCTGCAGATCAAACAGCTGGAAACCCAGTTGCTGGATCAGAGCAAACAGCAGCAAGGCGTGGTCGGTCAGACCAGTGATCTGGACAAGCGTCTGGCGCAGATGACCGCGCAGACCACCGAACAACAGAACGCCAATACCCAGTTGCAGGCTCAGGTCAAAGCCTTGAGCGCCGAACTGGCGACCCTGAAGAGCGCCCCGGCCGACACCGGCAAGGTCGATGCGCAGCTCAAGAGTTATGACGCGCAGCTGAAAAGCCTCGGCGCTGATATCACCGCGCTGAAAAAGCAAGGCAATCCGAGCGCGGCGATCGAGCGTCTGGAGCAGGAAATCGTCGTTCTCAAGAGTGAGCAGGACAACCGCCCGGCCGCTGCGCAGGGTGGGGGCAATACCGCCGAGTTCGATGCGTTCCGCGGGCAGATGACCCGCAACCTCAACACCCTGCAGGCGCAGATTCAGAACCTGCAGCAGCAGATCAATGCCCGGCCATAGGGCCTGATGAACTGTAGCCAGGGACCTTTGTGGTGAGGGGATTCATCCCCGATGGGGCTGCGCAGCAGCTCCCAAACCATCAGCTCGGTGTGTCAGAAAATATGTGTTCTCTCCATCAGGGCTGCTGCGCAGCCCATCGGGGATAAATCCCCTCGCTACAGGATTCGGCGCTCCGTCCGACCCCAAGCCGTCTACGCTCTTGAAACACCAACAAGAACGAGGGATGCGTTATGGGGTTTTTGCATAAAGTGGCGTGGCTCGGGGTGATGCTTTTTGTGGGGGCGGGGCAGGTCAACGCCGCCACTACACAAAAGGACGACAGCAAGGCTGCCATCGCTTTGCTGGAAAAGGCGCTGGCTTATTACCACGACAATGGCGACAAGGCCTTCGCCGCGTTCAGCCGTCAGGGCGAGTTCGTCGACAAGGATCGCTACGTGTTCGTGGTCGACACCAAAGGCGTGATGCTCGCCAGCGGCGGGCCGTCCTCAGCTTTGATCGGCCGTGACGTCAGCGAAGTGCTTGCGCCGGATTTGCAGAAAGCCTTCAAGGACGCCTTGCTGGTGCCGGAAGGCAACGGCATTCAACAGGCCGAATACCGCTGGCAGAACTGGGCGGACGGCAAGGTCGAGCGCAAACATGTTTATTACCAGCGCATCGGTCAGCGCATTCTGGCCGTCGGTTATTACCTGCCGCGTGCTTTAGCCGAGCAGGCCAAGGCACTTCTCGACAAGGCTGCAACCGATCTGGGAAAAAACGAGAAGGGCACCCTGACGGCCATCAACTCGCTCAAGGGCGGGTATCTGCAGGATGACCTGTACGTGTTCGTGGTCGATCTGGACACCCAACGCTACGTTGCCCACGGCACCAACCTGCGCTTGATCAACACCGATTTCAGCAAGATCAAGGACCCGGAAGGCAAACCGGTGGGCGAGCCGATTCTGGCGCTGATCGCCAAACAGGATGACGGTGAATACGAATACCGCTGGAAAAACCCGGTGACCGGCAAGGTCGAGGACAAGCATGCCTACCTGAAGAAGGTCGGGCATTTCCTGGTGGCGGTGGGTTACTACAGCCCCTGATTGAAACATTCGCTACTGTGGGAGGGGGCTTGCTCCCGAAAGCGGTGGATCAGCCAACACCTTTGTTGAATGACATACCGCTTTCGGGAGCAAGCCCCCTCCCACAGGGTTTTAAGGTGTTGCTGTTATTTGGCGCCATGCTCGCGCCCGCGCAGCAGGTTGTTCGGCATCGCAATCGCGGCCGCCAGCCCCAGCAATGACACCGCCGTACTCACCCACAGCAGATGCCGGAACGTCACCGAAAGTTCGGCGCGCAAGGCGTTCTGCGCATCGCCCGGTGCGGCGTTCAAACCGTCGAGCAGCACGTTGCCCGAATGCCCTTCGCTGAGCAGCGAGTTGCTCGCCAGATGGGCGAAACTCGAATCCTGCAACAACGCCAGCAACAGCGCCGACATCAACGCCACACCCACTGCGCCGCCCAGCGAGCGGAACAGGTTGGTGGTGCTGGTGGCGACGCCGATGTCGCGTTGCTCCACCGAGTTCTGCGTACCCACCAGTGAAGTCGGGAACTGCATGCCGCCGGCAATCCCGCTGAGCAGCATGAACAGGCTGCTGACCAGCGTCGCATCGGGTGGGCTGAACGCCATGCCGAGAATCGAGATCGGCATCAACAGTGCGCCGGTCAGAATCTGTGGTTTGTAGCGTCCGGTCACCGAAGTACGGCGTCCGGCGAAATAAGCGCCGATCGGCAGCCCCATTGCCAGCGGCAGCAAGTGCAGCGCCGCCGCATCGGCCCCGGCACCGGTGACGCTCTGGAAGCGCAGCGGCATCAACACGATCAGCGAAATCGCCTGAAAACTGGTGAAGAAAATCGTGCACCAGCACAGCAACGCGTTGCGGTTGGTGAACAAGTGCATCGGCAGCAGCGGCTCACGCGCCCGGCGTTCATGCCACACGAACACCGCCAGCACCAGCACCGCGCAGGCGAACAAACCGAGCACTTCACTGCTGCGCCACGAATGACCCTGACCGACCTGAGTGATGGCCAGCAGCAGGGCGGTCAAACCGATGATCATCAACAGCGTGCCGAGGTAGTCGATGATCGGTTTGCGCTGCGGAATCGGCAGCCCGCGCAGATTGCGATTGGCAACCCACCAGGCGCCCAGCCCCAGTGGCAGATTGATCAGAAACACCCAGCGCCACGACAGGTATTCGGTCATGTAGCCGCCGAGCACTGGCCCGGCGACGCTGGCCACCGCGTACATGCTGCTGAAATAACCCTGATAACGCCCGCGTTCGCGCGGCGGGACGATGTCGCCGATGATTGCCTGACTGACCGAAATCATTCCGCCGGCACCGATGCCCTGGAGAATCCGCGCCAGCACCAGTTGTTCCATGCTTTGCGCCATGCCGCAAAACAGCGAGGCGAGGGTGAACAGGCCCATGCCGAACAGCATCAGTTTGCGTCGCCCGTACAAATCGCCGAGTTTGCCGTAGATCGGCACCGCCACGGTCATTGCCACCATGTACCCGGAAATCACCCAGGCCAGCAGGCTGACGTCCTTGAACTGTGCGGAGATGGCGGGCATCGAGACGGCGACGATGGTCTGGTCCAGCGCGCCGAGAAAAATCGCCATCATCAACGCGACCAGCACGCTGCGAATGGCTGGTTTGGGCGTTTCAGGGTGATTGAGATTGGTCACGGGCGAGCCTGCGGGCAGTGATGGACCCGCACGGCCATTGCGCGCGGGTGGATGCTCGCCAGTGTAAGTCGGTAGCAGGCTATTCGATAGCCTCGTACGGAAGTCCGACGTAATTTTCTGCAATGGTTTTTCGACCCGCTTCGGAACTGACAAAGTATTCCAGTTCCGAGGCGCTGATCCGTTGGCTGAAATCATCATGCTCGTCGAAGCGGTGCAGCATCGAGGTCATCCACCAGGAGAAACGTTCGGCTTTCCATACCCGGCGCAGGCAGATCTCCGAGTATTTCTCCAGCAGATCGGTGCGCCCTTCGCGATAAACCTTCAGCAGAATGTTGAACAGCGTACTGACATCGCTGGCGGCCAGATTCAAGCCCTTTGCGCCGGTGGGCGGCACAATGTGCGCGGCATCGCCGAGCAGAAACATCCGCCCGTACTGCATCGGCTCGACGACAAAACTGCGCAGCGGCGCGATGCTTTTTTCAATCGACGGGCCAGTCACCAGTTTTTCGGCAAGCGCGGCGGGCAGACGGGTTTTCAGTTCAGCCCAAAAGCGCTCGTCGGACCAGTCGGCGACGTTCTCCTCGGCCGGCACTTGCAGGTAATAACGGGTACGGGTGGCCGAGCGCATGCTGCACAGGGCGAAGCCGCGTTCGTGCCGGGCGTAGACCAGCTCTTCGTGCACTGGCGGGGTATCGGCGAGAATCCCCAGCCAGCCGAACGGATAGACCCGCTCGAAGATCTTCAGGCAGGCCTCGGGAATCGACTGCCGGGCCACGCCGTGAAAACCATCGCAACCGGCGATGTAATCGCAATCGACGCGCCAGGTTTCGCCATCCTTTTCGAAGGTGACAAAGGCCTCGTCGCTTTTCATGCCGTGAGGAACGACATGGCTCACTTCATAAAACGACAGTGCGCCAGCCTCCCGACGAGCGGCCATCAGGTCGCGCGTGACTTCGGTCTGACCGTAAACCATGACGGTTTTGCCGCCGGTCAAAGCCTGCAGATCGATGTGTGCCAGACGCCCATCCAGTGCCAGATCGAAGCCGGCGTGCACCAGCCCTTCGGCATCCATGCGCGCGCCTACGCCGGCCTGGCGCAACAGCTCTACCATGCCTTGTTCAAGCACGCCGGCGCGAATTCGTCCGAGGACATAGTCGGGTGTCTGGCGTTCGAGAATCAGGGTGTCGATGCCGGCGTTGTGCAGCAACTGACCGAGGAGCAATCCGGACGGACCGGCGCCAATGATGGCGACTTGGGTTTTCAGCGTTTTCATTGTTTTTATGACTCGCAAGCTTCACGCGACAGGCGCCGGTGAATGATTTTTATGGATCGAGTGCTTGCATTTTTCCCTTGCGGGTCTGTCAATTGAAGGTGAAAACTGAGCCGATACCTGTACATTTTGCCAATCGGTGCGATTATCGCCCGCAACCTCGAGGCCTGGATTGAAGTGATGAACAAGCCTGACCTGCCTTCGATTCCGGTGTTCAAGCTCTACGGTGAAAGCCTGGACTGGCCGACCCCTGACTTGCTGCACTGTGAAACCATTTCCAAACGCAGCCGCGAACATCAATGGGAAATCAAACCCCACCGCCACGCCGATTTGTGCCAGTTGCTCTTCGTCTTCAAAGGTCAGGCAGAGCTTGAAATCGAAGGTCAACGCACGCAGCTCAACCAACCCGCGATTCAAGTCCTGCCACCGTTGTCGGTGCATGGCTTTCGCTTTTCCGAGGACGTCGAAGGATTTGTCGTCACCCTCGCTAATCCGCTGATCAATCACCTGCAGGCGCAACTGGGCAGTTCGGTGCACGCACTGGCCCAGGCCGAGCACTACCCGGCGGGCAAGGACGCGGAGTACCTGAACAGTCTGTTTTCAGCGTTGCAGGCCGAGTACAACGGCCATCAACCCGCGCGGGAAATGCTCATGCATTCGCTGGTCAGCGTGATCATGGTCTGGGTCAGCCGTCAGGCGCTCGTGCGCCATAACGCCAGCCAGCGGCCGCAACGCCAGCGCGAATACCTCAACGGGTTCATTCAATTGGTGGAGGAGACGTACCGCCAGCATGTGAAGGTCGAAGACCTCGCCCATCGTCTGGGGATTTCGGTATCACACCTCAACGGCACCTGCCGCGAACTGGCAGGGCAGCCAGCGCTGCAGATCATGCACGAACGCCAGTTACTGGAAGCCAAACGTTTGCTGACCTACACCAGCATGACCATTTATGAGATGTCGGAGTTGTTGGGGTTTTCCGATCCGACCAACTTCACGCGCCTGTTCCGGCGCAGGGTGGGCATTTCGCCAAAGGCGTTTCGTGACCGGCTGAAGGCCGATCAGTGATCCTGTAAACCTGGCGATATCCTGTGGGAGGGGGCTTGCTCCCGAAAGCGGTGTATCAGTGTGCATCAATGCGGAATGGCACACCGCATTCGCGAGCAGGCTCGCTCCCACAGGATTGCATGCCAGCTCAGGTCATTAGCGCAATGCGTTAAGCGTCGCATTGTGCGGAATACAGCGCTCGAAATTGCAGCTGGCGTATTCGCGCGGCAGTTGTCGCAGTTGCTCGACCCGCCAGGCCGCAGTGCCGTACAGCGCCAGCGTGGCGGCGCAGGTGATGAAAATCGCGAAGTACCTTCTTGTTCTGATGTTCATGGCGTAGACCTCTGAACGCATACCCTGCGGTATTACTTTCAGCATAGGTCAGCGGCATAGAGTTGCCAGCCACAAACCCGGCCTATGTGACATCCCCCCTGTGGGAGCGGGCTTGCTCGCGAAGGCGTGGTGTCAGTCGATGACGATCCAGACTGATACACCGCCTTCGCGAGCAAGCCCGCTCCCACAGGGGCATCGGATTTACAGGCCCATATCCCATTCGGGATTTTCCGGGAATCGTTCGACGAGAAAATCCAGCATGCTGCGCAACGCCGCCGGCATATGCTTGCGTGAGGCGTACACCGCGTAGATGTTCATCTGCCGTGGCTCGGCACCCGGCAGCAGGCGCACCAGTTCACCGGCATGCACATGCACCCCGGCCTGATAGGTCGGCAGCATCGCCACGCCCGCACCGGCCAGGGTTGCGCGCAGCAGGGTGCTGGCCTCGTTGGCGCTGATGTTGCCCTGCACCGGCACCGACACGGGCTCGCCGTCCTCCTCGAAATGCCACAGGCTCTTGCCGAAGTAGGAGTGGGTGAGGCAGTTGTGTCGGCTCAGGTCCTCGACCCGTTGCGGTGGCGGGTTGTCGCGCAAATAAGCCGGTGCGGCGCAGACCACCGAGCGGCACACGGTCAGGCGCCGGGCGATCAGGTTCGGATCGAGGTCATTGCTGGTGCGGATCGCCAGATCGATGCGCTCATCCACCAGATTCACCGTGCGGTCGAGCATCTGCAGGTCGATGCTGACCCCGGGATAGCGTTTGACGTACGCCGCCATCGCATCGGCCAGTTGCGCCTGACCGAACGAGGTACTGACGCTGATGCGCAGCAGCCCGCGCGGTGCCTCGTCGGGTTCGCTGACGGCGGCCTGCATGTCGGTCGAGAGTTCGAGCATCTGCCGGCAGCGCGGCAGGATTTCACTGCCGGCGGCGGTCAGGCTCAATTTGCGCGTGGTGCGGTGCATCAGGCGCGCGCCGACCCAGTCTTCCAGCTCCGCCAGATAACGCGACACCACTGGCCGTGACAGGTCCAGATGATCGGCCGCCGCCGACTGGCTGCCCAGATCCACCACTGTGACAAACACGCGCATTGCTTGAAGACGATCCATGATTTGCCCGCTTTCAGAAACAAACTATGTCCAAGCATCGCATTTTTTGTACCGAGTCAGGCAACTAAGCTCTGTCCCATCGCCAAACACGGCATTCGGATCACGGAGCAACAGATGATCGGCTTCACTACCCTCAAGCGCGTTTTGCTGGCCACCGCCACCCTCGGTTTCGCGGCCCACGCCGCTGCCGCCAACCTGACTCTGGACGTTTACAACCCGGGCACCCACGCGATTTTCCCGGTGACTTCGGTGCTGGTCAGCGGCGAGAAAGACGCGATTCTGGTCGATGCACAATTCGGCAAGGCCCAGGCCGAGCAGGTGGTGGAAAAGATCCGCGCCAGCGGCAAGCACCTGACCACCATTTACATCAGCCACGGTGACCCGGATTACTACTTCGGCCTCGACACCCTGACCCAGGCCTTCCCCGACGCCGAAGTGCTGGCCTCGCAGCCGACCGTCGATCACATCAACAAAACCGTCGCCGGCAAACTTGCCTTCTGGGGCCCGAAAATGGGCGGCGACGTACCGGCCAAAACCATCGTGCCGGGCGTGCTCAAGGGCGATAGCCTGATGCTCGAAGGGCAGAAGTTGCAGGTGGTCGGTCTTGAAGGCAAACAACCGGATCGCAGCTTCGTGTGGATTCCGTCGCTCAAGGCCGTGGTCGGTGGCGTTGTGGTCGCCGAGAATATTCATGTGTGGATGGCCGATACCCAGACCGCGCAATCCCACGCCGACTGGCTGCAAACCCTGCACTCGATCGAAACCCTGAAGCCGAAAACCGTGGTGCCGGGTCACTACCTGGGCGAGAGCAGCCGCTCGCTGGCCAGCGTGAAATTCACCGCCGACTACATTAAGGCTTTCGACGAAGAAACCGCCAAGGCCAAGGATTCCGCCGCACTGATCAAGGCCATGCACAAGCGCTACCCGAAACTCGGCGAAGAAAGCTCGCTGGAACTGAGCGCCAAAGTCGCCAAGGGCGAGATGAAGTGGTAAGCCGATTCTGAAAACGCAGCACTCTCAAGCCAACTGGAGAATGTCATGAGCAAGATCGCAATCATTGGTGCCACCGGCCGTGCCGGTAGCCAACTGCTGGAAGAAGCCCTGCGTCGCGGCCATAGCGTCACCGCCATCGCCCGTGATACCTCGAAGATCGGCGCGCGTGCCGGTGTGGTCAGCAAGAATGTCGATGTGCTGGATTCGGCGGCGCTGCAAGCCGCAGTCGCCGGTCACGACGTGGTGATCAGCGCCGCGCACTTCGCCACGGTACCGGCCAGTGCTCTGGTCGGCCCGGTGAAGCAGGCGGGCGTGAAGCGTCTGCTGGTGGTCGGCGGTGCCGGTTCGCTGTTGCTGCCGGACGACACCCGAGTGATCGACAGTGCGGGTTTCCCCGCCGAGTACAAAACCGAGGCCAGCGCTGGCGCGGCGTTTCTTGATGCCTTGCGTCAGGAGAAGGATCTGGACTGGACTTTCCTCTCGCCATCGGCAGAGTTCGTCGAAGGTGAGCGCACCGGCACCTTCCGCGTTGGCAAGGATCATTTGCTGTTCAGTGCTGAAGGTCGCAGCTGGATCACCTTCGCCGATTACGCGATTGCGCTGATTGACGAAGTGGAAACGCCGAAGCATTCGCGTCAGCGGTTTACGGTCGGGTATTAAGCTACGACGCAGACCCAATGTGGGAGCGGGCTTGCTCGCGAATGCAGTGTGTCAGTCACTTAAAATGTCGCTGACACTCCGCTTTCGCGAGCAAGCCCGCTCCCACAGGGGGATCTGTGTACTTCAGCGGGTATGCGCCTGTTCCACCAGCCAGATCATCAACTCTTCCAGCTGCGGCGACGCCTCGCCGCCCTGCGGCATCACCACGTAGTAGCCCAGCCCCGTTTTCACCTTCAGCTCAAACGGCATCACCAGCCGCCCCGCGCGCAGGTCATCGCCGATCAGCGACCAGTCGCCAATCGCCACACCCGTCCCATGCGACGCCATCGACATCGCCTGATCCAGCGTCTCGAAATGCTGCCCCATGTTGACGTTGTTCAACTGCAATTCGGCGGCGGTCAGCCACACCGACCAGTCTTGTGTATCGCGGGTCGGATGCAGCAGCAGATGCTGTTGCAGGTCGGCCGGTTCGCTCAGCGCCGGTGGGCCTTTCAATAATGCTGGCGAGCAGACCGGTGTCAGTTGTTCATCAAACAGGTGCAGGGCAGTCGAGGAGTTGTCCGGCGGGGTGCCGTAGATCACCGCCGCATCGAATTGCTCGCGCTGGAAGTCGACGCCATGGGCCAGTGTAGTGGTCAGTTTGACCGGCACGTCCGGGCGTTCCTTTTGCCATTGCAGCAGGCGCGGCACCAGCCAGCGCATCACGCAGCTGGGCGCCTTGAGTTGCAGGGTTTGCCGCTTGCGACCGATCTGCTCGGTGGCCTCGCTGATCAGGCCGAAGATCTTTTCCACCCGTGGCAGCCATTCGCGTCCTTCGGCGGTCAGTTCCAGGCCTCGGGCCAGACGGATGAACAACTCATACCCCAGATGAGCTTCCAGCCCGGCAATCTGCCGGCTCACCGCGCCCTGAGTGATGTGCAACTGCTCGGCCGCCCGGGTGAAGTTGCAGCACTGCGCAGTAATCAGAAACGTGTGCAGGGCGGGCAGGGGAGGCAGTCGTTTCATGTGGATCCAAGGTATGACGTGAGGACATGGCTAGTATGACTTTTAATCGATTGTTGCCGCTACCTGCCGCCCGTTCAATGAGCCCATTCAAGGGGCCCTTTGTAGGAGTGAGCCTGCTCGCGATAGCGGTGTGTCAGTCACCGTAATGTTGAATGTGAAGACGCCATCGCGAGCAGGCTCACTCCTACACAAAGGCCTTGTGTCTCAAACGAACAAGAAGGGCAATCGACATGGCGACGTGTGGCGAAGTACTGGTCAAGTTACTCGAGGATTACGGGGTCGAGCAGGTGTTCGGCATTCCCGGGGTGCACACCGTGGAACTGTATCGCGGGCTGGCCCGTTCGAGCATTAACCACGTCACTCCACGGCACGAGCAGGGCGCCGGATTCATGGCTGACGGCTATGCGCGCACCAGCGGCAAACCGGGTGTGTGCTTCATCATCACCGGCCCGGGCATGACCAACATCACCACCGCGATGGGCCAGGCCTACGCCGACTCGATCCCGATGCTGGTGATCTCCAGCGTGCAGACCCGCAGCCAGTTGGGTGGCGGTCGCGGCAAACTCCATGAGTTGCCGAACCAGAGTGCGCTGGTCGGCGGCGTCGCGGCGTTCTCCCACACGCTGATGTCGGCGGCGGAATTGCCCGGCGTGCTGGCCCGTGCTTTCGCACTGTTTCAGGCCGGGCGTCCGCGTCCGGTGCACATCGAGATTCCGCTGGATGTTTTGGTAGAAGAGGCTGATGAGCTGCTCGCCAGCGTTCCGGTGCACATCGACCGCGCCGGGGCTGCACCGGCTGCAGTACGGCGCATGACTGAGTTGCTGGCCGGCGCTCGGCGTCCGCTGATTCTCGCCGGTGGCGGTGCCATCGATGCCGCCGCCGAACTGACTGAGCTGGCCGAGCTGCTCGACGCCCCGGTGGCGCTGACCATCAACGCCAAAGGCATGTTGCCGTCCAGCCATCCGCTGCTGATCGGCTCGACGCAAAGCCTGGTCGCCACTCGCGCACTGGTGGCCGATGCCGACGTGGTGCTGGCGATCGGCACCGAACTGGCCGAAACCGATTACGACGTGACCTTCGCCGGCGGATTTGAAATCCCCGGCAAGTTGCTGCGCATCGACATCGATGCCGATCAGACCGTGCGCAACTATCCGCCGCACGTGGCGTTGGTCGCCGACTCGCGCAACGCCGCGCAAGCGCTGCTCGGCGCACTGTCGCAGCAGGCGCTGGCCGAGCGGCGTAACGATTGGGGCCAGGTGCGGGCCGCGCGTCTGCGCGATGAGCTGGCCGCGACCTGGGACGTGCCAACCCTGGCCCAGACCCGTTTTCTGGAAACCGTACTGCACGAGTTGCCGGACGCAGTATTCGTCGGCGACTCCACGCAACCGGTGTACACCGGCAACCTCACGTTCAACCCGGAACGTCCACGGCGCTGGTTCAACTCGTCCACTGGTTACGGCACCCTCGGTTATGCCCTGCCGGCGGCTATTGGCGCGTGGCTCGGTGGCGGCATTGAGGGTGGCGCTCGTCCGCCAGTGGTGTGCCTGATCGGCGACGGCGGCTTGCAGTTCACCTTGCCGGAACTGGCCAGTGCGGTTGAAGCGCGCACCCCGGTGATCGTGCTGCTGTGGAATAACCAGGGTTACGAAGAGATCAAGAAATACATGGTCAACCGCGCCATCGAGCCGGTCGGCGTCGACATCTACACCCCGGATTTCATCGGTGTGGCCAAGGCCCTGGGCTGCGCCGCCGAAGCGATCAGTTCGGTTGAACAGCTGCGCGGCGCGCTGCGTGCCGCCACCGATCGTCAGGGCCCGACCCTGATCGAAATCGACCAGAGCCAATGGATGCAGGCGGTGGCCCGATGATCAATTTTCCAACCACACTCGATGGCCTGTACATCAACGGTCAATGGTCGGCCGGGCGTGAGCATCTGAGGGTGATCAATCCGGCGACCGAAGCGCTGCTGACCACGGTCAATGGCGGCGATGAAAGCGCGGTTGATCTGGCCGTCAGCGCCGCCACTGAAACGTTCAAGCGCTGGTCGAAAACCACTGGCGCCGAGCGTGGCGCGATTCTGCGCAACATCGCCAACGGCGTGCGCAACGGTCGTGACCACTTGATGAAGTTGCAGTCGAGCAACAACGGCAAACCGCAATTCGAAGCGGCGATCGACGTCGATGATGTGATCGCCACTTTCGAGTATTACGCCGAATTGGCCGAAGGCCTCGACGCACAACTCGACAGCAACGTGGCGCTGCCCAGCGATGACTTCAGCGCGCGTCTGCGTCGTGAACCGTGCGGTGTGGTCGGGCTGATCGTGCCGTGGAATTTCCCGATGGTCACCACAGCGTGGAAGCTCGCCCCGGCCTTGGCCGCCGGTTGCTGCGTGGTGCTCAAACCGTCGGAAGTCACGCCGCTGCCGGAGCTGGAACTGGCGGCGATCATCGCTGAATCCGGTCTGCCCAACGGTGTGTTCAACCTGGTCTGCGGCACCGGTCTGGCGGTCGGTGCGCCGCTGTCGGCGGATCCGCGTATCGCCAAGATTTCCTTCACCGGCAGCAACGCCGTCGGTGTGCAAGTAATGCAGCGCGCCGCCGAAACGGTGAAGGGCGTGAGCCTGGAACTGGGCGGCAAATCTTCGCTGCTGGTGCTTGAAGATGCCGATTTGGAACTGGCGGTGGAACTGGCCTGCGGCGGCGGTTTCTTCAACGCCGGGCAGATGTGCTCGGCCACCAGCCGGGTGCTGGTCGCCGATGAGCTGGCCGATGAATTTCTTGAGCGTCTGCAAAAGCGCGCGCAAGCGATTCGCGTGGCCGATCCGTTCGACCCGGACGTGGAGATGGGCGCGCTGGTCAATCAGGCGCAATACCAGCGCGTGCTCGGTCACATCGACCGTGGCTTGAGCGCTGGCGCCAAGCTGGTGTGCGGCGGCAATCGTCCGGCGCATCTGCCACGCGGTTATTTTTTGCAGCCAACGGTGTTCACCGACGTGCCCCTCGACAGTGCGTTGTGGTGTGAAGAGATTTTCGGCCCGGTGCTCTGCGTGCGCAGTTTCAGCAGCGAAGCCGAGGCGATTGCCCTGGCCAACGACAGCCAGTTCGGGCTGGTCGCCAGTGTGGTGACGCGTAACGCCGAGACCGCCGACCGCGTCGCCAACGCCCTGCAGGCGGGGCTTGTATGGCTCAACGCGCCGCAAGTGATCTTCCCGCAGACGGCGTGGGGCGGCTATAAGCAGAGCAGCATCGGCCGCGAATTGGGGCCGTGGGGCCTGGCTGCGTTTCAGGAAATCAAACACGTGATCCGGGCGCTCTGAGCGCCCGAAAAAGGTGAGCGCATGCCTCGCAACGAGGCATGCGTCGGTGTCATGGCTTCGATGAGTTTTTATCGATAGTCAGGTGTATTGCACGACCTCAGGATGAACCCGTCGGCAGCGCTGCAGGCCTTTGAATACAAGGCCTGCAGCGGATCCGGCCGCGCGGATGCAACGGTTGCGACCAACCTCATACTTAAAAGAACAAAGGGAGTCCTTCATGGGCGAGCATGATCTGAACAGGCGTCAATTCATTAAAACCGTCGGCGTCGCCTCGGTAGCGGCGGCGGCCCTGAGCATGCCCTTCATCCGGGCCAGCGCCAGCGACACGCGGTTCGCCGGCAAGACTCTGCGTTTGCTGACCTGGTCGGATGACACCGGCCTCGCCGCACTGCGCAACATTGCCGCCACCTTCGAGGCCAAGACCGGCGCCAAGGTCATCGCCGACCGCACCGGCAGCACCTCGGAAATGGTCGCCAAACTCAAGGCCGGCGGTGACCGTCCGCAGTACGACATCATCACCCTGGCCGGGGTCGGCGCTGAAGGTCTGGCCGCTGCCGGGCTGCTGGAAAAACCCGACCTCAACCGCATTCCAAACCTCATCGACGTACCGGAAAAATACCGCACCGGCGCCAACGGGCACGGCATCGGTTACCTGCTGTGGTGCAACAGTCTGGTCTACAGCACCCGCACCCTCAAACAGGCACCGGACAGCTACGCCGCGTTGTGGGACGCCGATCTGGCGCCGAACATTTTCCTGCCGCCGCCGAACTGGACCGAGGCGATGGACCTGATCATCATCGCCGCGAAACTGGCCGGCGGTGACGAACACAACATCGAGCCGGGCTTCAAGAAACTCGCCGAGCTGAAGGATCGCGTGGTCACCCTCGGCGAGAACCCGAACCAGATCGCCGAGCTGTTCCGCACCGGTTCCCTGGACATGGGCGGCTTGTACGCCCCGGCATTTTTCCCCAAGCAGATCCGCGATCCGAACTATGGCCTCGGTGCCACGTTCGGCATGAAGGAAGGTTTCTACACCGACCTGATGCTCTCGGTGATGCCGAAGAACCGTCCGGGCGACACCGACCTGGCCTACGCCTTCATCGACCACTCTCTCGACCCGCTGGTGCAGGGCAAGATGGCCGAAGACATCTTCAACGGCCCGGTCAACGCCAAGGCGATCATCTCCGCCGAAGCGCGCAAGAGTCCGTACATCCTCACGCCGGAGCAGATTGCCGAGAAGGCGATCATGCACGACAACGCCTTCCTGGCGACCGTGCATGACCAATGGATTCGTCGCTATACGGAAATTTTTTCTTCCTGACGCCGGCCTCCCGAACACCACGGGCCCCCTGTGGGAGCGAGTCCTGTGGTGAGGGGATTTATCCCCGATGGGCAGCGTAGCTGCCCCAAGATCAGCAAATACGGTGCATCAAATGTACCGCGCACGATGGTTTTGCGACTGCTTCGCAGCCGGTCGGGGATAAATCCCCTCACCACAAAAAATGACTCCCACAGGAGATTGAGGTGTTTGCGAGATTAGCTTTCCATTGACGAGATCATTGCTATGGAACATCAATCCCTGACCCAACCGGTTGGCGCCGCTGACGTGCGCCCGGCGCGCGGTATTTCGCCGACGGCGCGGGCGTGGTTTTTCCTCACGCCGTCGATGCTGTTTCTCGGTGTGCTGATCGCCGCCAGCCTGCTGGTGCTGCGCATGAGCGTCGGCACTAAAGGCGCGGAATGGAGCGGGTTCAGCCTCGCCAGCTACGCGCAATTGCTCGAACCCTATTACCTCAAATCCCTGCTGCTGACCCTGCGTCTGGCGCTGATCAGTGCAGTGATCGCGGTGCTGCTGGCGATCCCGGTGGCGTACACCATGTCACGGCTGACCTCGCCGTTCGTGCGGCGGATCTTCCTTGCCGCAGTGTTGCTGCCGCTGCTGGTCAACCTGCTGCTGCAAAGCTACGGCTGGCTGGTGATTCTCGGCCCGGGCGGGATGCTCAACCAGACGCTGATGGGCCTGGGCCTGATCAAGCGTCCGATCATGCTGCTGTACAACCAGAACGGCGTGCTGATGGGCCTGGTGCAGACCGCGTTTCCTTTGGCCGTGCTGCCGATTGCCAGCGCCATGCGTGGTGTTGCGCGTACCTACGAAGAGGCGGCGGCGACACTGGGCGCCAGTCGTTTTCAGGTGTTCCGTCAGGTGGTGTTGCCGATGAGTCTGCCGGGGATCATCACCGGGGCGACGCTGGTGTTCGCCTACAACGCCAGCAGTTTTGTCGTGCCGTTGCTGCTCGGTGGCCGCCGTGTGCCGATGCTCGCGGTGATGGTGCATGACCAGATCGCGCCGCTGATGAACTGGCCCGCGGCATCCGCTGCCGGGGTGGTGCTGATCGTCACCACGCTGGCGATCATGACCCTGTCTGAATACATCACCGGCCGTCGTCGGCGTCTGCTGGAGGCTTCGCAATGAGTACCCTGACCAACAAGCGCATGGCGCTGCTGCCCGGCGACACCGGCAAGCTCGCCGGAATCCTCTCCGGGTTCATTCTGCTGCTGGCGGTGTTGCCGATCCTGACCATGATCGTCATGTCGTTCAGCGGTGCGTCGAACCTCGACTTCCCGCCGAGCAGCTACAGCCTGCAATGGTACAAGGCGGCCTGGCACACCTTCGTCTCGCCAGACGCCAGCGACGTGCTGAGTCTCGGTCAGGCCATGGCTACCAGCCTGCTGGTGTCGTGCCTGACCATGGTTTTCGCCACGCTGATCGCGGTGCCTGCCGCCTATGCGCTGACCCGTTGCGAGTTCCGTGGCAAAGCCGTGGCGCTGCAACTGATGTCGCTGCCGCTGGTGTTTCCGATGGTGGTGTTGGGACTGGCGTTGCTGCTGGTGTTCGACAGCCTGCCGTTCCACCTGACCACCTCGCGACTGGTGATTGCCCACGTGATTCTGGCGCTGCCGTTCGTGGTGAAAAACTGCACCGCCGCCATGCTCTCCATCGGCAGCGAAGTCGAAGAGGCGGCGCGGATGCTCGGCGCTTCACCGCTGCGGGCGATTGTCGACGTGGTGGTGCCGTTGATGAAGTCGGGGATTCTGGCGGGGATGCTGCTGGCGTTCATCGTCTCGTTCAACGAATTCACCGTGACCTATTTCCTCTACACCATCGACGTCATGACCGTGCCGATCTGGATGTACAGCCGCACCGTGTCATCGCTCGACCCTACCGTGTTCTCGTTTGCCGTGCTGATCGTGCTGATCGACTTCGTCCTGATCTGGGCGCTGGAGAAGCTGGTGGGCGAGGGCGGCGTTTCCTTTTGATTTGAGGTGCAACATGACTGGTCTGATTCTGGAAAACGTCGAGAAATTCTACGGCTCGGCTTGCGCGGTACAGGACGTCAATCTGCATTTGCCGGAAGGCCAACTGGTGTGTTTTCTCGGCCCGTCGGGCTGCGGCAAAACCACCTTGCTGCGGATGATCGCCGGGCTGGAGACCCTTACCGGCGGCGAGATTCGCCTCGATGGCGAGAACATCGGTCACACCCCGGCGCACCTGCGCAACTTCGGCATGGTGTTCCAGTCGCTGGCGCTGTTCCCGCACATGACCGTCGGCGAGAACATCGCCTACCCGCTGAAACTGCGCGGCGTGAGCAAGGCCGAGCAGCAGGCGCGGGTGGTGGAGTTGCTAGAGTTGATTCAGCTGCAAGCAATGATCGATCGGCCGGTGGCGAAGCTTTCAGGCGGGCAACGGCAGCGGGTGGCGATTGCCCGGGCCATCGCCTCGCGGCCGAAAATTCTTTTACTCGACGAACCGCTGTCGGCGCTGGACGCCAAGCTGCGCGAGTCGATGCAGGTGGAAATACGTCAGCTGCAACAGCGCTTGAACATCACCACGATCATGGTCACCCACGATCAGCGCGAAGCCATGACCATGGCCGACATCGTCGTGGTGCTGGGCGAGCACAAGGTGCAGCAGGTGGGCACACCGATCGAAATCTACCGGCACCCGGCCAACGAGTTCGTCGCCGACTTCATCGGTTCGGGCAACATTTTTCCGGCCACGGCGCTGGGTGACGGCAAGGTCAGTTTGCCGGGCGGTGATGCGCTGCAAGTGCCGATCTGCAGCAGCATCGAAGCGGGGCAGAAGGTGAAGATGCTGATTCGTCCGGAGGATCTGCAACTGTCCGCGCCACAAGCCACGGCGGGCAATCGCTTGCTCGGCAAGGTGACGTTCGTGCGCGATATCGGCGCGACCATCGAGACCACGGTGGAGTGTTCCGGGGTGACGTTCACGGCGCTGAGCACGCCGTGTCAGGGGATCGGTTTGGGGGTCGGGCATCCGGTGTCGGTGACGTTGCCGAGCGAGGCGTGTCGAGTGTTGGGGGCTTGATCCGGATTTGATGTTGGCCTCGCTGGCCTCTTCGCGAGCAGGCTCGCTCCCACATTTGGAAATGCGTTCCTCTGTGGGAGCGAGCCTGCTCGCGAAAGCGCCAGATGCAGCAACGCCAAGTCCGGATCAGACCGACTGCCGCAACCGCGCCAGATCCCTTAACGGCGGCGCACCAAACAAGCGGCTGTACTCGCGGCTGAACTGCGACGGGCTTTCATAGCCCACGCGATAGCCCGCCGCCGACGCTTCCAGCCCTTCGGCCAGCATCAGGCGCCGCGCTTCCTGCAGGCGCAATTGCTTCTGGTACTGCAACGGACTCATCGCGGTCATCGCCTTGAAGCGGTGATGCAGGGTTGAAACGCTGAGGTTGACTTCTTTCGCCAGATCATCAATGCGCAGCGGCTGTTCGAAGTTGCCGTTGAGCCATTTGATCGCCTGGCTGATGCGGTGGCTCTGGCTGTTGGCAATCGCGATTTCATACAAGCGATGGCCCTGCGGACTGCGCAGCAGGCGATAAAGAATCTCCCGGCGAATCAGCGGCGCGAGCATGGCGATGTCTTTCGGCGCATCCAGCAGTCGCGCCAGACGCAACACCGCGTCGAGCATCGCGCTGTCGATCTTTTCCACATACAGGCCGCGCCCGGTCGGTCGGGTCGGCACGCCCATGGGGCCGGCGTCGGCAATCAGTGCGGTGATTTCCGCCGGGTCGATGTCCAGGCGCACGGCGAGAATCGGATCCTCCGGCGAGACATTCACTACCCGTCCGCTGAGCGGCATCGAGACCGAGACCACCAGGTAATTCAGCGGGTCGTAATTGAAGAACTCATCGGCCAGGCGCACCTCTTTGCGGCCCTGGGCCATGATGCACAGCGCCGGTTGCGCCAGCACCGGGGCGAAGTCATGGGACTGGGTATGGCGCGACATGAACAGCGAGCCGATGGCGGTCTGATAACTGCCGTCGTCCGTGGTGTTGCGGCGGATGATCGCCGCGAGTTCTGCACGCTGTTTTTCCATGTCGGCATCGGGCGGAGACTGGAAACGATCGAATGACGTCATGCACGGCATCCTCGGCAAGGAATCTGGAATGGGGCAGAGCATATGTTTGTGCAAGCGCCAGCGGTAGACACATCCTGTCAAATGCTTGCCTGATTCTGCATGGGCTGCTTTTGCGTGCCGGCCATCAGCCCGCGACCGCCACCTTACCCCTTGGGTCGAAGACCCCTGTAGGAGCTGCCGAAGGCTGCGATCTTTTGATTTTAAAAACAAAAGTCAAAAGATCGCAGCCTTCGGCAGCTCCTACACAAAAGCGTTGTGACAGCGGTGTGACAGGTTTCTACCCATCGATGCGGGGCGTTTGTGCAGTCTCGCAGGATTGTGCAACGCAGCGGCAGGAATCGACTAACGGCACCTTGCGCCCGGCCCTTAACCTTTGATCCTGTCGCAGCCCGTCCCCCGGCTGCCACGCGACTCCCTGGGAGGGTTGAACATGTCCAAGCAGATTCCCGTCAGTCATATGGCCTTCGTTCGAGCGCGCGCCGGACGCTCCGCCGAACTGGGTGTACGCCTCAGTGCCTTGATCGAACCGTCACGCAACGCCCCCGGTTGCCTGAACTTCGCCCTGCAGCATTCGCAATGCGATCCGGAGCTGTGGCTGGTCTCCGGTTTCTGGAGCCATCAACAGGCAATGACCGCGTATTTCAACAGCCCGTCGATGCAGATCTTTGCCGAACTGGTCCAGGATCTGGTGGTCAACAGCCTGGATTTCCACACCTTCAAAGAGGTGTCGGCAGCGCAGGCGCTCGGACAATGTCCGGCACCGATACACAAACTCGCCGGTTGAGGGTTTAATGTCCGGCTTATTCATCTGAGCCAGGATGTGTGCCATGGCACGTAAAGAGTTTGAACACTTCGAAGCAGTCTCCGCAGTCGTCCCTGTCGAGTTGGGCGGCAACAAGGGTTACCACGCGGCAATCGCGGTCAAGGCCCTGGTCGATGGCGGTGCGCCACGCTTCCACAAACTGCTGGGTGATCAGGTTTTCCCCGGCGCCATCGCTGCCGATGAGGCTGCCATCAATGAGCTGGACCGCCTCAAGGGCGTCACTGATGACGCCGAGCTGATCTGGTAACTGCGCTTACTTGTCCGCCCCCGGGCGCCACATCTTGAACAGGGCTTCAGGCCCCAACTGGAAATAATCCGCCGGCCCGCCGCCGCGCAGAATCGGTTCTGCCGCGGCGGTGTCGTAGATCCCGTCCTTCAACAGCCATTTGGCGATATGCACGGCGACCACTTCGCCGAGAATCAGCCAGCTCGGCACGGTTTCGCCATCGGCGCGCTGCAACTGGATGATCTGCGTGACCTTGCACTCGAAGGACACCGGGCTTTCGGCTACCCGTGGTACCGCAATCACCTTCGACGCCACTGACGTCAGCCCGGCCAATTCAAACTCGTTGACCTCAGGCGCGACCATCGCGCAGCTCTGGTTCATCTGCTCGGCCAACGGGCGAGTGGCGAGGTTCCAGGCGAACTCGCCGGTCTGCTCGATGTTGTTCAGGCTGTCTTTGCGCCCGATGCTGGAAAAACCAATGATCGGCGGAATGTAGTTGAACGCGTTGAAGAAACTGTAAGGCGCAAGATTCAGCTGGCCGTCGGCATCCTGCGAAGAAATCCAGCCGATGGGACGCGGGCCGACGATGGCGTTGAACGGATCGTGGGGCAGACCGTGGCCGTTGGCGGGTTCGTAGAAGTGGATGTCATCGGACATGGCTGGAGGTTCCTGGAGGGCGTTTGTAGAAGGCAATAGTGCAAGTCTGAAACAGCATTTTCCAGTCACACAAAGATATTCCAGTTGATGCAATCCCCTTTGTGGCAGCGGGGTTGCTCGCGAATGCAATCTTTCAGTTGCCACAGTGGTTGACTGACCCGGCGCTTTCGCGAGCAAGCCCGCTCCCACAGGGGATATTTGCCGTGCCCCAGAAATGACTAAGCCCGGCCGAAGCCGGGCTGTGCGCTTTACAACTGCAATCAGCTGATCGAAGCGGATTGGGTGCGGTCGTAGCCGTCAGCGGCGAAGGCAGCCGAACCGGTGCGGTCGTAGCCGTCTTCAGCAAAGGTCGCCGAACCGGTGCGGTCGTAGCCATCCTCGGCGACGGTTGCCGAGCCAGTGCGGTCGTAACCATCGGCAGCGACGGCCGAGCCAGTGCGTTCGTAACCATCGGCAGCGACGGCCGAGCCAGTGCGGTCATAACCATCGGCAGCGACGGCCGAGCCAGTGCGGTCATAACCATCGGCAGCGACAGCCGAGCCAGTGCGGTCATAACCGTCGGCAGCAAAGGTGTTGGCGGCCATTACGGACAAGGCGAAAGCGAGGATCAGTTTGGTTTTCATGTGAGTGACTCCAGATTCGTTGGCGGGTGTGTCTTGCATGGGTTTAATGCTACGCCAACTAAATTGATAAAAAAGCGCAAATAAATGCTAAAAATAATCGATTAACTTGATATTAAGGGCGGCGCATTGAATGGGCTTCCACTGTCGGGAGCGAACGCCGCGCGGGTCATCGATCAGGTAGTGGCAGGATGCCGAGGCAGCATTAATGGGGGATTAATCGCTGATTTTCGCGATATGACGGATTTTTCATCTGTTGCCGACCGGTTTTTCACCGGTGCGACGCCAGTCTGCCCACGGCCAGAAAACCAAGAACCGGCCGTCCCACACTGGAGCTTTGCTTGCGATGAACAAACTGCCTCAAATCACCCTGGCGTTCTGGGTCATGAAAATCTGCGCGACGACCCTGGGGGAAACCGCGGGGGACTTGCTGTCGATGACGCTCAACGTCGGGTACGCCCTCAGCTCGCTGATCCTGATCAGCGTGTTCGTGCTGACCCTGATCAGCCAACTGATGGCCAAGACCTACAAGCCGCTGCTGTACTGGATCGTGATTCTGTCGACCAGCACCGCCGGCACCACCATGTCCGACTTCATGGACCGCACCCTTGAACTGGGCTACGCCACCGGGTCGATGATCCTGATTGCGATTCTATTGGCGATCTTCACGGCCTGGCGTCTGAGCGGCGATTCTCTGAACGTCAGCAAGGTGCAGACTTTCCGCGGCGAGATGTTCTACTGGATGGCGATTCTGTTTTCCAACACCCTGGGCACTGCGCTCGGCGATTACCTGGCCGATGATTCGGGCCTGGGTTTTGCCGGTGGCGCGCTGCTGATCGGCTCGACCATTGCCGTGGTCGTGGCGCTCAAATACTTCACGAAGATTTCGTCGGTGCTGTTGTTCTGGGTGGCGTTCGTGCTGACCCGGCCGTTCGGTGCGACCTTGGGCGACCTGATGACCAAGTCCCATGAAAAGGGCGGCCTGGACTTCGGCACCATCGGCTCGTCGGCGGTGTTGGCGGGGATTCTGCTGGTGATGATTGTCGGCGCGTCGTATGCGCAGAAGCGTTATGGCAAGCCGCCGGTTGCCGAGTTGACTTGATACCGAGTCGCCTCATTCGCGAGCAGGCTCGCTCCCACAGGGGACTTGTGTCGATCACGATCCAATGTGGGAGCGAGCCTGCTCGCGAAGGGGCCATCACAGCCACCGTTGCAGTGGCTGTGAAAACCCGATCAGTCAGTCACGATCCGCGAATGTTTCTGCGTGTCTTTCATGGTGATGTACACCAGCAGCGACACCGCGATGCACGCGGTCACGTACCAGTAGTAACCGGTTTCCATGCCGATGCTCTTGAACCACAGCGCGATGTATTCGGCGGTGCCGCCGAAGATCGACACGGTCAGTGCATACGGCAGGCCGACGCCCAGCGCGCGGATTTCGGTCGGGAACAGCTCGGCTTTCACCACGGCGTTGATCGAGGTGTAGCCGCTGACGATGATCAGTGCCGCCATGATCAGGAAGAACGCGCCCCACCAGGTCTGGATGGTGTGCAGGGTCATCAGGATCGGCACGGTGAAGATCGTCCCGAGTACGCCGAAAGCGATCAGAATCGGACGCCGACCGATTTTATCCGACAGGCCACCGATGATCGGCTGCAGGCACATGAACAGGAACAGCGTGGCGGCAGAAATGGTGGTCGAGTCGGAGATGCTCATGCCGACGGTATTCACCAGGTATTTCTGCATGTAGGTGGTGTAGGTGTAGAACGCCAGCGTACCGCCCATGGTCAGGCCGACCACGGTCAGCAGTTCTTTCGGATGGCGCATCAAGGTGCGCATCGCGCTTTCCTTGGACTTCTCTTTCTTGGTGAACGACTCGGTTTCTTCCATGCCGCGACGCAGGTACAGCGCAACGATCGCGCACAGTGCGCCGATGGCGAACGGAATACGCCAGCCCCACGCGTACAGCTGTTCAGTGGTCAGCATGTTCTGCAGCACGATCAGCACGCCCAGCGCGATGAGCTGGCCGGAGATCAGGGTCACGTACTGGAAGCTGGAGAAGAAACCGCGACGCTCCCTGGTCGCCATCTCCGACAGGTAGGTGGCCGAGGTGCCGTACTCGCCGCCGACCGACAGACCCTGCAGCAAGCGCGCGAAGACCAGCAGGATCGGCGCGCCGATGCCGATGGTTTCGTAGTTGGGGCTGAGGGCGATCAGCAAGGAGCCGAAGCACATCAGGTAGACCGAGGCCATCAAGGCTTTCTTGCGACCGACCTTGTCGGCGTACAGGCCCATCAGCCAGCCACCGATCGGACGCATCAGGAAGCCCACGGCGAAGATCGCGGCGGTGTTCATCAGTTGCGCGGTGGTGGAACCGGCGGGGAAGAAGGTCTTGGCGAAGTACAGCGAGAAAGCGGCGTAGACGTACCAGTCGTACCACTCGACCATGTTGCCGACCGAGCCGCTGAAGATCGATTTGATCCTGCTGGCGGTGGTTCTTTCTTTGGCGGGCGCGGCAGCCGACCCAAGGGGCAGGGCGTTGGAGTTATCCATTGAAGGATCCTTCGTTTAATTGTTTTTGTGGAGCGCGTTGGAACGCAGCCTGCTGGGGCTATAGCAGGAGCTGTGCCAACGGGGGGAGGGCCGGTTTAGAGGGGGGCTTAAGATTTAATGAGCGGAAATCCGCTTATGGCTGGATTGTGGTGAGCGGAAAATTGCTCATTCGGGCTGATGGATAAATGCTGCCTGTGCGGGCCTCTTCGCGGGCAAGCCCGCTCCCACAGGGTTTCGTGCTGAACACAGAATGTGTGAACACCACCGACCACTGTGGGAGCGGGCTTGCCCGCGAAGAGGCCCGATCAAACACTGCAAAACTCAGCTGCCCGGAACAAACATCTCCCGGCTCAACCCATGCCGCTGCAGCTTTTCATTGAAGGTCCGGCGCGGCAGTTGCAACTCTTCCAGCACCGCTTTCACATCGCCCTTGTGCCGGGTCAGCGCCGCGCGCAGGCATTGCGCTTCAAAGGCTTCCTGCTGCGCGGCGAGAGACTGGCCCGGATCGATGCCCTGCACCGGCTCATCCAGCCCCAGCACCTGGCGCTCGGCGACGTTCGCCAGTTCGCGCACGTTGCCCGGCCAGTCGTGGCTGAGCAGGTGGCTCAATTGCGCCCCGCTCAACGGCGGGAACGTGCGGCCCAGACGCTGGGCGGCGCTGAAGGCGAACGATTCGAACAGCAGCGGAATGTCTTCGCGGCGATCGCGCAGCGGCGGCAGGCGCAGTTCGGCGACGTTCAGGCGATACGCCAGGTCTTCGCGAAAACGTCCGGCCCGGGCCTCATCCAGCAGATCAGGTTTGGTCGCGGCGACGATCCGCAGATCCACACGAATGCTCTGGTTCGAGCCGAGGCGCTCCAGCTTCTGCTCCTGCAACACCCGCAGCAATTTCACTTGCTGAGCCAGCGGCATGCTTTCGATTTCATCGAGGAACAACGTGCCGCCATCGGCATATTCCAGTTTGCCGATGCGCTTGCCGGAAGCGCCGGTGAACGCGCCACTTTCATGACCGAACAGCTCGGCTTCAAACAACTGCTCGGGGATCGCCGCGCAGTTCAGCGCCACGAAGGGCTTGTCGGCGCGCGGGCCGAAATCATGCAGGCAGCGGGCGATCAGTTCCTTGCCGCTGCCGGTTTCACCGCGGATCAACACGTTGACCGGCAGCGCCGCCAGATCCAGCACTTGCCGGCGCAAAGTCTGCATGCCACGGGACACGCCGAGCAGCGTCGCATCGAGTCTGGCGCGGTGGTCGGCCTGCTCGTGCAGGGCGCGGTTTTCCAATACCAGTCGCCGCTTGTCGAGTGCCCGGCGCAGGCTGCCGAGCAGGGTTTCCGGGCTGAACGGCTTTTCCAGAAAGTCGTAGGCGCCGTCACGGATGGCTTCGACCGCCATCGGCACATCGCCGTGACCGGTCAGCAGTATCACCGGCAAATCGCTGTCACGGCGCTGCACTTCGGCCAGCAACTGCAGCCCACTGAGCCCGGGCATGCGCACATCGCTGAGGATCACCCCGGGGAAGTGGCTGGGCAGTGCGGCGAGGCAATCCTCGGCGCGGCTGAACAGCTGCACCGCGAACCCCGACAGGCTCAGCCATTGCTCGACAGCGCTGCGAATGCTGCTTTCGTCATCGACCACCATCACCGAGTTGAGCATCAGATGTGTGCCTCCAGATCGATCGGCAGGGTCAGGCTGAACACCGCGCCGGCCTCGCCATTTTCAACGCTCAGACGCCCGCCGGATTCATGCACGATGGCAAAGGATACCGCCAGCCCGAGGCCGAGACCGTCGCCCACCGGTTTGGTGGTGAAGAACGGGTCGAATACCTGGTTCAAGTGCTGTTCGGCAATCCCGCCGCCATTGTCGATCACGCTCAGGCGCCACAGTTGTTCGTCCACCTCCAGGCGAATTTCCAGGCGCTTGCACGGTTTGCCCTGCATTGCATCGAGGGCATTGCGCAGCAGATTGATCAGCACCTGTTCGAGGCGTATTGCATCACCACGCACCCAGGCCGGACGCGTCAGGTGCAGCACCAGACTGACCTGTTCGTCGCGTAGGCGCGCATCGAGCAGTTGCAGCGACTGATCGACCACGGTCGCCAGGTCCAGCCGTTCGCGCAGGCCGCTGGGGCTTTTGCGGGCGAAGGTTTTCAGGTGACCGGTGAGCGATGCCATGCGCGTGAGCATGTCGTCCACCGGTTTGAGCGCCTTGTACGCGTCATCGACGCGGCCATGTTCGAGCAGCAGGCGCAGCGTTGCCAATTGCATCCGTTGCGCGGTCAGCGGTTGATTGATTTCGTGGGCCAGTGCGGCGGACATCTGCCCCAGCGCCGCGAGCTTGGCCGATTGCACCAGACCGTCCTGCGCGGTACGCAGATCGCGGGTGCGTTCTTCGACCAGTTGTTCGAGTTCTTCGCGGTTGCGCTGACGGACTTTCGACAGGCGCCAGCGCTGATTGAGGAACAGCAGCAAAAACACCAACGCCAGCCACACACCCGCAGCGGCCAGCCCGGCGTTGCGCAAGTCTTCGAAGGCTACTTGCGGGCGGCGCAGCAGGTGCAGGGTCCAGCCTTCGGCGGCCAGCGGCAGTGACTCCCACAAATAGTCCGCCGTTCCGTCCGGGCCTTCGACCCGGCGCAGGTCGCTGTTGTCGTCGAAGTGACGCAGCGACAAATGCGTCAGCGGGATCAGCGATTGTTTGTCGTACTGGCGGGTGCGCTTGATCTCGTCCATGTCGCGGCTGTCCAGCGGCCGCAACGAGCGATAGCGCCAGCCGGGCTGGTTGGCGATGAAGATGATCCCGCGTGCATCGCTGACCAGCAGCGTGTCGCTGCCCTGGCTCCATTCGCGCTCAAGCTCGGGGAACTCCAGTTTGACTACCATCGCGCCAAGGAACTCGGCGTTGTCGCCGAGCACCGCGCTGGACAGAAAATAGCCAGGGATGCCGCTGGTCACGCCCACCGCATAAAAGCGCCCGCTGCCCTGAGTGCGGGTCTGGCTGAAGTACGGACGAAAACCGTAGTTGTGGCCGACGTAACTGCTCGGCAGGCGCCAGTTGCTGGCGGCCACCGCGAGGCCGCTGTGATCAAGTAGCTCGAGGGTCGAGGACTGCGCCGCGCCGTTGATCTGCTCCAGCTTCAGATTCAGCGCGTTCTGTTGTTCCGCGCCCACCGGCCCGGCCAGCGCGCTGCGCAATTGCGGGTCCAGCGCCAGCACGGCGGGCAGGGCGCGATAGCGGTCGATCAGGGTGTGCAACGAGTTGGCATACAGCGCCAATTGCTGGCTGGCACGGGTCGCGTCTTCCTCCATCGCCTGGCGTTCGGCGTGGCGGATGGCAAGGGTCGCGGCGATGGCCGCACCGGCAATGATCAGCAGGGTGTACAACGACAAACGCAGGGTACGGGAAGTCGGCAGCATGCTGGGCTAATGGATAAAGGGACGGGCGGGCACGATAGCATGGGCCTGCCCGTCCTTCTCGTCTGACGCGTTACCTGATCAGACCGCCGTGAACCGGTGTGAGTGTGAAAGCAGCATGGTGCGTGTATAAGCCAGCTCGCCAATGACGGCTTGCGTGGCCTGTGTCAGGCTTTCGACGCTATCACTCGAACAAACCAAACGCTTGCTGAAAGTGGCAATCGTCGAACTCTTGGCGATGGAGGGCGGGGTGATACTGAGGTCTTGATCAGCCATGAGTCACATACATTGCACAGGCGAAGACGCAGATGGATTGACGCTAACAACGATCACAGCAGCGCACACCTGTCAGATCTGACAGGTGCGCTCAAGCCCAAGGTATGTGTCGTTCTCCCAGGCATAAAAAAGGCCGGCCCGTCGATTGACGGGCCGGCCTTTTTTTCCAGCTGCGAAACGCTTACTGCACTTCTACCGCCAGGCTTTCGGCGATCTTCTGTTGCCAGATCGCCGGGCCGGTGATGTGTACCGACTCACCGTTGCTGTCCACCGCGACGGTGACCGGCATGTCCTTGACCTCGAACTCGTAGATCGCTTCCATGCCCAGCTCGGCGAAGGCCAGCACCTTGGACTTCTTGATGGCCTGGGCCACCAGATAAGCGGCGCCGCCCACGGCCATCAGGTACACGGCCTTGTTGTCCTTGATCGCTTCGATCGCGGTCGGGCCACGCTCGGATTTGCCGATCATGCCCAGCAGGCCGGTCTGCTCAAGGATCTGACGGGTGAACTTGTCCATCCGCGTCGCGGTGGTCGGGCCAGCCGGGCCAACCACTTCGTCACCGACCGGATCAACCGGGCCGACGTAGTAGATGAAGCGGCCTTTCAGATCCACCGGCAGGGTTTCACCCTTGTTCAGCATCTCGACCATGCGCTTGTGCGCCGCGTCGCGACCGGTGAGCATCTTGCCGTTGAGCAGGACGGTTTCGCCCGGCTTCCAGCTCTGCACTTCTTCCGGGGTCAGGGTGTCGAGGTTGACGCGACGGGCCGACGGGCCGGCTTCCCAGACGATTTCCGGGTAGGCATCCAGCGATGGCGCTTCCAGCGAGGCCGGGCCAGAACCGTCGAGCACGAAGTGCGCGTGACGGGTGGCGGCGCAGTTCGGGATCATGCACACCGGCAGCGAGGCGGCGTGGGTCGGGTAGTCCATGATCTTCACGTCGAGCACGGTGGTCAGGCCACCGAGGCCCTGGGCGCCGATGCCCAGTTGGTTGACCTTCTCGAACAGCTCCAGACGGATCTCTTCGATGCGGTTCTGCGGGCCACGGGCTTTCAGTTCGTGGATGTCGATGGATTCCATCAACACTTCCTTGGCCATCACTGCGGCTTTCTCGGCGGTGCCGCCGATACCGATGCCCAGCATGCCCGGTGGGCACCAGCCGGCGCCCATGGTCGGAACGGTCTTGAGCACCCAGTCAACGATCGAGTCGGACGGATTGAGCATGGCCATTTTCGACTTGTTCTCGGAACCGCCGCCCTTGGCCGCCACGTCCACTTCCACGGTGTTGCCCGGGACGATGGAGTAGTGGATGACCGCCGGGGTGTTGTCCTTGGTGTTTTTCCGAGCGCCCGCCGGGTCGGCGAGGATCGAGGCACGCAGGACGTTTTCCGGCAGGTTGTAGGCGCGGCGCACGCCCTCGTTGATCATGTCGTCCAGGCTCATGGTCGCGTCATCCCAGCGCACGTCCATGCCCACACGCACGAACACGGTGACAATGCCGGTGTCCTGGCAGATCGGCCGGTGGCCGGTGGCGCACATGCGCGAGTTGATCAGGATCTGCGCGATCGAGTCACGGGCCGCTGGCGATTCTTCGCGCAGGTAGGCTTCGTGCATCGCCTGGATGAAGTCCACGGGGTGGTAGTAGGAAATGAATTGCAGGGCGTCGGCAACGCTCTGAATCAGGTCATCTTGCTTGATCACGGTCATGAGTCGCGCTCCTCTAAAAGACGGGAACATTCAATAAGGTGCTTGCAGCTTGGGTGCATCGGTCGGTCGCAAGCACCTTTCAAGGCACGCCGGGGCTGCTGGCGCGACGCTAAAAAGGCGCGGCAGTATACCGCGCCTCTTCGGGGCATACACGCGTCGGCAGTCATTCGTTGGTCGCATGGTTGGGCGAATATCGAACATCGGGTTTGCACTTCAATACCCACCCCCCTCACCCCAGCTCTCTCGCCCAAGGGGGCGAGGGGGGAAGGGAGCCGATTTGTGGCGAATTCAAACCTGAGTTCGGCATGATGTATCAGGTCGGCGTATCTCAAATAAACAATGCGGTCAGTTCCCTATCTCTCGGGGAG
>NZ_CATKPP010000056.1:0-352360 GCF_949767635.1 Pseudomonas sp. IT-93MI4
GGTCCTGCGGTAACTCCCCCACACTCTGGAACACCACCATGAAGATCACCCCGATCCTCACGCAGCTGCGTGGGCAATGCCCAAGCCTTGCCGATCACATTGCGGTGGGTGTCGATCTGGCGTTGCTGCAAGGCAACGCTGATCTGCCGACACCCTCGGCTCATGTTCTGCCCCTGGCGGATCTCGCCAGCACCAGCACCGAACAAAACCTCACCGCGCAACCGATCCGCGACCGCTTCGAAATCATCCTGGCGCTTGACGCTACGGACGGCACAAAAGCGCTGGATCTGTTGCACGACCTGCGCGCCGAACTGTGGCGCGCGCTGGTGGGATTCAAACCGGGCAATGACTACAGCGCCATCGTCTACGACGGCGGCGAGATGGTCTCGATCAACAGCAGCCGGGCCTTCTATCGGCTGCGCTTTTTTACCGAGTTCCAGCTCGGCCGCAATCTGCCGAGTCAGCCTGCGGAGAGTTGGCACGAACGTGAACTGGACGGTTTGTCGTCCTTTACCGGGGTCACCGTGCGGGTCGATGCGATCGACCCGGCCGACCCCAATCTGAAACACCCGGGCCCTGACGGGCGCGTGGAACTGACTTTCTCTGGAGACGTAACCCCATGAGCAATCGCATCACCGTACTGCCGGCCGCTGGCCGTGCCGTGCCTGACCCGGAAGCGGGCGATCTGCTGCCCAAAGAAGGCCGTGAAGTGCTGGACAGCGCCTGGTGGCGCCGACGTCTGGCCGACGGCGATATCACTCTCAAAACCGTAAAAGTCAAAGCACAGGGAGCCAAATAATGGCGATCGGATTCAGCAACATCCCTGCGGACATTCGTGTACCGCTGTTCTATGCCGAAATGGACAACTCGGCCGCCAATAGCGCGACTTCGGCCATGCGCCGTCTGATCGTCGCTCAGGTCAACGACAACATCGCTCCGACTGAAGTCGGCAAACTGGTGCTGGTCTCCAGCGTCGCGCTGGCAAAAAGCATCGGCGGTCAGGGCTCGATGCTCGCCTCGATGTACGAGACCTTCCGCAAGGCCGACCCGATCGGCGAGATCTGGTGCCTGCCGCTGCACAACACTGAAGGCGCCATCGCCAAAGGCGTGCTGACCCTGACTGGCACTGCGACTCAGGCTGGCGTGCTCAACCTGTACGTCGCTGGTGTGCGGGTGCAGGCCACCGTGGTCAACGGTGCCACCGCTGCTCAGGCGGCCACCGCACTGGCACAGAAAATCAACGCCACCGCCGATCTGCCGGTCAGCGCTGCGGCTGCCGAAGGTGTGGTCACCCTGACCGCCAAATGGACCGGCGACAGCGCTAACGACATCAGCCTGCAGTTCAATCGTCTGGGCAAGAGCAACGGCGAAGAAACCCCGGCTGGCCTGACCACCGCAGTCACCGCCATGACTGGCGGCGCCGGTGTGCCGGACCAGGTCGCAGCCGTGGCTGCACTGGGTGACGAGCCGTTCGAGTTCATCGCTCTGCCGTGGTCGGATCTGTCGACCCTCAATACCTGGCAAGCAGTGATGGATGACAGCACCGGTCGCTGGTCCTGGGCCAAGCAACTGTTCGGTCACGTCTACAGCGCCAAGCGCGGTACCGTCGGCACCCTGGTTGCTGCTGGCCAGGCACGTAACGATCAGCACATGACCATCCAGGCGCTGGAGCCGGGCGTACCGCAACCGTTCTGGGTACAAGCTGCCGCACTGGCTGCGCGCACCGCGGTGTTCATCTCCGCCGACGCCAGCCGTCCGACCCAAAGCGGCAGCCTGCCGGGTGTTGATCCGGCGCCGGCCAGCGAGCGATTCACCCTGACCGAGCGTCAGTCGCTGCTCAACTACGGCATTGCCACCGCGTACTACGAAGGCGGTTACGTTCGCATTCAGCGTTCGATCACCACCTACCAGAAGAACGCTTACGGTCAGGCCGACAACTCCTACCTGGACAGCGAAACCATGCACCAGTCGGCGTTCATCGTGCGTCGTCTGCAAAGCGTGATCACCAGCAAGTACGGCCGGCACAAACTGGCTTCCGACGGCACCCGTTTCGGCGCCGGCCAGCCGATCGTCACTCCGGCGACCATTCGCGGCGAGCTGATCGCGCAGTACGCCAAGCTGGAACTGGAAGGCCACGTGGAGAACGCCGAACTGTTCGCCGAGCACCTGATCGTCGAGCGCGACGTGCAGGACCCGAGCCGCGTGAACGTGCTGTTCCCGCCGGATTACATCAACGGTCTGCGCGTGTTCGCACTGCTCAACCAATTCCGTCTGCAATACGACGACGCGGCCTGATCGCCGCGTTTGGCCGTAAGCATTCAGCCCACTCCGGTGGGCTTTTTTATTTGAAGGGAGTAACACCATGGGTCAAGTGATTGCAGGCACCTGCTACGTCAAAGTCGACGGTGCACAACTGACTATCAACGGCGGCTGCGAAGCCCCGCTGATGGCCGTCAAACGCGAAACCGTCGTACCGGGTTTCTACAAGGAAACCGACGTCGCGCCGTCGTTCAAAGTGACCGCGCTGCACACCGCCGACTTCCCGCTGAAGAAGCTGATCGAAGGCACCGACATCACCGTCACCTGCGAATTCAGCAACGGCAAGGTCTACGTGCTGGCCGGTGCCTACCTGGTCGAAGAGCCGGTTTCCAAGGGCGATGACGCCACCATCGAACTGAAATTCGAAGGCATCAAGGGGACCTGGCAATGAGCGGCGCCGTGAAGCTTCAGGTTGCGATCGAAGCTCACGGCGAGCCCCTGACCGAACTCGTCCTGCGCCGTCCGACGGTGCAGGAAGTGCGAGCGATCAAGGCGCTGCCGTACAAGATCGACAAAAGCGAAGAAGTCAGCCTCGACATGGACGTGGCGGCCAAATACATCGCCGTGTGCGCCGGTATTCCACCGTCGTCGGTCAACCAGCTCGATCTGGCTGACCTCAACGCGCTGAGCTGGGCCGTTGCGAGTTTTTTCATGAGTGCGGCGTCGGAGCCATCACCGACCTGATCGCAGTCGCCTATGACCTGGCCTGGTTCTGGAAGGTTGACCCCGAACAGATGATGGCCAGGCCACTGGATGTGCTCCGCGAATCGCTGGAGCACGCGCAACGGATCAATGCGATGCAGCAGGTGCAGTGATGGCGAATACAAATTTGAGCCTGATCCCGCAGAACTTTCCCGTCACGGTCAACATGCTCGTGGTGCTCAAGGGCGCCGAGAAAATGGAGACCGAGATGAAGGGGCTGCGCGGCAAGGTCGCAGCATTCAAGAAAAGCATGGAAGACAGCGGCCTCGAGCCGCTGGACGTGGCCGGCTTCATTGCTGAAGGTGGTTTGCTCAAGCCGTTTCAGGACGGCATCAAAAAAGCCATCGAAGCGCAGGATGCGTTGGCGAAGAAAGCCAGGGCACTCAAGGGCCTTAAAGTTCCGAAGGTGGTCCAGGGCGAAACCTCGGCCAACCTGGAAAAATTCAACAAGGCGCTGGATAACATCTCGCTGAAAATCGGTCAGGCGTTGTTGCCGGCGGTTAACGGCATCGTCACGGCGCTGACACCGGTGATGACTTCGATTGGCCAGTTTGTCGCCAACAATCCGTATCTGGTCGAAGGGCTGGCGGCCGCTGCCGTAGCGTTTACGGTGGTCACGGTCGGTGCGATGGGGCTGGTCGCGGTGCTGGGGATTCTGACCTCGCCCATCGGGCTGATTGCGGCAGCTATCGCGGCAGCGGTGGCCATCATCGTGATTGGCGCACGGTTGATTACCAATAACTGGGCGTCGATTTCCGGATTCTTCGGCAGGATGTGGGACTACGTTTCGACGAAATTCAACGCTGGAGTTGCGGCGACCACGCAGGCAATCGAATCGATGGGCGCATTGATCAGCAAAACGTGGGGGGAGATCAGCGCGGAATTTTTTGCCGGCGTCGACAGCGTCGTCAATATTTACAACGGCTTGGTATCGAAAGCGCAGGCAGGCACTGACAAGCTCGTGGCGGCTTTCGACTTCTCGCCGAGTGAGCTGTGGAACAAGGCGTTGGCGAAAGCCAGCAGCGTTGTCAGTGATTTCTTCGCCAGCACCATGGCGGATGCACAAGCAGGGATCGACAAGCTCAGGGCGAAGTTCGATTTCTCGCCGCGTGAGGTGTGGAACAAGGCGTTGGCGAAGGCCAGTAGCGTTGTCAGTGATTTCTTCGCTGGCACCATGGCGGATGCGCAAGCGGGTATCGACAGGCTCAGGGCGAAATTCGATTTCTCGCCGAGTGAAGTGATGAGCAAGGCTTTTGCAACCGCGAGCAATGTCGTCAGTGATTTCTTCGCTGGCGCACAGGCCAAAGCTGCTGCCGGTGTGGACGCGCTCAAGGCGAAGTTCAGTTGGTCGCCAGTGCAGACGATTACTGAAGCCTGGGGTTCGCTGAACAATGTGTTTGGCAATCTTGTTGGCGGTGTTGCCGATAACGCCGCAGCGCAGTGGGAGCAGGTCAAATCGATCTTCACGCAATCGCCGGTAGCGATGATTGAATCGGCTTGGCAACCCGTGGCGCCGGTTTTTTCCGCGCTGTGGGACGTACTCAGGGCTGGAGCCCAGCCGTTGAAAGACGAGTTTCAAAACCTGTTTGGCAGCGCGCCTGTGGAAGCGGTCATGGCGAAGTGGAGTGGCGTGAGCGCGTACTTCTCCGGTCTGTGGGCATCGTTGACCACGGATGCACAAGTGGTGAAGAGCATCTTCGGCGATCTGTTCAGCCAGTCGCCGCTGGAGTCGATCCAGCAGAAATGGCAGCCGGTACTGACCTGGTTCAGCGACATGTGGAAAAACCTGCAAGGGATTTTCGGGCAGCTTAAAGAACTGTTCGGTGGCAATTTCTCCGGTGTCTTTGCAACCCTCACCGGTACCGCCCCGGCAGCGCCTGCCGGTGCCCCGAAGTTAAGCAGTTCGCTGCCACAAACCTCCAGCGCCCTGATCCAGCAAAGCGCGGCCAACAACCGTACGCAACTCGAAGGCGGCCTGACCGTGCGCTTCGAAAATGCACCGGCGGGGCTGCGCACCGATCAACCACAAACCAATCAACCGGGCCTGGCGCTGTCTTCGCGCATCGGCTATCGCTCGCTGTCGGCAGGAGGTTCCAATGAACTGGCGTGACCGCTTGTTGCCGGCATCGTTTCGCGGTGTCGGATTCTGGATCGATCAGGCGAAAACTCCGGTCGGTCGCAAAGGTCAGTTGCACGAATACCCGCAACGCGACCTGCCGTATTTCGAGGATCTCGGCCAGCAGGCCAAGACCCACGACATCACGGCGTTCATCATCGGCGCCGATTGCCTGGAGCAGCGCGACAAGCTGCTCAAGGCCTTGGAGGCGGGCAGTGGTGAACTGGTGCATCCGTGGCTCGGACGCCTGCAAGTCAAGGTCGGCGAATGCGACATGACCCACACCCGCCAGGACGGCGGGCTGGTGACATTCAGTCTGAAGTTCTATCCCGACCGGCCGTTGCCGTTTCCGACCGCCACGGTCAGTACGCAAAAAGTTCTGTTGGCCAAGGCTGACACACTGTTGGGTTCGGCGGTGGCGCGCTTCGAGCAGGCGATGACGTTGATCAAGGCTGCGCGGATCGGCATCGCCAATCTGCGCAACAGCCTGACCGGCGTGTATGAGGTGATCAAAGAGCAGCTCAAACCGCTGATCGAGCAGTATCGGCAGATCACCGAACTGGTCAAAGCGGTCAAGGAGTTGCCCAAGGAAGTGGCGGCGGAGTTCAAGGGCTTGCTCGGCGATATCAAGGAGCTCAAGGAATTCGCGAAGGAGGGCTACCGTGGCGTGATTGCCGACGTGTCCCAACAACTCGAAGCCATCCGCAAGGCCGATGCGCCGAAGATCACCACCGGCAAGGACACCAACGCGGCGGCACAAGCCATGGCCGATCTGGTGCAGGACACCATGCTGGTGAAAGTGGCGCAGTGGGTAGCGTCGATGCCGGTGGCGACTCCGGCGGTGAAGCTGTCGTCGACACCTTCGGTGGCGCATCAGGCGGATCAACCGGTGACTCGTCAGGAAGTGCCGGTGACCGAAGAAATGAAAGCACTGCAGAAGGCGGTCGGGGTGGCAATTGACCCGATGCTGGACAAGGCCGATCCCAAACATCACCAGGCAATTAACGATGTGAAGGAAGCGCTGATTGCGCATCTCAAGGCAGTGGCGTCATCCGGTGTGCGCCAGGTCACCAAATCGTTTCAGGAAAGCCTGCCGGCGCTGGTGGTGGCCTACAAGCAATTTGCCGATGCCACACGGGTGACTCAAGTGACGCAGAGCAACGCGATGAACCATCCGGGCTTTTCTCCCAACGACGTAAAAGTGTCCAGGGAGTGAGCCATGAGCGAGATGGATAACCATGTCACGCTGACCGTCAACAACATGGAATACGGCGGCTGGAAAAGCGTGGAAATCACCGCCGATCTTGAGCGCCAGTTTCGCACCTTCAAACTCGACATCACCTGGCAGTGGCCGGGGCAGACGGTGGATCAACGGATTAAACCGGGTGACCCGTGCGAAGTGAAAATTGGCCAGGACCTGGTGCTCACTGGCTACGTGTTCAAGGCCCCGATCAGTTACGACGGACGCCAGATCAGCCTGAGCATCGAGGGTAGCTCCAAGACTCAGGATCTGGTCGATTGCGCAGCCACCAACCGGCCGAACCAATGGCAGGAGCAACCGCTGCTGAGCATCGTCCAGGCTCTGGCGGCGGAATACTCGCTGTACGTGGTCAACGAAATTCCCGAGACCGCGCGGCTCGCCAAACACACCATCGTGCCGGGCGAAACGGTGTTCCAGTCGATCGACCGATTGCTCTCGCTGTTCCGGGTGTTTTCCACCGATGACGAGCAGGGCCGGCTGGTGCTGGCCAAGCCCGGTAGTGGTGGTCGGGCCAGTGACGCGCTGGAGTTGGGCAAGAACATTCTGTCGGCGAACGCGCCGATGGATCAGAGCCAGGTGTTTTCTGAATACCGAGTGATCGGTCAGCAGAAAGGCTCGGACAAGAAGAGCGGGGCGGCCGTCAGCGAGGTTCAATCCAGCGCGGCTGATCTGAGCTTCAAGCGCCGCCGCACCACGATCATCAACGAGGGCACCGCGCTGACGTTCGAGTTGGCCCAGCAACGCGCCCAATGGGAAAGCGCCACCCGCATGGGCCGGGCGCAGACCACCACCTATCAGGTGCAGGGCTGGCGTCAGTCCAATGGCGATCTGTGGCGTCACAATACGCTGGTGAAGGTCACGGATCCGGTGCTCGGCTTTGACGGCGACATGCTGATCTCCAAAGTCACGTATTCGCTCTCGGCGCAGGGCTCGGTGACCACGCTGCAAGTGGCGCCACCGCATACCTTCGATCCCGACCCCATCCCCCCGAAAAAATCTTAGGCCTGACACCGCCCCTGTAGGAGTGAGCCTGCTCGCGATAGCGGTAGACCGGCCACTGAAAGGTCGACTGCACTGACGCCATCGCGAGCAGGCTCACTCCTACAGTTGACCGCGTCGTGCCCATCTTTTGAAGGACAATTCATGAGCCTACTGACACGCCTGCTGGCGCGCGGCACTGTCGTGCTCGCCCATTCGGCATCCAAGCTGCAATCGCTGCAAATGCGCCTCACCGCCGGTGAAGTGAACGACGACCTGGAGCATTTCGAACCCTACGGTTTCACCAGCAACCCGCTGGCCGGCGCCGAAGGCATCGTCACGTTTCTCGGCGGTGACCGGTCTCACGCCATCGCCCTGGTGGTCGCCGACCGCCGCTATCGCTTGCAGTCACTGGCCTCTGGCGAAGTGGCGATCTACACCGACGAGGGCGACAAAATTCACTTCAAGCGCGGGCGGATCATCGACATCGAAACCGCCACCCTGAACATCCGCGCCAGCAGCGCGGTGAACTTCGACACGCCGGTGATCAACCAGACCGGCAAGATCGTTTCCACCGGCGACCAACTCGCTGGCGGCATCAGCCAGATCAAACACGTGCACGTCGGCGTGCAGGCCGGCAGCGGCCAGACCGGTGCGCCGGCAGGAGGCAAATAATGCTTGTCAGCCAGAACCTCCACGCCGCACTGACCCGCGCCGTGCTCATCAGCCTGTTCACCTGGCGCCGCGCCGCCGATGACGACGCCCTCGACGACGAGGAGCGCTTCGGCTGGTGGGGCGACAGCTTTCCCACCGTCGCCGACGATCGCATCGGTTCGCGGCTGTGGCTGTTGCGTCGGGTCAAGCTGACCCGACAGACCCAGATGGACGCCGAGTTCTATGCCCGCGAAGCCTTGCAATGGCTGATGGACGACGGCCACTGCAGCGCCATCGACATCATCAGCGAACGCCTCGACGCCCAGCGCCTGAGCCTGCGCACGGTCCTGACCCTGGCCGATGGCGAACGTCTGGACATCAACCCCGATAACAGTTGGCAGGTGATCTATGCCGTTTGAAACCCCTTCGCTGCCGGTGCTGATCAAGCGCACCCAAAGCGACCTGGCCGGCGATTCGCTGCGCCAGTCCGATGCGCAAGTGCTGGCCCGCACACTTGGTGGCGCGGCTTATGGTCTGTACGGTTATCTCGACTGGATTGCCGAGCAGATCCTGCCGGACAAAGCCGACGAATCGACCCTGGAACGCATCGCCGCGCTGCGCCTGAACCAGCCACGCAAACCGGCGCAAGTCGCCACCGGCAGCGTCAGTTTTACCGCGACCGCCGGTGCGGTGCTGGATGTCGACACGCTGCTGCAAGCGAGCGATGGCCGTACCTATAAAGTCACCACCGCGCGCACCACCGTCAATGGCAGCAACACCACCACGATTGCTGCGCTCGACGCTGGCAGCCTCGGTAATGCCGACGCCGGTCTGGCGCTGAACCCGGTGCAGCCGATCGCCGGTGTAGTCGGCAACAGTTTTGTGGTGCTCGCGCCCGGCCTCAGTGGTGGCGTGGCGCGAGAAAGCCTGGAGTCGTTGCGCTCGCGGGTGATCCGTTCTTATCGGGTCATTCCGCACGGCGGTTCCGCCAGCGACTACGAGACCTGGGCGCTGGAAGTGCCGGGTGTGACGCGGGCCTGGTGCCGTGGCGGCCTGCTCGGGCCAGGCACAGTGACGGTGTTCATCATGCGTGACGAAGACCCGCAACCGGTGCCCAACGATGAGCAATTGGCGGAGGTTCAGGAGTACATCGAGCCGCTGCGCCCGGTGACGGCGGAAGTACACGTGCAGCGGCCGATTCAGGTGCCGGTGGTGTATCGCTTCAAGAGCGTCAACCCGGACACCACTGCTGTGCGCGCCGCCGTTGAAGCGCAACTGCGCGACCTGCACAACCGCGAGGCCGATCTGGGTGTGCCGCTGCTGATCAGCCATATCCGCGAAGCCATCAGCAGCGCTGGCGGTGAGTACGACCACACGCTGACCGCGCCGGCCGCTGACGTGCCTGCCGGGCAAAGCGAACTGCTGACCTTCGGAGGTTGCGTATGGGGGGCATAAGAACCGCCGCGCAATATCAGGCGCAGCTGCGCGCCTTGCTGCCGAGCGGCCCGGCGTGGGACCCGGAACGCGTCCCGGAACTCGAGGAAGTGCTGCAAGGCGTCGCCGTCGAGCTGGCGCGCCTCGACGCCCGCGCCGCCGACCTGCTCAACGAGATGGACCCGGCGGGCGTCAGCGAATTGGTGCCGGACTGGGAACGGGTGATGGAGCTGCCCGACCCGTGCCTGGGCGCCACACCGCTGTTCGACGACCGCCGCCTCGCCGTGCGCCGACGCTTGCTCGCGGTCGGCAGTCAGGCTGTCGGTTACTACCTCGACATCGCCAAAAGCCAGGGCTACCCCAACGCCAGCATCACCGAACACGAAGCCCCGCGCATGGGCCGCGCGCGTTTCGGCGCGGCACACTGGGGCACCTGGGAAGCGCAATTCATGTGGACCCTCAACACCGGCGGCCGCCTGCTGCTTGGTCGCCGCTATGGCGCGAGTTACTGGGGCGAGCGCTTCGGCGTCAACCCGGGCTCGGCGCTGGAGTGCCTGATCCACCGCAGTGCGCCGGCGCATACCAAAGTGCACATCAATTATGACTAGGGAGGAATGACGGGATGGATTATCCGAAAAGTGTGCCTAGCGCCGGTCTGGTGAATGGCAAGTTTATTGATGAAAACCCGCTGACGGGGACACCGGGATCGCTGATCCCAGCTGACTGGGGTAACGGAGTCACGCAGGAGATTCTCAACGTGATCAAGGCCGGGGATCTGACCCCGGACGAGAAGAAATACGATCAGTTGTTGCAAGCGATTCAGAACGTTTCGGCCAAGGGCTGGAATCTGGATTCGGCGTTGCCGATCGGGTCGTTGCCGACCGCGACGGTGGCGACGCCGGACGGTCGTCTGGCGATCACTCCGGCAGCGGTTGCCACCAGTGGCGGACGGATCTCGATTCCGGCGGGTGTGCTGATCAGCCTCGGTCAGGAAGTGCTGACTGGTCAGTTGGCTCGTCCGCGCACATTTACGACACAAGCCTGGAGCAGTGTTGATCTGTTGCCTAACTCTAATTACTTTTTGCGTGCGCAAGTGGTTGCCGGCGTGCTGACCTTTTACACGCAGCGCGGCATCATCTATGACGCTACGCCCGAAGGCTTGAAGGGCACGATCAATGGTGCGGCGGGAGGCGGTTTTCAGTCGACGCCGCTGGATATTTGTCTGGCATGGGTGGTGACAGCAGGCCCTGGCTCGGTGCCGATTGTCCGACCGATTTATAACCGCGGTCGTTTGTCGTGGACGCAAACAATCAGCGGTAATGGCGTGGTGTACCTGCCACTTGACCCGCATGCCCGTGCCGCGCGGCTGGTGGTGGGCAATGCGACGCCGCATCCGACGCTCGTCACAGCCGTGAATTTTGCTACACCCGGATGGCTGGGTGCCAACTACTGTTTTCTCAATCCAAAGGCTGCCGCGTCGAGCAATTGGGATGGTTGGGCCATTGCGGGTGAGACGGTACGGGTTATTACCAACAACGAGGTGAGTGACACAACCGTGTCGACACTGACCGCCAGCTTCGACCACAGCATGTTGCGTTCCTTGTGGCAGACCTATCAAGCCGAACACGCTTTTGGTGCCGATAACGGTTCAAGTGACGAATTGCTGTTCAGCATGGGCATCAAAAATCTCCTCCCAAGCGACTACGCCAACGGTGTTGCGATCAATTTTTCAGCGGCGGTGAATATCAATCTTTCCTGGGAGCTGATCCGATGATCATCATTCAAGAGCTGCATCAGTTCGAGGAAGGCTTGCGCCCGGCCCAGCCGTCCAGTGCCCATGATTGGGATGGAGAAAAATGGCAGCTGAATCCGTCCAGAGTTGCCGAGCTGGAACTTCAGGTAGCCGAACAGCTGTGTTCCAAGGTCGACGCGGCCGCCGACAGTGCCCGCACCGTTTTGGCCGGCGACCCGCTCAAAGCCATGGAGTACGCCCAGGCTGCTGCCGACGCTCAGGTTTATCAAGACGCCGGCTATCCGAAAAAAGAGGTGCCATTGTCGGTCGCTGCGTGGGTAGTCAAAGGTCGAACTGCCAAACAGGCAGCCGAGCAGATCCTGAGCAAGGCCGACCAACTCACCGATCATCTGCTGACCCTGCGCACCTTGCGCCTGAAGGCCAAAAGCCAGATCCGCGCGCATGCGGCCAAAGGCAATCTCGATCTGGCGCGAAGTGCGAGCGATGACGCGTTGGCGGCGATTCGCGAACTGCTCAGCAGCCAGAATCTCTAGTCGTAACGCTTTCGTTCTGCTTCACCCAAGCCCACTTCACCGTGGGCTTTTTATTTTCAGAAAACAGACCGCCGCTGGCTCGTACTCGCGATCGCCACGACGCGGTTCATTTGTTATTTCAGAGGAACGAGAAACCTATGGATTATCCAAAAAGCGTCCCCAGCGTTGGCCTGGTCGATGGCCGCTTCGTAGATGAAAACCCGGTCGCCGGCACACCGGGGTCGTTGATTCCGGCGGTGTGGGGCAACAGCGTGACTCAGGAGATCCTGAGTGTGATTTACGGTGGCGGGTTGGTGCCGTCCGAGGCGGATACCGGGCAGCTGTTCAAGGCAATTCAGTCGATTATCGGCAAGGCCAGCCCCATGCGTTCGTCCATCACACGGGTCAACTCATCCCGGTTGTTGACCAGCGAAGAGCTAGGCCTGGTCCTCATTGATGCCGGTGCTGGCGCACTCAGTGTCAGCCTGCCGTCAGCCAATGCGGGTCTGGGGGTGCGAGACGTTATTGTCCGGCGGCTGGATAACAGCGGTAGTCGTCTGGTTGTTCAAGTTTCAAGTGGTGACTCAATCAAATTCCATACCCACCTGAACACCTCGGGGTATCCATTTCTGGTGTTGATGGGCGCAGGTGACTGGTGGCATCTGCGCAGTGATGGCGCGGGTAACTGGTGGCCGGTCGGTCGTTTCGACGGCTCTTCACTGGGGCACATTGTCTTTGAAACTGCGCTGGCAGTATTACCGGGTGGCTATGCCGCTTTGAACGGTTCGTTACTCAGTCGCGCAGAGTGGCCGTGGCTTTGGGATCACGCGCAACAGTCCGGAATGCTGCGTTCCGAAGCTGATCGTGGTGGTGCGTGGACGCCTGGAGATGGTGCCACGAACTTCCGTTTACCAGAGGCTCGCGGTGAATTTTTACGGGTACTCGCTGAAGGCGGATTGATCGACCCGGGACGTGCACCTGGCTCTTGGCAAAAAGGCTCTTTAGTTCAGGGCGACAATGGAATGGGCGACAACATTTTGTTCGCAACACATATCAACTCCCAAAAACCTCAGTTGGGCTTTGATATGGGTAACTACACCGATTACGTGGGCTCCACTGTTAAATACATCACACCTGCAGCGCCGGTTACGCCAATCTCGGACGCTGATTTGCTGAACCATGGCGGTATCACGCGCCCTCGAAATATTGCCTATCCGGGTCGGATCAAACTTATCTGAGGTGCCCATGTTTAATTATCTGATTGATCACTTGGGCTGTTTGACAGGCCCTGTCGAGTTCGATGTCACACCGGGTCTTGGTGTTCAACTGCCGAGTAATGCGATTCAACTTTCTTTCCAGTTGCCGGCGCCTGAGAGCGGCCGAGTGTGGACCTTGGTTAACAGTGTTCCCCGTGAGTTGATAGACCGCCGTGGCATGGTTTATTGCAAGGACGGCGGCGCGCAACAGATCTGGACCGAGCTGGGTGAGTTGCCTGAAACCCTGACCGCGCAACCATGGCCAGGTGAATTCCACATCTGGCGCGACAACGCCTGGGTGCTGGATGAGCAGGCTCGTTTGGCGAGCGTCAGACAACAATGCCTCGACCAGCGCGACGCACTGCTGCGCGACGCCGTCCTGCGCATCGCGCCGCTGCAATACGCCGAAGACATCGGCGATGCCAGCCATGACGAACAACTGCTGCTGATCGAGTGGAAGCTTTACAGCGTAGAGCTGAACCGCATCGAAAAACAGGCGGGTTTTCCCGATGAAATCACCTGGCCGGTTGCGCCCGGATCAGCAGTAAACACCTGATTCACACACAAGGAGAAGTACCGTGGACTACCCAAACAGTGTCCCGAGTGCCGGCTTGGTCAACGGCCGGTTTGTCGATGAAGACCCGCTGACCGGCAAGCCGGGCTCGTTGATTCCGGCGAAATGGGGCAACAGCGTTACCCAAGAGTTGTTGAACGTCATCAATGCTGGCGGCACCGCTCCGACGGAAGCGAAAGATGATCAGGTGTTAACCGCATTGCGCAGCAACAAGTTGTTTTTGACTGCACCGCAGTTCTCCAATGATCAGTCGATGGCGACCACCGAGTTTGTTACGCGGGCGGGACTACAGTTCTCCGGTTTTGCTTCTTACGCCGCCAGCACGGTATTGAACGCTGCGAATATTGGCGGTGTCGCGAGTTTCTCCAGTGCCAGTGCGCTGACTGCGACGCTGCCGTCTACCAATGGTGTGGCCCATGCGAGCACCATTCACGTAATCAACGCAGGTACCGGCGTGTTGACCGTTAATCCTTCCGGTAACGATGGGCTTCTCACCTGTAATGGCACATCCGGCCCGCTCAAGTTGGGTATTGGTGACACTGCCTACCTGATCAAACTCACGGGACAGTGGCGCCTCTATGGCGGCTCGGTGAGTGATCGATATGCGTCGGCGCACTCCGGTGTGTACGGCAACATTGGCTACCAGCGTTATGCCAGCGGCAATATCGATCAATGGGGTGTTGGCACGACGGATGCCAATGGCGATGTCAACGTCGTCTTTCCGATCTCTTTCCCTACCGCGTTTTCTTCGATCATCGCCATGCACGTAGGAGGCGATGGAGCGATGGTCGTCATGTACGCGAACTCTGCGTCGAAGCAGGGGTGCCGTCTGAAAGTTCGAAGCTACAGCGGCGAAGTGTCTGCAGGCTGGGGTATCAACTTCTTCGCAAAGGGTTATTAAATGAATCCGTTCAATGTCTTGTTCAGCGCCAGCACCCGTGGGGTTTATGTTCCCGCTATCAACTCATCGGATATTCCGGATGACGTCATTGAAATTCCCCAGACCTATTGGATCTCACTGCTGCAGCAACTGGCGGTGAGTGCAAAAGTGGTCGGTGTGCACGCGGATAACGGTTATCCGACTCTGGTTGATCCACCACCTTATTCGGCAGAAGAAGCGGCAGATGCTGAACGTAGCTGGCGTACAGCACAACTGGCTGCCACCGATGGTCTGGTTGCACGTGATCGTGATGAGCTTGAAGACGGTGGTGGCACGACGCTGACCAGCGAGCAATATGCCGAGCTGCAAACCTATCGCCGCGAATTGCGCGATTGGCCGCAGGGTTCTTTTTTTCCTTTCAGTGAGCATCGGCCTGTAGCGCCGCGTTGGTTGGCAAATGCGGTTTGAGCCGTAGAGGAAACATACATGGATTATCCAAAAAGTGTTCCCAGCGTCGGGCTGGTGAACGGCAAGTTCGTCAATGAAGATGTTGTCGCGGGATTGCCCGGATCGTTGATCCCGGCGACCTGGGGCAACAGCGTCACCGATGAGTTGTTGAACGTCGTCAAATCCGCCGGCCTTGAGCCAAGCGAAGCCGATGCAACCCAATTGTTGCAAGCGGTGCAAAAACTCAGTCAGGCAGGTGAAGACAAACATGCCACTGACATCGGCGCCGCCAATCTATACATGGCCAATTATGTGCCTCCCGTCACCGCATTGAAGGACGGCTTGGCGCTGCGCTTTACCGCCGGTAATGCCAATACCGGAGCGAGTACCTTTGCACCGAACGGGTTGATGCCCAAGCCGCTGGTAAATCTTGCATCGAGTGCATTGCGGCCTGCCGAGATTGTCGGCGGCAGTGTTTGTTCGGTGGTGTACAGCGCGGCGTTGGAAAGTTGGGTGCTGGTGTATGCCGGCGGTGGCAGTGGTGCCAGTGGGCGGTTGTTGAGTGTGAGGACGTTCACCTCGTCTGGCACTTATGTGCCGACGGTGGGGATGAAGAATGTGTTGGTGAAAGTTGTCGGCGGAGGGGGCGGGAGTGCAGGCATTGTTGGGACAACTGCTTCCCAGTATTCGCTTGCAGGTGGAGGGGCCTCTGGTAGTTACGCGGAAGCCTGGCTTTCGGCCGCAACGGTTGGAGCCAGTCAGATCGTCACGGTGGGCGTTGGTGGCGCCGCAGGTTTGATCGCATCCGACGCTGGAACGGGCGGAACCAGCTCCTTGGGATCGTTGGTTTCAGCGCCTGGCGGTGCTGGTTCGACCTCGTTGGGTTACACCAGCTTCCCAGGGACCGGTCTGTATGTTGGTGGGTATCCCGGCCAAGCTGCGAAAGGCGGGAACATCGTCAGCATGGCGGGTTCTGCCGGTTCGACAGGTATTTCCATCAATGCGTCGACCCTGGCCGGACATGGTGCCAACTCGCCCTTGGGCAATGGTGGTGTTGCCAGCAGTGCGCAGGGAGCAATCGCGGCCCCTGGTTCCGGGTTCGGTTCCGGGGCGGGCGGCATTGCCAACGCCCCCAGTCAATCTGGCAGACCGGGGGCTTCCGGTGCCCCCGGTGCAGTGATTATCTATGAGTACGCCTGATGAAAACCTACGCACGCATCGTCAACAACACTGTGGCCGAACTGTTCTCGACTGACGGCAACATGGCCGATATGTTCCATCCGGAACTGCTGTGGGTCGACATCACCGACGTGACACCGACACCGCAAATCGACTGGAACGCCAACTTCGGCACTCTCGGCTGGGTGTTCACGGCCCCCGAGGTCGCGGCCCCGAACAACACCCTGACAACTCTGGCAAAAAAATGGCTGGGGGGCGTTGTCCGCCAACCATGATTCAATCGGAGCTTCCAGGGAGGATCACGCATCATGCAAATAACTGAAGACAACCTTAAAACCATCATGCCCAACGCCCGCAGCCAAGCGGGCGTTTTTGTTTCTGCACTCAACAACGCAATGACTCGCCGCCATATCGACTCGCCCAAACGCATCGCCGCGTTCCTGGCGCAAGTCGGCCATGAGTCGGGGCAACTGCAATACGTGCGCGAACTGGGCAACAACCAGTACCTGAGCAAATATGACACCGGCACGCTGGCGTTACGTCTGGGCAACACGCCCGAGGCCGACGGCGACGGGCAGAAGTACCGCGGTCGCGGGCTGATCCAGATCACCGGGCGCAGCAACTATCGGCAGTGCAGCCTCGGCCTGTTTGGCGACGAGCGCTTGCTGTCCTTGCCGGAATTGCTTGAGCAACCGCAATGGGCAGCGGAATCGGCGGCATGGTTCTGGGAACAGAACGGCCTGAACGATCTGGCCGATCGCGACCAGTTCAACAGCATCACCCGCCGAATCAACGGCGGGTTGAATGGCCTGCAGGATCGGCTCGACATCTGGGCGCGGGCGAGGGCGGTGCTATGTCCGTCGCCTGGCGTTTAACCGGCTTTTTGTTGCTGACCTTGGGAGGCGCTGCGCTGGCCTGGCAGTTTCAGGACTGGCGTTACGGGCGACAACTCGCGGAGCAGGCGCGGTTAAACGCCGACACTCTCAATCAGCTGAATGTGGCCGCAGCCAGCGCGCAGCAGATCGAGCAGGATAAGCGTCTGGCCCTTGAGCAACGCCTCGCGACCAGTGAACAAACCCACTATCGAGCACTCAGTGATGCCCAACGTGATCAGGATCGCCTGCGCGATCGTCTTGCCACTGCTGATCTGCGCCTGTCAGTCCTCATCGACGCCGGCGATGCTGCCCAAGGCTGCGGGGTGCCAGCCACCGCCGGCGCCGGCGGCGTGGATCATGCAGCCGTACGCGCCCGACTTGACCCGGCGCATGCTCAACGAATTATCGCCATCACCGACACCGGCGACCGCGGACTGATTGCCTTGCAGGCCTGTCAGGCCTATGTCAGAGCGCTGGCGCCCGAACATTTTGAATGAGTCTGTGTATTGAAAGCGCAACCGGGTCGTGTACGGTGGTAGTCATTCCATCCGATCCGGAGCGCACCGTGAAAGAGATCACTCAACTGGCTGCCGAGCTCGGCCGACGTTTGCAGTTGCTCAACGCCCACGTCACCACGGCCGAGTCGTGTACCGGTGGCGGGATTGCTGAAGCGATCACGCGGATTCCGGGGAGCTCGGCGTGGTTCGAGGCCGGTTACGTGACCTACTCCAACCGGCAGAAGACCCGGCAGCTGAATGTCCCCACCGAATTGTTCGGCACGGTGGGTGCGGTCAGTCGCGAAGTCGTCGAGGCGATGGTGCGTGGTGCGCAGAAGCACAGTCTGGCGCGGTTTGCCGTGGCGGTCAGCGGCGTGGCGGGGCCCGATGGCGGTACACCGAACAAACCGGTGGGCACGGTGTGGCTGGCCTGGGGCGTGGGCGATGCGGTTTCCAGTGAGGTTCAGCACTTCCCCGGCAACCGCGATGAAGTCCGCCGACAAACGGTGAAGGCCGCGCTAGAGGGGCTGTTGCGACTAGCGGCACGAGAAATCGAAAATCAGGGGTAGGCGATCCGCGAACGCTGTGGAATAATACTGGCTACTTATACAGGTGTTGGCCGTCAGGCCTTATTGATTACGTGAGGACTTTAATGGACGACAACAAGAAGAAAGCCTTGGCTGCGGCCCTGGGTCAGATCGAACGTCAATTCGGCAAGGGTGCCGTAATGCGTATGGGCGATCAGGACCGTCAGGCGATCCCGGCTATCTCCACCGGCTCTCTGGGTCTGGACATCGCACTCGGCATCGGCGGTCTGCCAAAAGGCCGTATCGTTGAAATCTACGGTCCTGAATCTTCCGGTAAAACCACACTGACACTGTCCGTGATCGCCCAGGCTCAAAAAGCCGGCGCGACCTGCGCTTTCGTCGACGCCGAACACGCCCTCGACCCTGAATACGCCGGCAAGCTGGGCGTCAACGTCGACGACCTGCTGGTGTCCCAGCCGGACACTGGCGAACAGGCACTGGAAATCACCGACATGCTGGTGCGTTCCAACGCGGTTGACGTGATCATCGTCGACTCCGTGGCGGCACTGGTACCGAAGGCTGAAATCGAAGGCGAAATGGGTGACATGCACGTGGGCCTGCAAGCCCGTCTGATGTCCCAGGCGCTGCGTAAAATCACCGGTAACATCAAGAACGCCAACTGCCTGGTGATCTTCATCAACCAGATCCGCATGAAGATCGGCGTGATGTTCGGCAGCCCGGAAACCACCACCGGTGGTAACGCGCTGAAGTTCTACGCCTCGGTTCGTCTCGACATCCGCCGTACCGGCGCGGTGAAGGAAGGCGACGAAGTGGTCGGCAGCGAAACCCGCGTCAAGGTTGTGAAGAACAAGGTGGCTTCGCCGTTCCGTCAGGCTGAGTTCCAGATTCTTTACGGCAAGGGCATCTACCTCAATGGCGAGATGATCGACCTGGGCGTGCTGCATGGTTTCGTCGAGAAATCCGGCGCCTGGTATGCCTATGAAGGCACCAAGATCGGTCAGGGCAAGGCCAACTCGGCCAAGTTCCTGGCAGACAACCCGGAAGTCGCTGCCAAGCTCGAGAAGCAGCTGCGTGACAAACTGCTGTCGCCAGCGGTGATCGCCGACTCCAAGGCTTCTGCGGTCAAAGAGACCGAAGACGACCTGGCTGACGCTGATATCTGATCGCAGCGATGACCACCGCTGTACTCGATACCCTCGTCGCGGTGCGGCGAACCGCCATGGACCTGCTCGCTCGACGCGAGCACGGTCGAGTCGAACTGACGCGTAAACTGCGTCAGCGCGGCGCTGAGGCGGAAATGATCGAAACAGCCCTCGACCGGTTGACGGAAGAGGGACTGCTTTCCGAAGCCCGTTACCTTGAAAGCTTTGTTTCCTACCGTGCCCGCTCCGGCTATGGCCCCTTGCGCATTCGCGAAGAGCTGGGTCAGCGTGGTTTGCAACGCGCCGATATCGAACTCGCCCTGCGTGAAAGCGGTATCGACTGGCAGGAGCAGCTTCGCGAGACGTGGCAACGCAAGTTCTCGGGACACTTGCCGATTGACGCCAAGGAGCGCGCCAAACAAGGCCGCTTCCTCGCCTATCGGGGTTTTTCGATGGAGATGATCAACCGCTTGTTCAGCGGCAGAGGGATGGACGATTAAATCGGTTTAAATAGAAACGGCCCGCTATGAAAATAGCGGGCCGTTTTTTTTTGCCTTCAAATTACCTTTGATGGCTCACGTGCACGTTGGGCGGTCTGGGGTTGGGTGTGAGCCCAGTTTTCGGGGAGGTTGATGTAATCCACCAGTTCCCTGAGACGGCCATGATTTCGGGCATTGAACGCGAAAGCCAACCGCACCAGGTGGCTGTACTGCGCTTCGTCATGTTCCTCGCCGCTGTAAGCGTGTTGATGGAACTGGTCACTCAGGCACAGATCGGCGAAAGCCTCCTGCATATGCGCCATCGCCACGTCACTGAGCTTGTGATGCATACGAATCACGAACTGACGCTTGAGCCAGCGACTGGAGTGGAAGTTGCTGTAGAACTGGTTGATCTGCTCCACCGCCTCATCGACGTTATAGACCAGACGCATCAGTTTCAGGTCGGTGGGCAGGATGTAGTGGTTTTCTTCGAGTTGCTGGCGAATGAAATCCAGGGCGCCTTGCCAGAATGTTCCGCCCGGCACATCGAGCAGCACCACTGGCACCAACGGGCTTTTGCCGGTCTGGATCAGCGTCAGTACTTCCAGTGCCTCGTCCAGGGTGCCGAACCCGCCAGGGCACAGCACCAGCGCATCGGCTTCCTTGACGAAGAACAGTTTGCGGGTGAAGAAAAAATGGAACGGCAGCAGATTGCCGGTGCCGTCCACAGTCGGGTTGGCATGCTGCTCGAAGGGCAGGGTGATGTTGAACCCGAGGCTGTGGTCACGCCCGGCGCCTTCGTGCGCGGCGGCCATGATCCCGCCACCCGCACCGGTGATGACCATCATGTCTGATCGCGTCAGGGCCGCGCCGAGTTCACGCGCCATTGCATACAGGGGGTGCTCGACCGGCGTGCGCGCCGAGCCGAATACCGTGACTTTGCGTCGTCCCTTGAATTGTTCCAGCACCCGGAACGCCTGCTCCAGTTCACGCAGGGCCTGCAGGGTGATCTTGGCGTTCCAGCGGTTGTGATCCTCTTGGGCCATGCGCAGCACGGTCAGGATCATGTCGCGATAAATCGGCAGGTTCGGGCTGTCGGAGGAAATCTGCTTGAGCTGTTCTTCGACCTTGCTGATGAGGTCGGGGCCGCTTTCCTGAAAATGTCGGCTGAGCAGGTCATTCGGTTGGTAAGGCATTCAACGTCTCCTTCTGCACAGAGCGGGTGGCCCTGACGTGCGGCGTCAGTGCCGCGCTGCAAAAACACACACACTCGGCAGCTCCTTTTTCTGCCGTGAACAGGTGATCGGGAATACTTTGAATCTAGACCCTTGCGAGCCATTGCGCTGAGTTGATCTTTACGCCGCGCAGGCTTTCCTGGCAACCGTTGCGGGCTGGCTGGCAATGAATATTCACCACTCGTCCGAACGTACGCCGTAGAGCAATCACTCTGATTTACTAACCTACAGGCACTGTACGACAGCTTTGAGTCGGCAACCGTACGCAGGGTGCGCGCTTTTCAAGGATTCGCGGGTAGCAGGCATGGAGGCGGGAGAGATGGCCAGAGTGGTTCTGGAAATCGATACGCAGTTGTATCGGATGCTGAAAGCATCAGCCGAGACCAATCAAGTAAGTCTCGAAGAGGAGTGCTGCCGTCGGTTGGCAGGTGGAGAACGACGTTCTCGCTACTTGCAGGCCCTGGTGGCCGAATTGCGCGCCGAAGATGAACAACGGCGCGCCAATACCCGATGATTACTTCTTCTTCGCCGGGGCAGCTTTCGGGCAATCGGAATCCTGGTAGCTGGCCGAGCCGATGGCCTTGTTGGTTTTATATTCACTGAAGTCGTAACGCATGATCGCACCCTTGGCCATCAGCTTGCGGTACGACGGGTTATTGCACACCGAAGCACCCAGCTGGAAATACACGGCTTTTGGGTCAGCGCGCATCTTTTCGGCGTGGCTGGCCTGGACGCTCAGGTGGTTGATCAGGGTAACGCCCTCAACGGTGTAGCCCTGATCGAGAATGTCTTCATTGATCGCCCGCGGCGTGCCGACGCTGCTTTGTTCAGCGATGTTGCGCAGTTCGCGGTTCAGATTCTGCTCTTTCAAGGACGCCGCTTGTGCGCTGAAGGACAACGCCAGTGCGATGGCCGCGGTAGGAACGATAAGGCGCAGCATGAAACTCTCCTGATTCAGTGACTGGTGGTTCGACCAGCCCCGTGGCTGTGCGTTCAGTGGCGCCGGATTATAGGGGAGCCGGTCGGGACGGTACAGGTTTGCGCTCGTCGCTCTGGTAAACTGCCGGCCTTTATTGCCTTGCCGAGTGCTGTGTGTGTCGAGTTTTCCTGCCATAAGGCGTTGCCCGTGATCCATCATGCCCCCAACGCCGTAGCCCGCTTGCGTGACCAGCGCGAGGACGAAGGTATCAAGCCGATTCAGGCCCGTGGTTTTCGCTCCGAGCGTTGCCGCGACTGCCGGGTGATCATCAGCCACTGCCTGTGCGCCTGGCGGCCGACCGTCGAAACCCGCTCCGGCGTGTGTCTGATCATGACCGGCAAGGAAGTCTTCAAACCCAGCAACACCGGCTGGCTGATTGCCGATGTGGTGCGTGACAACCATGCCTTCATCTGGTCGCGCACCGAACCCGACCCGCAGATGCTGGCGCTGCTCAATGATCCGCAATGGCAGCCGTATCTGGTATTTCCCGGCGAATACGTCGAACCGGCACGGGTGACCAACACTGTCGCTCTCGATAACGGCAAACGTCCGCTGTTCATTCTGCTGGATGCGACCTGGACCGAAGCGCGCAAGATCTTCCGCAAGAGTCCGTATTTTGACCGCTTGCCGATTCTCAGCCTGCTGCCCGACAGACTCTCGCGCTATCGCCTGCGCCGTTCCACCCGCAGCGAACACCTGTGCACCGCCGAAGTCGCGGCGTTGTGCCTGGAACTGGCCGGGGACAGCGACGCAGCGTCGGCACTGGACGCTTACTTCGACGTGTTCAGCCAGCATTATCTGGGCGCCAAACAACAGTTGCCGCTCAACGAGTCGACCCCGGCCCACGCCGAGCTGTTGCCTTATATACGAAAGCCGCAAGCCGTGTTGGCCCGATAGTGGCCCATACTTCACCCAGCGGCGGCCGTGCTGCTTGACCACCCCGGCTACGCTGGGCATGCTTGGCGCCGATTGGGGTGCGGCCAGGGTTTGAAACGCCGTGTTTGCTCGTGATTGGCGTTGAACGTGCCCCTGTGGATAGCGCTGTGCGGCGGTATCTCGAGTTGCTTTGGCGAGGCCCGAATGCGTCGGGTCTGCCATCAAAAAACAGGATCATTTGAACAATGGCCACATACGACATCCTGATTGCCGATGATCACCCTCTGTTTCGTAGCGCGCTGCATCAAGCGGTGACCCTGGGCCTTGGCCCGGATGTGCGACTGGTGGAGGTGGCGAGCATCGCCGAGCTGGAAGCGCGCCTGACCGAAAAATCCGACTGGGATCTGGTCCTGCTGGACCTGAACATGCCCGGCGCTTTCGGTTTTTCCGGTCTGGTCATGCTGCGCGGGCAGTACCCGCAGATTCCGGTGGTCATGGTTTCGGCGCAGGAAGAAGCTTCGGTCATGGTCAAGTCCCGCGAGTTTGGCGCCAGCGGCTTCATTCCCAAGTCCAGCGACCTGAACGTGATTCAGCAAGCCGTGCGCAAGGTGCTCGATGGCGATGTGTTCTGGCCCCCGCAGGCGTTCGAAGCCGTCAGTGTCTCCGATGAAGCCAAAGCCGCCAGCGACGGCCTGGCCAGTCTCACCCCGCAGCAGTTCCGCGTACTGACCATGGTCTGTGAAGGCCTGCTGAACAAGCAGATTGCCTACGAGTTGAGCGTGTCCGAAGCGACCATCAAGGCCCACGTCACGGCGATCTTTCGCAAGTTGAATGTGCGCACCCGGACGCAGGCGGCATTACTTCTGCAACAACTTGAGTCAATTCCGAGCCAGTAAAAGCTGGCGCCTTCACGCTTTTTTGACTTTTGTTGCTCTAGCTTTCCCACTCCTTTCTGGTTGGTTTTTACGTTATGTCACCTTTCAAGGGCCAGACCGGCCTGAAACGCATCCTCAACGCTTCCGGTTACTCGCTGGACGGCCTGCGCGCAGCCTTCACCGGCGAAGCCGCATTTCGCCAACTGGTGCTGCTCAATGTGGTGCTGATTCCGCTGACGTTCTTCCTGAATGTCAGTCGCGTCGAACAGGCACTGCTGATCGCTGTGTGCCTGCTGGCGCTGATCGTCGAGTTGCTGAATTCGGCGGTGGAAGCGGCCATCGATCGCATCTCTCTGGAACTGCACCCGCTGTCGAAGAACGCCAAAGACATGGGCAGTGCCGCGCAATTCGTGGCCCTGAGCATGATTGCCCTGGTGTGGGCGGTGATTCTGCTTTAAGCGATACTCGGCAAGACGATCTCGTCGCTGCGCTGCACCCCGGCGGTGAAAGCGCGGCACAGCTCGAGAAACTCGCGCATGGCAGAGGTCTGGTATTTCTGCTTGTGCCAGATGAAGTAGAACTGCCGGGCCAGATCCAGATCCGGGGTTTCCACAGCCACCAGGCTGCCGCGTCGAAACGCATCACGCAGCGCCAGCCGCGAAATACAGCCAATCCCCAACCCTGATTCCACCGCGCGTTTGATCGCTTCGGTGTGCTCCAGCTCCAGGCGGATATTCAGCGCACTGCGATGGTGACGCATGGCCTGATCAAAGGTCAGGCGCGTGCCGGAACCCTGTTCACGCAGGATCCACGCCTCGTGCGTCAACTCTTCCATGGTCGCGCTGCCACGTTTGGCCAGTGGGTGCTGCGGCGCGCAAAACACCACCAGTTCATCTTCCACCCAGCTCTGCACTTCGATGTCCGGATGGCTGCAGTCGCCTTCGATTAGACCCAGATCAATTTCGTAATGAGCGACTTGATGCACGATATTGGCAGTGTTCTGTACATGCAGCTTCACTTGGCTCTCCGGATGGCGTTGCATGAAACCGCCGATCAACAGGGTCGCCAGGTAATTGCCGATGGTCAGGGTGGCACCCACCGACAGTGAGCCGAAACCGGATTTGCCGTTGAGCAGGTCTTCGATTTCCTTGGATTGATCAAGCAGGGCCACCGCTTGCGGCAGCAGCTGTTTGCCGAGGGCGTTGAGGCTCAGCCGTTTGCCGGCGCGATCGAACAGCTGGCAGCTGGACTGGCGCTCCAGTTCGGTGATCGAGGTGCTTGCCGCCGATTGCGAGAGGTTGAGCAGACCCGCAGCACGGGATACGCTCTCCTGCTGGGCGACGGCGACGAAGACTTGCAGTTGACGAAGAGTAAATCGCATATCGATATAACCGATAACCCTTATCTTAATAATCCAGTTAACAGATATTGTCGTCGCTATTAGAATGCGATGCAATTGCGCACTGTTGGCCGCAAAGGCGAGCGCAGACCCAATATCCAGGAGTCCCACGTACATGAGCAACATGAACCACGAGCGTGTCCTCAGTGTTCATCACTGGAACGACACTCTGTTCAGCTTTAAGTGCACCCGTGATCCGGGCCTGCGCTTCGAGAACGGTCAGTTCGTGATGATCGGCCTGCAACAGCCCAACGGCCGCCCGCTTATGCGCGCTTACTCGATCGCCAGCCCGAACTGGGAAGAGCATCTCGAGTTCTTCAGCATCAAGGTGCAGGATGGTCCGCTGACCTCGCAGTTGCAGCACCTCAAGGAAGGCGACGAGATCATCATCTCGAAGAAGCCTACCGGCACCCTGGTGCTCGACGACCTGAACCCGGGCAAGCATCTGTATCTGCTGAGCACCGGCACCGGTCTGGCGCCGTTCATGAGCGTGATCCAGGACCCGGAAACCTACGAGCGCTTTGAAAAAGTGATCCTGGTGCACGGCGTGCGTTACGTCAACGAAGTCGCCTACCGCGAATTCATCACCGAGCACCTGCCGCAGAACGAGTTCTTCGGTGAAGCGCTGCGTGACAAGCTGATCTACTACCCGACCGTGACCCGCGAGCCGTTCGAGAACCAGGGTCGTCTTACCGACCTGATGCGTAGCGGCAAGCTGTTCAGCGACATCGGTCTGCCACCGATCAACCCGCAGGACGACCGCGCGATGATCTGCGGCAGCCCGAGCATGCTCGACGAGACCAGCGAAGTGCTCGACAGCTTCGGCCTGAAGATCTCAGCACGTATGCGCGAGCCGGGTGACTACTTGATCGAGCGTGCGTTCGTCGAGAAGTAACCCGTAATACCTGTGGGAGCGGGCTTGCTCGCGAAGGGGGGCTGTCAGTCGACGTCAATGTTGAATGGCGCACCGCTTTCGCGAGCAAGCCCGCTCCCACAATGGTTTCGTGCTACACAGAAAAGCCCGCGTTGCCTGAGAAGGCAGCGCGGGCTTTTGCGTTTCCGGGGTTCAGGTGTTGGCGGGGATGACTTCCAGTACCCGGATCTGCTCCGGCGTCGGGTAATGCCAGCGCACGTCCAGATCCCAGAACTGCGCACCGTATTCGCGCTCTGGTGTCGGCGTCTGATACGCCGGACGCGGATTTTGCGCCAGACACTGCTCGATCAACTCGACCAAAGGCTCGCCGAGGCGCTGAGCATGGCCGTGCGCCTGTTGCAGTGCGGCGTCCGTCCACCGCACGTCAATCAGCTGTGGCGCGGCGCTGGCGATGCTGTTGGAGGCGTCAGCGATGATGTCGGCGTAAGGTACATAGGGTTTGATGTCGAGAATCGGTGTGCCATCGAGCAAGTCGATCCCCGAGATAAACAGGCGATTGGCCTCGACCTTGTCCAGCTTCACCACTGACTGCCCGATGCCATTGGGCCGGTGCGTTGCCCGGGTGGCGAACACGCCCATCGACTTGTTGCCGCCCAGACGCGGTGGCCGCACCTTCAGACGCGGCTTTTCTTCCAGCGCCTGATGAAACAGGAACAACAGCCAGACGTGGCTGACCTGCTCCAGCCCTTGCACGGCGTCTCCCTGATCGAACGGCGCCACCAGTTCCAGCACGCCACGGGCGGCGGGAGCCAGTTGCGGCTGGCGCGGGATGGCGAACTTCTCCTTGAAACAGGAGCGCACGAAGCCGATGGGTGAGATGCTGTAAGTCACGTTTAGTTATCAGCCGCGAACGCGCAGGGTCAGGCCCTTGAGGAAGTTGCGCAGCAACTGGTCGCCGCACGCGCGGTAGTTGGTGTGGCCGACCTTGCGGAACAGTGCGCTCAGCTCAGGCTTGGACACCGGGAACTCGGCAGCCTTGAGTATCGCGTGCATGTCGTCTTCCTTGAGTTCGAAGGCCACGCGCAGCTTCTTCAGGATGATGTTGTTGGTCACTGGCACTTCGATCGGCTGCGGCGGACGGCTTTCGTCCTTGCCGCGCTTGAACACCACCAGACCGTCGAGGAAGTGCGCCATGACTTCGTCCGGGCAGCGCACGAAGCCTTCTTCGTCTTCTTCTTTCTTGTCGAGGTACGCGACGACGTCTTTGAGCTCCACGTCCAGACCGCCGAGCTTGATGATCTCGATGACTTTCTTGTCGCTGATGTCGAGCATGTAGCGCACGCTGCGCAGTACGTCGTTATGAATCATGTGGGTAATCCTGATAATCGTTGTGGGCAGCACGCAGGCGCGCTGCCGGAATGTGTGGCAGCAGTGGAAGCCTTAGAACTTCTCTTTGCCGGACAGGTAGCGCCATTGGCCCACCGGAACCTTGCCAATCGACACGCCGCCGATGCGGATGCGACGGATGCCGACGACCTTCAGGCCAACCGCTTCGCAGAACTGCGCGATGATCCCCGGCTGCGGGTTCTTCATGGCGAAGCGCAGGCGGTTTTCGTTCTGCCAGCTGGCCTTGACCGGCGGCAGCTCCTTGCCCTTGTGAGTCAGGCCGTGCTGCAGGCGATTGAGGCCGTGGGCAACCATGTCGCCTTCGACTTCGACCACGTATTCCTGCTCGATCTTGGCGGCATCGGCAGTCAGTTTGCGCAGCACTTTCCAGTCCTGCGTAAACACCAGCAGGCCGCTGGCCTTGGGTTGCAAATCGGCGCTGGCCGTCAGGCGCAGGAAGTGCCCGCGCAGCGGGCGTTTGCCGTAGCGGTGCTCGTCGCTGAGGGTGTCGGCGCTGAGCGACTGCATGGCGGTGTCGATATCCATGCCGGCCGGCACGTTGAGCAGAATCGTGACCGGCTCCGGCGCGGTGGCCTGAGCGTCCTTGTCGAGCTCGACCTTTTGGTCGCCGACCTTGAATTGCGGTTCGTCGATCACTTCGCCGTCCACGGTGACCCAGCCGCCCTCAATGAACAGCTCGGCCTCCCGGCGGGAGCAACCGACCAGTTCGATGAGGCGTTTGGAGAGGCGAATCGGGTCAGTCATGACAGGGCCGTAACAAAAAAGGGGTGGGCATTGTACCTGCCTGGCGCCGGTTAAGCCCGGTTCCATTTGCAGGGGTTCGCAATTCCTGTGGGAGCTGGCTTGCCAGCGATGGCATCACCTCGGTGCATCTGTCAGACCGAGTCGCCTGCATCGCTGGCAAGCCAGCTCCCACAGGGTTCTACGATGTGTCAGCCGTTACTTGAGCGCTGCTGGGTCTGCCGCAGGCGCATATGCAGCAACGGGTACGGCTGGCCCATGCCATCCACCTCCGAGCGGCCGATCACTTCAAAACCCTGCTTGAAGTAAAACCCCAGCGCCTGCGGGTTCTGTTCGTTGACGTCGAGTTCATCGGCATTCAAATGTTGCATGGCGTAGTTGAGCAGTTTCTTGCCCAAGCCTTGGCCACGATACTCGGGATCGATGAACAGCATTTCGATCTTGCCCGCCGCCACCCCGGCGAATCCGGTGATGCGTTGCTGATGATCCCTGGTGCAAATCAGCATCACCGCGTCCAGATAACGGGTGAGCACCAGATTGCGCAGCAACTCGATGTAGCTGTCCGGCAGAAAATCATGGGTCGCGCGAACCGAGGCCTCCCAGACCCGGGTCAGTTCCTGATAATCGCTGAGTTTCGGCGTGTGAATGACCGAATGCTGACGCATGCCCGATGGCCTCTTGTTCGTTTCAAGGGAGTCCTTCCCCCGGTAAACGATAGCCGTAAAAAAGCCCCGCATCTCGTAAAAAAGAGCGAGGCTTTTGATGACACGACTATCCCCTGTGGGAGCGGGCTTGCTCGCGAAAGCAGTGTATCCGTCGGCATATCCATTGACTGATACACCGCCTTCGCGAGCAAGCCCGCTCCCACAGGTATTTTGTGGTGCTTAGATCTGCTCAGCCCACAGGTCGTATTCGTCAGCGTCAGTCACCTTGCACCAGACCTTGTCGCCCGGCTTGAGGTTGCTGCCGTTGTCGATGAATACGTTACCGTCGATTTCCGGGGCATCGAAGAAGCAGCGGCCGACGGCGCCTTGTTCGTCGACTTCGTCCACCAGCACTTCGATCTCGCGGCCGATGCGCATTTGCAAACGGGCCGAGCTGATCGCCTGCTGGTGCGCCATGAAGCGCTCCCAACGGTCCTGCTTGACGTCGTCCGGTACCACTTCAAGGTCCAGATCATTGGCAGGGGCGCCATCGACCGGCGAATACTGGAAGCAGCCGACGCGGTCGAGCTGGGCTTCGGTCAGCCAGTTCAGCAGGTACTGGAAGTCTTCTTCGGTTTCGCCCGGGAAGCCGACGATGAAGGTCGAACGGATGATCAGATCCGGGCAGATCTCGCGCCAGTTCTTGATCCGCGCCAGGGTCTTGTCTTCGAACGCCGGGCGTTTCATCGCCTTCAGCACTTTCGGGCTGGCGTGCTGGAACGGAATGTCCAGGTACGGCAGGATCTTGCCGGCGGCCATCAGCGGGATCAGCTCGTCAACGTGCGGGTACGGGTAAACGTAGTGCAGACGCACCCACACGCCCAAGGTGCTCAGCGCCTCGCAGAGTTCGGTCATGCGGGTTTTCACCGGCGCGCCGTTCCAGAAGCCGGTGCGGTATTTCACGTCGACGCCGTAGGCGCTGGTGTCTTGCGAGATCACCAGCAGCTCTTTGACGCCGGATTTGACCAGACGCTGGGCTTCGTCGAGTACATCACCCACCGGACGGCTGACCAGTTTGCCGCGCATCGACGGGATGATGCAGAAGCTGCAGCTGTGGTTGCAGCCTTCGGAAATCTTCAGGTAGGCGTAGTGACGCGGAGTCAGCTTGATGCCTTGCGGCGGCACCAGGTCGATCAGCGGGTTGTGATCCTGACGCGGCGGCACCACTTCGTGCACCGCGTTGACCACTTGCTCGTACTGCTGCGGACCGGTCACGGCCAGCACGCTCGGGTGTACGTCGCGGATGTTGCCTTCTTCCACGCCCATGCAACCGGTGACGATCACCTTGCCGTTTTCCTTGATCGCTTCACCGATCACTTCCAGCGATTCAGCTTTGGCCGAGTCGATGAAACCGCAGGTGTTGACCACCACCACGTCGGCGTCCTGGTAGGTGGACACCACGTCATAGCCTTCCATGCGCAGCTGGGTCAGGATGCGCTCGGAGTCGACCAGTGCTTTCGGGCAACCCAGAGATACGAAGCCAACCTTTGGATTGGCCGGCGCAGGAGTGGTGGACATGTCTAACCTCGGTGTTTTGTGACGTCGCTTGCCGTGTGGGAAAGCCGACGGATGGGCGCTTAGGGTGCGCCTCTGATCAAAAAGTGCGCAATTCTAGCGATGAGCAACGCACTTGACCAGCTTTATGCAGGGAAATACGACGAGTGCTGCGCTATGCTTCGCGCCGTTGAGCTTTACCAATTTTTTACAGTCAACAAAACGTCTGTAACAACAGGTAAAACAGCGCATGCTGCACCACAAAGCATAGTGCTTCATTCAAAGAAGCCGGTTCGAGAATCAGGAGTGTTGGATGGGTCAGGCAAGTAGTCAGGCGGCGGGCGCCGAGCATTCGGCTGCAAAACCGCTGAGCATGCTGGTCGCGGCAGTCGGGGTAGTTTACGGCGACATCGGCACGAGCCCGTTGTACACCCTCAAAGAAGTGTTTTCCGGCGCGTATGGCGTGCCCGTCAATCACGATGGGGTACTGGGTATTCTGTCGTTGATCTTCTGGTCGCTGATCTGGGTCGTTTCGATCAAATACATGATGTTCGTCCTGCGCGCCGACAACCAGGGCGAGGGTGGCATCATGGCGCTCACCGCACTGGCACGCCGTGCGGCGGGCAAGCGCAAGAGGTTGCGTTCGTTGCTGGTGGTTTGCGGACTGATCGGCGCGGCGTTGTTTTACGGCGACAGCATGATCACCCCAGCGATTTCCGTGCTGTCGGCGATCGAAGGCCTGGGCCTGGCGTTCGACGGCATCGACCACTGGGTGGTGCCGCTGTCGCTGGTGGTTCTGGTCGGCTTGTTTCTGATCCAGAGCCACGGTACGGCGCGGATCGGCATTCTGTTCGGGCCGATCATGGTCACCTGGTTCCTGGTGCTCGGCGCCCTCGGGGTGTATGGCATCAGCCATTACCCGGAAGTGCTGCATGCGTTGAATCCGGTCTGGGCGGTGCGTTTCTTCATGGTGCACGCCGGCATGGGCGTGGCGATCCTCGGCGCGGTGGTACTGGCGCTGACCGGTGCCGAAGCGCTGTACGCCGACATGGGCCACTTCGGGCGCAAGCCGATTGCCCGTGCGTGGTTCCTGCTGGTGCTGCCGGCGCTGGTGCTGAACTACTTCGGTCAGGGCGCACTGCTGCTGGAAAACCCGGAAGCGGCACGTAACCCGTTCTACCTGCTGGCGCCGAGCTGGGCGCTGATTCCGCTGGTGGGGCTGTCGACCCTGGCCACGGTAATCGCCTCGCAAGCGGTGATTTCCGGCGCGTTCTCCCTGACCCGTCAGGCGATCCAGCTCGGCTACATCCCGCGTATGTACATCCAGCACACTTCCAGCGATGAGCAGGGCCAGATTTACATTGGCGCGGTGAACTGGGCGCTGATGGTTGGCGTAGTGCTGCTGGTACTCGGCTTTGAATCCTCTGGCGCCCTGGCTTCGGCCTACGGCGTGGCAGTGACCGGTACGATGCTGATGACCACCATTCTGGTGTCGGCCGTCATGCTGCTGCTGTGGAAATGGCCGCCGGTCCTCGCGGTGCCGGTGCTGATCGGTTTCCTGCTGGTGGACGGTCTGTATTTCGCCGCCAACGTGCCGAAGATCGTGCAGGGCGGTGCATTTCCGGTGATCGCCGGTATTGCGCTGTTCGTGCTGATGACCACCTGGAAGCGCGGCAAGCAATTGCTGGTCGAACGCCTCGACGAAGGCGCGTTGCCGCTGCCGATCTTCATCAGCAGCATCCGCGTGCAACCACCGCACCGCGTGCAGGGCACCGCGGTGTTCCTCACTGCGCGCTCCGACGCCGTGCCGCACGCGCTGTTGCACAACCTGCTGCACAACCAGGTACTGCATGAGCAAGTGGTGCTCCTGACCGTGGTCTACGAAGACATCCCGCGCGTACCGCCATCGCGCCGCTTCGAAGTCGAGGCCCACGGCGAAGGCTTCTTCCGGGTGATCCTGCACTTCGGCTTTACCGACGAGCCGGATGTGCCTCAGGCGCTGAAACTGTGCCATCTGGATGAACTGGACTTCAGCCCGATGCGCACCACTTACTTCCTCAGCCGCGAAACGGTGATCGCCTCGAAACTCGAAGGCATGGCCCGCTGGCGCGAGGCGCTGTTTGCGTTCATGTTGAAGAATGCCAACGGCAACTTGCGGTTCTTCAATCTGCCGCTGAACCGGGTGATTGAACTGGGGACTCAGGTGGAGATGTAGCTGCGCCCTAACTGGAAAGCCCCCGTCAGCCTTGTGGCTGGCGGGGGCTTTTTTGTGGGCGGCAACTTCAGATCAAAAGATCGCAGCCTTCGGCAGCTCCTACAGGTTTCGCATTCCATGTAGGAGCTGCCGAAGGCTGCGATCTTTTGATCTTCAAACCTCTACGAGCATTCAGGTATCTCTGCTTCAGACTCGGTCTTCGTGCGCGCAGTTCGCGGCATCAGTGTCTGTATCACGTCATCAATCAAGGCTTTGCCCATCACCGTCAGGTAATGCGCAGCCCAGGCGTGGCGGTCAGTGTTTCTGGTGAAGACAGCGTCTTCGGTGAAGGATTTTGCGAGGGATAACAGGTCGGAAGATTGGGACAATGCATCGAGAATCGGGATGCCAGAGCGGACATTGAAGAGCGCTTGATCCGAGTGGTAGAGGAAGGGGGTGCAGCCAATGGTTTTAACGTTTGCGGGTCCGTGCAGATCAGTTTCGGTCATCGTGTTACTCCTTGGTTCGAAGTGCCGCGACTTTCGTTACCACACGAAAGGGAGGCAACTGTACGCAGGGTGGTAAACCGGGAACCAAGGAAACCGGCACGCTCGAAAGCGTCCCACGCACAGCCGCCATTACTCGATGAGCGGGCTCTTGCGCTGGGTTCTCCGGGTTACCACACCCGATCGCTGAATGGGTCAGCGACGTCCGGAGAGTATCTCGTCAAAAAACAGCGCAATAGAGCCGCAAAGCGCCCGAACACGAGTTTCGGAGTTTGCCTACAAGGTCTGTGGGCGTCATCTGATATTGCGAAACTGGAAGTAAACGAAACTAAACATCTGGCACAAGATTCCCTGTGGGAGCGAGCCTGCTCGCGAAGGCGTAGTGTCAGTCGACGAGTCTGTTAAATGACTCATCGCTTCGCGAGCAGGCTCGCTCCCACAGGGGATTTTGGTGGCGGCTGGAATGTAAAAAGCCCCCGCAAGCGTAAGGCTGCGGGGGCTTTTTGTTTGGCCGGCTCAGATCACTCTGCCGGCTGATCCTTGCTCTGACGCTTCTCGATCAAGTCCACCAGACGCTTGGCCAGCGCCGGGTAGTTCTCGTCGAAGTGGTGGCCGCCAGGCAGTTTCACTGCTTCGCCGACTGCCGTCTTGTCGGTGCAGCCGCTTTCGTCGGTTTCTTCGGCGCCGTAGATGCACACTACTTTGGCCGCTGGCAGCTTGGCCATTTCCGGGCCGGTGGCGGCTTCTTTGCCGGCGTTGCCGAGCCAGCCTTCGACTTCGATTTCGAAGCTGCCGGTGCGGGCGAAGGCCAGCAGGATGATGGCGTCGACGCGTTGCTGCTCGGTGTCCGGCAGGCGGTTGTAGATCGCTGGCAGGACGTCGGCACCGAACGAGTAACCGGTCAGGATGAAGCGTTTGGTGCCCCATTTCTGCCGGTAGTGTTGCATCAGTTCGGTCAGGTCCAGCGCGCTTTGCTCGGGGCTCTTGTGCTGCCAGTAGTAGCGCAGGGTGTCGATGCCGACCACCGGGTAGCCAATCTTGGCCATCTCGCCCGCTACGTCGCGGTCGAGGTCGCGCCAGCCGCCGTCACCGGAGAGGAACAGGGTCACGGTGTCCTTGGCCTGACCGGCCGGCACTTCCACCACCGGGATTGCCAGACCGCCGTTGGCCTTGTCGCCGCCGACGAGGATCTTGCGCAGCTCGTTGTTCAGCACTTGCGGCAGGTTGATGTCGTAGTCGCTGATGCTGGTTTCGGCGTTCGGTTGATCGCGCACGAAACCGGCGCTGGTGTCGTCCGGGTTGTCGTTCCATGCCACCAGCCAGTGGCCATGAGCCGCGGCTTTCGGCAGCAGGTGAGTGCAACCGGGTTTTTCCAGCGCCAGGTCAACCGAGATCGCCTGGGCCTTGTCGTCCTTCTGCTCGGACAACCAGCGCCAGGCCAGCACGGCGCCAGGGCCGATACCGCTGACCAGCGTGGCCGGGCCGTTCAGTTCGCGCAGGCCGGTCTGCAGGGCGCGGCTCTGTTGCAGGCAGTCCTTGGGCAGAATCACTTGAACGATCTGCGCCGAGGCGCTGCGGCTCAGGGTGCTCAGTTGGTTGTCGGTCAGCTTCTGGTCGTCATTGACCGCGACCAGCACCTGAGCCTTGGGCTGGGTGCCGGGAATGACGCGGGTCATTACCGTGCCGTCGGCGGCCGTCAGTGGTTGCAGAGTCGGTTGCGGTGCCGGGCGTTTGAGGTACCAGTAACCGCCGCCGGCAATCACGGCCAGCACGATCAGTGCGGCCAGGATGTACTTCAGGGAGCGTTGAATCATCAGCGTTTCACCAATCCAGTCAAGCCGCCCGCGATCAGGGCAGCAGTATCGGCCAGCGCCACCAGCGGATCGAGTCCGGCGGGCACTGCCATATAACGGGGTTCCCAGTCAGGCTGGAACTTGTCTTTGAAGCGGCGCAAGCCTTGGAAGTTGTACAGCTGCTCACCACGGCGGAAGACCATCGAACCCAGACGCTGGGTCAGCGGTGCACCACGCCGGGGTTGCAACCCCGACAACGGCACCATGCCCAGGCTGAAGCGCGCGTATCCGTGACTCTTATAGTGTTGAATCAGGCCGACCATCAGGAATTCCATGGTCAGCTTGGGGGCGTCCGGGTGCGAGCGCATCAGGTCCAGACTGGCCAGGTCATGGCTGAAAGTCTCGAGCAGGTTGGCGAACGCCACCGGGCGACCTTCAAAGCGAATCACCGCAATACGGAAATGCTTCAGGTAATCGTCGCTGAACCGACCGAGGGAGAAACCTTTCTCGCGCACATTCTTGCCGGTCAGCCACGCATCGGAAATCACTTTCAACTCGTCCATCGGCGCCTGGCCCGGCTCATGGATTTCCAGCGACAGACCATCGCGGGTACCACGGTTCCAGGTGTAGCGCAGGTCCTTCATCTCTTTGCCCTTGGCTTCCAGGTCAAAGCGCTGCAGATCGACCCGGGCCTCTTCGCCGAGCTTGATCGCGGTCAGGCCGATGTCCATGTAGTACGGCAGGTTTTCCGCACGTACCTGATAGAACACCGGGCGAGCGTGATGGATGTCGCACAGGTCGCGGAACTGCCAGATCATCTCGGCGCGTTGCTGGCCGGGGCCGATCGGGTCGTACAGCGCCACCAGGCTGCGGCCACGGCGGGCGTACATCAGGAAGGCTTCGTCGTTCTGGTGAAACAGCAACGCCTTGTCACCGGTCAGCGCGAGGCCGCCATCGGGTTGCGACGAAGCCATCAGGATTTTCGCGGCGCGATCCAGTTCGTCCGGGGTCGGCAGGTGGATCACCGGGCGCGCGGTGCGCAGCAGCCAGGTCAGCGCGATCACCAGTAACAGCACGGCGGCGCCGAGCAACGAACGCAAGCCGCGCGGGGCGTCTGCGTCGAGGGTGAACTGCCACCACAGTTGATGGCTGTAAGGCACGTCCTGATAGGCGAACAGCAGCAACCAGGTCGAGGCGCCGAGGACGCAGAGGCTGGCCACCAGATACAGCGGCGAGAACGGCAGTTCGGTCAGGCGGCTCGGGCGATAGAACGAACGACGGAACACTCCCAGCAACGCGGCGGTGAGTGTCATCAGCGTGGCTTCTTCCCAGTCGAAGCCTTTGAGCAGCGAGAGCAGGGCGCCGACCAGCAACAGAATGGTGGTCAGCATCCACGCCGCCGACAGGCGCCGGCGCAGGCCCTGCGCCAGCATCAGGCACAGTACGCCGATCAGGCTGGCGCCGAAGTGCGAGGCGTCAACCAGACGATGCGGAATCAGAAAACCGATGTGTTCGAGACGGGTGTCGATCTCCGGGGTCGCGCCGGAAAACAGCAGCACCACGCCGGACAGAAACACCAGCACCGCCAGAATCGGCGCGGCCAGACCGGATGCGGCGCGCATGGTCTGGGTCTGGAACAGGCGCTGGCCTTCGTTGATCAGCAAAAACAGGCAGGCCACCAGCAGCGGTAGCACGACGTAGATCAGACGATAAAGCAGCAGGGCGGCGGCCAGCGGTGCGGCACCGAGAGTGTCTGCAAACGCGGCGAGCAGGATCGCTTCGAAGACCCCGACACCCCCCGGTACGTGGCTGAGGACGCCGGCGGCCAGGGCCAGCAGGTACACCAGCAGGAAGGCGCCGAACGGCGGGGCTTCCGGCAGCAGCAGATAAAGCACGGTGGCCGCTGCGGCGACGTCGAGGGCGGTGATGATCAGTTGCAGGAAGGTCAGGCGTCGGCCCGGCAGGCGCAGCGTCCGGCGACCGGCCCTGACCAGCAGGTTGTCGCGGTACGGTTGCTCCGGCAGACGGCGGCGATAGATGCCGATCGCCAGAATCGCGCCCAGACCCAGCACCACCATGGCGATCGTGCCGAGCAGGCCTTCTGACAGGCCCAGTGCGGCGGAGGCGGCGGGCAGGTCGCTCAGGGTCGCGAGAGCCGCCAGCGGTGGCAGGGCGCAACCCAGCGACAGGCTGGCGAACAGCGTCATGTGCGCGACTTCGGAGGCGCCCAGCCCGTGGCGTGCATATAAACGGTAGCGCACCGAGCCGCCGGACAGCAGCGACAGGCCGATGGCGTTGCCAATCGCAAATGCGGTGAAGCCGCCCAGCGCCAAAGTGCGCGGCGGCAGTGTCACGCCGGCATAGCGGCTGGCCGACCATTCATAGCCCAGCAATATGATGAAGCCGACCACCGTAGCAGCCACTGCGCCGAGCAGGGCCGGTTTCGGCACCGCCAGGATCGAGTCATGCAGGGCATACAGATCGAGCTCGCTCAGCAGGTGGCGACAGGCAATCAGCGCAATGGCAAACAGCAGCAACGTGACCGCCAGACCGATCGGCTGGCGATATTTGCTCAACCGATCCAGCAAGCGCAGGCGCTCGGGTTTGATCGGATGTTCTGCTGTGACGGTGTCTTGTGAATCAGACGAGTTGGCGCGCATCAATCACCTCTTGGATTGTGCGCGACAGGATGGAGGTATCCAGCCAAGTTACCAATCCCTGTAGAAAAAAATAATCACAAAATACTACGCCTCTCATCCGGGATCGGCGAGGGCGGGTCATGGATTGCAGACGTCTTGCCTGCGACTCAAGCATAGTCGCAACTCGGTCGGTCTGATGATCCTGAGCGTTTCACTGCAGCGTGACAGATCATTGTTGCGAAAGGACTTTTTCCACAGATACAAAAAAGGCCACTCTTTCGAGCAGCCTTTTTTGATGTTTGGTTGCGGGAGCCGGATTTGAACCGACGACCTTCGGGTTATGAGCCCGACGAGCTACCAGACTGCTCCATCCCGCGTCTGTGTGGCGGCATTCTACAGGCGAACGGCGAGGTGTCAACCGCTAATCCCGTAAAGGGTCAAATAAGTGTGAATTTGCGTCAAACGGTCGCAGCGGCGCGGTAAGTTTCGGAAATGCAACGAATTCCTGTTCGCCCCGATGTGCGTGATGCAGAGGCTGGTCTGAAAAACAGACAGACACAAAAAAGGCCACTCTTTCGAGTAGCCTTTTTTGATGTTTGGTTGCGGGAGCCGGATTTGAACCGACGACCTTCGGGTTATGAGCCCGACGAGCTACCAGACTGCTCCATCCCGCGTCTGTGTGTCGGCATTCTACAGAGGATCGCCGGGGTGTCAACCTTGAATCTGGATAAATCTGTTCCTGTTCAATCGGTTAGCGCTTTTTCCAGTGCAGGAGACGGGCGCGCAGGGCAGGCGGGGCAAGGCTTTCAGCTCTATCGGTCGGTGATTCTCGATTGAGAAAATAAATTCATCGTGGTTTTCCCACAGGCTGAAAAGAACATTCAGACCACTGGTGCTATATACAGGTGTCAGTGAGATACTGCGTTTCCGGCTCGCCATGTTTCCTTTTCTGTCATGACCCAGCGAAAAATCATCCACGTCGACTGTGACTGTTTCTACGCCGCCATCGAGATGCGCGACGACCCGAACCTGGCCGGCAAACCGCTGGCGGTGGGCGGGTCGGCGGATCGGCGGGGGGTGATCGCCACCTGCAACTATGAAGCGCGGGCGTACGGCGTGCGTTCGGCAATGTCGTCCGGGCATGCCTTGAAGCTGTGCCCCGACCTGACCATCGTCAAGCCGCGCATGGATGCCTATCGCGAAGCCTCGAAGGAAATCCACACCATCTTTCGCGATTACACCGACCTGATCGAACCGCTGTCGCTGGACGAGGCCTACCTCGACGTCTCCGACAGCGCGCATTTTGGAGGCAGCGCCACGCGCATCGCGCAGGATATCCGCCGGCGGGTCTCCAATCAGTTGCACATCACCGTGTCTGCAGGCGTGGCCCCGAACAAGTTTCTGGCCAAAATCGCCAGCGACTGGAAGAAGCCCAACGGGTTGTTCGTGATTACTCCGGACCAGGTCGAGGATTTCGTCAGTGGCTTGCCGGTGAGCAAGTTGCACGGCGTCGGCAAGGTCACTGCCGACAAACTGGGCAAGCTCGGCATCGTCGATTGCCTGCAACTGCGCGAGTGGGACAAGTTGGCGCTGGTGCGCGAATTCGGCAGTTTCGGTGAGCGACTCTGGAGTCTGGCCCGTGGGATTGATGACCGGTTGGTGCACAACGACAGCCGCCGTCAGTCAATCAGTGTGGAAAACACCTACGACGTCGATCTGCCGGATCTGCGCAGTTGCCTCGACAAGCTGCCGGAGCTGCTGGAAACCCTGAAAACCCGCATGGAGCGGATCGACAGCAGTTATCGCCCGGGCAAGCCGTTCGTCAAAGTGAAGTTCCATGACTTTACCCAGACCACACTGGAGCAAGCCGGGGCAGGGCGCGATCTGGGCAGTTATCAGTTGATGCTGACGCAGGCGTTCAACCGGGGTGGGAAACCGGTGCGGTTGTTGGGGGTAGGGGTGAGGCTGGAGGATTTGCGCGGCGGGTTTGAGCAGATGGAGTTGTTTGAGCGCTAATGCCTGTGGTGTTGCTGATGCCGCTTTCGCGAGCAAGCCCGCTCCCACATTTGATTGCATTCCATCTGAAGGAACTCGATCAAATGTGGGAGCGGGCTTGCTCGCGAAGCTTTTCAGGCTTAATTCGGTCCAGGATCAGCGACCAGACGCCCCGCATCCTTGGTCAGCGACTTGAGAAATTCCGCCTGCAACTCAGGATCGTTGCGCGTCAGTTCGATCAGGCTTTGCTCCAGCTCGCTGGCTTCTTCTTCCAGACCCAGTTCCGACAGACGTTTGACCCGGTGAACCCACTGGCTCACTTCGTCGTCTTCCAGATCGTCGTAAATCAACCCGTGCGCTTCGAGCAACTTGCTGCGCAAATGGCTGCTGATCGCCAGGGATGAGTCGCTGTGCACGTCATCCTTGCCGTCTTCGACGCTGATCTGCAGCTTGCCGATATGATTCAGGTCATTTTCGGCGAACGGACTGTCCAGCAGGTTCAGGCGCAGCACGCCGTTGCGGTCAGTGGTCATGTCGAAGGTCTGCTTGCCGGCCTTGACCTGCACCGGACGCTCGCTCCACGGCAGGCTCGAATACTCCGTGCGCTTGTCGCGCTGGACTTCATCGATACCGGCCAGGTTCTGTTGCGCACGACCGTGGGACTGCACGTTCATGAACGGGTTGACCCCGGCGATGCCGTAGTTCAGCCAGTCCTTGGTCACGCTGTCCGGCAGATTGCCCAGGGCGAACACGTTGACCACATTGGCGCCGATACCGGCGACCACGGCCACTGCACCCAGCGGAATCTCGTAGATTTCGCGCCAGGGCTGATAAGGCGTGTAGCGGTCGTAACGACGGGTGACCTCAAACTCGGTGACTTCGAAGGTCTTCTGTTCGTTGATTTTCACGCGACGCTGCGGCAGTTCGAGCACCTTAGGCTCACCGACATCGATCTGCAGGCTGTGATCGAGCAGTTTGCGCTCGACCCGCTCTTCGTGCTCGCTGCGCTGTGACATCTGATTGGCACAGCCGCTGACCAGCAGGGCGCCGCACAAGGCGGCACCACCGAGGCCCAAGGTGTTTCGCTTGAACATGAGGTCTCTATCTGGATTCAGCGGCGGATACGGGCCTGAAGGAAGGACAGCACATCGGCAACCGGCAGCGCTTGCGCTTCGGCTTCGGTGCGGCTCTTGTATTCCAGGTTGCCTTCGGCGAGGCCGCGGTCACTGACCACGATCCGGTGAGGAATGCCGATCAGCTCCATGTCCGCGAACTTGATGCCCGGGCTGGTTTTCTTGTCGCGATCGTCCAGCAACACTTCGAAACCGGCTGCAGTCAGTTCTGCATACAGCTTGTCAGTGGCTTCGCGCACCTGCTCGGTTTCATAACGCAGCGGTACCAGAGCGATCTGGAACGGCGCCAGGGTGTCGCTCCAGATGATGCCTTTGTCGTCGTTGTTCTGCTCGATGGCGGCAGCGACCACGCGGGATACGCCGATACCGTAGCAACCCATTTCCAGGGTAACCGGTTTGCCGTTCTCGCCCAGCACTTCGCACTTCATCGCCTTGCTGTACTTGTTGCCCAACTGGAAGATGTGCCCGACTTCGATGCCGCGCTTGATTTCGAGGGTGCCTTTGCCGTCCGGGCTTGGGTCACCGGCCACGACGTTACGCAGGTCGGCAACGGTTGGAACCGGCAGATCGCGCTCCCAGTTCACGCCGAAGTAGTGCTTGTCGTCGATGTTCGCACCGATGCCGAAGTCGCTCATCAGTTCGACCGAGCGGTCGATGATGATCGGCAGCGGCAGGTTCAGCGGGCCGAGGGAACCGGCGCCGGCGCCAATGGCGTCACGCAGCTCGGCATCGGAAGCCATGACCAGCGGGCTGGCCACGCCTGGCTGGTTGGCAGCCTTGATTTCGTTCAGCTCGTGGTCGCCACGGATGATCAGGGCAATCAGCTTGCCTGGCTCTTCGGCATGGACGATCAGGGTCTTGATGGTCTTTTCAATCGGCAGATTGAATTTTTCCACCAGCGCGGCAATGGTCTTGGTGTCTGGAGTGTCGACCAGGCGCAGCTCTTCGGCCGGCGCTGGACGCGAGGTTTCCCGTGGCACGGCTTCGGCTTTCTCGATGTTCGCCGCGTAGTCGGAGCCGTTGCTGAAGACGATATCGTCTTCGCCGGACTCGGCCAGTACGTGGAACTCGTGGGAGCCAGCGCCACCGATCGAGCCGTTGTCGGCTTCAACCGGACGGAATTTCAGGCCCAGACGGGTGAACACGTTGCAGTACGCCTGATGCATGCGGTCGTAGGTGACCTGCAGCGAAGCCTGATCGGCGTGGAACGAGTAGGCGTCCTTCATGATGAATTCACGGCCGCGCATCAAGCCGAAGCGTGGGCGGATTTCGTCACGGAATTTGGTCTGGATCTGGTACAGGTTGATCGGCAGCTGCTTGTAGCTGCTCAACTCGTTGCGCATCAGATCGGTGATCACTTCTTCGTGGGTCGGGCCCGCGCAGAAGTCGCGACCGTGGCGGTCTTTGATGCGCAGCAGCTCAGGGCCGTATTCTTCCCAGCGCCCCGATTCCTGCCACAGCTCGGCCGGTTGGGTGCTCGGCATCAACACTTCGAGAGAACCGGCAGCGTTCATTTCTTCGCGAACGATGGCTTCAACCTTGCGCATTACCCGTAAGCCCATCGGCAGCCAGGTGTACAGGCCCGAGGCGAGTTTGCGAATCATGCCGGCGCGCAGCATCAGCTGGTGGCTGACGACGACCGCATCGGAAGGCGTTTCTTTCTGTGTGGCGAGCAAAAATTGACTGGTGCGCATGGTTGGCCGTTGTCGGTTGCTATGACTGGAAATGACGGAGCAGTGTACCGGCGAGATTTGCCGACGTACAGGATTGCGCTCGGCGGTGAGGCGCAACGGCGGGAATCCTCCCGCCGCAGCTGAAATGTCCTACGACTCTTCGACGACGGAGGTCGGTGCAGGCTCGGGCGTTGGCGTCGGGCCCGCACGGCGATTTTCCTGGAACCAGTGCAGGGCGATCAACAGGAGGGTCGGCACGCCGAGCAGTGCGGTGATCATGAAGAAGCTGTGGTAACCGAACTTCTCGACCATTACCCCGGAATAGCCGCCCATCAGCCGCGGCAGCAACAGCATGATCGAACTGAGCAGGGCGTACTGGGTGGCCGAAAACTTGAGGTTGGTCAGGCTCGACAGGTAGGCGACGAACGCCGAGGTCGCAAGCCCTGAACTGAAGTTGTCGAGGGAAATGGTGACCACCAGCATCTTCAGGTTCGGCCCCATGTCGGCGAGCATCACGAACAGCAGATTGGTTGCCGCCGAAGCCGCGCCACCGATGAACAGGATCGGCAGGATACCGAAGCGCACAATCAGCAGGCCGCCCATACCGGCGCCGACCAGGGTCATGATCAGGCCAAAGATCTTGCTGACGCTGGCGATCTGATCCTTGGTGAAGCCCTGGTCGATGTAGAACACGTTGGCCATTACGCCCATCACCGTGTCGGACATCCGGTAGGTGGCGATCAGTCCGAGCAGCAGCAACGCCTGCCAGCGGTAGCGCAGGATGAAGTCGTTGACCGGGGTCAGCACCGGCGCCAGGCCGCGACGGCCCATGGTCGACAGGCACAGGCCGGTGAGCAGGGTATAGAGGATCGCGCGCAGGAAAGCGCGGTCTTCGAGCAGCAGGTCGAGCGGACTCATCTGGCCGAACAATACGCTGGCGAAATCGGTGTTGTAGAGCTGGGTGAACATCGCCGGAACCGACACCAGCAACACGATCAGTACGAATACCGAGGCCAGTTGATGCGCGAAGCTGTAGCGGCCGGCCTGCAGCTGCGTGCGCAGTGGCACTGGCGGCTCGCGCATCAGCAGCGAAGTCAGCAGGGCAGGCACCATCAACACGCCGAACAGCGCGTAGGTGCCGGTCCAGGCCGAATGTTGATAGTTGAAGCCGGTGGAGCCGAAGCCTTCGGCGAAGAACAGTGCGCCCGCGGTGGCCAGCAGGGCGGCGACGCGATAGCCGGACATGTAACTGGCGGCCAGCGCGGCCTGGCGGCTGTCGTCGGCGATTTCCAGGCGATAGGCGTCTACCGCAATGTCCTGGGTGGCGGAAGCGAAAGCGACGATAACGGCAATGGCGATCAGCCAGGACAGGTGTTTCTGTGGATCACAGAAGCCCATGCCGATCAGGCCCAGAATCACCAGCGTCTGCGAGAGCACCAGCCACGAACGGCGGCGGCCCAGCTTGCCCAATAAAGGCAGGCGCCATTGGTCGAGCAGCGGTGACCAGACCCATTTGAAGGCGTACGCCAGACCGATCAGGCTGGCGTAGCCGATGGTTTCACGGGCAACGCCGGCCTCACGCAGCCAGACGGAAAGCGTCGAAAACACCAGCATGTACGGCAGGCCGGCAGCAAAACCGAGCAACAACAGCACGAGCGTCGAGGGACTGGCATAGGCGGCGAGCGCGGCGCGCCAGGTTTTACGGGGCATGGGCTGAAGTCTGCCTCAAGATTGCGAAAACAAAGCGCGCACTCTAACCGCTGTGCTCTACCGGACGCCAGCCATGGCGCTGAATATCCACACGATTGTTCAGGACGGTGACGCCTTCAGAACGCAATCGTGCCCGTTGTTCGTCCCCCGAAGGGCTGCCCGGCGGCAGGCTGATCCGACCGCCGGCACCCAATACCCGGTGCCACGGCAGTTTGGTATCGCCGGGCAATTGGCTCAGGGTCCGACCGACCCAGCGGGCGGCGCGCCCCAACCCTGCGAGTTCAGCTAACTGACCATAGCTGACCACCTTGCCCTCAGGCACTTGGGCAAGGGTGGAATAAAGCGCCGTGCGTCGGATTTGCGCTTCGCTTTCCTCGGGATGATTCGGCTCTTTCACCTGCGCGGTTCCTGAACAATAGTCGTATCGATGGGCTCAAGCGTAATCGCTCGTTGGCCAGATGAGAAATGAACTCAATGGAAATCGCTCGGTCAGTCCTTGTCAGGGTCTTATTCCTACGGATAATGCCGACCTTTTTTCGCAAACTTGAGCCCTTGATCCGCTTATGTTGTCCAGAACCCTGCTGTGCCTTGCTGTCTTCAGTGCCTCCACGCCGCTGCTTGCCGATACCGTCTGGTTAAAGAACGGTGACAAGCTGAGCGGTAAGATCTCCGTTTTCGATGGCGGCAAATTGCTGATTCAGACCCAGTATGCGGGTGCGGTCAGCATCGACTGGAAAGAGGTCAAGACCCTGCAAAGCGATCAGGAACTGCTGGTCAAACAGGACGCCTACAACGGTGAAAAAGCCAAGTCGCTGACCGCTGCCGATGACGGCAAGGTCACCCTGGCCAACGGTGAGGCGCCGAAGACCGTCGAGCTGGCGAGCATTCAGCAGATTCTCAAACCCAAACCGGTGGTCGAGGATCTGGTATGGAAAGGCAATATAGGCCTGGCGATGGATTATCAACGGGCGGAAAAGGACACCGACGATTACGACATCGACTTCAAGACCACCGCGCGTCATGGCCGCTGGCGGCACACCGCCGAGGGCGAATACAACCGCGAAGTGCAGGACGAGCAGGTCACCACCAATAACTGGCGCGCCGAATACGCACTTGACCGCTTCCTCACCGACAAATGGTTCTGGCAGGGGCGCCTGAACTACAAGCGCGACTACGTTGAAGAGCTGTCGCGTCAGCGTGTGGTCGGTACCGGTCCGGGTTACCAGTTCTGGGACGACGAGCTGGGCGCGTTCTCGCTCGGTTCGCTGCTCAACCGCACCGATTACGAGTACAGCGATGGCGGCAAGGACAACTTCTATTCGGTCGCCATGAAGTGGGATTACAACCGTTACCTGATCGGCAAAAAAGTCGAGTTCTTCACCAATGGCGAACTGGGCAAGCCGCTGTCTGACGTAGCCAACTATGCGCTCGATGCCGAGATGGGCTTGCGCTACAAGGTCACCGACTGGGCCTCGCTCAACCTCAAGGCTGAACGCGACATCATCAGTGGTACCAAGGATGCGGACTTGAACAAAACCCGCTACACCGCAGGGTTTGGCGTGGCCTGGTAAAGCAAGTCGAAAAAAAGCAGCCGTGAGGGCTGCTTTTTTGTGGCCGTTAAAAAACACACGCCCACAAAAAAGCCCCGCTTTGAGGGCGGGGCTCTTTTCTAAAGAAGCTACAAGTTAGATAACTTGTACTTCTTCAGCTTGCATGCCTTTCTGACCGCGGGTAGCGATGAAAGAAACCTGTTGGCCTTCTTTCAGGCTTTTGAAGCCGTCGGATTGGATAGCTTTGAAGTGAACGAACAGGTCGTCACCGGATTGTGGAGTGATGAAGCCGAAGCCTTTTTCATCGTTGAACCACTTAACGGTACCGGTTTGGCGATTAGACATGGTGTAACTCCTTGAACAAAGATAACTGCGACTCAGGAAGAACCCTGGCCGAGACTGAGTGCAAAGAGCAGGAAAAATTCTTGTAGATGGTTGGATCGAAATTCAACATATCGTGTAGAGATTCTCAGTGACACAAGCAACACAGTGGCGCCACCTTAACCCTTTTTCCGGAACGTGCCAATGTTTCTTGCGAAGGTTTCTCTGTTTTAGGGATCGACGGTGTGACGGTTCGTCGCCAGGGCCTGTATTTCCAGGGTGTTCGGCGAGAATTGCAGCGCGGACTTTGAACCCGGCGGCGCGCCCGGTAAGATGCCGGACAGATTTTTTCCACCTCGCTATTCAGGACACCCGCCATGAGCATCAAATCGGACAAGTGGATTCGCCGCATGGCGCAGGAACACGGCATGATCGAGCCTTTCGTCGAGCGCCAGGTGCGCGGCAGCGACGACAGCCGTGTGATCTCCTACGGTGTGTCGAGCTACGGCTATGATGTGCGCTGCACCAACCATTTCAAGGTGTTCACCAACATCAATTCGGCGATCGTCGATCCGAAAAACTTCGACGCCGGCAGCTTTGTCGACATCCACAGCGACGTCTGCATCATCCCGCCGAACTCCTTCGCCTTGGCCAGCACCGTCGAATACTTCCGCATTCCGCGCAATGTATTGACCATCTGCCTGGGCAAAAGCACCTACGCGCGTTGCGGCATCATCGTCAACGTCACCCCGCTCGAGCCTGAGTGGGAAGGCCACGTGACCCTGGAATTCTCCAACACCACCAACCTGCCGGCGAAAATCTACGCCAACGAAGGCGTGGCGCAGATGCTGTTCCTCGAATCCGACGAGCAATGCGAAGTTTCGTACAAGGATCGCGGCGGCAAATATCAGGGCCAGCGTGGCGTGACCCTGCCGCGTACCTGATCCATCCGGCAGTTCGCGGGAATTCTTTGGCGGGCAGACACTCTATGGGGTGTACTGCCCGTTTTTGCTTCTGGCAAAGCGGGCCTTCGCCGAGGAGGTTGCATGAAGATCGATCCGCATATCACCGCCCAACTGGCAAGGCTTGAGCCCAATCAGGTTGGCGTTTTGGCCTGGTCATTGTTGGCACACCCGGCTTTCCATATGGCAGGCGGCATTCCCGGTCAGCCTGATCCCGACACCCCTAACGAACAACCGACCGAACCCGGCGAGCCGACGCTGCCGGACGAGCCGCCACCCGCGCCAGTGGCCTGAGTCGCTACTCTATGAATGGCCAGTCAGCTGAGGTTTGCCCAAGACCTCAACTGACGGGCCATATTTCGTTGTCGCCGATGACGAAAATCCTGCACTGAGCGTCTTTCTCGACCTGATAACCACCGGTAAAGGCACCAAAGGCCGGCAGCAGGCTCAATCGCTCACCCAGTCGAAAACATGCCAGCCGCAAACGCTGCCGCCCCTTGCCGTTGAGCCGATAGACCGGATGCACATGCCCGGCCAGCACGTGTCGTTCGGGATGGGGGTCGGGTTCGTGTTGCAGGGCAAACGGCCCGAGCAGCATCGGTTCCGGAACCACGCGGATATTCAGCGCCGTCGGTGGATCCCCGGCACGTTTGTCGTGGTTGCCGCGAATCAGCGTCATCGGCAGATCCGCGTGCCGTGCACGCCATTCGGCCAATGCATTCAGCGTGCCCGCCGCATGCGAACCGGGGCCGTGCAGAAAGTCACCGAGGAAAATCAATTGCCGACAGGGCAGTCTGGCCAGCAAGCGGTCGAGCACTTCGATGTTCGCCGTCGTGGTGCCCTGTGGCACCGGCTGGCCGAGGCTGCGATAGGCCGCGGCCTTGCCGAAATGCACATCGGCGATCAGCAGTGCTTGCTGCGCCGGCCAATACAGGGCCTTTTCCGGCAGCAGCCAGAGTTCTTCACCGGCCAGGCGCACTGGATACGCTGCACTCATGAGGCGTGACCCTTGTCGGCGGATTTCTCCAGATCGCCGACCATGCGCCGGATGCGGTCAGCGAGTTTTTCCGAACTCATGCTTTCGCGCATGCGCTCCACCAGCAACGGAAAGCCTAGCGGTGTAGGACGTTTGATCAGGTGCATGTCCAGTTTCATCCGGTTGATCCGCTCCAATGTCTGTTCCAGACGACGAATATCCAATTCTTCGCGCAGGACTTCTTCCCCGGCCTGGGCCAGCAGCAGATTGTCGGCGTCGTATTGCTTGAACACCTCGAAGAACAATCCGCTGGAGGCCTGCACCTGACGGGTACTTTTTGGCGCGCCGGGATAACCGGCGAACACCAGCCCGGCGATCCGCGCGATCTCGCGAAAACGCCGCAACGCCAACTCCCCGGCATTGAGGCTGGCCAGCACGTCGCGCATCAGATGCTCGGGGCTGAGCAGCGCCGTATCGAATTGTTCGAACCAATCGACCGGCGTGGCGCTGAGCAACTCCAGCCCGTAATCATTCACCGCAATCGAGAACGTCAGTGGCTGGCGCTGACTGACGCGCCACGCCAACAGGCTGGCGAGCCCCAGATGCACCTGGCGCCCGGCAAACGGATAAAGGAAAAGGTGCCAGCCTTCACGGGATTTCAGCGCTTCGGCCAACAGACTGTTGGAGGTGGGCAGACCCGACCAGTGCGCCTGGGTTTGCAGCAACGGTTGCAGCGCCTGCATTTCCGGGCCGACGAACTCGCCCCGTGCTGCCGCCGTGAAGCGGCTGACCACGGCGGCGGCCAGTTCGTTGGAAAGCGGCATCCGCCCGCCATTCCAGCGCGGCACGGCGGCTTTTTTCGCGGTGCTGCGTTTGACGTACGCGGTCATGTTTTCCACGCGCACCAACTCCAGCAGGCGCCCAGCAAACAGAAAGCCATCGCCCGGTTTCAGCCGCGCGATAAAGCCTTCCTCGACACTGCCTAACTGCTTGCCGCCGCCACCCTTGCTCCAGAATTTCAGATTAATGCTCGCGTCGCTGACGATGGTGCCGATGCTCATGCGATGACGGCGCGCCAATCGCGCATCGGGCACGCGCCAGACGCCGTGTTCATCCGGTTCGACCCGGCGGTAATCCGGATAGGCCGTCAGAGAAAGCCCGCCATGACGTACGAAAGCCAGCGCCCAGGCCCAATCTGCCCGTGTCAGATCACGATAAGCCCAGGCACCACGCACTTCTTCGTACAGCTCTTCGGGAATAAAGCCACCGCCCAGCGCCATGCTGACCAGATGCTGCACCAGCACATCCAGCGGTTTGTGCGGCGACAGGCGCGGTTCGATGAGTCGTTGCGCCACGGCATCGCCTGCGGCGGCGGCTTCGATCAGTTCCAGGCTGTGGGTCGGCACCAGCGTCACTCGCGAGGTGCGCCCCGGCGCGTGACCGGAGCGCCCGGCGCGTTGCATCAGCCGCGCTACGCCTTTGGCCGAGCCGATTTGCAGCACCCGTTCCACCGGTAAAAAGTCCACGCCCAGATCCAGGCTCGAGGTGCAGACCACGGCTTTCAGCTTGCCGTCCTTCAACGCTTGCTCGACCCAGTCGCGGGTCTCGCGGGACAGTGAACTGTGGTGCAGCGCGATCAGCCCGGCCCAGTCCGGCCGCGCTTCGAGCAACGCCTGATACCAGATTTCCGACTGCGCGCGGGTGTTGGTGAAGACCAGGCTGCTGGCGCAGGCGTCCAGTTCGGCAACAACCTGCGGCAGCATCTTCAGACCGATGTGCCCGGCCCACGGAAACCGCTCGATGGCCGGAGGGATCAAGGTGTCGACCTTGAGTGATTTTTCGCTCTGGCCCTGCACGCTGATCCCGCCGCCCTGTGGGATCAGCACCTGTTCGGCGTGGGCCTGATTACCGAGGGTGGCAGAAACGCCCCAGACGATCAGCTCGGGTTGCCAATGGCGCAGACGGGCGAGGGCCAGTTGCAGCTGCACGCCGCGTTTGTTGCCGAGCAGTTCGTGCCATTCATCGACAACGATCATCCGCAGGCTCGACAACGCAGTCCTGGCGTCGGCTCGGGCAAGCAGCAGGGTCAGGCTTTCCGGGGTGGTGATCAGCGTGGTCGGCAGGCGCCGGCCCTGACGCGCACGTTCGGCGCTGCTGGTGTCGCCGGTGCGCAGACCGATGCTCCACGGAATCTGCAAATCGCTGACCGGCGCTTGCAAGGCGCGCGCGGTGTCGGCCGCGAGAGCGCGCATCGGCGTGATCCACAGCACGGTCAGTGGTTCGGCTGGCGTTTTGCGTTTTTTGCTGTCTGCAACGCTGGGTTTGATGCGGGCGAAGCGGTTGAGCGCGGCGAACCACACCGCATAGGTTTTACCGGCGCCGGTGCTGGCATGGAGCAACCCCGACTGACCTTGTTTGACGGCGGCCCACACCTGCTTTTGAAAGGCGAACGGCTTCCAGTTGCGTGCGCTGAACCAGAGTTTTGCGAAGTCGGTGGAGGTGGGCATACCGGCGGCGTGCGCTCTGAAAGTGTTCCTTCAGTGACCGCGCCGTTGCGGGACAAGTTTAATTTTGTGCGATTACCTACACCATTGTGGGAGCGGGCTTGCTCGCGAAAGCGGTGTGCCAGTTAGAACAGTTTTGACTGACACACCGCTTTCGCGAGCAAGCCCGCTCCCACAGGTTATTATCTGCGTCTGTTACTTGAGGTTCCCGCTGAGGAACTGCTTCAGCCGTTCGCTGCGCGGATTGCCCAGCACGTCTTCCGGCGCGCCTTCTTCTTCCACCAGCCCTTGATGCAAAAACAACACCTGGCTGGAGACTTTGCGGGCGAAGCTCATTTCATGGGTCACCATGATCATCGTCCGACCTTCTTCAGCCAGACCCTGAATCACCCGCAACACCTCACCCACCAGCTCCGGGTCGAGTGCCGAGGTCGGTTCGTCGAACAGCATCACTTCCGGCTCCATCGCCAGCGCCCGGGCAATCGCCACCCGCTGTTGCTGGCCGCCAGAGAGAAACGCCGGGTACTGATCGGCAACACGCGCCGGCAGGCCGACCTTGTCCAGGTAGCGGCGGGCGCGGTCTTCAGCTTCCTGCTTGCTGCAACCCAGCACCCGGCGCGGGGCCATGGTGATGTTTTCCAGCACGGTCATGTGGCTCCACAGGTTGAAATGCTGGAACACCATGGCCAGTCGCGTGCGCAGGCGTTGCAGTTCATTCGGGTCGGCGACGTGCATGCCGTGGCGGTCGGTGACCATGCGGATCGCTTGGCCATCGAGGCTCATGGCGCCGTCGTTGGGTTGTTCGAGGAAGTTGATGCAGCGCAAAAAGGTGCTTTTACCCGAGCCGCTGGCGCCGATCAGGCTGATCACGTCGCCGGTTTTGGCCTTGAGCGAAACGCCTTTGAGTACCTGATGGTCGCCATAGCTTTTGTGCAGACCTTCAACAGTCAATTTGTACATGGGACAGACATCCTCAAGGCGAAAGTAGATAGCCGCTGCGATAGGCTTCGGCGCCCGCCACGTGGGCGATCACCATGCCGGCAGTAGCCATGCGCCGCAGCGAGCGGGCGTACAGCAGGCCGGCGGCAGTGCAATGAATGGGGGTGACCCGGTCGTGGATCGGGTCGATGATTTCGGCAATCTGTTGCCCGGCTTGCAGGTATTGCCCGGCCGTGGCGGTGTACACCAGCAAGCCGCCCACCGGCGTGGTCACCGGTTCGACGCCGGCCAGCGGCGTGGCGGGGAACGGCAGGGGCGGCTGCGGCTTGGTCTCGCCGACGATCGCGTCGAACTGGATCAGGTAATCGATCAAGGCCTGGCAGTCACGACTGGCCATTGGGTGATTGACGTCACCCTGGCCGCGCAATTCCACGGTCACCGAAAAGCTGCCCAGCGGAATCTCGAAGTGTTCGCCAAAGCGCTCCTGCAGTTGCCACCACAACAGGGTGAAGCATTCGTCGAATGACTGGCCGCCGGAATCGGTGGCCAGCAGACTGGCCTGAGCTTCGATGTAACGCGCCAGCGGCTCGACCTGCGGCCACGCTTCGGGCGTGGTGTAGAGATGAACCACGGATTCGAAATCGCAGTGCAGATCCAGCACCATGTCGGCATCGCACGCTAGCCGTTGCAAGGTCAGGCGCTGGGATTGCAGTTGTGTGCCGGGCGTTTGACGGGCGAGGGCGTTGCGCAGGCTGGCGCGGATCAGCTCAAGGTTACGCTGCGGGTCGTCGCCCAGTTTGCCCTCGATGTCGTTGCCGATTTCTTCGCTGAGGTCGACGAACCAGCGATTGAAATTCTGCCCGCTCTCCATCTCGTACCGGCCCAGCGGCACGTCCATCAGCACTTGTTCGAGGCCGACCGGGTTGGCCACCGGCACCAGCACAATCTGGCTGCGCAGGCGCCCGGCGGCTTCCAGCTCCGCCAGTCGCTGCTTGAGGTGCCAGGCCACGAGCATGCCGGGCATTTCGTCGGCATGCAGCGAGGACTGGATGTAGATCTTGCCTTGGGCCTGCTCCGGGCCGAAGTGGAAGCTGTGGATCTGTCGTGCGGTCCCCGGCACCGGGGCCAACAGGTCATGGATCTGGTGTCGCATTACAGGTTTTCCTAGTGGGTCGGCCCGAGGAATGCCAGCCATCGGCGTTCGGCGAGGCGGAACAGGCCGACCAGCGCGAAGGTGATGGTCAGGTAGATCAGCGCGGCGATGCCGAACGACTGGAAGGTCAGGTAGGTCGCCGAGTTGGCGTCCCGCGCAACTTTCAGGATGTCGGGGATGGTCGCGGTGAAGGCCACGGTGGTCGAGTGCAGCATCAGGATCACTTCGTTGCTGTAATACGGCAACGAGCGACGCAGCGCCGAGGGCATGATCACGTAGGCGTACAGCTTCCAGCCGGTCAGGCCGTAGGCCTTGGCCGCTTCGACTTCGCCATGGTTCATGCTGCGGATCGCCCCGGCGAAAATCTCCGTGGTGTAGGCGCAGGTGTTCAGGGCGAACGCGAGGATCGTGCAGTTCATCGCATCGCGAAAGAAACTGTCGAGCAACGGCTGCGCGCGCACGGCGGCCAGGCTGTAGATCCCGGTGTAGCAGATCAGCAACTGGATGTAGAGCGGCGTGCCACGGAACAGGTAGGTGTAGAACTGCACCGGCCAGCGCACATAGAAATGCGAAGACACACGGGCGATCGACAACGGGATCGACACCAGAAAGCCAATGAAGATCGAGGCGCTGAGCAGCCACAGGGTCATCGCCAGACCGGTGATGTTGGTACCGTCGGTATAAAGGAAGGGTTTCCAGTATTCCTGCAGGAGTTCGATCATCGTACGGCCTCCCGGGCACCGGCGGCGTAGCGACGCTCAAGCCAGCGCAGGATGACGTTGGATGCACTGGTGATCAGCAGATAGATCAAGGCGGCGAGTACCAGGAAGTAGAACAGTTGATAGGTGCTTTTACCGGCGTCCTGCGCGGCTTTGACCAGATCGGCCAAGCCGATGATCGACACCAGCGCGGTGGCCTTGAGCATCACCATCCAGTTGTTGCCGATGCCCGGCAGGGCGAAGCGCATCATTTGCGGGAACACCACGAAGCGAAAACGCTGGCCGCGCTTGAGGCCATAAGCGGTGGCCGCTTCGACCTGACCGCGTGGTACGGCGAGGATTGCCCCACGGAAGGTTTCGGTGAAATACGCGCCATAGATGAAGCCCAGAGTGATCACCCCGGCGGTGAAAGAGTCGATCTCGATGTAGTCCCACTCCATGACGTCGGTCAGGGCGGTCAGCCAGGTCTGCAGGCTGTAGAAAATCAGCAGCATCAGCACCAGATCCGGCACCCCGCGAATCAGCGTGGTGTAAAGCTGGGCAGGCAGGCGCAGCAGTTTGGATTTCGACAGTTTGGCACTGGCGCCCAAGAGACCGAGCAACACGGCCACCAGCAGCGATAACGCGGACAATTTGATGGTCATCCAGGTGCCTTCCAACAGCAACGGACCGAAGCCCTTGAGGCTGAAGGCGGAGAGCCCCAGATTTTGTAAGAGGTTTTCGAACATAAATCAGCAACCTGAGCGGATGGAAAAGGCGCCCATCGAGTGATGGGCGCCAGGGCATTATTTACCGCTGTACAGATTCAGATCGCCAAAGTGTTTCTTTTGAATCTCGGCGTATTTGCCGTCATCGTGTAACGCTTTGATACCTTTATCTAAAAGTGCCTTCAGCTCTTTGTTACCTTTCTTAATACCGACAGCGGTTTTGGCTGGCAGCAATTCACTGTCGACCGGCTTGCTGACTTCGTAGTTGGCGCCATCAGGCGACTTCAAAAAGCCCAGTTCGGCTTGCAGCATGTCCTGGATCGAGGCATCGAGACGGCCGTTTTTCAGGTCGGCGTAGACCTGATCCTGGTTGGCGTACGCCTGGATTTTCACCCCGGCCTTCTCCAGTACGGCCTTGGCGTAGGCTTCCTGGATGGTGCCTTGCTCGTAACCGACGGACTTGCCCTTGAGGGACGCGACGTCATCGCTCAGGCCGGAACCCTTCTTGAACACGTAGGAAGTCGGGCCGGAGAACAGCTCGCTGGAGAAGTCGATCGCCTTTTCACGGGCCGGGGTCACGGTCATCGACGAGATCACACCGTCGAATTTGTTGGCGTTGAGGCCCGGAATCATGCCGTCGAAGTCGCTTTCAACCCATTTGCACTTGACCTTCAGCTCGGCGCAGATCGCGTTGCCCAGGTCGATGTCGAAGCCCACCAGGCTGCCGTCGGCCGCTTTCGACTCGAACGGTGCGTAGGAAGGATCAACGCCAAAACGCAGCTCTTTGTATTCCTTCGCCAGCGCGGAGCCGGCAGCCATGCACAACGCCAGTGCAGAAAGGGTCAGCAATGCTTTTTTCATTATTCAATCCCTAAGAACCAATATGAGCGCTTGTGGCGCAGAATTATTGTTACTGGAACGCGTACGACCTATAGAAAGTAGCAATTTCCGAACCAGAGTCCCGAACAAGTGTTTTAAAAGGTTGGGGGAGGGAGGAGGGAGAGGGATTGGTGCACGGGAATGGGCGGCTGTTGAAGGCTGCACCAACTTGGGTCGATGCACGCATTTTTAGGTGCTGGGATGAGCCGTTGTGGCGAGGGAGCTTGCTCCCGCTGGAGGGCGAAGCACTCCCCTGGATTTTTCAAATAGACCATCGTTTTGCGACTGCTGCGCAGTCGAGCGGGAGCAAGCTCCCTCGCCACAGGGCGTTCATCCAGTTAAATGTGATCGGTGTCCCCGGAAACCGGGTCAGGCCAGCAAATCCTGCAGCGTCGCCAGGCTGTCGGCCTCATCCACCGTCTTGTCCTGCCGCCAGCGCAGCATCCTTGGAAAACGCACGGCGATGCCGCTCTTGTGTCGCCGCGACAGGGCGATGCCTTCGAAACCCAGTTCGAACACCAGACTCGGCTTGACGCTGCTGACCGGGCCGAACTTTGCCACGGTGGTCTTGCGCACGATGCTGTCGACCTGGCGCATTTCCTCGTCGGTCAGCCCCGAATAGGCCTTGGCGAACGGCACCAGCGCTCGTTGGCTGGACTCGGGCGGGCCGTCCCACACGGCGAAGGTGTAATCGCTGTACAGACTGGCGCGCCGGCCATGTCCGCGCTGGGCATAAATCAACACCGCATCGACGCTGAATGGGTCGACCTTCCACTTCCACCACACGCCCATGTCCTTGGTCCGGCCTACGCCATACAGGGCGTCGCGGGCCTTGAGCATCATGCCCTCGACACCGAGGCGCCGTGAGGCTTCGCGCTGCTGGGCGAGGTCGAACCAGTCACTGCCAGTGAGAATCGGCGAGGCCAGTAACACCGGGTTGTTACCGTGAGCGATGACCTGCTCCAGTTGTGCGCGTCGTTCGGCCTGCGGACGGTTGCGCCAGTCTTCGCCCTGCCACTCCAGCAAATCGTAGGCGAGCACCACCACCGGCACTTCTTCAAGGATTTTCTTGTCGAGGGTTTTGCGCCCGATGCGCTGCTGCAGCAGCGCGAACGGTTGCACCGCCGGCGGTGCGCTCGATTGCGGATCGAAGGCGTCTTCGGTGCTCGGATGGGTGCTTTTCCAGACCACGATTTCGCCGTCGATTACCGTGCCGTCGGGTAACGCGTGGACCAGTGTGTCGAACTCGGGGAAACGCTCGGTCACCAGTTCTTCACCCCGCGACCAGACCCACAGCCGACCCTCGCGCTTGACCACCTGCGCGCGGATGCCATCCCACTTCCATTCCACTTGCCAGTTGCTCGCCGGCCCTAGCAGCGCTTCAAACTCCTCCACCGGTTGTGACAAGCCATGCGCAAGGAAGAACGGGTAGGGTTGGCCGCCACGTTGCGCATGTTCATCGGCGGATTCCGGCGCGATCAGTTTCAGGTAGCTGGCCGCGTTCGGCCGGTTTGACAGGTCGGTGTACCCCACCAACCGCTGCGCCACGCGTTTGCTGTCGAGGCCGGCCATCGACGCCAATGCGCGGGTGACCAGCAATTTCGACACGCCGACGCGGAAACTGCCGGTGATCAGCTTGATGCACAGCATCAGGCTCGGCCGATCCAGTTGCGCCCACAGCGCTGGCAGGTGGCGGGCGAGGTACTCCGGGGTTTCACCGCGCAGCGGCAGCAGCTTGTCTTCAATCCATTCGGCAAGACCGGCCTCGGAGCTGTGCGAATTTTCCGGCAGCACCAGGGAAATGGTTTCCGCCAGATCGCCAACGGATTGATAGCTTTCCTCGAACAGCCACGGTTGCAGTCCCGAGACTTCCACCGCCAGTTCGCGCAGGATGCGCACCGGCACCAGTTGCCGCGGACGTCCACCAGACAGAAAGTACACCGCCCACGCCGCGTCCTGCGGTGCTGCTTGAGCGAAGTAGGTTTGCATCGCTGCCAGTTTGGCGTTGCTCGACGTGGTGGCGTCGAGTTCGGCGTACAGCTCGGCGAAGGCTTTCATGCTTGCACCTCGGCGATAACCGGCTCGGCGCCAATGTTCTCCTCTTCGTCGTCGCCGTATTCGGTGTTGAAACCCTGCGCGTCCAGGCCTTGTTCGCGCAGATGCCGGACCAGCACGCCGATCGAGCCGTGGGTGACCATCACCCGTTCGGCGCCGGTCTGTTCGATGGCCCAGAGCAGGCCGGGCCAGTCGGCGTGATCCGACAGCACGAAACCACGGTCCACGCCACGCCGCCGGCGAGTGCCGCGCAGGCGCATCCAGCCGCTGGCGAAGGCGTCGCTGTAGTCACCGAACCGGCGCATCCAGGTGCTGCCACCGGCCGAGGGCGGGGCGATGACCAGCGCCTGACGCATGATCGGGTCGGATTTTTTGATGTCGCCGGCGTAGATCGTCGGCGGCAGGTACACGCCGGCCTCGCGGTAGACCCGGTTCAACGGCTCGACGGCGCCGTGACTGAGGATCGGGCCGAGGCTGGCGTCGATGCCGTGCAGAATCCGCTGAGCCTTGCCGAACGAATAACAGAACAGCACGCTGGCCTTGCCCGCCGCGATGTTCGCCTGCCACCACTGGTTGATCTCGCTGAACACCTGCGCCTGTGGTTGCCAGCGGTAGATCGGCAGGCCGAAAGTCGATTCGGTGATGAAGGTGTGGCAGCGCACGGGTTCGAACGGCGCACAGGTGCCGTCGGGTTCGATCTTGTAATCTCCCGATGCGACCCAGACTTCGCCGCCGTATTCCAGACGCACCTGGGCCGAACCGAGCACATGCCCGGCGGGATGGAAACTCAAGGTCACGCCGTGATGGGTCAGCCTCTGACCGTAGGCGAGGGTTTGCAGGTTGATGTCCTGACCCAGACGCGCACGCAAAATCCCTTCGCTGGCGCTGCTGGCAAGGTAGTGCTGATTGCCGTTACGGGCGTGATCGCCGTGGGCATGGGTGATCACCGAGCGCTCGACCGGGCGCCACGGATCAATGTAGAAATCCCCGGCAGGGCAATACAAACCTTCGGGGCGGGCGATAACAAGGTCCATGTCGTTACCAGAATGGGGGGCTTGTTAGCTATGAGGTTGGCGCGAGTCCGGAAGTTCTATCGATTATTTTAGAGTCGCTACAAAACCAATGTGGGAGCGAGCCTGCTCGCGAAAGCGGTTTAACTGACACATCTATTCTGACTGTGTCTCCGTCTTCGCGAGCAGGCTCGCTCCCACAAGGGAACTGCGTTTATTTGCCGGGGGTCAGGGTCAAACGCGTCTTGCCATACACCCGGTCAAAGTTCTGCGGCTGCATCGGCAAGCCGATGTACTGACCCTTGAGCCAAGCGTCGATGCCGTTGAGGTAGTTCGGGCTGGCCGGGTTGCCGGACTGGCCGGTGCCGTTCTGCCCCATCAGCGGCTCAGCCTGGCTGAAATCGACGATGAAACGCATCGACGGCGCCCGCGTGGTGTTGAAGTCCTTGCCCCAGGCAAACGCCGCGGTATTGAGCGTGGTGTGATCGCCACCGGCTGCCAGCGGGCCACGAACGGTCTGGTCGTTGGCGTTTTTCCACGTGTAGCTGTGCAGTTTGCCCCACTGCCAGGCCTTGCGATCGCCACCCAACTGACTGTCGCCAGCGTTGATCGCGGCGGCCAGACTGCGCGCCAGAATCACGGCTTTGTCTTCTTTCTGCGGTGTACGCAAGTCATCCCAGAACGGGCTGTCTTCGCGCCCGAGCAGGTGATCGGCCTGCGCCGCGTAGGACAAGTCGCCATTGGCAACAAAGGCTTTCCACGCCGGGCTCGACTCCGGGCCGAGCTCATCGAGGAAGATCTGCTTCATGCTTTCTTGCAGGAACAGTTCATAGATCGCCGCATCCGCCGAGGTCGGGTTGAGCTTGCCGTCGAACGCCATCAACCGGGTGAAGGCCTCGCGCGCCTTGCTGCGATCGGCTTCCGGCAGGGCGTCGATCGCCTGTTTCAGCGGCTGCTTCATGCCCGGCGCTTCAAACATTTTCTTCAGCTTGGCAGCGAAGGTGGTGGTCTGGTCGTACTGCATGGCGATCACGCTGCGACCGTCCTGTTTGCCGCTGTTGGCCAGTTCCGCCAAGCGCTCACCGCGCTCCGGCGCCGCCCACGAGTTGGACAACTGCATGCCGTAGCCGTGAGGAATGACCCGCTGGTTGGCGGTGCCGAGCCAGCCCTGGGTCGGGTCCTGATCGTACGGGTGCAACATCGGGTCGGCGTAACCGTCCCAGTCGTAACGACCTTCCCACCCCGGCGATGGCAGCAAACCTTCGCCTTCGCGACGGTTGGGGAAACGCCCGGTGACCTGCCAGCCGATGTTGCTGGCGTCGGCGAATACCATGTTCAGGGCGATGGCGCGGATCTCGCGACTGGCGTCTGACGCGCGTTCAACGTTCTGCGCGCGGGTCAGGTCAAAAAATGCGTCCAGTGATTTGTCGTCGGTGAAGCTCGGGGTTTGCAGGGCCAGGCCAAAACCGTTGCCCTGTATGGCCTGAGCACTGTTGAGCAGCGCGCCGTGGCGGGTTTCGTACACCGCTTCGCGAATTGGTCGCTGGCCTTTGACGAAATAGGTTTCGTTGCGCACGCCCAGCGGCTGCCATTTGCCATTGACCTCATAGGTCAGGCTGTTGCCCTGACGGCGGATTTTTTCCAGGAACAGGTCCTGATTGTCGCCGAGCACGCTGGTGGCGCTCCACGCGACTTTGCCGTTGAAGCCACCGAGGACCATCGGCAAACCGGCAACGGTGACACCGGCAGCCTGATACTTCGGCGCGCGGATCTGCACGAAGGTCCACAGCGACGGTGCCGCCAGTGGGCCGTGGCTGTCACTGGCGAGAATGCTTTTGCCGCTGCGGCTGCGTTGCGGGGCGATGGCCCAGTTGTTCGAGGTGCTGGCGCCGAGCAGATTCACCGCCGCCAGTTGTTGGCTGGCGTTGCTCAGCTCCGTCAGGCCGGGAATCTGCCCGTTGAGCTTGAGGCCTTGCAGCTTGTCAGCCTCGGCCAGTGGCAGGTTTTCATCCGGTGCGGACGGGGTCAGCCAGGCGAGTTTGTCGCTGCTCACGGTTTGCGCCAGCACCAGCGAGGCAATCTCTTCCGGCAGGTTGGCCGACTGGCTGAAGTTCAGCAACGCGAACATCAGTGCCGAATCTTCCGGTTTCCAGTATTCCGGCTTGTAGCCACTGGCGGCGAGATCGCCCGGCAGTTTGTCGGCGTAGCGGAACAGGTAGGCGTTGACGCCCCGCGCATAGACTTCGAAGAAACGCTTGAGGCGTGGCGACGAGGCCTTGTACAGCTCGTCGGCGCTTTTCTTCAGGTTGACCGCGCGCATGTAGCGGTCGGCGTCGAGCATCGAGGCGCCGGACATTTCCGCCAGACGCCCCTGGGCCAGCAGGCGCAGGGTGACCATCTGGTTGATGCGGTCGCTGGCGTGCACGTAACCGAGGGTGAACAGTGCGTCGTGGAAGCTGTTGCTTTCGATCAACGGCATGCCCATGGCATTGCGTCGCACCGAAACGTTCTGCGCCAGGCCCTTGAGCGGTTGCACGCCGGAGGTAGGCGGGAGGGTGTCCTGCGCGTTCCAGGTCTGGCAACCGGACAGGCTCAAGACACCGGTCACTGCTGCGGCAACGCCGAACCGGGGAAGAAAATGTGTAAGGGCTGGCGAGGCCATGGCAAAGCTCCTGCGGGGGTGTAGAGGCTGGGGGCGCAATAAAGCCGCTACGTTAGTGAGCAGGAGATGGCCGCGCAAGCGGGGCGAGTGGTTATTTCTTGCCATTGATCGATGATTGTCTGATGGCTTGCTTATTTGCAGGGGTGGGTGATGAAGTGCGGGAATCAAATGACTCTCGTGAGAAGACGCCATGGAGCTGAAGGCCAACGCTGCACTGATCATCATCGACCAGCAACAAGGCATTCTACAGCCGCGACTGGGTAGGCGGAATAATCCACAGGCCGAAGAACGCATGCTCGATTTACTGAGGGCGTGGCGCAGTAGCGGGCGGCCGGTGATTCATGTGCAGCATCTGTCGCGTGAACCGGATTCGGTGTTCTGGCCCGGGCAGTCAGGGGTGGAATTTCAGCAGCGATTCATGCCGCAGGACGGTGAATGGCTGATCCAGAAACAGGTACCGGATGCGTTTTGTGCCACGGGGCTGGAAGCGCAGCTGCATGAGGCGGGGATCGGGCAATTGATCATTGTTGGTGTAGCGACCAACAACTCGGTGGAATCCACAGCGCGCACGGCGGGCAATCTGGGGTTTGAGGCGTGGGTGGCGGAGGATGCGTGTTTCACCTTCGACAAGGCCGATTATTTCGGCACACCGCGTTCAGCCGAAGAAGTGCACGGGATGTCGCTGGGGAATTTGCAGGGGGAGTATGCGACGGTGGTCAGCGCTGCGCAGATTCTGGCGGCTGTCTGAACATTTTGGGGGTGAATGTACCGGCCCATTCGCGAGCAAGCCCGCTCCCACAGTCGACTGCGTTCAGTCAGCGGGAACGCGGTCAACTGTGGGAGCGGGCTTGCTCGCGAAGGCAATGTGTCAGGCGAAGAATATCTTCACCTGAAGCATCAAGCGCCGTGGCACTTCTTGAATTTCTTGCCGTTGCCGCATGGGCAAGGGTCGTTGCGGCCGACGTCTTTCAGGGCGTTGCGCACCGGTTCCTGGTGGGCGTGGCCGCAGTTCGGGCCGTGGACATGGCCATGGTCGTGATCGTGATGATGGTCATGATCGTGGTTGCAGTCAGGGCCATGGACATGAGGTTGCTGAGTCATCGGTTGTGCTCCGGAATTAAATCGGCGGGGATTATCACGCCATTGCGCTCCAGGTGCACGTAGTGGGCGATGAATAAACCGGTTTCCATCTCGCCCTGCAATCGATAGGGCACCTGCTGGTGCTGACTTTTCAGCATTTTCACCACGTCCTTGACCCGCGGCCACAGGTTGGTGCGAATCGGTATCCGATAGAACGCGCTGCTTTTCGGCCCTACCGTGATCCAGTGTTCATGCTCGCCTTCGGCCAGCAACAGGTCTGCCAGATGAATGCGATATTCCATGCCGCGCACGGTCAGGTCGCTGTCGTTGGGGTTGTCGATGCGAAAGTGCAGGATGAATTTCTGTTCGAGCAGCTTGGCCCGCACCACCTCGACTTTTACCAGGTGCACGGCGGGGTCGACGCTGTCGTCGCTGAACCATGAGGCGCAACCGCCGAGGTTCAGGATCAGCATCAATAACAAGCCATGCAGTGTGCGACAGTGACCGAGCATCGAAAAAACTCCCTTTGTGCCCAGTCTAGTCGGCACTTCCCTTTATGCGCCGAAATACCCCGCACAGCACTTCTTGAACTTCTGCCCGCTGGCACACGGGCACGCGTCATTGCGCCCCAGCTTCAACTGCACGGTCGGGTCGATGAAGTACCAGCGCCCGGCGTTCTGCACGAACGAGGAGCGCTCGCGGTGGCTGTGTTCGCCCTGGCTGTCGTGCCAGCGCGCGGTAAAGGTGACGAAGGCATGCTCGGGTTGGCCGCCGAACACTTCCGAGCTTTCGACCTCAAGGCCCAGCCAGGTGCTCTGCGCGCTCCAGGCGCTGATCGACTGGCGATCCAGACCGGCCTGCTGGGCGGGCAGGGTGGTGGCCACCAGATAATCGATCAGCCCCAGCACGTAGGCGCTGTAGCGCGAACGCATCAGCGCTTCGGCGCAAGGCGCCGGGTGGCCTTCGTGATAGTGGCCGCAGCAGGCCTCCAGCAGGTTGCCGCTGCCGCACGGGCAAATGGCTGTACTCATTGCATTACCACCAGTATTTGCCGAAGTTTTCCGGATTGGCCCAGAATCGCGAGTTGAGCCAGTCGGGGACTTGTTTGTAGTCAAGCAGATCATAGGTGAACAGGGTCAGTACCTGATCGTCACGCTGGAAGCGTTCACTGGCCTGCAGCGCCAGCGAGTAGAAATCGGTTTCCTGCCAGCCGCTGGCCGGCAGATCCGCCAGCACTGCAATGCGACTGGCGTTGAGGTTGCGAATCCCGCCCAGCAGATTCAAGCCGTCACGCTTGGGCAGGTGCTCCAGGCAATCGACCACCAGCGCCAGGTCGAAGCGCCGCGCCGCCAGTTCGGCGGGCAATGCACCGGGTGCGGCGTGGGCCACGCAGGTGTCCGGATGTGCCTGCTTGAAAGCGGCGAGCGCCGGAAATTCGCTGGCGCCGATCAGCAGTAAACGCGCCGGGGCATAGCGATCCAGTAAAGCAGCCAGCGCCTGTTGCGGCGTGCGCGAAGAAATGGCGACGTTCATCGAAGCTCCTCAATCAGATCGCCAAGACTAGCGCGCCAGACGGATCCGGCCTAGACCCCGATTTGCCGCGGGCGGCAAAAGTGCCGAATCCCTGTGAACACGGTCCCAAATGCCAGTGGCCTATTGCTGGCGGAGATTAAAACTCCGGTCTTTACTCCGTGAATCGGTTCTAAGCCGATCCCTCAGGAGAAAACCAGATGAGCATAGTTCGGACAGCATTACCTTTGATTCTGCTAACCAGTGTGTTGACTGGTTGCGCAGGTTTGCAGAAAACCGACTGGCCGACCTGTGCGGCGGTCGGTGGTGTAGTCGGTGCCGGTCTCGGCGCGACGGAAAGTTCGTCGTGGGCCGGCTACGGCGCGCTGATTGTCGGTGGTACGGCAGCGGCCTATTGCTGGGTGCACGGTGATGGCGACGAAGACGGAGATGGTGTGCCGGACAGTCGCGACAAGTGCCCGCACACGCCTAAAGGCGTGCAGGTCGATGCTGACGGCTGCCCACCACCTGCCCCTGCGCCAGTGGTAGAAGAGGCGGTTGTGGTCAAGGAAGAAACTATCGTCATTCGCGATGTGCACTTCCAGTTCGACAAAGCCACCCTGACCGGCTCCGACAAACAGGTGCTGGATAAAGTCGCCACGCGCCTGAAACAAGAGTCGTCCACGGCGCAACTGACCGTGACCGGCCACACCGACAGCGTCGGCAGCGATGCCTACAACAAGAAACTGTCGGATCGCCGTGCGCACTCGGTGGTGGAATACCTGATCCAGCAGGGTGTGCCGCGTGCCAGCTTCGTTTCGGTCTCGGGCATGGGTGAAAGCCAGCCAGTGGCGGATAACAAAACCGCAGACGGTCGCGCACAGAACCGTCGTACCGAAATCAAAATCGTCCGCTAGCCCCTCTCGCATCTGCGGCTTGTGCAGTCGCGGATGCGGGTCTTTACTCCTGTGTAACCGGTATGGGCCGGTGACACAGGAGCTTTCACAATGACTGTTTTCTCAAGGTCCGTCTTGCCGGTGCTGCTGGGCAGCCTGCTCACCGGTTGCGCCACTCATAGCGATGGCGATGCCCCTCTCAATCAACGTACGTGGCCGATCTGCAGCCTGATCGGCGGGCTGGTCGGTGGCGGTCTTGGCGCCATTGAAAGTGGCGGCTGGGCCGGTGGCGGTGCGGCGTTGGGGATTCTGACTGGCGGGCTGATCTGTTATGCCCAGGATGGCGATGAAGACGGCGATGGCGTGTTCGACCGCCGCGACCGTTGCCCTGACACCCCGGCCAATACCCCGGTCGATCATCGCGGCTGTCCGCTGCCGCAATATCCGGTCACTGCAAAAGCTCCCGAACCTGCGCCGCAATCGGAAGTCATCACCCTCAGCGATGCCGGCAATGTGTTGTTCGATTTCGACAAGTCGGACCTGACCCCTGCCGCCAAGGCCCAGCTCGATACGCTGATGGACAAATTGCGCAACGCCGACGTGGTCAGCATCAAGGTTATCGGCCATACCGACAGCAAAGGTTCGGACGCCTACAACCAGGCACTGTCGGAACGACGCGCCAGCAGCGTGGCGGCGTACCTGCTGAGTCAGGGCCTGGCGCCGGACAAACTGACCAGTGAAGGGCGCGGCGAGAGCGAGCCGGTGGCTGATAACGCAACGGACGAGGGACGGGCAAAAAACCGTCGGGTGGAGTTGCATATCAATCGCTAGGACTTGTCTGTAGTCCGCAGGCTAGAGCTGCCGGTCGACGATCGTCGTCGAACCGGCAGCGATCCGACGACTGACAAATGTTTTTTCTTTTGCCCCTCTGGCTTATCCCCCGCGTAAGCCGTTACTGTGCGCCCAAAGAATAATTCCGACACGGGGGAGCGTATGAAGGTTTTCTGGGGGCTGGGGCGTTTGCTGACCCTGCTGTTCTGGTGCGTGGTGGTGGTCAATCTGCTGCTGCCGTTTGTGCATCCGCTGCATGCGCTGGTCAATCTGGCCGGTGCCTCGCTGCTGGCGCTGCATGTGCTGGAGTTGCTTTTCTCGCGCCTCAAAGGGCGTCCCAACCCGTGGCGCGACCGTCTGCGCATCCTGCTGTTCGGCGTTTTTCACCTGCAAACCATCCCGGCCCCGGCCGCTCCGGAGGCTTCTTCCCATGCGTAAACTTTGCCTGCTCGCTGCACTCATCAGTCCTCTGGCCTGCGCCCAGGTGGTCAGCGTCGAAACCAACTCCCTGATGCGTTTGCCCAACACCGCCAGCACCTTGCAGCTGGAACGCCTGGACGTGGCGGACTACGGCACCTTGCTGATTCCTGCCAATGTGACCGAGCTGACCGTCGGTGAATTGCGTCTGGGCCATGAAGCGCGCATCGCGATCGTCCCGAGTGAACAGGCGCTGGACATGAAAGTCATTCGTGCCGAACTGTCCGAAGGCAGCCTGATCACCGCACGCGGCGCGCCGGGCACCTATGAAAAAGCCGCCCGTGCCGGGCGTAATCTGAATTTGCAGTTCAAGGCACTGAACGCGCCAAAACTGTTTGTCGATGCCCGTGGCGGCACCGGCGCACCGGGTTTCGTCGGCCTGGATGGCGGCAACGGCGAAGATCCGGGCTGCACCTGGGGCGCGGCCGGTCATGGTTTTGACGGCAGCAATGGTAGTGACGGCCAGCCGGGTGCACCTGGGGCGCTGGTGCGTCTCGAAGTACCGCGTGAGTTCCCGGCCGAGCTGATCAAGGTCAACGTTGCGGGCGGCGCCGGTGGTCCAGCGGGTGTTGGCGGTAAGGCGGGCAAGGGCGGCCAGTCCAAGGGCTGCCTGGTGTATCGCGCCGATGGCGGCAAGAACGGCAAGGCCGGGGCGGATGGTCAGCCTGGGCCGGTGGGTGCGGCGGGGGCTGTGACCGTACAGCGTCTCTGAATAACAGCACTGTTCGCAATTGAGGTGAGGGGTTAAATCCCCTCACCTCAAATAGTGCTTTTAGTGCTTGCCGTCAGCGGGTCAGAACATCGGCCGCGCCGCCGCAATCGCCACCAGCACCAACCCGACAATCAGGTTGATCCCCACCACTCGGCGAATCCGCCCCAATACCGCCGCACCCGCCGGCCAGTCCTTGGCTTCCACTGCTTTACGCAATTCCGGCAGCATCAAGCCCTGAATCCGGATAAACAGCGCCGTCATTACCACATACAGCCCGATCATCACCTGTACGTACTTCGGCGCGGTCTCGAATCCGACCTGCTGCAAGTGCAACATGCCGACGCCGCTGATCGGCAGCAGAATCACCGCGACCCAGACCCAGCGGAAAAAACCTTGAAACACTTCCACCCACAAGGTCAGGCGGCCAGGGCCGTCGAGAGCCTTTACCGCCGCCGGGCGCAGGACCATCCAGGCGAAAAACATGCCGCCGACCCAGACCAGGGCGGACAGGACATGCAGCGGATAAACGAGGCTAAAAGGTGTCATTGGGGCACTCCGTTCTGCGCAGGATTAATTAGCGGGGTATGATAGCCGCCATCCGAAACCACTGAAAATTTATCCAGCGTTTTTAGCGCCCGACAATCAATGATCAGCACTGAACTCAAAACCACGATCCAGGGCGCCTATTCGCGTTTTCTTGAAGCCAAGAGCCTCAAGCCGCGTTACGGCCAGCGCCTGATGATCGCTGAAATCGCCAAAGTCCTCGGGGATATCGACACCGACGACGAAGGCCGGCGCAGTGGCGACCCCGCGATTGTCGCGGTGGAAGCCGGCACCGGTACCGGCAAGACCGTGGCCTACAGCCTGGCGGCAATCCCCACGGCGAAACTGGCCGGCAAGCGCCTGGTGATCGCCACCGCGACCGTGGCTCTGCAAGAGCAGATCGTCTACAAGGACTTGCCCGACCTGATGCGCAACAGCGGGCTGAACTTCAGCTTCGCGCTGGCCAAGGGCCGTGGCCGCTACATGTGCCTGTCCAAGCTCGACATGCTGCTGCAGGAAGGCCACGCGCAAACTGCCACCGCCCAGCTGTTCGAAGAGGAAGGTTTCAAGATCGAGGTCGACGAGGCCAGTCAGAAGCTGTTCACCAGCATGATCGAGAAGCTCGCCGGCAATAAATGGGACGGCGACCGCGACAGCTGGCCCAACGCGCTGGAAGACGCCGACTGGGCGCGCCTGACCACCGATCACAGCCAGTGCACCAATCGCCACTGCCCGAACTTCGGCCAATGCGCTTTCTACAAGGCGCGCGAAGGCATGGGCAAGGTCGACGTGATCGTCACCAACCACGACATGGTGCTGGCTGACCTCGCTTTGGGCGGCGGCGCGGTGCTGCCCGACCCGCGCGACACCATTTACGTATTCGACGAGGGTCACCACCTGCCGGACAAGGCCATCGGCCACTTCGCCCACTACACGCGTCTGCGTTCCACCGCCGACTGGCTGGAAACCACCGCGAAGAACCTCACCAAACTGTTGGCCCAGCATCCGCTGCCGGGCGATCTCGGCAAGCTGATCGAGCAAGTGCCCGAGCTGGCGCGCGAGATCAAGACCCAGCAGCAGTTCATGTTCACCGCGTGCGAGCAGATTGCCGATTTCAAACCCGGCGAAGACGTCGAAGGTCGCGAACGACCACGCCATCGTTTCGTCGGCGGGGTGATTCCCGAGCACATGCGCGAAATGGGCATCGAGCTGAAAAAGGGTTATTCGCGGCTCAACGATCTGTTCACCCGCCTGACCGACCTGCTCAAGGAAGGCATGGACGGCGAGGTCAACATCGGCATCGCCAGCAATCAGGCCGAGGAGTGGTATCCGCTGTTCGGCAGCCTGTTGTCGCGGGCGTCGGGCAACTGGGAGTTGTGGACCGCGTTCACCGCCGAAGACCCGGAAGACAGCCCGCCGATGGCGCGCTGGCTGACGCTGGCCGAAAGCGGTTCGCTGTTCGACATTGAGGTCAACGCCAGCCCGATTCTTGCCGCCGAAACCCTGCGCCGCAGCCTTTGGAACGTGGCCTACGGCTGCTTGGTGACGTCGGCAACGCTGACCGCGCTGGGCACTTTCGACCGTTTCCGCATGCGCGCCGGTCTGCCGAAAAAAGCCGTCACCGCCGTGGTGCCGAGCCCGTTCCATCACGCCGACGCCGGTGTGCTGCGGGTGCCGGATCTGAAGGCCGACCCACGCGACGCCGCGGCTCACACCGCGGCGATCATCCGCGAGTTGCCGGATCTGGTCGAAGGCTCGCGCGGCACGCTGGTGCTGTTCTCCTCGCGCAAACAGATGCAGGACGTGTTCGATGGCCTCGACCGCGACTGGCGCAAGCAAGTGTTCATTCAAGGCAACCTGTCGAAACAGGAAACCCTGAACAAGCACAAGGCGCGGGTCGATGGCGGCGATTCCAGCGTGCTGTTCGGTCTTGCCAGTTTCGCCGAAGGGGTGGACTTGCCGGGGGCGTACTGCGAGCACGTGGTGATCGCCAAGATCCCGTTCTCGGTGCCGGACGACCCGGTCGAGGCGGCGCTGTCGGAGTGGATCGAGGCCCGTGGCGGCAATCCGTTCATGGAAATCTCGGTGCCTGACGCCTCGTTGAAGCTGGTCCAAGCCTGCGGGCGTCTGCTGCGTACCGAAGAAGACCGCGGCACCATCACCTTGCTCGATCGGCGCCTGGTCACCCAGCGCTACGGCAAGGCGATCCTCAATGCGTTACCGCCATTCCGTCGTGAAATATCCTGAGACAACGGTGGGCAGTTTTGCCCGCCGCGCTGTCTATCTCTCTGCCATGCTTTTCCATTGGCCTTAGTTGGTCGTTAGGGAGAACTCCGTTCTTATGATTCGCCGTTCGTTGCCTGCCGTATTCGCCTTGATTTTCGCTGCCCCGTTACTGGCGGCGCCTGCGGGTCAGCAGACCCTGTTCAACTTCGTCCGTCCTGCCGACGTGGTGAAAGTCGTCACCGAAAACACTGACCTGCCACAAGCCAACGCCGAGCAAACCCCGGAAGGTGAAGTGCTGCGCCGGGTGACGTTCAACCCGGTGGCTCGTCCGACCCTGCGCCTGACCCCGCAAACCGGCGCCTGGGACTGGTCGCAGTCGGGCATGATGAGCCTGCGTCTGCAAAGCGCAATGAACTGGGCCGTGACGGTCTATGTGCAAATCCAGAGCAACAACGGCCAGACCCTGACCAGTCGCGTCGACCTGCCGGCCGGCCCGGCGCAAACCCTTTTGGTGCCGCTGGTGGCGACCTCGCCGCTGAGCCAGGGCATTAAGGCCGGGCCGCCGATGCCGATGACCGTCGACGGTCAGCGGATTCTGCTGGCCAGCAGCAGCGGTGAACTCGATCGCAGCCAGGTGGTGTCGGTGAGCTTGTGGATGGATCAGCCGAAAGCCGCGCAGAGCCTGCTGCTCGAACGTTTCGGCGTGCAGGACGGCGATGCCGTGACCCAGGCTGTCTACGGCAATCTGGTGGACGCCTACGGTCAATCGACCCGCAGCAAATGGCCGGAAAAAATCAGCAACGACGAACAACTGAAATCCGCCGCCGCCAAGGAACAGCAACAGCTGAAAACCTGGCTGGCCGAGCGCGAAAAGTCCTCGCTGGACAAGTTCGGTGGCTGGAATAAAGGCCCGGCGTTCAAGGCCAGCGGCTTTTTCCGCACCGAAAAGCGTGACGGTCGCTGGTATCTGGTGACCCCTGAAGGGCATCCGTTCTATTCGCTGGGGGTCAACACCGTCAGCCCGCAGGTCAACCAGACTTACGTGGCCGGGCGCGAGTGGATGTTCGAATCCCTGCCCAAGGCCGACGAGCCGCTCGCCAGCCATTTCGGCGAAGGCGATAACCGTGGCGGCAACGGTGCCGATCAGGGCCGTGGCTATGGCAACGGGCGCTGGTACGACTTCTATGGCGCCAACCTGGAGCGGGTTTACGGCGAGCCCTGCAAACCGGACAGCGATACCAAGGCCGGAATTGCTGAAGCGGCCAAGGCTGGTGCGGTTGAAGAAACCGCAGTAAAAGCTGCCGAGCCTGTGCCAAAGTCAAACGAGGCGAAGGCCGGTGTCGCCGCAGCGGCGAAAACAGACGCCGTAGCGACGACTGCTGAAAAGGCTGCAGATCAACCCGTCGCTGCGCCGTGCAAGGCCACGGTCGATCAGCAGAAGTGGGCCACGCACACCCTCGATCGCCTGCAGGCCTGGGGTTTCAACACCGTCGGCAACTGGAGTGCCGACTCGCTTGCCGACGCCGAACGGGTGCCGTACACCTTGCCGCTGTCGATCGTTGGCGACTACACCAGCATCAGCACCGGCAGCGACTGGTGGGGCGGCATGCCTGACCCGTTCGACCCGCGTTTCGCCATGGCCACCGAGCGTGCCGTGGCCATTGCTGCCCGCGATCATCGTGATGATCCGTGGCTGATCGGTTACTACGCCGACAACGAGCTGGCCTGGGCCGGTCCGGGCGACGATCCGCAGTCGCGCTACGCCCTGGCCTACGGCACATTGAAAATGACCACCGACGTGCCGGCCAAGCGCGCATTCCTCAAGCAACTGCGCGACAAGTACCGCAATCAGGCGGGGCTGTCGAAAGCGTGGGGCATTGATCTGCCGGCGTGGGAGTTGATGGAAGACCCGGGTTTCGTGCCACCGATGCCGAATCCGGAGCACCCGGAAATCGAAAACGACTTCAAATACTTCCAGAAAGTGTTCGCCGACACTTACTTCAAAACCATCTCCGATTCGCTGAAGTGGCACGCGCCGAATCAGTTGCTGCTCGGTGGCCGTTTCGCCACCAGCACTCCGGAAGCCGTGGCGTCCTGCGCGCAGTATTGCGACGTGTTGAGTTTCAACATGTACACGCTGAAACCGCAGGACGGCTATGACTTCGCCGCTCTGCGTGCCCTCGACAAACCGGTACTGATCACCGAATTCAACTTCGGCTCCAGTGATCGTGGCCCGTTCTGGGGTGGCGTGACGCAACTGGCGCGGGAAGAAGATCGTGGCCCGGCGTACGCCAATTTCCTCAAACAGGCGCTGAGTGAACCGTCGATTGTCGGCGTGCACTGGTTCCAGTATCTGGATCAACCGGTGACCGGGCGTCTGCTCGATGGCGAGAACGGGCACTTCGGCCTGGTGGGGATTACCGATCTGCCGTATCAGGGCTTTGTCGAGGCGGTGCGCAAGAGCAATTTGCAGGCGATCGATCAGTTGGGCAAGGAGGCTGAGAAAGCGGCCGCCGCCGGTCATGAAGCCGAAGGCGGGCGCAAGGCTGAAGCCGGCAAAGGCCCGGGGGGCGGGCATGCCGGTGGGCACTCGGGCAATGGTCATTAAGGTTTAGACCGCGTCATCGTTCTTCGCGAGCAGGCTCGCTCCCACATCGGATTTGTGAACACCATCGATCCAGTGTGGGAGCGAGCCTGCTCGCGAAGGCGTCAGCCGCCTCACTACAGCATTCAACCGTCCGGCCCGCAGCTGTTCCCAAATCCCTCAAGGGCTGGAACAATGCGGGCCACTTTGTAGAGCGTTTTCGCGGGGGAGTTGCGGGTGCAGATTCAGGGACATTACGAGCTTCAATTCGAAGCGGTGCGCGAGGCTTTCGCGGCACTGTTCGACGATCCCCAGGAACGCGGCGCAGCCCTGTGCATCAAGGTCGGCGGAGAAACCGTCCTCGACCTCTGGTCCGGTACGGCCGACAAGGATGGTACCGAAGCCTGGCACAGCGACACCATCGCCAACCTGTTTTCCTGCACCAAGACCTTCACCGCGGTCACGGCGCTGCAACTGGTGGCCGAAGGCAAACTGCAACTGGATGCACCGGTTGCCCGCTACTGGCCGGAATTCGCTGCCGCCGGTAAAGAATCCGTCACCCTGCGCCAACTGCTCTGCCATCAGGCCGGTCTGCCGGCCCTGCGCGAGTTGCTGGCGCCTGCCGCCCTCTACGAATGGCAGACCATGGTCGACGCCCTTGCGGCCGAAGCGCCGTGGTGGACGCCGGGCACCGGCCACGGCTATGCCGCCATCACCTATGGCTGGCTGGTCGGGGAGTTGCTGCGTCGCGCTGACGGTCGCGGGCCGGGCGAGTCGATTGTCGCCCGCGTCGCCAAGCCGCTGGGGCTGGATTTCCACGTCGGCCTGCCTGACGAAGAGTTCCACCGCGTGGCGCATATTGCACGGGGCAAGGGCAACGTCGGCGATGCCGCGGCCCAGCGCCTGTTGCAAGTGACCATGCGCGAACCGACCGCCATGACCACTCGCGCCTTCACCAATCCGCCGTCGGTGCTCACCAGCACCAACAAACCGGAATGGCGGCGCATGCAGCAGCCGGCCGCCAATGGTCATGGCAACGCGCGCAGCCTGGCCGGTTTCTACGCCGGTTTGCTCGACGGCAGCCTGCTTGAAAGCGAAATGCTCGAAGAGCTGACCCGCGAACACAGCTACGGCGAGGACAAGACCCTGCTGACCCGCACCCGCTTCGGTCTGGGCTGCATGCTCGATCAACCGGACATGGCGAACGCCACCTACGGCCTCGGCCCGCGGGCGTTTGGTCATCCGGGGGCGGGCGGTTCAGTGGGTTTTGCTGATCCCGAGCACGATGTCGCGTTCGGTTTTGTGACAAATACCCTTGGGCCGTACGTCTTGATGGATCCGCGCGCGCAGCAACTGGCGCGGGTACTTGCCACTTGTCTGTAAAGCTTTACATGAGGTTCCAGGGTTGGAACCAGATCCGGTTTTTCGATTCAAAGCGTCAGTTTATCCGGGCAAAAGAGCTCTGATTTTTCATTACTTCACTTTGTGGATTTTCAATGTCATCCAAAAAAACTCTCGCCCTGGCCCTGTGTGTTGCGATCACCGGTTGCGCACAGACTCCTAAAAACGATGCGGATGGCGGCAACTGGTGGCCGTTCGGTTCCTCCGACAAAGTGGCGGCCAAAGAGCCGGCCCCGGTTCCGGCTTCTGTCGCAGCCCCGGCGCCGCTCAAACCTGCCGCGACCGCACCGGTGGCCAAGACTGAAAGCAGCAGCCACTGGTACTGGCCGTTCGGCGGTTCCGATGATGCGGCGGCCAAAGCCGAGGTGAAACCCGAAGTCAAACCGGCGGCAGTGGCCAAGGCCGATGCCGACACCGGCACCAAGTGGTGGTGGCCGTTCGGCGGCAAGGATCAATCGACTGCCAAAGTGGTGCCGATGCCTGATCCGAAAGTTACCCAGGCCTGGCTGGATGACTACGAGCCACGACTGCGTGCAGCGATCAAGGACAGCAATCTGCAACTCGAGCGTCGTGACAACGTGCTGGTGGTGATCGCGCCGGTTGAAGGCTCGTTCAACCCGAAACGTCCAGCGATGCTGCTGCCGGTGACCCTCAGTCCGTTCACCAATGTCGCGAAAATCCTCGAAGCCGACCCGAAAACCGCAGTTCTGGTGCTTGGTCACAGCGACAACACCGGTGCCGCGCCGGCCAACGTCAAACTCAGCCAGGAGCGCGCCCAGTCCGTGGCGGCGATCTTCCGCCTGAGCGGCTTGCAGCGTGATCGCCTGATGCTGCGCGGCATGGGCGGCGATGCCCCGCGTGCGGCCAACGACAGCGCCGAAGGCCGTGCCCTGAACCGTCGCGTCGAACTGCTGGTGACCCCGCAGAACACCATGGTGGCCCTGCTGAGCAAATACAACATGCCGGCGCCGGCACCGACCACGATGATTGCGGCTCAGGACGTCAAGCCTGCAGTCAAACCGGTAACCCCGGCGCCAGCTGCTTCGAAGGCCGCCGTACCAGCGAGCAAAAAGGCTCCAGCGAAGAAAGCCGCCGCCAAGGCGCCTGCGAAAAAAGCTGCGACCAAGGCACCGGCAAAAACCCCTGCCAAGAAAACCGCCCCGGCCAAAGCCGCAGCGACTGACAAGAAAGTTGCTGCAAGTGATACTTCCAAGCAGTGATCCGCTAACGAAAAGGAATGCGCCATGACCCAGGCTCTGGCAGATATGCGTCGTGATTACACCCGGGACGGACTGACCGAGGCGCAAGCCCCGGGCGAACCGTTTGCGCTGTTCCACCAATGGTTTGCCGACGCGGTGAAAACCGAACAGGCGCCAGTGGAAGCCAACGCCATGACCTTGGCCACGGTGGATTCGGACGGGCGGCCGCATTGCCGCATTCTGCTGCTCAAGGGGCTGGACGCGCAGGGCTTCACCTTTTTCACCAACTACGACAGCGCCAAGGGCCAGCATCTGGCGGCGAATCCTTTCGCGGCCATGACGTTTTTCTGGCCAACCCTGGAACGCCAGGTACGCATCGAAGGGCGGGTGGTCAAGGTCACGCCGCAAGAGTCCGACGCGTATTATCAGGTGCGACCACTGGGCAGCCGGCTCGGAGCCTGGGCCTCACCGCAGAGTCGGGTGATCAACGGGCGCGGCGAGCTGGAAGACCTGCTCAAGGCGACTGAACAGCGCTTCAGCGACACCCAGCCCGACTGCCCGGAACATTGGGGCGGTTACCGCCTGCTGCCGGAGCGCATCGAGTTCTGGCAGGGCCGTCCAAGTCGTCTGCACGATCGCCTGAACTACCGTCAGCAGGGCGCCAACTGGATTCTTGAACGTCTGGCGCCCTGAGCAGTCTACCGAGCGGGATAGCCTGCCGCAGCGGCCTCAAGCCACTTCGGCAGGTCCCGACGCTTGATCTTCTGCACGCGGGCATCGGCCAGTCGTTCCAGCATGAAGGCGCGTTTGTCTTCATCCTTGCCCGCCAGCGACAGGGCCAGATCACGATCCATCCAGCGTTTGATCCGCACGTACAGCCACCAATGGAAGTACAGACCGGCGACGGTGGTGACGAAAATGATCAGGTAATCCATGAAAATCCTTGGGTCGGCAGGGCGGATTGAGCGATTTGGCGCTACTGTTGGGTGAGTTTGCAGGTGCCTGTACCGGGCCTGAATAAAATCAAGTTTATCCGGGCTGCGTCGTGACAGGCGTCAAGCAGCGGGGTTTAATGAACACATGTTCTTTTGGAGTTGATGCTATGCGTAAGTCTGTTCTGCTGGTTGCTTCCTTTTCCACGATGGCGATGTTGCTGACCGGCTGCCAGTCGAGCCTGACCGGTGACTCCTACTCCCGTGACGAAGCGCGTCGTGTGCAGACGATTCGCATGGGCACCATCGAATCCCTGCGTCCGGTGAAAATCGAAGGCACCAAGACCCCGATCGGCGGCGCTGCAGGCGCAGTGGTCGGCGGTGTAGGCGGCAGCGCCATCGGTGGCGGCAAAGGCAGCATCGTCGCGGCGGTCATCGGCGCCGTAGCCGGCGGCCTGATCGGTTCGGCCACCGAAGAAGGCCTGACCCGCACCCAGGGCGTGGAAATCACCGTGCGCGAAGACGACGGTAGCATGCGCGCCTACGTGCAACAGGTTCAGGAAAACGAAGTGTTCCGTGTTGGTGAGCGCGTGCGCATCTCCACCGTCGGTGGCACCAGCCGCGTTTCGCACTAAGCGGCAACGAGCGGTAAAGAAAAACCCCGATCAGGTGACTATCGGGGTTTTTTGTTTGTTTCAATTCGCTCGCTCAATGCTGGGCACAGGTGCCCATGAAATATTCCAGACCCTTCGGGAATCTGACATTCAGAAGGTTCTCTAGCGCGGGTATCTGATCTTGATTCAACAGCAACTCGCCGGGTTCAACCTCACCAAGAGGCTTGGACTCTATGAGCAGGGCGATTTTTTCATTCATCTCGCTGCTCGTGATCTCCAGCTCGAACTGCAAAGAGTCGTCCTGAACTACATCGGGAAAAAAACCGGTGATCGAAAGGTAGCGCATTGAGGTCAAACAACCTGTTTATCGATATCAACTGTAGTCAAACGAAATTTGATAGTCGTTAGTATTCAGAGCGATGCGATGTTGAAAGTACGGCTGAATGGTAGCAACCCAATTTTCGACGACGTTGAAGCTGCCATTGTTGATGTTGCCATCCACTGGAATACCTAAGGCATTTAATACTGATTCATCATCTCCCAGATCTTTTGACGTCTCCTCGCCCTGAAATTGCAGGGTTGTCGTGTCGTACCACTCAAGTCTTAGTTCCAGTCCCATTTCTTCCTCACAGATACCTTTTTTTAATGCTTCTTTCTTTTAAAGGGCCTTCGCGTCGTTCACCTGTTTGGGGATCGAAGGCTCCCAGGTGTGCTCCATCGCTTCGATACATTTCTAACTCCCCATGCCTTGAATCCCATTCGTAAATTTTCTTTCCTTTGGCATCTGTCCAGCGCTTACGAAGTCCACCTCCACCCTGAACCGGATTTTTGTCTTTAACTTTTTTCAAGTCTGGAAATGCGGTGATTTGCTCCGTAGTCGGCGGTTTATGGTAGCTATGACCAGCAGGTGCCAAGCCTTTGCGTTCTGTACTCAGTACAACGTATAACGGTTTTACCCCCGAATCCGCCGGAAACACCAGAATGAAATCCCGATACTCCGGCGGATAAACCGGGTTCACCAGAATCCCGTCCGCCGCATTCGTCGGCGGATACACCCAGATGTGCGGGGCCTGTGGTGCGGCCTCCAGTGCCGGAATACCGAGAACGTCCGAGCCATCCACCGCCGGCGTCCAGATCAGTTCGATGCCTTCGCCGAGGTCTGCGACAAAGCGGTTATCACGTGCGGTGAACTGCGCGACATCGACCATTTCCCAGTCGCGATTCTTGCCGGTGTAGAAACCATAACCCTTGAGGCTGCCGTCGGCCTGTTGTTCGACATGTAGGCGCACGCGGGTTCGAGCCTGTCTGAGGGCGAGCAACTGGTCTTCGGTGTAGAGGGCGCTGTCGCCCAGGTTCGATGGCATGAGCAACGCCACCAGCCCGACCAAAGGGGTCACAACGGCGGCGGAAGCGATGGCGGGCAATGCCTTGAACGCCTCACCCGCAAGGGCGAAGGTGCCCAGGCCTGCCGGGATGGCAGTGCCGCTGATTTTCTTGAGTGGAACGCCGCCGCTGTCATCGGCTTCACGGCCGCCGAGCAGGACCAGATCTCCGTAATCTTTCAGGCTGTCGGTCGGCACCATCCCCGAAGGATTCGAGTAATCGATGATCGCGTCCGGCAACTTGCAGGACTTGGCGAACACGCACCCGGCGCGTACGGGATCAGGCTTTTTCGCCGCAACCTCTCGACTGCGCTCGAAAGCCTCCTGCCGCGCCAGCATGGCGTCGTATGCATTTTGTCGGGCTTCGCGCTCGGCCAGTTCAGTGGCCGTCATGTAGCGCCAGGTGACGTGATGGCCGTCGCCCGCCGGTGGGTTGGGGACCCGAGGAATGTCCTTGTTGCGAGCCACTGAGCGTCCTTTCGTTCATCCATCGACAACCCTTCGAAAGGGCTGTGCGACGTTAACGAAGCGGACAAATGCTGGCTGTAGGACGGATCTTTGATTAAGTGCGGATTGTTCGCTATTTGTCAGGCAGGGGGGCGAGCAGGCCGCTTCAGTTCAAAGAACGGGGGGATAGGTTTCTGCGCAATTACTGCAAAAGCCTGATACCCATTTGCCCAGAACCTGGCAGTTGGTGGATGAATTGAGCCTCAGCTGTATCTGTGAGCCTTGCCGGTTTTTTCCTATGCTGGGGGACTGAGCCTGTGACAAGGCTACTCCTGCCCGACTCAACGAGAGCATGACCATGAGCGACAACCGCCAGTGGGCCCGCGAAGCCATCCGCATCATCGAAGCGGACTTCCAGCGCAGCGCCGACACCCATCTGATCCCCTTGCCGCTGCCGGGGTTTGCAGGCATCGAGTTGTATTTCAAGGACGAGTCGAGCCATCCCACCGGCAGCCTCAAGCATCGCCTGGCGCGGTCGTTGTTCCTGTATGCGTTGTGTAACGGCTGGCTCAAACCCGGCGCGCCGGTGATCGAGGCGTCCAGCGGTTCGACGGCGATTTCCGAAGCGTATTTCGCGCGCATGCTCGGTTTGCCGTTCATTGCGGTGATGCCGGCGACCACCTCGAAAGAGAAGATCGCGCAGATCGCTTTCTACGGTGGCCAGAGCCATCTGGTGAAAGATCCGACGCAGATTTACGCCGAATCCGAACGTCTGGCCCGCGAGCATGGCGGCCATTTCATCGACCAGTTCACCTACGCCGAGCGGGCCACCGACTGGCGGGCGAACAACAACATCGCCGAATCGATCTTCCAGCAGATGCGTTTCGAGAAACACCCGGAACCGAGCTGGCTGATTTCCAGCCCCGGCACCGGCGGCACCACCGCGACCCTGGGTCGTTACGTGCGTTATCGCCAGCATTGCACCCGCGTGTTGTGCGCCGACGCCGAGCGGTCGGTGTTCTTCGATTATTACCAGACTGGCGACGCCAGTCTGCGTCTGGACTGCGGTTCACGAATTGAAGGCATCGGTCGGCCACGGGTCGAGGCGTCGTTCCTGCCGAAGGTCATAGATGCGATGGTCAAGGTGCCGGACGCCTTGTCGCTGGCGGCCATGCATTATCTGGCGCAGCGTCTGGGACGGCATGTCGGCGGGTCGAGCGGCACCAATCTGATCGGCGCGCTGATGGCGGCGCAGCAGATGAAAGCGGCGGGGGAGTCGGGGTCGATCGTGGCGATTCTGTGCGATGGCGGCGAGCGTTATGCCGACACCTATTACGATCAGGCCTGGCTGAAGGCGCAGGGGTATGAGCTGGAGGGGTTGATTGCAGCGGTGGCGGCGAGTGCCGAACGGGGTGAGCCGCTGCCAACCACAGTGCTGCGCGCAAATATCTAAAGCCAGACTCGGAAACCAATGTGGGAGCGGGCTTGCTCGCGAAGGCGCTGTGTCAGTCAACATTGTCGTCGACTGACACAGCGCCTTCGCGAGCAAGCCCGCTCCCACAGGAGGTTGGTGTTACTTCAAGACAGATGTATCAGGCTTCCAGACCGAGAATGTCGCGCGCCACGGCCTCGGCAATCCGAATCCCGTCGACCCCCGCCGACAGAATCCCACCGGCATAACCCGCGCCTTCACCCGCGGGGAACAGACCTTTGACGTTCATGCTCTGCAGCGATTCGTTACGCGTGATGCGCAGCGGCGACGAGGTGCGGGTTTCGATCCCGGTCAACACCGCATCGTGCAGCGAGTAACCGCGAATCTGCTTCTCGAACGCCGGCAACGCTTCACGAATCGCTTCGATGGCAAAGTCCGGCAGCGCCAGGGCCAGATCGCCCAGGGCCACGCCCGGTTTGTACGACGGCTCGACTTCGCCCAGTTCGGTGGACGGGGTGCCGTTGATGAAGTCGCCGACCAGTTGTGCCGGGGCCTTGTAGTCGCTGCCGCCGAGGATGAACGCGTGGGATTCCAGGCGCTCCTGCAACTCGATACCGGCCAGCGGGCCGCCCGGGTAATCGACTTCCGGGGTGATGCCGACGACGATCCCGGAGTTGGCGTTGCGCTCGTTACGCGAGTACTGGCTCATGCCGTTGGTGACCACGCGATTCGGCTCGGAAGTCGCCGCCACCACGGTGCCGCCCGGGCACATGCAGAAGCTGTAGACCGAACGACCGTTCTTGGCGTGGTGCACCAGTTTGTAGTCAGCGGCACCGAGTTTCGGGTGGCCGGCATATTTGCCCAGCCGCGCACGGTCGATCAGCGACTGCGGGTGTTCGATGCGGAAGCCCACCGAGAACGGCTTGGCTTCCATGAACACGCCACGGCTGTGGAGCATGCGGAAGGTGTCGCGGGCACTGTGGCCGAGGGCCAGAACCACGTGTTTCGAATGCAGGGTTTCGCCGCTCGCCAGCTCGACGCCGACCAGTTGGCCGTCTTCGATCAGCACGTCGGTGACGCGTTCCTGGAAGCGTACTTCGCCGCCCAGGGCGCGGATCTCTTCACGCATGGTCTCGACCATGCCAGTCAGCCGGAACGTACCGATGTGCGGTTTGCTGACGTAGAGGATTTCTTCCGGCGCGCCGGCCTTGACGAATTCGTGCAGGACTTTGCGGCCAAGGAACTTCGGATCCTTGATCTGGCTGTACAGCTTGCCGTCGGAGAACGTGCCCGCGCCGCCTTCGCCGAACTGCACGTTGGACTCGGGGTTGAGCACGCTTTTACGCCACAGGCCCCAGGTGTCCTTGGTGCGCTGACGGACTTCGGTGCCGCGCTCGAGGATGATCGGCTTGAAGCCCATCTGCGCCAGCAGCAGGCCGGCGAAAATCCCGCACGGGCCGAAACCGACCACGATCGGGCGCTGGCTCAGGTCGCTCGGCGCCTGACCGACGAATTTGTAGCTGACATCCGGCGCCACGTTGACGTTACGGTCGTCGGCGAACTTGCCCAGCACCTTGGCCTCGTCGCGTACGGTGAGGTCGATGGTGTAGATGAAGCACAGTTCGGAGGACTTTTTGCGCGCGTCGTAGCTGCGCTTGAACAAGGTGAAATCGAGCAAGTCATCGCTGGCGATGCCCAGGCGCTGCACGATGGCGGCACGCAGGTCTTCTTCGGGATGGTCGATTGGCAGCTTGAGTTCGGTGATTCGTAACATGGTGAGGATCCGGATTCGCGGGGCGCACAACTGCGCCAAGGCGTTTGAAGGCCGCGATTATAAGCCGCAAAGGCCGGATCCGGTGAGGCTAAAACGCTCAGTCGTTGCGCGATCCGCCGAAATACCCGCAACCACGCTCGACCTTGCCGTCGATGCGCAGCTCGGCGCTCATGTGCTGCACGCTGCCGGTGCTGCTGTCGACGCAGCGCTGCGGCGCGACCCACAACTCGATGCGCTGGTTGTTGGCTTCGCTGCTCAGGTTGAAGCGGCCGTCGCCCAGTTGCTCCTCGACATACGGCACGGCCAGTGCCGGCTGGCCTTCGCGGTCGATGACCATGCCCTTGCCGCTGACTTTGACGTTCCATTCGGGACCGTGGCCGGCGGCACGCAGGATCAACAGTTTGAAATTCGGGTCATCGCACGCGGTGCCGGAACGCTCGACGCGATACAACTGGCCGAGGTCGAGGCGGTCACCGACGAGCTTGCCGCGCACATCGGCAAACAGCTTGCCCTGCTGATCGGCGAGGGTCGCAGCCTCTTGCAGCACGCTGGTGCCGCCGATGTCGTTGACCACGTACTGACGCTGTTCGCCACACGGCTGGAACACCAGTTTGCCGTCGGCTGCCGTCAACTGCCCCTGCATTCGGGATTGCCCGACGTGGGACGCGCTTTCACGCGGGCCATCGAGAAATTGGCAGGCGGCGAACAACGGCAGCAGGGCAACAACGATCAACGAACGGGCAACACGCATCTTCGGCTCTCCAGACAAGTGCCGCCACGTTACGCAGGCTGACCGTTGATCACAAGGGTTTAGCCCACGTGAAAGGTCTGACCGGTTTGCAGGCCTTCGACACTTTTCGCGTAGGCCAATGCCACATCGGCTGCCGGAACCGGCTTGTAGCCACGGAAGTACGCGGCATAGCTGCCCATGGCTTCCAGTAGCACGGTCGGGCTGATCGAGTTGATGCGCAGGCCACGCGGCAATTCGATGGCGGCGGCTTTGACGAAGCTGTCCAGAGCGCCGTTGACCAGTGCCGCCGAGGCGCCGGTACGGATCGGGTCGTGGCTGAGCACGCCGGTGGTGAAGGTGAACGAGGCACCGTCGTTGGCGTATTCGCGGCCGATCAGCAGGAGGTTGACCTGGCCCATCAGCTTTTCTTTCAGGCCCAGGGCGAAGCTGTCAGCGTTCATCTCGCCGAGTGGGGCGAAGGTCACGTTACCGGCGGCGCAGATCAGCGCGTCGAACTTGCCGGTCTGCTCGAACAGCTTGCGAATCGAGGCGCTGTCGCTGATGTCCACCTGGAAGTCGCCGCTGCTGCGACCGATGCGAATCACTTCGTGACGCTGGCTCAGCTCTTTATCCACGGCCGAACCGATGGTGCCGGCAGCACCGATCAACAGAATCTTCATGGGACTGTTCCTCAATGGGTTGAACGAGGTTCAGTCTAGAGTGGTTTTTTCTGCGGATAAGCGCACTAATAGGCAACCTTTGGTTTTCAAATGGAAACAATCCATGAGTGAAATGGATGATCTGGCGGCGTTTGCGGTGTTGATCGAGGCCGGCAGCTTTACCCTGGCGGCGCAGCAACTGGGTTGCAGCAAGGGCCAGTTGTCCAAGCGCATCAGCCAGTTGGAAGCACAGTTTTCCGTGGTGCTGCTGCAACGCACGACGCGCCGTCTGAGCCTGACTGCCGCCGGCGCCGCTTTGCTGCCGCAGGCGCAAGCGCTGGTCGTTCAGGTGGAGCGGGCACGTCAGGCGCTGGCGCGTTTGAAAGACGACATGGCCGGGCCGGTGCGGATGACGGTGCCGGTGTCGCTGGGGGAAACGTTTTTCGACGGCTTGCTGCTGGAGTTCTCGCAGCAATACCCCGAGGTGCAGATCGAGCTGGAGCTGAACAACCACTATCGCGACCTGTCCCGGGATGGCTTCGATCTGGCGATTCGCTCCGAGGTGGCCAATGACGAGCGGCTGGTGGCCAAGCCGCTGCTGGCTTGGCAGGAAATGACCTGCGCCAGCCCGGCCTATCTAGAACAGTTCGGCGAACCGCTGACCCCGCAGGAGCTGGCCGAACACCGTTGCCTGCTCAACAGCCACTACAGTGGCCGCGAGGAATGGCTGTATCACCAACAGCACGAATTGCTGCGGGTGCGGGTGTCGGGGCCGTTCGCCAGCAACCATTACAACCTGCTGAAGAAAGCCGCACTGGCCGGCGCCGGTATCGCTCGGTTGCCGTCGTACCTGCTGCAAACGGAGTTGGCTGATGGCCGGTTGCGCTGGCTGCTGCGCGATTTTCAGACGCGCCGGATGCCGATGTATCTGGTGCACCCCTACCAGGGCGGCTTGCCCAAACGCACGCAAGTGCTGGCGGATTATCTGATTGGCTGGTTCAAACGCAGCGGCGAGGCGCTGGATCGGCTTCAGCGCTAACTCCAATTCCTCTGTGGGAGCGAGCCTGCTCGCGAATGCGTTGGTTCAGTCAACACATGGAGTGACTGTGAAACCGCATTCGCGAGCAGGCTCGCTCCCACATGGATTTTTTATTTTACGAAGTGGTGAGCGATCATGTGATCGATCGACAATTTCCCCGGCCCGGTCGCCATCAGGTACAGCAACACTGCCGCCCAGGTGCCATGGGTCGGGTAGGCATCGGGGTAGACAAATACCTCGATGACCAGCGTCATGCCCAGTAGCGCCAGCGCCGAAAACCTCGTGGCGAAGCCAATCAATATCAGCACCGGAAAGAAGTGTTCGGCAAACGCCGCCATGTGCGCGGCGATTTCCGGTGACAGCAGCGGTACGTGGTATTCGCTCTGGAACAACGGAATCGTCGAGTCCGCCAAATGTGGCCAGCCGAGTTGCAAGGTGCCGTCGATCAAGTCGATGGCCAGCCCCTCGACCTTGGTCTGCCCGGACTTCCAGAACACCGCGGCAATCGAGAACCGCGCGATGAAGGCGATCAGGCTGTGGGGGATTTTTTCCATGAGTCCGATGGCGCGAGTGATGAGGTTGTTCATGGCGATACCTTGGTGTTCAGGTCGGTGATGGCGTTGTGGCCGATCAGCAGGGCGAGCGTCTGCGGCAGATCGAAAGGTGGACTGTCTTGCGCGGCTTGCAGCAGCGGTCGGTGATGCAGCAGATGGCGGATGAATACGCTGGCGCCGTGATCGAGGGCAAACACCTCGACCTCCAGAGTGTTGCGCAGCACCAGTGCGTGTTGCCCTTGATGGATGTCGATGCCTGCCAGCGTCGCTTCTCCTTGATGCGCCGCCCAGATCGAAACCACCGCGTAAGCCGAATCGAGCAGGTGCAGCGAGGGATGCAGGGTGATGTCCAGTTCGGCGAGTGTTTGCGGATCGGCCAGTGCAGCGCTGATCTGTTGCGCACTGACCGTCGCGGCATCGGCGGCGTGATAAGCGCGGGTGCGCAAGCGTTCGAGCCGTGCGACATCGGCCAGATACGGCACCTCGGCCGCCGGTTCGAATGCGTCAATGAAGTCCGCCAGACCGTCGCCGTAACGGCTCATCAACGGACTGTGCGGCGGCTGCTGCTGGATGAATATGCCGGCCATGCCACGGAAGAATTCCTCGCCGACCAACTGCTGCACCACCGGATAACTGTCGGCCAGCGCGTTGATCAACGAACCTTGCACGTTATTGCGATACACCGAGAATCGGCTGGCAGGATCAGCACCGTTGGCGCTGCACAGGCCAGCGGGGCAGGGCAGGCGGGTGTCGAGCAGGGCGGCGCTGAAGTCGGCTTGAGTGCTCATGGCCGACTCCCAGCGTGCAGCAACAACGCTTCGGCCTGCTGCGCCTCGCCCAGCAGCACATTGAACGCCGGGACCTGATTGTCCCGCTCGATCAACGTTGCCACCGGGCCAACGCGTTCGAGCGCCTGTCGGTATAGCGCCCAGACCGCGTCATCAATCGGCGCGCCGTGATCATCGATCAGCAAGCGGTCGCCGAGGCTGTCGGCGTCTTCGGCGAACCCGGCCAGATGAATCTCGCCAACCGCGTGCAACGGCAGCGCGTCGAGGTAGGTCAGTGGATCGCGTTGATGATTGATGCACGAGACGTAGACGTTGTTGACGTCGAGCAGCAAACCGCAGCCGCTGCGACGGATCACCTCGGCGATGAACGCCGGCTCATCGATGGTTGAGCGTTCGAAGCCGAGATAGGTCGCTGGATTTTCCAGCAGCATCGGGCGCTTGAGGCTGTTCTGCACCTGGTCGATATGCGCGCAGACGCGGTTCAGCGTCGGCGTGTCATACGCCAGCGGCAGCAGGTCATTGAGGAACACCGGGCCGTGGCTTGACCAGGCCAGGTGTTCGGAAAAGGCTTGCGGTTGATAGCGTTCGATCAGAGTTTTCAGGCGTTGCAGGTGTTGAGTATCCAGCGACCCTTCGGCCCCGATCGACAGCCCGACGCCGTGCAGCGACAGCGGATACTGCTCGCGGATCAACCCGAGAAAATGATGAAACGGACCGCCGTCGACCATGTAGTTTTCGGCGTGGACTTCGAAGAAACCGAGGTCCGGTCGGGTGCCGAGCACTTCACGCAAGTGCCCGGTCTTGAGCCCCAGCCCCGCACGGGGCGGGAGCCCGCAGATGGCTGCCCGAGTGCGCGGTGGGACAGGTTCGTTGGTGGTGAACATGGGCGTCACTCGGGCAGGCTGTGGATCAGGACTTGGCTTTATAGGCTTCCATCTGACCGAAACCGGTCGGCGAGGTCTTGCTCTCGGTGGTGGTGCAGGTGCCTTTCGGCACGAACTTCCACGAGTTGGCCTGGTAGTCCATCTTCGCTGTGCCGGCACAGGTAGTGCCCGCGCCCGCGGCGCAATCGTTGTGACCCTTCATGGCCACGCCGAAGCATTTTTCCATGTTGCTGTTGTCGGCGGCATTGGCGCTGGAAACGGCGGTCATGCTCAGGGCGGAACCAAGAGCCAGAACCAGTGCAGCGGCGGACAGGGTGCGAGTGGTAGCAGTCATGATGTTTCTCCAGATTTGAGCTTGGGTTTTACAAGCGAAGTGCGCTTGCTTACCCCACTAGAGAACGCTCATGGCGATGCGTTACAGCGCAGTGCAAATTTTTCAGAAAAATCTTCGAACACGGCAATCCACTGTGGGAGCGGGCTTGCTCGCGAAGGCGGTGTGTCATCAAACATCAATGGCGTCTGACACTACGCCTTCGCGAGCAAGCCCGCTCCCACAGGGGATCTGTGTTGGATTCAATCTATCTGCCAGGCACAAAAAAAACGGCCTGAAGGCCGTTTTTCTGTTCAGCGAAAAGGGTCAACCGCCGAGGTACGCCTCGCGCACTTTCGGGTCGGTCAGCAGCGCTTCGCCGGTGCCTTGCATGACCACGCGGCCGTTTTCCAGAACGTACGCACGGTCAGCGATTTTCAGCGCCTGGTTGGCGTTCTGCTCGACCAGGAACACCGTTACACCGTCCTTGCGCAGCTGTTCGATGATGTCGAAGATCTGCTGGATGATGATCGGTGCCAGGCCCAGCGACGGCTCGTCGAGCAGCAGCAGTTTTGGCTTGCTCATCAGCGCCCGGCCGATGGCAAGCATCTGCTGTTCGCCGCCGGACATGGTGCCGCCGCGCTGGTTGAAGCGTTCTTTCAGGCGCGGGAACAGGCCGAGGACCTTGTCCATCTGCTCCTGATAGTCGCCCTTGTCGGTGAAGAAGCCGCCCATGGACAGGTTCTCTTCGACGGTCAGCCGGGCGAATACCCGACGACCTTCCGGCACCACGGCGATGCTCTTGCGCATGATCTGCGACGAGTCCTGGCCGACCAGCTCCTCACCCATGTAGCGGATGCTGCCGCTGTGCGCCTGCGGCGAACCGCAGAGCGTCATCAGCAGCGTGGACTTGCCGGCACCGTTGGCACCGATCAGGGTCACGATCTCGCCCTGGCGGACTTCGACGTTGACGCTGTGCAGGGCCTGGATCTTGCCGTAGAAGGTGGAAACGTTTTCGAACTGCAGCATTTACGCTTCCCCCAGGTAGGCTTTGATCACTTCAGGATTGTCGCGGATCTGTTCCGGCGTACCGTCAGCCAGAGGTGTGCCCTGGTTGATCACGACGATGTGGTCGGAAATGCTCATGACCAGTTTCATGTCGTGTTCGATCAGCAGCACGGTGACGTTGTGCTCTTCACGCAGCACGCTGATCAGCGCCTTGAGGTCTTCGGTTTCCTTCGGGTTCAGACCGGCGGCCGGTTCGTCGAGCATGAGGATCCGCGGACGGGTCATCATGCAGCGGGCGATTTCCAGGCGCCGTTGCTGACCGTAGGCCAGGGTGCCGGCGGTACGGTTGGCGAACTCTTTCAGGTTGACCTTTTCCAGCCAGTATTCGGCGTATTCCATGGCCTCGCGTTCGCTCTTGCGGAACGCCGGGGTCTTGAACAGGCCGGACAGGAAGTTGGTGTTCAGGTGACGGTGCTGGGCGATCAACAGGTTCTCGACCGCCGTCATGTCCTTGAACAACCGCACGTTCTGGAAGGTGCGCACCACGCCCTTGAGGGCAATCTTGTGCCCCGGCAGGCCCTGGATCGGCTCGCCGTCCAGCAGGATGCTGCCACCCGAGGGCTGGTAGAAACCGGTCAGGCAGTTGAACACGGTGGTCTTGCCCGCGCCGTTCGGCCCGATCAGCGCCACCACTTGTTTTTCCTTGACGGTCAGGGCCACGCCATTGACCGCCAGCAAGCCGCCGAAGCGCATGCTCAGGTTTTCGACTTTAAGGATCTCGCGGCTCATTTTCGCAACTCCATGTGTGGGCGTTGCATCGGCAGCAGACCTTGTGGACGCCAGATCATCATCAACACCATCAGCGCACCGAACATCAACATCCGGTATTCGCTGAATTCACGCATCATTTCCGGCAACAGGATCATCACCACGGCCGCGAGAATCACGCCCAGTTGCGAGCCCATGCCACCCAGCACGACGATGGCGAGGATGATCGCCGACTCGATGAAGGTGAACGATTCCGGCGTCACCAGACCCTGACGGGCAGCGAAGAAGCTACCAGCGAAACCGGCGAAGCTCGCCCCCAGGGTGAACGCCGACAGCTTGATGATCGTCGGATTCAGACCCAGTGCACGGCAGGCGATTTCATCTTCACGCAGCGCTTCCCACGCACGGCCGATCGGCATGCGCAGCAGGCGGTTGATGATGAACAGCGCTGCCAGCGCCAGCAACAGGGCCACCAGGTAGAGGAAGATCACCTTGTTGATCGAGTTGTATTCGAGGCCGAAATATTCGTGGAAGGTTTGCATGCCTTCCGCCGCTTTACGTTCGAAGGTCAGGCCGAAGAACGTCGGTTTCTCGATGTTGCTGATGCCGTTCGGGCCACCAGTGATGTCGGTCAGGTTACGCAGGAACAGACGAATGATTTCGCCGAAACCCAGGGTCACGATCGCCAGATAGTCACCGCGCAGACGCAACACCGGGAAGCCCAGCAGGAAGCCGAACGTCGCCGCCATCAGGCCGGCAATCGGCAGGCAGATCCAGAAGCTCAGGCCGTAGTAGTGCGACAGCAGCGCGTAGCTGTAGGCGCCGACGGCGTAGAAGCCGACGTAACCCAGGTCGAGCAGACCGGCCAGACCGACGACGATGTTCAGACCGAGGCCGAGCATCACGTAGATCAGGATCAGCGTGGCGATGTCCACCGCACCACGGGAGCCGAAGAACGGCCACACCAGTGCACCGAGGATCAGCGCAATGATGATGTAGCGTTGCGTGGTCGGCAGGGTCAGGAAGTTGCTGGCTTTGGCCGGGATCAACGGCAGGCCCGGCGAGGATTTCCACGCCTTGCTGATCTGCTGGTTGAACAGCACGCGCAGGAACATCAGCACCGAGCACACGGCGATGGTCGCCAGAATGGCCGGGCTGGTGCCGTGCACTTCGAGGTTGATGCCGACGATGGTCAGTTTCAGACCGAGTACCGGATACGCAACCGCCCAAACCAAGAGCGCACTGAAGAGTGCTTGCTTAAGATTTTTAGTCATACCTTCTCAACCTCCGGACGGCCCAGAATGCCGGTCGGACGGAACAACAGCACCAGAACCAACAAGCCGAAAGCCACGACGTCCTTGTACTGGTCGCCGAAGATATCGGCGCCAAAGGCTTCCGCCACCCCAAGCACCAGCCCGCCGAGCATGGCGCCGGGGATGCTGCCGATCCCGCCGAGTACCGCAGCGGTGAAGGCCTTGAGGCCGACGAGGAAACCGGCGTTGGGGTTGATCACGCCGTACTGCATGCTCAGCAGCACAGCGGCGACGGCTGCCAGCGCAGCACCGATGACGAAGGTCAGGGCGATGATGTTGTTGGTGTTGATGCCCAGCAGGTTGGCCATCTTGATGTCTTCGGCGCAGGCGCGGCAGGCGCGACCCAGGCGAGAGCGGGAGATGAACAGCGTGAGGCCGAGCATGGCGACCAGGGTCACCACGAACACCACGATTTGCATGTAGGAAATCAGCACTTCATGTGCGCCACCTGGCCCGATGGAGAAGTTGCCGGGGATCAGGTTGGGGATGGATTTGTCCTTGGAGTCTTGCGCGAGCAGAACCGTGTTCTGCAGGAAGATCGACATACCGATCGCGGAAATCAGCGGGATCAGACGGTTACTGCCGCGCAGGGGGCGGTAGGCGATCCGTTCGATGCTGTAACCGTAGGAACTGGTGACGACGATGCTCGCGATGAACGCGGCGGTCATCAACAGCGGGACGTTGTCGATTCCCATCATGGCCAGCCCGGCGATGGCGATGAACGCCACGTAGGAACCGATCATGTACACCTCGCCGTGGGCGAAGTTGATCATTCCAATGATGCCGTAAACCATCGTATAGCCGATGGCGATCAGGGCATACGTGCTGCCAATGGTCAGGCCATTAACCAGCTGTTGGAAGAAGTGATAGATGTCAGGCATTACAACGCTCCTAAAAACCTGATACGCATTTCACTGGTGGAGTCATTTTCCCGCCCGGCCCCGTGGATCTTTATCCACTTCGAATCCGGGTTTTGCCAGCGAACCGCTGATGACGGTTTTGAGATTTTCAGGTGGGGAGACTGGCGGATCACGCCAGCGCGGCCCATACATTCGTAAAACAAAGCCCACGGCACGCCGTGGGCTTTATTGGCAGTCAGTCAGGGCGCGCCTTACTGAGGCGAAACTTCAGTTTTCGGTTTGCCGAAGTGCCACTCGTAAACCACAAATTTGAAGTCCTTCAGGTCACCCTTGGCGTCGAAGCTCAGGTCGCCGGTAGGGGTCTTGAAGGTGCCGGCGTGGATGGCTTCGGCCACTTTGGCCGCGTCTTCGGATTTGGCTGCGGTGATACCGCCGGCAATCACTTCAACCGCCGAGTAGGAAGGGAACACGAACGGGCCGCTCGGGTCTTCTTTCTTCGCCTTGAAGGCATCAGCCAGGGCAACGTTGGCCGGATCCTGGTCGAAGGATTTCGGCAGGGTCACCAGCAGGCCTTCGGAGGCGTCCTTGGCGATCTGCGAAATGGAGTCGTTACCCACGCCTTCCGGACCCATGAACTTGGCTTTCAGGCCTTTTTCCTGGGATTGACGCAGGATCAGACCCAGCTCCGGGTGGTAGCCGCCGTAGTAGACGAAGTCGACGTTGGCTTGCTTGAGCTTGGCGATCATCGAGGAGAAGTCCTTGTCGCCGGCGTTGACGCCTTCGAACACGGCGACTTTCACGCCTTTCTTCTCCAGGGTCGCTTTGACTGCGGTGGCGATGCCTTCACCGTATTGCTGCTTGTCGTGCAGTACGGCGACGATTTTCGGCTTCACGTGGTCGGCGATGTAGTTACCGGCGGCAGGGCCCTGGGCGCTGTCCAGACCGATGGTGCGGAAGACCATTTTGTAACCACGGGCGGTGATGTCCGGGCTGGTGGCAGCCGGGGTGATCATGATCACGCCTTCGTCTTCATAGATGTCCGAAGCAGGCTGAGTGGAGCTGGAGCACAGGTGACCGACCACGAACTTGACGCCGTCGTTGACGACCTTGTTCGCCACCGCTACCGCTTGTTTAGGATCGCACGCGTCATCGTATTCAACGGCTTCGAGTTTCTTGCCGTCGACGCCGCCCTTGGCGTTGATCTGCTCGATGGCCATTTTCGCGCCACTGAACTGCATGTCGCCGTATTGGGCTACAGGACCGGTTTTAGGGCCGGCGATACCGATCTTGATGGTGTCAGCGGCGAACGAATGGCTGGCAACCCCGGCCAGAACCATAGCGGCAAACAGTTTGGAAATCTGCTTAGTAGCCTTAGTCATAGTGCTCCACTCTTACTGTTGTAATTTTTTTGAGTTCTGGCGCCGTAGCAGCAGAACCGGGTCAGATATCTTTGCGATACCCTCCGGAAATGCCCCCGGCAACTGTACCGGTACAGTGTAGAGCGCCGGTTGTTGGCCTGGGAAGCAGGCGCCGAGGGGCAAAACTTGGAGGTGTCGCATTTTTGAATGAAAAAGACAGAATTGCGGCGGGGCTTTCGTGGGCATATATCCCAAACACCAGCATTCCTTGGCGTTCCTGCTCTTTTCGTTCGGTGAAGCCATTTGCAACCGGGTTTTTCTGCCGGACCACCGACGTTATCATTCGCGTCGATTTCTTTTCCGGACAGTCCCATGAATCAAGAACCTAGCACCCTCTATGCCAAGCTGCTTGGTGAAACCGCATCTATTACCTGGAAAGAGCTGGAGCCGTTCTTCGCCAAGGGTGCCCTATTGTGGGTCGACCCGGCCCTGGATTTGATCGCCGCCGCCGAGGCCGTGGCTTCGGATGATGGCGATAAAGTCGCCGCCTGGCTGGCCGAAGACAAGGTCGCCAAGCTGTCTGAAACGCGGGCGCTGGATATTTTCGAGCGTGATCCGCAGCTATGGGCGGTGGTGGTAAGTCCGTGGATTCTGATCCAGGAAAGGGCGGTCGCCTAAGTCTGCGCACCTTTGTGGTGCGCCTGACCAGCAGCGAAAAGTGTGTAGCCGAGTAGCGTGATGGCACGTTGCCGTAGAGAAAGGCCACAAGCGTGGGTGGCCTCACGGTGACGTAAACGTAACGGGAACAGTTTATTGAGCAGCCGAAGGGCTGCTTAATTGTTTCTGGATATTGGCAATGAAGGTTTTGCGGTGTTTGGAGCGGCCTCTTCGCGAGCTGGCTCGCTCCCACATTTGGAATGCATTTCCCTGTGGGAGCGAGCTTGCTCGCGAATATGGCAACTCGGTCTGGGATCAGACCGAGTAAGTCTTCCCGGTATGGTTATTCAGGGAAATAACCTTGGTCTTGCCGATCCGGTGACGGTAGATCTCGCGCAGGTACTTGATCGACTTCTTCACGCAATCGCGCGACAGGCGAATGTCGTTGATCGAGACGAACTTGTCCTTGTCGTTGATCAGCTCGCGGTACTTCTTCTCGTACATCGGCTTGATCGCGTACCAGTTGGTGTCGAGGATCTTCGCCGGGTTCTCGAACTCGTTGAGCAGATCGTCGATGCGGTCTTCGTCGAAGTCTTCATTGATGATGAAGTCGAGGATCGAGTTGTCCAGAGTCTCGTCGAAACGGTACGGGGTCTTGGCGAAGCAGCGCTTGATGAACGCCACGATCAACGTCAGGAAGTCGTCCGACAGGCACGGGCTCTTGGCGATCAGGGTGGTCAGCGACAGGTTGGCCGAGGCACCGATCACCAGCGCATAGCGCTTGAGCGTGGTGTTGGGGAACAGGCTGTTGAGGTGGGTCTTCAACCGGTTCAGGTCCATGTACGACAGCTTGTAGTCTTTGGGCAACGAGACGATCGACACCACCGACGAGCAGTTCTTGAAGAAGTGCAGGTCGTGCAGCGCGGCGGCGTCGTAGCCGGAATTCTTGTACTGCTCCAGCGAGGCGCGATAGCGCTTGGATTCGATCGGCAGCAGGCTGATGCCTTCGATGGCCTGGGTGACTTTATTGAAGTGCGGCAGGTCGATCGAACGGAAGAACAGGTCGTCGATGTTCAGACGCTGCGGCTCTTTGTCGAACACCTTGAACTTGTCGCTGCTCGGCGGCGGGGTTTCCGGCACCACCGATTCGGCGTAGGCAATCGCCACCGGGCCGGCCAGACTCATGAACAGGTCGTTGGCATCCAGGCGAATGGTTTCGCCGATGTCGATGCCGGCGCGGCGGAAGTAGTTCTGGTCGTAGTCGGTGGTCACCGCCTGCGCCGTCAGAATGTTGAAGATCTGCTGCGAGATGTACTGGTTGGCGTGCTTTTCCATCGCATTGACATCAATGTTCTGGATGTTGCCGTCATCGCTCTCTTCGGCGTAACGCATGATGTCGTTGGAGATCAGCATCATCGCGTTCCATGGGCGGATACGGCCCATGACGCTGGCTTCGCTGCTGTCTTCATTGGCGAAGTTGTAGGAGAAATCCCATTCCTCCGACAGGTATTTGCACAGCAGGCGTCCGGCGTTGATGTGCAGCGCCTCGGACATTTCACTGCGGTGATCGGAAATGTTCGGCAGCACGCAGATGCCGCTGGTGAAGATCGGCTCGAACACGAACGAATGCCCGCTCTTGCCGTCGTGCTCGTCCATCGGCTTGGTGTCGAACGTCTTGTTCATGTACGAGTGCTGCTGGGCCAGACCGAATTCCGAGGCCATGCCCGAACCGGTACCGCCGCCGGCACTGAAGATCGAGAAGTACAGGCGCGACTGGTTGGCCTTGATGCCGCAGCTGTCGATCAGGTACGAGTGGATCATTTTCCAGTCAGGGCTGGAGAAGCGCTGGGTGTCCTTGTTGAGGATGATCTTCGCCAGATACTGGCCGAGGATTGGCGCGTTACCGGCGCCACCGGCGTGGACTTCGGACAAGTCCATGATCTTCATTTTGCTGTAATCGCGCAGGAAGCCGCTTTTCTCGCCCTTGCGCGAGAAGCGGATGCGCCCGGCGATGTCCTTGTCGAGGTCGCCGAGCATCACCAGCGGTTCGACGAGGAACACCGGTTTGCTCGACTTGTTGGTGCCGATCCGCAGGTTGTTTTTGATCCACTGCGCCGGGCTGTAGCCCTTGTCGGCCAGACGGCGGTCAGCAGCGCGGTCTTCGTTGTTGAATTCGTTGAGGTAGAACTTGCGCGCGTTGTACACCAGCTCCGCGACGTCGAGTGCGATGTTCGAGCCGCAGCGACCGAGGCCGATCAGGCACACCGACGGAAACTCCTGATCGTTGTGCTGTTCGTTGTCGCCTTCCAGGTGCGGTGGACGCGGGAACACCAGATCACGCAGGCCATCGAGGTTGTCGAGGATGCGGTCGGTGTTGGTTTCGGTGTAGTACAGATATTGCTGAGTGCCCAGCGGGCGCGAGGGAGGCAATGGCTTCGATGATGACGGGCTGTTTGCGGCAGGGCTCAGGGTCAGATCGGATACCGCAGTGGCGGGATTGTTTTTAGAAGTCATTGTGCGCCATATACCTGGACTGGTTGGTCCGCTGACCAGTGTCAGCGAGCCTCACGGAATAAGATCTCGCGTCTTTTATTGCGCGAATTTGGCCCGGGCGTCAGGGGCTTGGCCTGATCGTCGCACGGGGGAATCCTTTCCTGATCGCTCATGAATCGGCCATTATTCAGTGATCTTTAATCAAAAAGAGGCGAAATGATGTCAACGCTCCCTTCGTTGGGTTTTGCCGGAATCGGCCTGATGGGCCTGCCGATGTGCCGCCGTTTGCTGGCTGCCGGCTACCCGTTGACCGTGTGGAATCGCAACCCGGCCAAGTGCGCGCCACTGGTCGAAGCCGGCGCCCGGCAGGTGGCAAGCCCCGCTGAACTGTGCGAACACGCGGACGTGGTGATGCTCTGTCTGGCCGACACGGCGGTGGTGCGCGAGGTGGTGTTTGGCGCCGGGGGTGTCGCTGAAGGTGCGAAAAGCGGCCAGTTGCTGGTGGACTTTTCCAGCCTCGAACCGACCGCTACCCGCGAGATGGCAACCGAGTTGGCCGACAAGACCGGGATGAGCTGGCTCGACTCACCGGTGTCCGGCGGCGTGGTGGGTGCCGAGGCCGGCAGTCTGGCGATCATGGTCGGCGGCGCGGTGGCGGATCTGGAGCGGGTGCACCCGGTGCTGCTCAACCTTGGTCAACGGGTCACGCACATGGGTGGCATCGGCGCCGGGCAGGTCACCAAGGCTTGCAACCAGATGATCGTCGCCTGTAATGCGCTGGTGATCGCCGAAGTAGTGGCGCTGGCCGAACAGGCCGGAGTCGATGCGAGCCTGATTGCCGAAGCGCTGGCCGGTGGTTTTGCCGATTCGAAACCGTTGCAGATCCTCGCCCCGCAAATGGCCGAGAGCCGTTTTGAACCGGTGAAATGGCACGTGCGCACGCTGCTCAAGGACCTCGATACCGCAGTGAAATTCTCCCGCGAACAAGGCTCGGCCACGCCGATCAGCGGATTGGCCGCACAATTGATGCGCCTGCATGGGGCGCAGGGCTTTTTGCAGAAGGATCCAGCGACACTGGTACAAATGTACCGCGTGCCAGACTCAACGGATTGACCGCGTGCGAGTGTTTGCGCTGATTGATTTCTTCCAGCACCGGGCGTAACTCGTCCAGCGGCACCGGGCGGCTGAGCAGGTAGCCCTGAATGAAATCGCAGCCTGAGCGCTCGAGGAATTCGTACTGTTCCAGGCTCTCCACGCCTTCGGTCACCACCTGCAAATGCAGGGTGTGGGCCATGACGATGATCGCCTGGACGATCTCCATGTCGGCGGTCGCCGTGGGAATGTCGAGGATGAAGGAACGGTCGATTTTCAGCGTATTGAGCGGCAGGCGCTTGAGGTAGGCCAGCGACGAATAGCCAGTGCCGAAGTCGTCGATCGACAGCGAGACGCCGAGAGCGCGGATCTGCCGCAGTAGCACCAGGGTGTTGGCGATGTTGCCCATCAGCGCGTTTTCGGTGACTTCCAGTTCCAGCCGTTCCGGCGCAACGCCAGCGCTGCGCAGTGCGCTTTCGATCTCATCGGCCAGCTCTTCCCGGGCAAGGTTGAGCGGCGAGCAGTTCCAAGCGATTTTCAGGTCGTTGCAGCCATGCCGCGTCAGTTCGCCAAGGTCAGTGCAGGCCCGGCGCAACACCCAGTTATCCAGTTCGGCGATCAGGCCATTGGTTTCGGCGATCGCGATGAAGCGATCCGGGGCCAGCAAGCCATGCACCGGATGCTGCCAGCGGATCAGCGCTTCGAGTTTGGTCACTCGACCGGTTTTCAGTTCGAAGATCGGTTGGTAATACAGCGTCAGCCCGTTTTCTTCGCGCAGGGCCTGGCGCAGTTCTTCTTCCAGTTGCAGTTCGAGGCTGGCGCGGGTCTTCATGTTGGCACTGAAAAAATGCAGGCCGTTACGCCCGGCGCCCTTGGATTGATACAGCGCCAGATCCGCGTGCTTGAGCAGTTCTTCGCAGGTGGTGCCGTCGTCGGGGAACAGGCTGATGCCGATGCTGGTGGTCATCACCATACGGCGGCCGGCCAGTTCGATCGGCTCCTTCATTTTCAGCATGATCCGTTGCGCCATGTTGCGCGCTTCCTCACGTTCACGCAGGCTGATCAGGATGCAGAACTCGTCACCGCCGAAGCGGGCGACCACGTCTTCATGGCTGCGCACCGAGCCTTTGATGTGATTGGCGATGACTTTGAGCAGGGCGTCGCCGGCGTCATGGCCGAGGCTGTCGTTGATTCGCTTGAAGTGGTCGATGTCGAGAAACATCACCGCGAGCATGCCGCCTTCGCTGGTTTTCTGGTTGAGTTTCTCGGCGAAAAGCTGGTTGAAACCGCGGCGGTTGATCAGGTTGGTCAGCGCGTCGTAATTGGCCACTTGCTGCAATGACATCCGCGCCTGATCGAGCTGGCCGAGCAAGGCGTTGACCCGGCGCAGATCCTGCTCCTTGTTCTGCAGTTTCTTGTCGGCGAGTGCCGCGCTGATCGCGCTGCCGAGAATCAGCAGGATGATCAATGCGACGGTCAGGCCCAGTTGCAGGTAATTGGTTTCGCCGCTCAGGGTCGGTGCTGCGCCCTCGGGCACCACCAGATGCAACGCGGCCATGCCGGTGAAGTGCATGCTGATGATGCCGGCGCCGAGGATCACTGCGGCGGTGTATTTGAGCAACTGATGAAAACGGCCGCTGCCTTCACGCAGATAACCGGCGACCCACAGCGCGGCGAAGCTGGCGCCGATGGCAATCACGATCGACAGGCAGAACAGCAGCGGCTGGTAATACGCAGTGGCCACCGAGTGCATCGCCGCCATGCCGACGTAATGCATGCCGGCGATGCCCAGGCCAATAACGATGGCGGTTTTCAGGTATTGCATCAGCGAGGGTTGAGGCACGCTCAGGGTGTGCATCGCCAGCCATGAGGCGAGCAGGGCGATCACCAGGGAAAACAGAGTGGTGGCCAGTTCGTAATGGATTTCCAGCGGCGCCTGGAATGCCAGCATGGCGATGAAGTGCATGGCCCAGATGCCGCCAGCCAGGCAGGTGGCGCCGATCCAGCGCCAGACCCGTTGCGAACCCGGATCTTCGGCATGGCCAACCCGCTCGGCCATGTCGAGGGTGGCAAAACTCGCGGCGCAGGCGACCAAATAGGCCACCAGCACCAGCAAGGGATTGTGTGTGCAATCGAGAATGACCTGCCCGCTCTGCGGCAGCTCGGTAACAAACTGCAAACCAAGCCACTCCATAGCATCCCCGTCTGTGAAGTCGTCCCTGCTGCGTCAGCAACGCAGGCGAATGAGAGGAGTATAGAGGCGGTTTTTGCCATGCAAGCGGTAGTGGCACATTGGCGCCAACCATTTCGGCATGAGCTCAATAGCGATTGGCGCTAAGCGTCAGGCACTCTGGTCGTAATGAACCCGGTTCCACTCCGGTTCGAGGGGCGGCAAGCCGAATCGCGCCCGTGCGGCGTCGCAATCGACGTTCTGTTCACCGTTCTCCCATGATGCCTCGAACTCGCGGCAGGTGCTGGAACGCTTGTCGTAGATCGAGCATTGCACAACGTTGCCGACCTCACCGACCAACGCGGTGCAGCGTGCCGGTTTCTGATCGGTACCGATCATGGCCACCCGGCTGGGTGTGATCTGGGTGACCAGTTCATCGGGCACCGTACCGCCGGAGGAGGCGCATTCACCCCAGAAAAAAGACACGCGAAAATGGGAACAGCAGGCACCGCAATTCAGACACGGACTGACTTCGGACATGGGGAGGGTATCAAAGGGGTTGATCGGCGAATCCGGACGGATCCGGCGGCTATTCTAGGCTTCGCCATGAACTTGGGAAGGGGGGCGCGAAAGTATTTTTTTGTAGCCGGGTTTTGCCGCGAAACCCCCGGTTTATGGGGGATTTCAGTGTTATCAAGGGCTTACGTTTCGTTACAGTGCCATGGCCCGTTATCAGGCTGACGAATGATCACAGACAGCCCCGGCAGGCCTGTCTAGATTGCAGGTTCCGGGCTCGGATGCGTCGGCAGTGAAGCCCACATAACAATAAAGAGACGGACCCATGCAGAACTCGACCCAAGCGGCGAATGCCTGGCGCATTCTGTTCCTGTTATTCCTTGCCAACCTGTTCAATTTCTTCGACCGCACCATTCCGGCGATCATCATCGAGCCGATCCGCATGGAATGGCACCTCAGCGATTTTCAACTGGGAATCGTCGGCACCGCGTTCACCCTGGTTTATGCGATCGCCGGCCTGCCGCTGGGGCGCATGGCCGATACCGGTTCGCGCAGCAAACTGATGGGCTGGGGCCTGGCGACCTGGAGCGCGCTGACGGCGGTCAACGGGCTGGTCGGCAGTTTCTGGAGTTTTCTGCTGGTGCGCATGGGCATCGGCATTGGCGAGGCCAGTTACGCGCCGGCCGCCAACTCGTTGATCGGTGACCTGTTCCCGGCGCACCGTCGGGCGCGGGCCATGGGTATTTTCATGCTCGGCCTGCCGTTGGGCCTGCTGCTGGCGTTCTTCACCATCGGCGCGATGGTCAAGGCCTTCGACAGCTGGCGCGCGCCGTTCTTTATCGCGGCGGTGCCGGGGCTGATCCTCGCGGTGTTCATGTTCTTCATCAAGGAACCCAAACGCGGCGCGGCGGAAACCGTGCAGGTGTCCCAAGAGAGAGTCGACAAGCCTATCCGCCGGGTGCTGGCGGTGCCGACATTCCTGTGGCTGGTGATGGCCGGTTTGTGCTTCAACTTCGCCACCTATGCCTGCAACTCGTTTCTGGTGCCGATGCTGCAGCGCTACTTCCTGATGCCGTTGCAGGAGGCGGCGGTGGCGACCGGCGTGATCGTCGGTGTCACCGGGTTGATCGGTCTGACCCTCGGCGGCTGGATCGCTGACAAGATTCATCAACGAGTCGCCAACGGTCGGCTGCTGTTTGCCGGCTTCAGCCTGATCATCTCGACCCTGTGCACCGCGTGGGCGCTGCACGCCGGACGGGTCGAGATCGGCGTGTTCGTCGCGGTGTTCAGCGTCGGCTGGCTGTTTGCCTATAACTTCTACACCTGCGTGTACACGGCGATTCAGGACGTGGTCGAACCACGCCTGCGGGCCACGGCGATGGCGCTGTTCTTTGCCGGGCTGTACTTGCTCGGCGGCGGTTTGGGGCCAGTGGTGGTGGGGGCCTTGTCCGATCATTTCGCCAAATCGGCGATGCTCTCGGCGGGGGCCGAGCAGATGACTGAAGCGTTCAAGGCTGTCGGGCTGCATGACGCGATGTATCTGATACCGGTGGCGCTGTTCTTCACCATGGTGTTTCTGTTTCTGGCGGCGCGGTGTTTTGTGCGCGATGCGCAGCGGATGAAGGAGGGGTTGGTGGCAGTGGTTGAGCCTGATGTTTCTGTGGCGACTGCATAACCGCCTTCGCGAGCAGGCTCGCTCCCACATTGGATCTCCAGCGTGAACACAATCCCTGTGGGAGCGAGCCTGCTCGCGAAAGGGCCAGTAGCATCACCGGATAAATAACAGACAAACAAAAAGGCCCGCATCACTGCGGGCCTTGTTGTTTTCAACGCTGGAGCAGGGCGGCTTAACCCGCCACCAACACCCGTATCGCTTCCAGACGCAATGCCGCTTTATCCAGCATCGCCAGACCCAGTTCACGCTGCTTGCGCAACGCATCCAGTTCGCTGTCGCGTACAGTCGGGTTGACCGCTTGCAACGCGGTCAGGCGCGCCAGTTCTTCGTCGGTGTCCGCCGCGAGACGACGACGGGCCTCGGCCACGCGGTCGGCGTGACGCGGGGTGATCTTGTCTTCACCGGCGTTGATCCGTGGCGTCAGCTGATCGCGCTGGGCCTGGATGAACTTGTTGGCGCTGGCGCGTGGCACGCTTTCCAGTTGATCGTTCAAGGTTTCGAACGAGACGCGGGCCGACAGATCGTTGCCGTTGGCGTCGAGCAGGCAGCGCAGGGCGGCCGGTGGCAGGTAGCGGCCCAGTTGCAGCGAGCGCGGTGCAACCACTTCGCTGACGTAGAGCAGTTCCAGCAACACCGTGCCCGGTTTCAGTGCCTTGTTCTTGATCAGTGCGACGGCGGTGTTGCCCATCGAGCCGGACAGCACCAGGTCCATGCCGCCCTGCACCATCGGGTGTTCCCAGGTGATGAACTGCATGTCTTCGCGCGACAGCGCCTGGTTGCGGTCGTAGGTGATGGTCACGCCTTCGTCATCGCCCAGCGGGAAGCTGGCGTCGAGCATCTTCTCGCTCGGCTTGAGGATCAGGGCGTTTTCCGAATGGTCTTCGCTGTCGATGCCGAACGCGTCGAACAGGGTTTCCATATAGATCGGCAGGGCGAACTGATCGTCTTGCTCAAGGATGTCCTCGACCAACTGATCGCCTTCGCCCGAACCGCCGGAGTTCAGCTCCAGCAGACGGTCGCGGCCGGTGTGCAGCTCGGCTTCCAGACGCTCGCGCTCGGTGCGCGCTTCGTCGATCAGCGCTTGCCACTCACCGTCGTCGGCTTCTTCAAGCAGCGGCAGCAGGCGCGGGCCGAACTGATGCTGCAAGGCGTTGCCGGTCGGGCAGGTGTTGAGGAACGCGTTCAGCGCTTCGTGGTACCACTGGAACAGGCGCTCTTGCGGGCTGGTTTCCAGGTACGGCACGTGCAGTTCGATGATGTGCTTCTGGCCGATCCGGTCGAGACGACCGATACGCTGCTCAAGCAGGTCCGGGTGCGACGGCAGATCGAACAGCACCAGGTGGTGAGCGAACTGGAAGTTGCGACCTTCACTGCCGATTTCCGAGCAGATCAGCACCTGCGCGCCGAACTCTTCGTCGGCAAAGTAGGCGGCGGCGCGGTCACGCTCAAGGATGTTCATGCCTTCATGGAACACCGTGGCCGGGATGCCGGAACGCACGCGCAGCGCGTCTTCCAGGTCCATCGCGGTTTCGGCGTGGGCGCAGATCACCAGCACTTTGGTGCGCTTGAGCATTTTCAGCTGATCAATCAGCCACTCGACGCGCGGGTCGAATTTCCACCAGCGCTCTTCTTCGCTGGCGTCCGGCTGGGCCTGGAAGCTGACTTCCGGGTACAGCTCGGCGTGATCACCCAGCGGCAGTTCGAGGTATTCGTCCGGGCATGGCAGCGGGTACGGGTGCAGTTTGCGCTCGGGGAAACCCTGCACCGCGGCGCGGGTGTTACGGAACAGCACGCGGCCGGTGCCGTGGCGGTCGAGCAGCTCGCGCACCAGACGCGCGCTGGCTTCGCTATCGCCATCGTTGACCGCGGTCAGCAAGGCTTCGCCTTCGTTGCCGAGGAAACCGTGGATGGTCTTGTGTGCTGCAGGCGACAGGCGCCCTTTGTCGAGCAGTTCCTGAACGGCTTCGGCCACCGGGCGATAGTTCTCGCTCTCGGCGCGGAACGCGGCCAGGTCATGGAAACGGTTCGGGTCGAGCAGGCGCAGACGGGCGAAGTGGCTGTCCTGACCGAGTTGTTCCGGGGTCGCGGTGAGCAGCAGCACGCCGGGAATCACTTCAGCCAATTGTTCGACCAGCGAGTACTCGGGGCTGGCCTTGTCTTCGTGCCACACCAGGTGGTGGGCTTCGTCGACCACCATCAGATCCCAGCCGGCGGCGAACAAGGCGTCCTGCGCCTTCTCGTCTTCGACCAGCCACTCCAGGGCAACCAATGCCAGCTGGGTGTCTTCGAACGGGTTGGTGGCATCGCTTTCGATGAAGCGTTCTTCGTCGAACAGCGCGACCTGCAGGTTGAAGCGGCGGCGCATTTCCACCAGCCACTGGTGCTGCAGGTTTTCCGGCACCAGGATCAGCACTCGGTTGGCGCGGCCCGAGAGCAGTTGGCGATGGATCACCAGACCGGCTTCGATGGTTTTACCCAGACCCACTTCGTCCGCCAGCAGAACCCGCGGCGCGATACGGTCGGCGACTTCACGGGCGATGTGCAGTTGGTGCGCGATCGGTTGCGCACGCACGCCGCCCAGGCCCCAGAGCGAAGACTGCAACTGGCGGCTGGTGTGTTCCAGGGTGTTGTAGCGCAGGGAGAACCACGACAGCGGGTCGATCTGCCCGGCGAACAGACGGTCGCTGGCCAGACGGAACTGAATGAAGTTCGACAGCTGGGTTTCCGGCAGGGTAACGGCTTCGTTCTGCCCGTTGAGACCGTGATAGACCATCAGCCCGTCGACGTCGTCGACTTCGCGCACGGTCATCTTCCAGCCTTCGAAGTGAGTAATGGTGTCACCCGGCGAGAACCGCACGCGGGTGAGGGGCGCATTCCGTAGCGCGTACTGGCGGGTTTCGCCAGTGGCCGGGTAAAGCACGGTCAACAAGCGGCCGTCCTGTGCCAGAACGGTGCCTAAACCAAGCTCTGCTTCGCTGTCACTGATCCAGCGTTGCCCCGGTTGATACTGCTGCGCCATGCTGCCTGACTCCCACCTTGAAAAAGCGGGCTATCTTAACGGAATGCAGGCCTCCAGACCAAAGGTTTACGAGTGTAGGAGCTGCCGAAGGCTGCGATCTTTCGATCTTCGGGAACGCTTGCGTTCTACGGTGTTCCATTAAAGATCGCAGCCTGCGGCAGCTCCTACAGGTGCCAAATGCGTCACAGATTTGCGACGGATGGCTCAAGGCGCCTTTGCCGCAGCCGATAGCCTGCTGACAGGAGACCCTTTATATGCTGCCACCGATGCTCCCCCTGAGCGCTGTGCCGATCACTTCCCAGCAGGATCCGATTCGCCAGCGGCCGGACATTCCTCCGGTGGTGCCGGTGCAGGAGAGCTCCAACGAAAGCACGATCGATCTGCAAAAGCGCGATCCGGAAGAGGATCGACTGCTGGCGCGCGAAGAACAGCGTCGCCAGCAGGAGCGTGATCGTCGCCGTCGCGAAGCCGACGAAGAACCGGAAGAACACCTCGCCGTGCCGGGCACCGAGCTGAATGCCGACAACACCGTGCCGGTGGTGCCGCTGATGGAAGATCAGCCGCGTCAGGGCTTGTGGGTCGATATCGAGATCTGAGTCTGCTTATTTACATCAATTGTTGTCGAGCGCTGGCGTCAGGCTGCATGATTGGCGCAGTCCTGCCTCTGATGCGGCAGTTGTGTTTTCTTCAAGTGATGCGCTGAACGTCATGAGCCAAGATGAAAAACTGATCGACCTCGGCACCGAGCGCGCCAAGCGTGTGCATGATCTCAACGAAAAGCGGCTGAACGAAGTGCGCAAGGCCTTCGAGCAAGCCATGCCGTTGGGAAAAGCTCAGAAAAAGCCGAAAAAGAAACCGAAAAAGCGTTGATCTTCCCCTGCATCCTTTGATGCAGGTCAGTTATTTTCCCGCCTTTGCCTTCTGTGTTGACCGGACTTGATCCTGGTCAATTTCTGCGCCTGCGCGATTGGTTAACTTAGCTCCATCGCAGCAAAGCAGGGGCCAGGAGGCCACAGTCATGTTTTTCGATAACGTGGTGTTTGCCGGGGTTCTGACCGTAGGTCTCATGGTTCTGTTTTTTGCAGGGTTTGGATTTTTTATCTGGAAGGATGCGAATAAGCGCAAGAAGTAGGTCTTTCCGGGTTTGATGAGCACGCAAGGCATTTTGGGGCGACTTCGGTTGCCCCTTTTTTTTGTGTCTTGGCGGCCTTTGGGCCGACCAGACTTTGGGTGTGCTTTGTGAATATCCGTTGCTGCGGTAACGGCGGCTTAGGGTTCCGCCCTTACGGCGGGTCACCTTTTCCAAACGCCGAAAAGGTAACCCAAAAGGCTTGCTCCTACGTTCGGCCCGCTCGCTGGGGCTCGGGGTCCCTTCGCTCCGGGATCGATCCGGGCGCAGCGCCTCCGGTTTGCTTCGCTGCACCTCCTCTCGCTGTGTTTGGCTGCGCCAAACGGTCGCTGCGCTCCCACCCCCGGATCAATCCCTCCACTCAGCCTTCCGATGTCGCCCGTGGATCAAGATCAAGAGCTGCAGCCGAGCTTGCGCTCATCCTGTTGAGTGGGGCGGCTTTGCCGCATGGGTTGTGCGCTTGCTCGCGAAGGCGGCCTGCCAGCCGACCAATCTCTAACTGAACACACCCAATCCCACTGTGGGAGCGGGCTTGCTCGCGAAGGCGGCCTGACAGCCGACCAATCTCTAACTGAATACACCCAACCCCATGTAGGAGCTGCCGAAGGCTGCGATCTTTTGATCTGGATCTGGATCTGGATCTGGATCTGGATCTGGCTCTGGCTCTGGCTCTTGCTCTGGCTCTTGATATGGCTTTTGATCTTCAGCCCCTTCGGCAGGCCGAGCGAAGGTGTCCATCCGGGGGTTAGGCGCGCAGCGCCATGCGGCGAAGCCGCATACATCGAGAGGAGGTGCAGCGAAGCAAACCGGAGGCGATGCCCCCGGATGGACACCGTAGCGAGGGAACACTGAGCCTAAGCGAAGTGCCGTACGCCGGGGCAAGACTTTTTGGTTACTTTTGAGGCGTTTGTCAAAAGTGACTCGCTGTAAGAGCGAAACCGCCAGCGGCAGCACCCGAAGCAACGGATATGCCCCCAATCCAACTCTCAACCAAAACAAAACAAAAAAGGCGCGATCCTCACGAATCACGCCTTTCTCATGTGCTGCGGTCTATCAGCTACCCAACGCTTTAGACGCCAACCAGAACAACCCAGCCGACAACGCCACAGTCGCCGGCAAGGTCAAAACCCACGCCAGCAGGATAGTGCGAACAGTCCCGCCCTGCAGGCCGCTCTTGTTGGCGACCATGGTGCCGGCCACGCCCGAGGACAGCACGTGAGTGGTTGATACCGGCAGGCTGAAGATGTTGGCCATACCGATCAAGCTGGCGGTAGTGATCTGCGCCGACATGCCTTGAGAGTAGGTCATGCCCTGCTTGCCGATCTTCTCGCCGATGGTCAGTACCACGCGTTTCCAACCGACCATGGTACCCAGGCCAAGGGCCAGGGCGACCGCGAGAATCACCCAGAACGGGGCGTATTCGGTGGTGGTGGTCAGGTCTTTGCGCAGTTTGTCCAGGTCAGCCTTCTCACGCGCTTCCAGGCCTGGCAGCTTGCCGACTTTCTTCGCGGTGTCGTCCAGGCACAGCAAGTAGCGACGGACTTCGATGCGGCTTTCCGAGGACAGCGAATGGTAGTCCGCTACACCTTTAAGGGTGCCAAGCAGGGCGTTGATGGTCGGTTCGGTCTGCTGCGGGTTGCAGCGGAATTTTTCCGGCAGATCGCCTTCAACACTTTTGCCCAGGGCCAGGAATTCGCCCAGAGAATCGGCATTGCGCTTGTAGAACTGGCTCAGGTGCAAGGTCGCGTCGCGGGTGCGCTCGATCTGGTAGGTGGTGCTGCTCAGGTCGAGGACGAACTGCGCAGGCACGATACCGATCAGTACCAGCATGATCAGGCCGATGCCTTTCTGACCATCGTTGGAACCGTGCACGAAGCTCACGGCCATGGCCGAGATTACCAGGACCAGGCGGTTCCAGAACGGCGGGTGCTTCTTGTCGTCGATCTTGCGGCGCTGTTCCGGGGTCTTGTGCATCTTCGACAGCGGGCGCCACCACTTCAGGCCGATCAGGATCAGCGCGGCGATCAGGAAGCCAGCCATTGGCGAAAACACCAGCGAGGCGCCGATGTCGATCGCTTTCTGCCAGTTCACGCCGTCGGCCAACGGGATGTTGTTGATCAGGGCGTTGGCCAGGCCGACACCGAGGATCGAGCCGATCAGGGTGTGGGAACTGGAGGCCGGGATACCGAAGTACCAGGTGCCCAGGTTCCAGGTGATCGCCGCGGCGAGCAACGAGAACACCATCGCCAGGCCATGGCCGGTATTCACATTGATCAGCAGTTCTACCGGCAGCAGGTGAACAATGGCATACGCCACGCCAACGCCGCCCAGCAACACGCCGAGGAAGTTGAACACACCGGAGAAGAACACCGCCAGGTGAGGCGGCATGGCTTTGGTGTAGATAACAGTGGCTACCGCGTTAGCGGTGTCATGAAATCCATTGATGAACTCGAAGGCGAGGACAAACGTCAGGGCGAGCAAGAGGCTCACAAGCACCCAAGCATCCAGTCCGCTGAATAAATCGATCATGAAGGTTTTCTGACCCGGTCATAAGGGGGCGCGATTATGCCAGAAAAGACTGGAAATCGATCCCCTACCTGCTCATCGGTAGCAATCAATGTCGAATTAAATTGTTGCAAGGTGCAATGCCCGAGCATGTTGCAGGGTTTTTCAAGTGTTTGATTAGCTTGAAAAAACCTTCGGGCAGCAGGCATTTCGTCGAGCGCGCGCGAGCCTCAAACGCCTGTGTGAAATATCTCTGAAACGAGTCAGACACGCTCCTTTCCCGTGCAGGCCGGGGGAGGTGGGCCGCTACCCGCGGATAGCGGGCGCGCAAGGCATGGTCGGGTCACCGTGCTTTTAGCCGGTGGCGACGCAGACCCTCGAAAATCTCAGGATCGCCCGTTCAGGGCTCTTCGGTTTTGAGTTCTTCTTCCATCTTTTTCAGTTCTTGCTGGAAAACCTGATCCTGAACGGTGGGGCGTTTGCGCCATGCCTTGCGTTCCGGTTCGGGTTGCGCGGCGTAGGTGGTGACTTCCCCGCCGTAAACTTCCTTGTAACGTTGTTCCTGGCGCTCAAGTTCCGCGCGCAGTTCGTCTTTCGTCACAGTGCTACCTGTTTGAGTTGAGATAAATATCTGGTGAAACGCACGGCAACGAGTCGATTGAACACGTCCACCAAAGGGCCATGCCGGTTCAGGCATTGGCGTTATCGGCAGGGCGATCAAGACTTCCATGTTGCAGGCGGCTACGGCACCAGATTAAAACTGACGCAGCATCAGTTTCCTGTTTCAGCAAGCGCGCTGGCGGTGCATGAATAATGAGCGTCAGGCGCTGGCCGGGCTGACGGCAATAGGCATCGGGTCAGCGGGTGGCACCCTCGGCCAGTGAAAACGTGGCGCCACTGAGGTGCATTATAGCGGTCGATTCGGGAATGACTATCTTTGCCAAGTTAAAAACGGTTCGGGATGTGTGATCGTTTTGTTACTGACAAGTTTTATCGCTAGTTGAAATTCGCCGAAACCTTTTAAGGACTCGCGTTCAGTTTCTGGCGCCATTAAGTCGATCAACTAATGAGGCATGCGAAGTTGGATGAACAGGCAGGTGAACCAATGAAGAAGCCAAGAAGGACAGAGGCTGATGGATTGCGATAATCGGTCGGCGGTTCGATAATCGCCCAATCTTGGTGTCTCGACTCTTGTGCATCTGCTGGCGAGCCGCTTGTATAGCCATTGATTCGTGCCGCAAAAAAGGACAAGAAATGAACGATCAACTGCGCAACTCCTTCACCTCCGTGGCGCCGCCGATCGTCGCTTCGCCGGCCAAACGCATCCAGGCGCTGACCGGCGATCCGGATTTCATGACCTCGCTGGCCCGTGGCCTGGCGGTGGTGCAGGCGTTTCAGGAGCGCAAGCGGCACCTGACCATCGCCCAGATCAGCCACCGCACGGAAATTCCCCGCGCCGCCGTGCGCCGTTGCCTGCATACACTGATCAAACTGGGTTACGCCACCACCGATGGCCGCACGTACTCGTTGTTGCCCAAAGTGCTGACCCTCGGCCACGCGTATCTGTCGTCGACGCCGCTGGCGGTGTCGGCCCAGCCGTACCTCGACCGCATGAGCGAGCAACTGCACGAAGCCTGCAACATGGCCACGCTCGAAGGTGACGACATTTTGTACATCGCCCGCTCGGCGACCACGCAACGGCTGATCTCGGTGGACCTGTCGGTGGGCGGGCGTCTGCCGGCCTATTGCACATCGATGGGCCGCATCCTGCTGGCGGCGCTGGACGACACCTCGCTGCGCGAATACCTCGACCATGCCGAACTGGTGGCCAAGACCAGCCGCACGCTGCACACCCCCGAAAGTCTGCTCGAATGCCTGCAGGAAGTACGGCAGCAGGGCTGGTGCATCGTCGATCAGGAACTCGAACAAGGCCTGCGTTCGATTGCCGTGCCGGTTTACGATGCGTCGGGCCAGGTGGTGGCGGCGCTTAATGTCAGCACCCACGCCGGCCGCGTCAGCCGTACCGAACTGGAACAACGCTTCCTGCCGGGCCTGCTCAGTGCCAGCCGCGACCTCAGCGCGCAGTTGTTCGCCTGATGAAGCTGTTCGATAAACGCACAGTGTTGCGTTTATCGAATTGACGCTAAAAGCCCCGGATCATTAATGTCGCGGCAGCGTCATCCGGCGCAGATTTGAATGAGCCTGCCGGATTGTCGACTCCCATAATAATGACAAGAGGCAACTCACCATGCGCATGCTCCCCGACTGTCTCAGCTCCATTCCCTGTTGCCGGATTCACCGCAACGCCTGATTTCGATCTTCTATTCTTGTGACCGTGCCGCTCTTTGGCCGGCCGCCGTTCGACTGCGTTTTTTGCGTGGAATAAAAATAATGAACCAGCCTCAGTCCGCTGTAGGTAACTGCCTCGACGTGCAGACCTTCATCAATGCCCAACCGATCTCGCGCTATCAGTGGCGGGTGGTGATCCTGTGTTTCCTGATTGTATTTCTCGATGGTCTCGACACCGCGGCGATGGGGTTTATCGCGCCGGCACTGTCCCAGGACTGGGGCATCGACCGCGCCAGCCTTGGCCCGGTAATGAGCGCCGCGTTGATCGGCATGGTCTTCGGCGCACTGGGTTCCGGCCCGCTGGCTGACCGCTTCGGGCGCAAAGTGGTGCTGGTTGGCGCGGTGCTGTTGTTCGGCGCTTTCAGCCTGGCCTCGGCCTACAGCACCAACGTCGAGCAACTGCTGGTGTTGCGCTTCCTCACCGGCCTCGGTCTGGGCGCCGGCATGCCCAACGCCACCACGCTGCTCTCGGAATACACCCCGGAGCGCAAGAAATCCTTGCTGGTGACCAGCATGTTCTGCGGCTTCAACCTCGGCATGGCCGGTGGCGGATTCATTTCGGCGAAGCTGATCCCGGCGTTCGGCTGGCACAGCCTGCTGCTGATCGGCGGGATCCTGCCGCTGATCCTCGCGGTGGTGCTGCTGTTCTGGCTGCCGGAGTCGGCGCGTTTTCTGGTGGTGCGCAATCGCGGCACCGACAAAGTACGCAAGACCTTGTCGCCGATCGATCCGGTCACCGTCGCGCAGGCCTCGAGTTTCAGCGTGCCGGAACAGAAAACCGTCAAGGCGCGCAATGTGTTCGCGGTGATTTTCTCCGGCACCTACAGCGTCGGCACCTTGCTGCTGTGGCTGACCTACTTCATGGGCCTGGTCATCGTTTATCTGCTGACCAGTTGGCTGCCGACCCTGATGCGTGACAGCGGCGCGAGCATGGAGCAGGCGGCGTTCATTGGCGCGTTGTTCCAGTTTGGCGGGGTGTTGAGTGCGGTCGCTGTGGGTTGGGCGATGGATCGCTTCAATCCGCACAAGGTCATCGGCACGTTCTACCTGCTGGCCGGGGTGTTTGCCTACGCGGTGGGGCAGAGCCTGGGCAATATCACATTGCTCGCGACCTTGGTGTTGGTGGCGGGTATGTGCGTCAACGGCGCGCAATCGGCGATGCCGTCTCTGGCGGCACGGTTTTATCCGACCCAGGGGCGCGCGACCGGGGTCTCGTGGATGCTCGGGATTGGCCGCTTTGGCGCGATTCTCGGGGCGTGGATGGGCGCGACGTTGCTGGGGTTGGGCTGGAATTTCGAGCAGGTGCTGACGGCGCTGGTGATTCCGGCGGCGTTGGCGACGACGGCGGTGGTGATCAAAGGCATGGTCAGTCATGCGGATGCGACTTGAGTTTAAGCGTCGGAATATTTGTTGAATGTGCCGGCCCTTTCGCGAGCAGGCTCGCTCCCACATTTTGAAATGCATTCCAATGTGGGAGCGAGCCTGCTCGCGAATGAGGAGATAGTTAGGGGAGTAACAATCCGTTCGATAAACGAACACTCAGTCGATTATCGGATTGTTTGGCGATTTTCAGCGGCTTAATCTTCAGTGACTCCGGCGCTGAACCTCGCGCCTTTTTATCACTGGCGATTCACTACAAAAAACGGGAGCCTGCTCCATGGCTGAGATCCTTTCGCTGCACGACGCGGTGAAGCAATTCGTCAACGACGGCGACACCGTCGCGCTCGAAGGCTTCACTCACCTGATCCCTACGGCGGCAGGTCATGAAATCATTCGGCAGGGCAAGAAAGATCTGACCCTGGTGCGGATGACGCCTGACCTGATCTACGACCAACTGATCGGCGCCGGTTGTGCACGCAAGCTGATCTTCTCCTGGGGTGGCAACCCTGGCGTGGGTTCGCTGCACCGTCTGCGCGACGCGGTCGAGAAACAATGGCCGCATGCGCTGGAAATCGAAGAGCACAGCCACGCCGACCTGGCCAACGCCTACGTCGCCGGCGCTTCCGGCCTACCGTTCGCCGTGCTGCGGGCCTACGCCGGTTCCGACCTGCCGAAGGTCAACCCGCTGATCAAGTCCGTGACCTGCCCGTTCACCGGTGAAGTGCTGGCGGCCGTGCCGTCGGTGCGTCCGGACGTCACCGTGATCCACGCGCAGAAAGCCGACCGTCAGGGCAACGTGCTGCTGTGGGGCATTCTCGGCGTGCAGAAAGAAGCGGCACTGGCGGCCAAGCGCTGCATCGTCACCGTCGAGGAAATCGTCGACAACCTCAACGCCCCGATGAACGCTTGCGTGCTGCCGACCTGGGCCTTGAGCGCGGTTTGCCACGTACCCGGCGGCGCGCATCCGTCCTACGCCCACGGTTACACCGAGCGTGACAATCGCTTCTATCAGGCGTGGGATCCGATCGCCCGCGACCGTGAGACGTTTACCGCGTGGATCAACGAATACATCCATGGCTGCGCTGACTTCAGCGAGTTTCAGGCCAAGTTGGCCGCTGCTTCGGAGGCCAAGTAATGACTTACACCACCAATGAAATGATGACCGTCGCTGCGGCCCGTCGCCTGAAGAACGGCTCGGTGTGCTTCGTCGGCATCGGCCTGCCGTCGAAAGCCGCCAACCTTGCGCGCCTGACTTCGTCGCCGGACGTGGTGCTGATCTACGAATCGGGTCCGATTGGCGCCAAGCCGAGCGTGCTGCCCCTGTCGATCGGTGATGGTGAACTGGCGGAAACCGCCGACACCGTCGTGCCGACCGGTGAGATTTTTCGCTATTGGCTGCAGGGTGGGCGCATCGACGTCGGTTTTCTCGGCGCCGCGCAGGTCGACCGTTTCGGCAACATCAACACCACTGTGGTCGGCGACTATCACGCGCCGAAAGTGCGCCTGCCGGGTGCCGGTGGCGCGCCGGAAATCGCCGGTTCGGCGAAGAGCGTATTGATCATCCTCAAGCAGTCGGCGCGTTCGTTCGTCGACAAGCTCGACTTCATTACCTCGGTCGGTCATGGCGAGGGCGGCGATTCGCGCAAGCGTCTGGGCCTGCCGGGTGCCGGCCCGGTCGGGATCATTACCGACCTGTGCATCATGGAACCGGAGCAGGGCACCCACGAATTCGTGGTCACCGCCCTGCATCCGGGCGTGACCCGCGAGCAAGTGGTCGCCGCCACCGGTTGGGCGATCCGCTTTGCCGACAACGTTGAAACCACGGCGGCACCGACCGAAGTCGAACTCACTGCACTGCGCGATCTCGAAGCGCGCACCGCCGCCGCCCACGGCCAGGCACCGGGAGAAGCATGATGCGTGACGTGTATATCTGCGACGCGATTCGCACCCCCATCGGCCGTTTTGGCGGCGGTTTGTCCGCCGTGCGCGCCGACGATCTGGCCGCCGTGCCGATCAAGGCGCTGATGGAACGCAATCCCTCGGTGGACTGGAACGCGATCGACGAAGTGTTCCTCGGCTGCGCCAACCAGGCTGGTGAAGACAACCGCAACGTGGCGCGCATGGCGCTGCTGCTGGCGGGGCTGCCGGACAGCGTGCCGGGCGTGACCCTCAACCGTCTCTGCGCTTCGGGCATGGACGCGATCGGAACTGCTTTCCGTGCGATCGCCAGCGGCGAGATGGAGCTGGCGATTGCCGGCGGCGTCGAGTCGATGTCCCGCGCGCCGTTCGTGATGGGCAAGGCGGACGCAGCGTTCTCGCGCAACATGAAACTGGAAGACACCACCATTGGCTGGCGTTTCATCAACCCGCTGATGAAAGCCCAGTACGGCGTCGACGCGATGCCGCAGACCGCCGACAACGTCGCCGACGACTATAAAGTGTCGCGCGCCGACCAGGACGCTTTCGCCCTGCGCAGTCAGCAACGCACGGCCGCTGCACAAGCGGCGGGCTATTTCGCCGAGGAGATCGTCGAAGTACGGATCGCCCACAAGAAGGGCGAAACCGTGGTCAGCCAGGACGAACACCCGCGCGCCGACACCACGCTTGAAGCGCTGACCAAACTCAAACCGGTCAACGGCCCGGACAAGACCGTCACCGCCGGCAACGCGTCCGGGGTCAACGACGGCGCCGCCGCGCTGATTCTCGCGTCGGCGGAAGCGGTGAAAAAACACGGCCTGACAGCACGGGCCAAAGTGCTGGGTATGGCCAGCGCCGGTGTTGCACCTAGGGTGATGGGTATCGGCCCGGTGCCGGCGGTGCGCAAACTGATCGAGCGTCTCGGCGTGGCGGTCAGCGATTTCGATGTGATCGAACTCAACGAAGCCTTCGCCAGCCAAGGCCTGGCAGTGCTGCGTGAATTGGGTCTGGCCGACGATGCGCCGCAGGTCAACCCGAACGGTGGCGCGATTGCCTTGGGCCACCCGTTGGGCATGAGCGGGGCGCGACTGGTGCTGACCGCGTTGCATCAGCTGGAAAAGACCGGCGGCAAGAAAGGTCTGGCGACCATGTGCGTCGGCGTCGGGCAGGGTCTGGCCCTGGCCATCGAACGCGTCTGACGCAGCGCGTCGACTGATAAGAACTGAGGAAAGCGAAATGACTGACAAGCCTGGCTACCGTCGTCCGCAGGAAGGCACCCAGCCTGAATACCTGCACCCGACGTATCAATCCACCAACCTGCGCTCGCCGTCCAAGCCGTTGGTGTTTCTGCCGCATTCGTTGTCGGAGATCACCGGCCCGACCATCGGTGCCGAACGCGTCGCCGAGAAGGACAACGACCTGACCGCCCAGCACGACGGCGAGCCGTTGGGCGAGCGCATCATCATTCACGGCCGTGTGCTCGACGAAAACGGTTTGCCGGTGCCGGGGATTCTGGTGGAGATCTGGCAGGCCAACGCCGCCGGTCGCTACAACCACAAGCGCGACCTGCACGACGCACCGCTGGACCCGAACTTCACCGGCACCGGCCGCACCGTGACCGACGCCGACGGCTGGTATCAGTTCCAGACCATCAAGCCCGGCGCCTATCCGTGGGGTAACCACCACAACGCGTGGCGCCCGGCGCACATCCATTTCTCGCTGTTCGGGCCGAGCATTCTCACCCGTCTGGTGACGCAGATGTACTTCCCCGGCGACCCGCTGCTGGCCTACGACCCGATCTATAACTGCGTGCCGGACACCTCCGCCAAGGAACGTCTGATCGCCGCTTTCGATCTGGAAAAAACCATTCCGTCCTACGCCCTCGGCTATCGCTGGGACATCGTCTTGCGCGGCCGCGACGCCACGCCGATGGAGAAATAAGATGACGCTGACTGCCACCACGTCCCACACCGTCGGGCCGTACTACCACATCGGCCTGACCTGGCTGAATCGCGAAAACCTCGCGGTCGAACAAACCCTCGGCGAGCGCGTGGCGATCACCGGCCAAGTCGTTGACGGCAACGGCGATGTGGTCAACGACGCGATGCTCGAAGTCTGGCAGGCCAACGCCGCCGGCAAGTACGCGCACCCGGAAGACGAGCAGGACAAACCGCTGGACCCGCACTTCGAAGGTTTTGGCCGGGTGCCGGTGGACGCCGAAGGGCGCTTCCGTTTCACCACGATCAAACCGGGCACGGTCGAAGGCCTGAAGGGCTCGACCCAGGCGCCGCATCTGGTGGTGCTGGTGTTTGCCCGTGGTCTGGTCAAGCACTTGCTGACACGCATCTACTTCGAAGGCGACCCGGCGAACGTCAAAGATCCGCTGCTGGAATGTGTGCCGGCGGAGCGCCGCGGGACGTTGCTGGCGAAGCCGGATGCGGCGGGTGTGTATCAGTGGAATGTGATTTTGCAGGGCACTGAGGCTGAGACGGTGTTCTTCGATTACTGAAGTTCGCCCCAATCCCCTGTGGGAGCGAGCCTGCTCGCGAAAGCGGTGGGTCAGCCAACGTAAATGTCGTCTGGCACTCCCTCTTCGCGAGCAGGCTCGCTCCCACAGCGGAGAACTGTGTTGCAGATGGAACTGTGGAACGGGACTGTTGCGAAGTGTGTCTAGACTCTCACCTGTCCCTTCAGAGTAAAAAACAATGACCACTACCACCGCTCATTACACCGGCGAGGAGCGCAGCAAGCGCATCTTCGCCATTGTCGGTGCCTCGTCCGGCAACCTGGTCGAATGGTTCGACTTCTACGTCTACGCCTTCTGCGCGATCTATTTCGCCCCGGCGTTTTTCCCCTCCGACAACCCCACGGTGCAACTGGTCAACACGGCCGGGGTGTTCGCTGCCGGGTTTCTGATGCGCCCGATTGGCGGCTGGATTTTCGGGCGGCTGGCGGACAAGAAGGGCCGCAAGACCTCGATGATGATTTCGGTGCTGATGATGTGTTTCGGCTCCCTGCTCATCGCCTGTCTGCCGACTTACGCCAGCATCGGCGTCTGGGCACCGCTGCTGTTATTGTTCGCGCGGCTGCTGCAAGGCCTGTCGGTGGGTGGCGAATATGGCACCACCGCCACCTACATGAGTGAAGTCGCGCTCAAGGGCCAGCGCGGCTTTTTTGCCTCGTTCCAGTACGTGACGCTGATTGGCGGGCAACTGCTGGCGGTGTCGCTGGTGGTGATCCTGCAACAGTTCCTCAATGAAGATGAACTGCGTGCTTACGGCTGGCGGATTCCGTTTGTGGTCGGTGCGGTGGCGGCGGTGATTTCGCTGTTCCTGCGTCGCTCCCTGAAAGAAACCACCAGCAAGGAAATGCGCGAGAACAAGGACGCCGGCAGCATCCGCGCGCTGTTCCGTGATCACAAAGCCGCGTTCATCACCGTGCTCGGTTACACCGCCGGTGGCTCGCTGATTTTCTACACCTTCACCACGTATATGCAGAAGTACCTGGTGAACACCGCCGGCATGCACGCCAAGACCGCCAGCTACATCATGACCGGCGCGCTGTTCCTGTACATGTGCATGCAGCCGCTGTTCGGCATGCTCGCCGACAAGATCGGCCGACGTAATTCGATGCTCTGGTTCGGCGCGCTCGGCACGCTGTTCACTGTGCCGATCCTGTTGAGCCTGAAAAGCATCAGCAGCCCGATTCTGGCCTTTGTGCTGATCACCGTGGCGCTGGCGATTGTCAGTTTCTACACCTCGATCAGCGGCCTGGTGAAAGCCGAAATGTTCCCGCCGGAAGTCCGCGCCCTCGGCGTCGGTCTGGCCTATGCGGTGGCCAACGCGATCTTCGGCGGTTCGGCGGAATACGTGGCCCTGAGCCTGAAAGCCGGGGGCATGGAAAACGCGTTCTACTGGTACGTCACGGTGATGATGGCGGTGGCGTTCCTGTTCAGCCTGCGCCTGCCGAAACAGGCGGCGTACTTGCACCACGATCTGTAAACCGATGTGCGCGGGCCGCATTGGCCCGCGCCGGCAAGGACTGTTTATGACTCAGCGACCCGGCAATCAATTGTTCGATGCCTACTTCACGGCCCGCGATATGCGCGAGGTGTTCTGCGATCAGGGCCGGGTGCAGGCCATGCTTGATTTCGAAGCGGCGCTGGCCCGGGCCGAGGCGCGGGTCGGGGTGATTCCGGCGTCTGCCGTGGCGCCGATTGCCGCCGCTTGCAATGCCGGTCTGTATGACTTCGCGGCGCTGGGCGAGGCGATTGCCACGGCCGGTAACTCGGCGATTCCACTGGTCAAGGCGTTGGGCAAGCAGATTGCCGCGAGCAGTGCCGAGGCCGAGCGTTATGTGCATCTGGGGGCGACCAGTCAGGATGTGATGGATTCCGGGCTGGTCCTGCAATTGCGGCAGGCGCTGGAGCTGATTGAAAGCGATCTGGCAGCGCTCGCCGATTCGCTCGCCACCCAAGCCAAACGGCATGCGACGACGCCACTGGCCGGGCGCACTTGGCTGCAGCACGCCACGCCCGTGACCCTCGGGATGAAGATCGCCGGTTGGCTCGGCGCGGTAACCCGCAGCCGTCAGCGTCTGCGCGAACTCAAACCACGGCTGCTGGTGCTGCAATTCGGCGGCGCTTCCGGCACCCTCGCGGCGCTCGGCGAGCAAGCATTGCCGATCGCTCAGGCGCTGGCCGAAGAGCTGCAACTGACTTTGCCTGAGCAACCGTGGCACACCCAGCGTGATCGCATCGTCGAGTTCGGCGCGGTACTCGGTTTGATCGCCGGCAGCCTCGGCAAGCTCGGGCGCGACGTCAGTCTGTTGATGCAGACCGAAGCGGCGGAAGTGTTCGAGCCGTCGGCACCGGGTAAGGGCGGTTCCTCGACCATGCCGCACAAGCGCAATCCGGTCGGCGCGGCGGTGTTGATCGGCGCGGCGACGCGGGTACCGGGGCTGGTCTCGACGCTGTTCAGCGCCATGCCGCAGGAGCACGAACGCAGCCTCGGTCTTTGGCATGCCGAATGGGAAACCCTGCCGGAGATCTGCTGCCTGGTGTCCGGTGCGCTGCAACAGGCGTGCTTGCTGGCCGATGGTCTGGAAGTCGATGCCGAGCGCATGGCGCGCAATCTGCAATTGACCCAAGGGCTGGTGCTGGCCGAAGCGGTGAGCATCGTCCTCGCGCAGCGGGTCGGCCGCGACACTGCGCATCACCTGCTCGAACAATGTTGCAAACGCGCGGTGGCCGAACAGCGCCACCTGCGTGCGGTACTCGGCGACGAGCCGCAAGTGACCGCCGAACTGAGCAGCACCGAACTGGATCATCTGCTCGACCCCGCGCATTACCTCGGCCAGGCGCAAGTCTGGGTCGAGCGCGCGGTGGCCGAACACAACGCATTGTCTGTTTGAAAGGAGAGGGCTGTGGCTTTCGTTCAACTCGCCGATGGCGAACTGCATTACGTTATTGAAGGCCCGGTCGATGCGCCGGTGCTGGTGCTGTCCAACTCGCTGGGCACCGACCTGCACATGTGGGACGCGCAGATGCCGGCGTTCACCGAGTATTTCCGGGTGCTGCGTTTCGACACCCGTGGTCACGGCCAGTCGCTGGTGACGCCGGGGCCTTACAGCATCGAGCAACTGGGCCGCGACGTGCTGAGTCTGCTCGATGCGCTGCACATCGAGCGTGCGCATTTTTGCGGACTGTCGATGGGCGGCTTGATCGGCCAGTGGCTGGGGATCAATGCCGGTCATCGTCTGCACAAACTGATTGTGTGCAACACCGCCGCGAAGATCGGCGACCCGTCGGTGTGGAATCCGCGCATCGAAACCGTGCTGCGTGATGGCCCGGCAGCGATGGTCGCACTGCGTGATGCGTCGATTGCCCGTTGGTTCACGCCTGGTTTTTCCGCGGCCAATCCGGCCGCGGCGAAGAAGATCACCGACATGCTCGCGGCGACTTCGCCTGAAGGTTATGCGGCCAATTGCGCGGCGGTGCGCGATGCCGATTTCCGTGAGCAACTGGCCTCGATCAACCTGCCGCTGCTGGTGATCGCGGGTACCGAAGATGCGGTGACGCCACCGTCCGGTGGGCATTTCATTCGGGAGCATGTGCGCGGCGCCGAGTACGCCGAGTTCTATGCCGCGCACCTGTCCAACGTGCAGGCCGGTGCCGCTTTCAGTGATCGTGTGTTGGCGTTTCTGAACGCTCAGTGAGGGGAAGTTTGTGGACGAGAAGCAACGTTACGACGAAGGCCTGCAAGTCCGCCGTGCAGTATTGGGCGATGCTCACGTCGATCGCAGCCTGAATGCGCTGACCGAGTTCAACTCGGAATTCCAGGAGATGATCACGCGTCACGCCTGGGGCGACATCTGGACCCGTCCGGGCCTGCCACGGCACACGCGCAGCCTGATCACCATCGCCATGCTGATCGGGATGAACCGCGAGGCCGAGCTGAAATTGCATCTGCGTGCGGCGGCCAACAACGGTGTGAGCCGGAGCGAGATCAAGGAAGTGATCATGCAGAGCGCGATTTATTGCGGGATCCCGGCGGCGAATGCGACGTTCCATCTGGCGGAGTCGGTGTGGGATGAGCTGGGAGTCGAATCCCGGGAGTGATGGTGCCTGAACTTACGCCTTCGCGAGCAGGCTCACTCCTACAATGGAACGCGTTCATCTGTAGGAGTGAGCCTGCTCGCGATGGCGATATTTGTCGTGACACATCACACCCTGGCTACAATGAAAATCCGCTTGAACGGAAACAGAGTCTGCCCGTTTTTCTCCGGCGGGTAATGTTTATGCACCCGCATCAGGAAGTGATAGATAAACCGCGCCTGTTCCTGAGACGTCAGCGTCTGCATCACCGGCCGCAGCGCCGAGACCTTCACCCAGTCGTACACCGGCGATTTGCCGCCAACCACCTGCAATTGCTCGGTTTCCCAGATCTCCAGCGACGTGGTCAGCGGCGCCAGCACGCGGTAATAGTCCTCCAGTGTCAACAATGACCGCGCAGCCATGCACTGGCGCAGTTGCGGTGTGCCGATGGGGGTGTGTCCCGGTCCCGCGTCGTCGAGGGTGTCGAGCATCAATCGATACCACAAGGCATCGCGCCAGTCCGGCATGTGCACCGCCAGACAGCCGCCCGGGCGCAGATACCCCAGCAGGCGCGGCAGCAGGTGTTGATGATCGCCAATGAAATGCAGCACCGCCGCCGCGAGCAGCAGATCGGCCGGTTGTTCAGGTTGCCAGTCGAGCAGGTCGCACTCTTGCCATTGGGCGTTGATCGGCAGGCACCGGGCCTGATCAAGCATCTGCCGCGAGCTGTCGACACCCAGCAACTGCGCACGCGGCCAGCGCTCGGCCAGCAGTTGAGTGGCGATGCCGGTGCCGCAGCCCAGGTCATAAATTCGTCTGGGGTCGAGCAGATCGATACGGTCGAGCAATTCGTTGACCGGGCGTTGCCTGAGACGGGAAAACTGCTGGTACGCCTTGGCGTCCCAGTGGGTGCAGGCGTTCCCTGCCGTTTCGAGTTTGGCGCTCATGAGGAGGTCCTCTCTGGCGGATTTACAGTTGTCGTCCAATGACGTTGAGGGTTTTCAGGACAACGGCCACGCCTTTGCGTGTGTCCTCTTCATTCAGCAGTTTGAGCAACGCCAGAGTGCCCGGCGCCGCTGACTGTGCCGATACTTCGGCTTTGGCCTTGCGCACTGCATTACTGACTGTCCAGGTGGCGGCAGTGCCGCTCTCGAACAATTGCGCGAGTTTTTCCACCATGGCCGCGTCGAGCAGATCGGCGATATCGGAAACCAGGGAAAGCAGGTCGACAATATTCTCCAGGCGTCCGCCATCGATTAACGGTTGCAGTTTTGCCATCAAGGCAGTGAACCCGGGCGTGGCTGACATTTCCTCGGGCATGTTCATGAGCAATCACTCCTCCCTGTGCAGGGTCAAAGCATTCCCCGGGCCACCGCCCAGTAAAGACCGCGATTGAAACCGTTTCTGAGCAGACCGCCCAATTTGGTCGGGGGTGTCGGCAACACATCGTGGGCGTAGTCGTACCAGAGTGGCATCCCGGCATTCAGGCCCATTTGGGCTACCGCCTGTACCCGACCGTCGTATACCGAGTTGGGTGCGCCAAGACGGATCTGGGCGGTGATGTTGTTGGCGATCACCGGCGCCTGGTTATGACAGGCGCCGCCGGCCTTGCTGACCGGCAGGTCGACGGTGTCGCCGATCACGTAGACATTCTCCAGACCGTAGACCTGCAGCGTTTCGTGATTGGTCGGCAGCCATCCTTCATCATTGGCGGCTTGTGAGATGCCGCACCCACGCACCACCTCGACGGCCTGGATGGGTGGAGTAGCCATCAGAATGTCGAAGGGTTGCGCGTCGCCCTCGGCTGAGTGGGCGACTTTTGCATCGGGATCCACATGGCTCAGGGTGAAGCCGCGCTGAAATTGAATGTTTTTCCGGGCAAAAATGCTCGGCAGAATTTCACCCGTGGGGCGCTGCAAGAACAGACAATTGCGCAATAGCTGGGCAACCGTCGGGTAGGTGTAGATGATTTCCACCTGCTCGCGAACACCTCGACGACGCAACAAATCATCCAGCATCAATGTCGTTTCCACGGGCGCGATTCCGCATTGGTGCGGGACGTTCGGTGTCTGCGGGAAGGACACGGTAATGAAAATCCGGCCTTTTTCGATGCTGTTCAGGCGTTGCGCCAGCTGCCGGGCAGGAAGGTATTGATAGAAGTGGTCGCCGGCTTCTTGCAGACCCGCGATGCGTTCCGGCGACGGCACGCAGCCGGTGGCGATCACCAGAAAATCATAGTCGAAGCGCTTGCCGGTTCGGGTGCGCAATTGCTGCCCGGAAAAGTCGAAACGGGTGACTTCTTCAACGTGGAAACTGATTTCCGGGCGCAACAATGAGCGTTCCGGACGTTTGAGTTCCTCTTCGAAGAACTGGCTGAACGCCACGTACATGAACGCAGGTTTGTAGTAATGATCGGGAGAACTGGACAGCAATGTGATCGAGACGTCGCCGCGTAGAACTTCGGGATACAGCTTGCCGACCAGTTGATTGGCCAGCATGGTTCCACCTACACCGCCACCGACGATAACTATTCGCTTGCTCATACCTGACCTCCGTGGCCAAGGCAGCTTCGCGTACAGCATCCGGAGATAACGGAAGAAAACTAAGGGCTCCTACAGCAGGATGGAGAATTTACACACTCTGTTGACTGTATCTGCGCCTCGACAAATCGCCAGTCCGGGCTGACCAGTGGTTGATGCCGGCGCCGCTTGTGCAGCGCCGGCGTGCGGGTTCAGAGCAGGCTGATCGGATAGCTGATGATCAGACGGTTTTCGTCGAACTCGTTGTTGCTGAAATCGCGGCGCATGGTCGAGTTGCGCCAGCGCACGTTGAGGTCGCGCAGGGCGCCGCTCTGCACGGTGTAGCCCAGTTCCGATTCGCGGCCCCATTCCTTGCCGTCGGTGATGGTTCCGGTGTGCACGTTGTCGCCGCTGATGTAGCGGTTCATCAGGGTCAGGCCGGGGATGCCCAGGGCGGCGAAGTTGTAGTCGTGGCGCACCTGCCAGGAGCGTTCCTGAGCGTTGTCGTAGCTGGCGTTGTAACTGTCGTTGGCGAGGGTGCCGCCGCTGGTGCCGTTGACGCGCATCCAGGCGCTGTCGCCGGTGAGTTTTTGCAGGCCGACGTAGAAGGTGTTGCCGCCGTAGCGGGCCGAGAACATCCCCGACCAGGTCTTGTTGTCGAGTTCGCCGGCGCGGGCGCTGCCGTCGTCCTTGCCGTAGAAGAAACCGAGGTTGGCGCCCAGCGTCCAGTCGCCGAGTGGCTGGCTGTGAATCAGGTTGAGGTATTGCTGGCTGTAGATGTCCTTGAGTTCGGCGTTCCACAGGCCGATCTGCGTGCGTTTTTCGTTGAAAACGTACTCGCCGCCCTGAAAGTTGAAGCGATCAGAGGTGAACGCCGCTTTGCCGGTCATCGACATGTCGCTCATGCTGCTGTCGTCGCGCGGGCTGTTGGCGCGGAACTGCCCGCCGTACAGGGTCAGCCCGTTGATTTCCTTCGAAGTGATCTGCCCGCCACGGAAGGTTTGCGGCAGCGAACGGCCGTCATCCGAGCGCAGGATCGGCAGCACCGGCATCCATTCGCCAACCTTGATTTCGGTCTGAGAGAGCTTGGCCTTGAACGCGACGTTGGTGCGACCGAAGTTGTCCGCCGGCCGTCCGTCGTGATCCAGCGGCAGCAGTTGCGTGCCACCGGTGCCTTTGCCGCCATCGAGTTTCACCGAGTACAGGCCGAGCACGTCCATGCCGAAGCCAACGGTGCCTTGGGTGAAGCCGGATTTGGCGTCGAGGATGAAGTTCTGCGTCCACTCTTCAGCCTTGCCCTGAGCCTTGGTCGGGTTGGTGAAGTTGCGGTTGATGTAGAAGTTGCGCAGGTTGAGGTTGACCTTGGCACCTTCGACGAAACCGGCTTCTTCGGCTGCGGCGGGGAGGGCGACGCCGGTCAGGGCCAGGGCGATCAGGCCGGGGAGTGCGTACGGCGCAGTGGGATGAGTCATCGCAGGGTCTCTTGTTATTTTTTTTAGGTCGAACAGAGCCGTTGCCGCCATTTTCGGAGCGGGCACGAGCTTGCAGAATCAGGGATGAAGCGGCGGCGATCAGCCGGACGGGACAGGGCGCGGGAGCATGGTGTCGAACCTGTTGTTATTGGTTTTGTGGAGCGAATGGTGCGGGGGGCGGATGTTTTGATTCAATTGGTAAAAGCGGGTTCTGGGCGATTATCGAACGCAAGATTCAGTTGGATTTCAGGGGGTCTGTGAGGGCCTCATCGCTGGCAAGCCAGCTCCCACAAGGATCTTCAGTGAACACATATTTTGCGGACCCCTGAAAAACCTGTGGGAGCTGGCTTGCCAGCGATGGGGCCAGTGCAGGCACCTAAACTGTTCCTGAGGCAACAAAAAGCCCGCCAAATGGCGGGCTCCTTGTGTTCACCGGATGATCAGAACAGCTTCATCTTCGGTGCTTCTTCTTTCAGCGGTTCGTTCTGCGCGGTCTGCGCATTCCAGCCACCACCCAGGGCCTTGTACAGGTTGACCGCACTGGTCAGCTGCGCGAGGCGGTCGGTGATCAGTGCCTGTTGCGCACTGAACAGCTGACGCTGGGCGTCGAGGAAGGTCAGGTTGCTGTCGACACCGATGCGGTAACGACGCTCGGCCAGGCGGTAGTAATCCTGGTTGGCCGCGACGAAGTCACGCTGCGCTTGCAGCTGCTCGGTGTAGGTCTGGCGGGCAGCCAGGCCGTCGGCGACTTCCTGGAAGGCGGTTTGAATCGACTTCTCGTAGTTCGCCACGCCAATGTCCTTCTGGATCTTGGCATAGTCGAGGCTGGCACGCAGGCTGCCGGCGTTGAAGATCGGCAGGTTGATCTGCGGCTGGAACAGCCAGGTCCCCGAACCGCCCTTGAACAGACCGGACAGGTCCGGGCTCAGGCTGCCCGCGTTGGCGGTCAGGCTGATGCTCGGGAAGAACGCTGCACGGGCGGCGCCGATGTTGGCGTTGGCCGCTTTCAGGTTGTACTCGGCCTGGAGGATGTCCGGACGACGCTGCAGCAGGTCCGAAGGCAGACCGGCCGGTACGTCGCTGAGCAGATCATCCGACAGCGGTTTGGCCGCTTGCAGATTGGCCGGGATGCCGGTGCCGAGCAGCAGCGTCAGGCTGTTTTCGTCCTGAGCCACCTGACGGGTGTACTTGGCCAATTGCGCCCGGGCGTTTTCCACCGAGGTGCGCGACTGCGCCAGGTCCAGCGCCGAAGCCACACCGACTTCGTTGCTGCGGCTGGTCAGCTTGTAGCTTTCTTCAAAGGCACCGAGGGTGTCTTGCGTCAGCTTGAGCAGTTCCTTGTCGGCCTGCCAGGTCATGTACGCGTTGGCGACACTGGCCACCAGACTGATCTGCGTGCTGCGGCGCGCTTCTTCGGTGGCGAAATATTGTTGCAGAGCTTGTTCGCTCAGGCTGCGCACCCGACCGAACAGGTCGAGTTCGTAGGCGCTGATGCCGACGGTCGCGGTGTAGGAGCTGCTGATGTTCGCTTCACCGGTCTGCGAGGCACGGGCCGGAACCCGCTGACGGCTGCCGCTGGCATTGGCCGAAACCGCCGGGAACAGGTCGGCACGCTGGATGCGGTATTGAGCCGCATAGGCGTCGATGTTCAGCGCCGCGACACGCAGGTCGCGGTTGTTTTCCAGTGATACCTGGATCAGCTGTTGCAGGGCCGGGTCATGGAAAAACTGCTTCCAGCCCTGTTCGGCAGCGGCTTGCGCCGGAGCCTGGGCCGGCGAGTACGCCGGCCCCTGCGGGTACTGGCCCGCGACCGGTGCTTCAGGCTGCTGATAATCGGGGATCAGCGAGCAACCGCTCAGCACGAAGGCGGCGACTGCGATGGAGAGTAGCGACTTGCTCATTGGCCAGCCTCTTTAGGAGTTTCAGTCGTCTCGTCCGGGTCGGCGATTTTACGCTGGCCGATGGACGAAACCGTGACGAAGAACAGTGGGACCCAGAAGATCGCCAGGATCGTGGCCGTGAGCATACCGCCAATCACGCCAGTACCGATCGCGTGCTGGCTACCCGAACCGGCACCGGTGGAGATCGCCAGCGGTACTACACCGAGGACGAACGCCAGCGAGGTCATGATGATCGGTCGCAGACGCATGCGGCACGCTTCGATCGCCGCATCGCGCAGACTGCGCCCTTGTTCATGCAGCTCCTTGGCGAACTCGACGATCAGAATGGCGTTTTTAGCCGCAAGACCGATGGTCGTCAACAGGCCCACCTGGAAGTACACGTCGTTGGACAGCCCGCGCAGGCTGGTGGCCATCAGCGCACCGATGATCCCCAGCGGTACCACGAGCATGACCGCGATCGGAATCGACCAGCTTTCATACAACGCCGCCAGACACAGGAACACCATCAGCAGCGACAGGGCGTACAGCGCTGGCGCTTGCGAGCCCGACAGACGTTCCTCGTAGGACAGACCGGTCCAGGAGATACCGACACCGGCCGGCAGCTTCTTGGCAATCGCTTCGACTTCGGCCATCGCTTCACCGGTGGAGTAACCCGGCGCCGGAGAACCGAGCACTTCCATCGCTTCGACGCCGTTGTAACGGGCCAGTTTCGGCGAACCGTAGATCCACTCGCCCTTGGCGAACGCGGAGAACGGCACCATGGTCCCGGCGCTGTTGCGCACGTACCACTTTTTCAGGTCTTCAGGGCTCATGCGCGCCCCGGCCTGACCTTGCACGTACACCTTCTTCACCCGACCACGGTCGATGAAGTCGTTGACGTAGCTACTACCGAAGGAGATCGACAGGGTGCTGTTGATGTCGGAGAGGCTCAGACCCAGGGCCTGGGCTTTCTCATCGTCGATTTCCAGATGATATTGCGGCTCGTCGTTCAGACCGTTCGGACGCACCTGGTAGAGCACCTTGCTCTGCGCGGCCATGCCGAGGAACTGGTTGCGGGCTTCCATCAGTTTTTCGTGACCGATACCGGCGCGGTCTTGCAGGAACACGTCGAAACCGGTGGCGTTACCCAATTCCAGTACCGCAGGCGGGGCGAACGCAAACACCATCGCATCGCGGAAACTGAAGAAGTGTTGCTGCGCACGCTGTGCCAAGGCAAACACGCTGTTGCCCGAATCACGCTCGTGCCACGGCTTGAGCATGATGAACGCCAGACCCGAACTCTGACCACGACCGGCGAAGTTGAAGCCGTTCACGGTAAACACCGAGGACACCGCACCCGCTTCTTTATCCAGCAGGTAGGTACGCATCTCGTCGATCACGACTTGAGTACGTTCCGCACTGGAACCGGCCGGGGTTTGCACCTGGGCGAACAATACGCCCTGGTCTTCTTCCGGCAGGAACGCGGTTGGAATGCGGGTGAACAGCCAGATCATGCCGACGACGATCAGCAGGTACGCCAGCAGATACGGGGCTTTGCGCGACAGCATGTTGCCGACACCGCGCTCATAACTTCTGACACCGCGATCGAAATTGCGGTTGAACCAGCCGAAGAAACCTTTTTTCGGCGTGCCGTGGTCACCCTTGGCGATCGGCTTGAGCATGGTTGCGCAGAGCGCCGGGGTGAAGATCAGTGCAACCATTACCGACAGGGCCATGGCCGAGACGATGGTGATCGAGAACTGCTTGTAGATCACACCGGTGGAGCCGCTGAAGAACGCCATCGGCAACAGTACCGCCGACAGCACCAGGGCGATACCGACCAGGGCGCCCTGGATCTGGCCCATGGATTTCTTGGTCGCTTCCTTCGGTGACAGGCCTTCTTCGGCCATCACCCGCTCGACGTTTTCCACCACGACGATGGCGTCGTCCACCAGCAGGCCGATGGCCAGCACCATACCGAACATGGTCAGGGTGTTGATGCTGAAACCGGCGGCGGCGAGGATGCCGAACGTACCGAGCAATACCACCGGCACGGTCATCGTGGTGATGACGGTGGCGCGGAAGTTCTGCAGGAACAGGAACATCACCAGGAACACCAGCACGATCGCTTCGACCAGGGTTTCAACCACACCCTTGATCGACTCGGTCACGACCGGAGTGGTGTCATACGGGAACACCACTTCCATGCCTTGCGGGAAGAACGGCTTGAGGTCGTCAATCGTCTTGCGCAGCGCTTTGGCGGTGTCGAGGGCGTTGGCGCCGTTGGCCAGTTTTACCGCCAGACCGGACGCCGGGCTGCCGTTGAACTGCGCAGAAATACTCGAGTTTTCACCACCCAGACCGACGTCGGCCACGTCGCCGACACGGACCTGGGAGCCGTCCTGATTGACCTTCAGCAGGATCGCCTTGAACTGCTCGGCAGTCTGCAGACGGGTCTTGCCGATGATCGTAGCGTTCAGTTGCTGGCCAGGCAGCGCCGGCAAACCGCCGAGCTGACCGGAAGACACCTGGACGTTCTGCGCCGAGATCGCGGCGCTGACATCAGACGGCGTCAGGTTGTACTTGTTCAGCTTGGCCGGATCGAGCCAGATGCGCATCGCGTACTGGGCACCGAAGACCTGGAAGTCACCGACACCGGCGGTCCGCGAGATCGGGTCCTGCATGTTCGACACGATGTAGTTGGACAGGTCGTCCTTGGTCATGCTGCCGTCACGCGACACCACGCCGATCACCAACAGGAAGTTCTTCACTGCCTTGGTGACGCGGATACCCTGTTGCTGCACTTCCTGCGGCAGCAGCGGGGTGGCCAGGTTCAGCTTGTTCTGGACCTGAACCTGCGCGGTGTCGGAGTTGGTGCCTTGCTCGAAGGTCGCGGTGATGGTCATGCTGCCGTCGGAGTTACTTTCCGAGGACACATAACGCAGGTTGTCGATACCGTTGAGCTGCTGCTCGATCACCTGGACCACAGTGTCCTGCACGGTTTGCGCCGAAGCGCCCGGGTAGGTCACGGAGATCGCGATGGCCGGCGGTGCAATGCTAGGGTACTGGTTGATTGGCAATTTCAGGATCGATAGTGCCCCGACCAACATGATCACCAGGGCAATTACCCAGGCGAAAATCGGACGGTCGATAAAAAATTTCGACATGAGTTACTCCCCTTTGCCGCCAGCGGCTTTGTCAGCTGCTTGAGCGGGGGCCGGGTTCTTGGCTACGTTGGTCGCTTCGGTCGGGTTGACCTGAGCACCTGGGCGAACGTATTGCAGGCCTTCGGTGATCAGACGATCGCCGGCTTTCAGGCCATCTTCGATCAGCCACTGGCTGCCAACGGTACGGCTGGCCTTGAGCTGACGCAGTTCAACCTTGTTGTCCGGGCCGACGACCAGTGCGGTCGGAGTGCCCTTGAGGTCACGGGTCACGCCTTGTTGCGGCGCCAGAATGGCCGCGGCGTTGACCCCGGCCTGCAACTGGGCGCGGACGAACATGCCTGGCAACAGGGTGTGATCCGGGTTCGGGAACACCGCACGCAAGGTCACGGAACCGGTAGTCGGATCAACCGATACTTCGGAGAATTCCAGCTTACCGTCGAGCTTGTACTGGCTGCCGTCCTCAAGGGTCAGCTTGACCGCTGCCGAGTTGTCGCCGGCCTTCTGCAGACGACCGCTTTCCAGCTCGCGGCGCAGTTCCAGCAGCTCAACCGAGGACTGGGTAACGTCGACGTAGATCGGGTCCAGTTGCTGGATCGTCGCCATCGCGTCGGCCTGACCATTGCTGACCAGTGCGCCTTCGGTCACCGAAGAACGGCCGATACGGCCGGAGATCGGCGCGTAGACCTTGGTGTATTTCACGTTGATCTGCGCACTCTGCAACGACGCTTCCGATTCCATGCGATTGGCCACGGCGGTGTCGTATTCCTGGCGGCTCACGGCCTGCTCGTCGACCAGTTGCTTGTAGCGGTCAGAGATCGACTTGGTCGAACGCAGGTTGGCTTCGGCGCTTTTCAGGGTCGCTTCATAGACTGCCGGATCGATCTGATACAGCTGCTGGCCGGCTTTGACGTCGCCGCCTTCCTTGAACAGACGTTTGAGAATGATGCCGTTGACCTGTGGTCGAACTTCAGCGATGCGGTACGCACTGGTGCGCCCCGGCAGTTCCGACGTGAGGGTGAACGCTTGTGGTTGCAGGGTGACGACGCCGACCTGAGGAGGCGGAGCGGCTGGGGCCGCTTCTTCCTTTTTACATCCGCTGAGCAGCGATGCCAGGGCGACGGCAGTGACCAGAGCGGTAACAGCTGGCTTGAATTGCATGAAGATCCTCGGGTCAGGCGCGCACATTGCGCACAAGAAGTGTGAAAGGGTAAAAAAATCGGGTCGAGTGGATAAGTAGCTTGCTAAGGAATATACTTACGTTCATGGTTGTTTGTAAATAGCTTGGCGTCGTACCCACCCTGTTACAAAATGCGTCGCAAGGTTTGAAATTGTAGGCCGGGGAGCCGATTCGTGAGAGATCAGCCCCCTCTTTATTCAGCGGATATTCAGCCATCCCTGAAACATCCTGTTTGAGGTTTTACTGCCATGGTCCGTCGTACCAAAGAGGAAGCTCAGGAAACGCGCAGCCAGATTCTCGAAGCGGCCGAGAAAGCGTTTTATGAAAGGGGCGTGGCCCGCACGACCCTGGCGGATATCGCGACGATGGCCGGCGTTACGCGCGGTGCCATCTATTGGCATTTCAGCAACAAGGCCGATCTGGTGCAGGCGATGCTCGACAGCCTGCATGAACCGCTGGATGAATTGGCCAAGGCCAGCGAGAGCGAGGACGAACTCGACCCGTTGGGGTGCATGCGCAAGCTGTTGATCCATCTGTTTCATCAGGTAGCCCTGGATCCGAAGACCCGTCGCATCAACGAGATTCTGTTTCATAAGTGCGAATTCACCGATGAAATGTGCGATCTGCGCCAGCAGCGCCGCACGGCCAGTCTCGATTGCAACCTGCGCATCGGTCTGACCCTGCGTAATGCGGTCAATCGCGGCCAGTTGCCGGAAGATCTCGACACTGCCCGGGCGGCCATCAGCATTCATGCGTATATCGATGGCCTCCTGTATGGATGGCTGTTGGCGCCGGACAGCTTTCAATTGCATGCCGAAGCCGAGCGCTGGGTCGATACAGGGCTTGATATGCTGCGCCTGAGCCCCAGCCTGCGCAAATGAAACAAAATGCGTAATTGAATCTATCCGTGTCAAGACTTGAAGCGGGGAAATGTCCCTGCTTCAAGTCTTTTTGTAATGGGGTGCTTTTATATACGTACGTTGGCCGGGTTGATAGGTAGCGAGCTACGTATTTTGTAGGGGTTTTGTGTCGACTGTGTGAATGAATGTTAACGACTCGGGCTAAAAGGGCGCCGAGCAGCCGATACGCACCAACCGATCCGTTTTGTTTCTGAGTTCCCTTTGCCCGATCCTCACCTCCGGCTGCGTTACTTCCGATGGGCTTGAGCCGCGGCCTTGGGTTTGCTCGCGCCTTTATAATGTCAGCGTTGTCCGTACCGTTACTGCATGAGCAGTAAACTCTCTATCAGGCCGATGGCGTCATGAATGCGATCATCTTATAGCTGTAAGGGTAAACCGGGTTTTCATTTTCCAATGCCGCGCCGCAGGTGATAGGTTCGGCGCCAATAGAGAAAGCATTGGTATCCCAGAAGAGTTCGACCTTTGGAGGCCGGTGCCCCGCCATTTGTCGGTAGCAATAACTGAGCGTAGTGTCGAATTGTACTTTCTGTTTGTAGTTGGTGTAGCAGACGTAAGTGCTGAATACCTCCTTTTTGATATCGTAATCAATAACGATGTCCTGCTTCAGATGAGGATCTCCTTCAAACATCATGAAGACGGTCTGGTAGGGGAGGATCTTGTCGATACGCGTCAGGGGTGGGTGCTTTGGAGAGGAATCCTCAAGCCAGAAAGTAGAGTCCGTGGCATTGGTGATTTGCAGAAGGAATGTAAGTTTGTTTGGATCTATATCATTCATTTTTATATAACCTTGCTTGATTAAGTTGGTGGGTTGTAATTGATGAGTTGCTGGGCGGAGCTTAGGTTTATATTGTTCTGATGGCGAATCTTTAAATGTATGAAAATAAAAAAGCCCCGCCTCTTTCGAGGCGGGGCTTACTTGTTAGTTGTTGTTGTTGTTTACAGCGTTGGATAATCGATATAACCGACCGGGCCTTTCGCGTAGAACAACTCAGGACGTGCGTCATTCAGCGGTGCGTCGGCCTTCAGGCGTGCCGGCAGATCCGGGTTGGCAATGAACGGTACGCCGAACGCTACCGCGTCAGCCTTGCCTTCAGCCAGCCACGCATTGGCGCTGTCCTTGGTGAAGCGTTCGTTGGCGATGTACGCGCCGCCGAAAGCTTCTTTCAGCTGTGGGCCGAGGCTGTCGGCGCCTTCTTTCTCGCGGGAGCAGATGAAGGCGATGCCGCGCTTGCCCAGCTCGCGAGCCACATAAGTGAAAGTCTCGGCCAGATTGTCGTCGCCCATGTCATGGGAATCGGCGCGGGGTGCCAAGTGCACGCCGACACGGCCGGCGCCCCAGACGTCGATCGCTGCGTCAGTCACTTCCAGCAGGAGACGCGCACGGTTTTCCAGGGAGCCACCGTAGTTGTCGGTGCGCTGGTTGGTGCTGCTTTGCAGGAACTGGTCGAGCAGGTAGCCGTTGGCGCCGTGGATTTCCACGCCGTCGAAACCGGCGGCTTTGGCGTTTTCGGCACCGGTGCGGTAGGCCTCGACGATCTCGGCGATTTCAGCGGTTTCCAGAGCTCGCGGGGTCGGATAGTCGGCCAATGGACGCACCAGGCTGACGTGACCTTTAGGCTGGATGGCGCTCGGCGCGACCGGGGTTTCGCCGTTGAGGTACGACGGATGCGAGATGCGGCCGACGTGCCACAGTTGCAGGATGATCTTGCCGCCAGCAGCGTGCACGGCTTTGGTCACGTTGGTCCAGCCGCGCACCTGGTCGTTGGACCAGATGCCCGGGGTGTCCGGGTAGCCGACGCCCATCGGCGTCACCGAAGTGGCTTCGGACAGGATCAGGCCAGCCGACGCGCGCTGTACGTAGTATTCAGCCATCAGCGCGTTCGGCACGCGGCCTTCGTCGGCGCGGCAGCGGGTCAGTGGAGCCATGATGATGCGGTTGGACAGCTCAAGGTCGCCCAGTTTGATCGGATCGAAAATAGTTGCCATGTGTACAACCCTCGTCAGTTAAGTGGTTAATCAGTGGGTAGCAGGGGCCAGGCCGGCATCGCCGTTCTGACGGAAAGTGATCAGGGTCACCAGCAGCGCGAGCACGGCCAGCGCGGCGGCGGCCAGGGGCACGCTGGTCAGGCCGAAACCGTGGGCAATGACGCTGCCGCCGACCCAGGCGCCCAGGGCGTTGCCGATGTTGAATGCGCCGATGTTCAGGGTCGACACCAGGTTCGGTGCGGCCTTGCCGAAGGTCACCACGTTGACTTGCAGCGCCGGGACGGCGGCAAACGAAGCGGTGGCCCAAAGGAACAGGGTGATCTCCGTCGGGATCAGCGCAACGCTGGTCCAGCTCAGCACGGTGGAAACCACCGCCATCGCCACGAACACGCCGATCAGGGTCGCGCCGAGACGCTTGTCCGCCAGTTTGCCGCCGATGATGTTGCCCACCGTCAGACCGAGGCCGATCAGCAGCAGGGTCCAGGTCACGCCTTTTGGCGAGACACCGGTGACATCACCGAGCAGCGGCGCGACATAGGTGAAGAGGGTGAACATCGACGCGGCGAACAGCGCGGTCATGCTCAGCGAGAGCCAGATGCCGGCGCCTTTGAGGGCGGCGAGTTCGGCGCGCATGTCGAGTTTTTCCTCGTCGCGCTTGGCCGGCAGGAAGCGGATCAGACCGATCAGCGCCACTACACCAATCACGGTCACCGCCCAGAAGGTCGAGCGCCAGCCGGCTTCCTGGCCCAGCGCGGTGCCCAGCGGTACACCGAGCACGTTGGCCAGGGTCAGGCCGGTGAACATCAGCGCCACGGCCGACGCCCGTTTGTTCGGCGCCACCAGCCCGGCAGCTACCACAGAACCGATACCGAAGAACGCACCGTGGCACAGCGCCGTGACGACACGGGCAAACATCAGCACGTTGTAGTCACTGGCGATGGCACACAGCAGGTTACCGACGATAAAAATGCCCATCAGCGCTACCAGTGCGGCCTTGCGCGGCAGTCTGGCGGTGGCCAGTGCCATGAACGGCGCACCGATGGCCACGCCCAGGGCGTAACCGGTCACCAGCCAGCCGGCGCCGGGAATCGACACACCGAGGTCGGCTGCCACATCGGGCAGCAGGCCCATGATGACGAACTCGGTGGTGCCGATGGCGAAGGCACTCAAGGCCAGAATGAGTAGCGAGAGGGGCATTTGAATCAATTCCTTGTGGGAGCGCTGAGCTCTTTGACGATGGCGTCGAGGAACGCCTGGATCACGTCCTCGTTGCGTTTGAAGAAGTGCCACTGGCCGGCTTTCTGGCTGCTGATCAGACCTGCGCGTTGCAGGGTCGCCAGGTGGGCGGAGACGGTCGACTGCGACAGGCCGCAGCGTTGATCGATCTGCCCGGCGCAGATGCCGTACTCGTGGTTGTGTATCTGCTCAGGAAACTGGGCTTTGGGGTCTTTCAGCCAGATAAGGATGTCTCGCCGTACTGGGTGCGCCAGGGCTTTTATTATTTCGTCGAGGTCGAGGTTCATGGCTTTATGCTCGTGATGTGTAGCGCTATATCGCGATGAGGCGAACTTTAAATCGGTATTTCGCGATATACCAATATGAATTTGATCTGACGACCGCATAAATCGGTATATCGGGTTATAACGATACGTGTGCTGTAACGATGAAAGCGCGCAGTGCTAAGCTGCGCCCATGAACTATCTCGCACATTTACACCTCGGAGGCCAGCACCCCGAGCAATTACTCGGCAGTCTGTACGGCGATTTCGTCAAAGGACGCCTGCAAGGGCAATTTGCACCGCAGATTGAAGCGGCGATTCAGCTGCATCGGCGGATTGATGTGTTCACCGATCGCCACCCGTTGGTGGACATCGCCCTCGGGCGTTTCACCGAGACCCGGCGGCGTTACGCGGGGATTGTCCTCGATGTGTTTTTCGACCATTGCCTGGCCCGCGACTGGACGCTGTACGCCGATCAGCCGCTGGAACATTTCACCCGCGCTGTTTACCGGGTGCTGTCGAATGAACGGCAATTGCCAGAACGCCTGGCGAAAATCGCCCCGCACATGGTTGCCAATGACTGGCTGGGTTCGTATCAAGAGTTTGAAGTGTTGGAGCAGGTGCTGCGCGGGATCTCCCGCCGCCTGACCCGGCCTGAGGAGCTGGCGGGGGCGATGCAGGAGTTGCGGCGTTTGTATGAGCCGCTGAGTGAGGACTTCGCGTTGTTCTATCCGCAATTGCAAGACTTCGCACAATCCTCAACAACACCCTGAATCCCTGTGGGAGCTGGCTTGCCAGCGATGGCGTCGGCACATTCAACATTCGTGTCGGCTGGTCTACCGCTATCGCTGGCAAGCCAGCTCCCACAGGGGCCGAGGGTGATTTTAGCGGTTGTATTTCAGGCGGCGATGGCCGGGCGCATCGGGGTTTTTTGCTTTTCCGGAATCGCGCCAAACAACGCCTTCTGCACCGCTTGCTGCGCTTCGAACGCCAGCGCCGCACGTTCGCGGCCCTGACAGGCGATCGGCTTGAGCAGATGCACTTCGACATCGCCGCAGTCGTGGCTGAACAGACGCATCAGATGCGACAGCAGATCATCGTCACCAATGAACGGCGCTAGCGCGTCGATCTCGCCATCTCGCAGATAACGGATTGCCACCGGTTGCAGCATCACCTCCGAATCAATCGCCGCCGACAGCAGGCGACCATGAAAGGTGCGCAGCGAGCGGCCATCGGTGGTGGTACCTTCCGGGAACATCAGCAACGGATGTTGCGTTTGCAAGTGACGGGTCATCTGTTTGCGGATCAACTGGCTGTCACCCGAACCGCGACGGATGAACAGACTGCCGGCCTTCGCCGCCAGCCAGCCGGCCACCGGCCAGGTACGCACTTCGGCCTTGGACAGAAACGACAGCGGCGTGAGCATGCCCAGCAGCGGAATGTCAGTCCATGACACATGATTGCTGACCCACAGCATCGGCTGCTGCGGCAGCTCGCCGTGCACGGTCACGCGAAAGGGCAGGGCATGGCTCAAACGCGCCATGAAAAACCGCGACCAGCGCTGCCGACGTTGCATCGAGTGCGCCAGGCCCAGACGTTCGAACACGCCGAAGACGCTGGCCATGGTCAAGCCCAGCGCCACCACCAGCAGCACCCGCGTGATCCGCGCGTACACGCGCAACCGGCTCATCACACGGCCGCCTTGAAGTGCTTGGCGTAGCGTGGGCAGAGTTCGTCGCGCTTGAGCAGGATGAACACGTCGGCGACCTGGAAGTCTTCGTCCCAGCACGGCTCGCCGCAGATCTTCGCACCCAGGCGCATGTAGGCCTTGAGCAGCGGTGGCATTTCGGCGATCACGTTCGATGGAATATCCAGCGACGGCAGGGGATTCTTCGGCTCGGCGCGCAGGTGTTCGGTGCACAGATAACGCTCGCGCAGACGCTGCATGATCGCGTGGGCCTGCACGCCGCCATCCTGCATCGGAATGCTCGCGCAACCCATCAGGTAGCTGTAGCCGCCCTGATTCAACACTTCGGCCAGTTCACCCCAGAGCACGGCGATGGTGCCGCCGTTGCGGTAGGCCGGGTCGACGCAGGTGCGGCCGATTTCGAGGATCGGGCCTTGCAAATGGGCGAGGCCATGCAGACTGAATTCTTCTTCGCTGTAGAACTTGCCCAGGCTGCTGGCGGCGGTGTGATCGAGCAAACGGGTGGTGGCGACCAGACGCCCGGTGTTCAGGTCACGCACGCCGATGTGGCTGCAGTGAACATCATAGTCATCCATGTCCAGACCCAGTTCCGCGCCTTTCAGCTTGGCGTTGAACTCGCCGCTGAATACGCTGAAGCGCAAGGCCTGGGCTTGCTGCAAGGCCTCGGCGCCGATCAGGCGTTCGGCTTGCAGGCGGCGTTCATTGCCGGTGTCGCTGATGCGGGCGATCTGAGTCATTTGAATCTCCGTACGGGCCTTGAACCCGTCGTGGGTTGCAGCCGATCGACTTTCTTTATGCAGCCATGTTGTGCAAAGTCAGGCTATGTAGCCCCGGTGTCATCACCGTGAACGTTTGGTGATGCTTGTATGACAGCCCTCAAGGAGCCTCTTATGCCCTGGCCCAGCCTGCTCGAAAGCCATGAACGCCTGCCCGCCGTGACTGATCTGGCGGAAGGTTTCGCTACCTTGCTGCATCAATTGGGCAACGTGACGCCGTTCGAACTGGCGGTGGCCGGAGGGCGGCGTATGGCGACGCCGGGGCTGGCGTTTCTGGTGGGGTATCAGGCGGCGTTGCGCATGCTCTGGCCGAGCGCGCCGCCGAGTCTTGGTGCGTTGTGTGCGACCGAGCAGCGCAGCCTGCGTCCCGCGGACATGCAGACCCGTCTCAGCGATTTGCGCCTGAGCGGGCGCAAGGATTTCGTCACCGCCGGGGACGCGGCGGACTGGCTGCTCATCGCCGCGCGCAGTGAAGAACCCGGCGAAACCCCGCGCCTGAGTCTGGCGGTGGTCTATCCCGGCGAGCCCGGCGTGCGCGTGGAAAAACTCCCGGCGCTGCCGCTGATGCCGGACATCAGTCACGGTCGGCTGCATCTGGACGGCGCGTTGTGCGAATTGCTCGCGGGCGATGGCTGGGACGCTTATGTGAAGCCGTTTCGTAGCCTGGAAGATGTCTATGTGCTGAGCGCGATGACCGCGTGGCTGTACGGTGTCGGTCAGGACAGCGGCTGGTCGCAGCCGCTGCTGTTGCGCTTGCTGGCGCTGTTGGCCGGGTGCGCGGAAGCGAGTCGCCAGCCACCGAATAACCCGGCCGGGCATGTGCTGTTGGGCGGTTTGTTTGCGCAGTTTGATGCGCTGAAGGGCGAGATCGATCAGGCGTTGGCCGAGGGTAGTCCGGAGTGGGCGCAGATGTGGCAGCGTGATCAGGGGGTGATGCAGTTGGCGGCGGGGGCGCGGGCCAAGCGCTTGGCCAAGGCTTTGGCGGTGGGCTGACTGGCCTCTTCGCGAGCAAGCCCGCTCCCACCCTTGGAATGCGTTTCAAATGTGGGAGCGGGCTTGCTCGCGAAGGCGGCGGCAGAAACACCACACATCTGTCATGTGGCAAGACTACCCTCAGCAGGTTCTCCCCAAGAGCCCTCACCATGTGCAAAAGCCTGTCCCTGTTTCTGCTGCTGATCAGCTTCACGGTCCAGGCCGAGCAATGGCCCGGTGAGCAATGGCCGACTGGCGCAAAAATCAGCGGCGCAGCGGTCGAGGCATTGGAGACCTACGCCTTCCCACCCCGCGACGACACTACCCGCCAGGGCATCCGCACGGACGCGCTGCTGATCATCCGCGACGGTCAGTTGATCTACGAACGCTACGCCGGCCCGACCCGTGCCGAGATCCCGCACCTGACCTGGTCGATCAGCAAAAGCCTGATGGCCACGGTACTCGGCGTGGCGTATGGCGAAGACCTGTTCAAACTGGATGATCCGGTTTCGAAGTTTTATCCGGCGCTGGAAAAACATCCGGCGATCACCGTGGCGGATCTGCTGCACTGGGCTTCCGGGCTGGACTGGCAGGAAGACTACGAATACGCGCCGCTGAAATCCTCGGTGGTGGCGATGCTCTACACCCGTGGGCATCGCGACATGCCCGCGTTCACTGCCAATCACGACGCTTATGCGCCGCCGGGGCAGACGTTCCGTTACGCCAGTGGCGACAGCAATCTGCTGGCGGCGGCGCTGAAGAACATGGTTGGCCCGCAGCGTTATCCCGACTATCCATGGACCGCGTTGTTCGAGCCGCTGGGCATCCGCCACGCCGTGTGGGAAACCGATGCCGGCGGTACGTTTGTCGCGTCCTCTTATGCTTATCTCACGGCGCGGGATCTGGCGCGGGTCGGTCTGCTGATGGCTCGCGACGGACGTTGGCACGACCGGCAATTGCTGCCCAAGGATTGGGTCGCTTTCAACCGCACTGCCTTTGCCGGCTACAAGGCGCATCAGGACGAAGCGGTGCCCGGTGGTCAGTGGTGGCTCAATCGCCCGGCGGATGGCGCCGCCGCGCCGTGGCCCGACGCGCCGCCCGACACCTTCGCCGCCCTCGGCCACTGGGGCCAGGCGCTGTATGTGATCCCCAGCGAGAAACTGGTGATCGTGCGTTACGCCGATGACCGCGACGGCAGCTATCGCCACAACGAACTGCTCAAACGAGTGCTCAAGGCGGTGCAGCCATGAAGCTGTTGAAGCGGGTGTTGCTGTTGGCGCTGATCGTGCTGCTCGGCTGGATCTGGCTCGAACGGGAAAACCTCTGGGCGTTCCCCGACATCATCAGCGCCTACACGGCCAAGGAATATTGTTCGTGTCGTTACGTGATGAACAACGATGCCGAATACTGCCGGGGTTATGTGAAACAGTGGCTGCCAACCAGCCACTTTAGCGATGACAGCGCGAGCAAAACCATCACCGTCAGCGGCATGGGCCGCAGCAATCGTGCCCAGTGGCTGGGCGAACGCCAGGGCTGCCGCCTCAATCCTCAAGTCAATAGATAACCCTGTGGGAGCGGGCTTGCTCGCGAATGTGGTGTGCCATTCAGTATTTGTGTTGACTGACTCACCGCCTTCGCGAGCAAGCCAGCTCCCACAGGAGGTTTCACCAATCGATAGATTTGCGGCGATCAGTTTGCAATAACGGCGTGGGCGGTTAAGGTTCGTGCAGGTTTATCGCCCCCACGAGTATTCAATGTTCAACCGCTCCCTCTATACAGCCTTCGCCAGTCTGCTGCTGACTGCCGCCGCGCTGCCGGCGCAGGCCAACTGGTATCTGGATGGCGAGTCGTCGCGGCTGTCGTTCGTCAGCACGAAAAACGCCCACATTTCTGAAGTGCAGCGCTTTCTGGTGCTGCACGGCAAGGTCGATCCGGATGGCCGCGCTGAAGTCGAAGTCGAGCTGGATTCGATCAACAGCGGCATCCCGCTGCGCGACGAGCGCATGCGCAAGGAGCTGTTCCAGATCGAGCAATTCCCCGAAGCGACCATCAGCACCCGGATCGACCTGCGCCCGATCAACGATCTGGCCCCCGGTGCGCAGCTGGAATTGCGTCTGCCGCTGACCGTCAACCTGCACGGCAAGCAACATGAATACCCCGCAGAGTTGCTGGCCACCCGTCTCGACGACCGGCGTTTTCAAGTGGTGACGCTGGAGCCGTTGGTGATCAACGCCGAGGATTTCGATCTGGCGCCGGGGCTGGAAACCCTGCGCAACTTGGCCGGCCTGTCGGCCATCAGTCTGTCGGTACCGGTGGGTGCGGTGCTGATTTTCACGGCGCGCTGACATGCGCGGCGCGGTGTTTCCGTGGCGTGACGGCAACCGGTTCGAACTGTTGATTGACGGCCCGCAATTCTTCCCGCGCATGCTGGTGGAAATTGCCCGAGCCGAGGAGCAGGTCGAACTGGAGTTGTATCTGGTGGAGGCGGGCGCTTGTGCCGAGGCCGTGGTTCAGGCGCTGGTCCAGGCCGCCGAGCGCGGCGTGCGGGTACGCTGCCTGTTCGATGACTACGGCAGCCTCGCGTTTACCCTGCACCTGCGTCAGCGCCTGACCAAGGCCGGGGTCGAACTGCGTTTCTACAATCGCCTGAACTGGCGGCGCTGGGTCGGCAACTTCTATCGTGATCACCGCAAATTGCTGCTGGTCGATCAGCGTCTGGCGGTGGTCGGCGGCACCGGTGTTACCGATGAATTCTGGACACCGGGGCAGGACAGCAGCGAGTGGCACGAAGTGATGGTGGAAATCAACGGCCCGCTGGTGCTCGACTGGCAAGTGCTGTTCGACCGCCAATGGATCGCCAACCGCCATCGCCGGGCCTGGAAACCGTCGGCGCATGTCGGCCTGCCACGCTTGCCCAAGGTCCCGGACATGGGCGAGGGCATGGGCCGTGTGGCCTATGCCGATGCGCGTCAGCATCGCGACATTCTGCAGTCGCTGTTTCGTGCACTGAACAGCGGGCAGAAGCGCATCTGGATGGCCACCCCGTATTTCCTGCCGACCTGGAAAATCCGCCGCTCGCTGCGCAAGGCTGCTGCTCGCGGTGTCGACGTCCGGCTACTGCTCACCGGGCCGCGCACCGATCACCCGTCGGTGCGTTACGCCGGTCATCGTTACTACCCGCGCCTGCTCAAGGCCGGGGTGCAGATCTTTGAATATCAGCCGTGCTTCCTGCACCTGAAAATGGTCTTGGTGGACGAGTGGGTGAGCATCGGTTCGTGCAACTTCGATCACTGGAACTTGCGCTTCAATCTGGAGGCGAATCTGGAGGCACTGGACCCGTCGTTGACGGCAGCGGTGGTGCAGAGTTTCGAGAAGGATTTCGGCCTGAGTCAGCAGGTCAGTCTGGAAGAGTGGCAGCGCCGGCCGTTGTGGCGGCGAGTGAAGCAGCGGATCTGGGGGTGGGTGGATCGGCTGGTGGTCAACATTCTCGACAGACGCGGTTAATGCCAATTTCGAAACCAGTGGATTCCAATGTGGGAGGGGGCTTGCTCCCGAAGGCGGCATGTCATTCAGCATTGATTTAGCTGATACACCGCATTCGGGAGCAAGCCCCCTCCCACAAAGGCCCCTCTCACACGGGCATTGGTTACTGAATAATTACAGCAACTCAAAACTCTGCTGCGTCACATCCTGCGAATCCAGGCCGATCTGCACGTTGAACTTGCCAGGCTCGGCCGCGTACTTGAGCTGGGCGTTGTAGAACTTCAGGTCATCCTCGGTGATGGTGAAGTGCACGACTTTCTGTTCGCCGGCCTTGAGCATGACTTTCTGGAAGTTCTTCAGTTCTTTCACCGGGCGAATCATCGAACCGGCGACGTCCTGGATGTACAGCTGCACCACGGTTTCGCCGTCACGTTTGCCGGTATTTTTCAGGGTGACACTGGCATCGAGCTTGCCGGTCTTGTTCAGCGTGGTTGACGACAGCGCCATGTCGCTCAGCGTGAACTGGGTGTAGCTCAGGCCGTAACCGAACGGGAACAGGGGACCGGTGGTGTCATCGAAATACTGCGAGGTGTAGTTGCCCGGTTTGCCCGGCGTGAACGGCCGGCCAATGCTCAGGTGGTTGTAGTAGGTCGGGATCTGGCCCACGGAACGCGGGAAGGTCACCGGCAGTTTGCCCGACGGGTTGTAGTCGCCGAACAGCACGTCGGCGATGGCGTTGCCGCCCTCGGTGCCGCTGAACCAGGTTTCCAGAATCGCATCAGCCGACTGGTTCTCTTCGAGGATGGTCAGCGGACGGCCGTTCATCAGCACCAGTACCAGCGGTTTGCCGGTGGCTTTCAGGGCACGGATCAGCTCGCGCTGATTTTCCGGGATGTTCAGGTCGGTGCGGCTGGAGGATTCGTGGGACATGCCACGGGATTCGCCCACAGCGGCGACGATCACGTCAGCGTCCTTGGCTGCTTTCACCGCTTCGTCGATCAGCACGTTGGCCGGGCGCGGATCATCGACCACTTCCGGGGCGTCGAAGTTGAGGAAGTTCAGGTAATCCAGCACCTTCTTGTCGCTGGTGATATTCGCGCCACGGGCGTAGATCAGGTTGGCCTTGTCGCCGATCACCGAGCTCATGCCGTCGAACAGGGTCACCGATTGCGCCGGCTTACCGGCGGCGGCCCAACTGCCCATCATGTCGATCGGCGCCTTGGCCAATGGACCGACCAGCATGACTTTCGCGTCTTTCTTCAGCGGCAGGGTTTCGTTCTGGTTCTTCAGCAGCACCAGGCTGCGGCGTGCCACGTCACGGGCCTCGGCGCGGTGCAGACGGCTTTCGGCGTAGGTGTCGGCCGGATCATCCTCGGCCTTGCCGATGCGCAGGTACGGGTCCTTGAACAGGCCCATGTCGTACTTGGCGGCGAGCACTTCGCGCACGGCGTTGTCGATGTCTTTCTGCTCGATCTCGCCGGACTTGAGCAGCCCCGGCAGCTCTTTGCCGTACAGGGTGTCGTTCATGCTCATGTCGATGCCGGCCTTGATCGCCAGCTTCGCCGCTTCACGACCGTCAGCGGCCACGCCGTGCTTGATCAGCTCGAAGATCGCCCCGTGGTCGCTGACGGCCAGGCCCTTGAAGCCCCAGTCCTTGCGCAGCAGGTCGTTCATCAGCCAGGTGTTGGCGGTGGCCGGAATGCCGTTGATCGAGTTCAACGCCACCATCACCCCGCCGGCACCGGCGTCGATCGCCGCGCGGTACGGTGGCAGGTAGTCCTGGTACATCTTCACCGGGCTCATGTCGACGGTGTTGTAGTCACGACCGCCCTCGACCGCGCCATACAGGGCGAAGTGCTTGACGCTGGCCATGATGCTGTCAGCCGCGCTCGGCGTGTCGCCCTGATAGGCCTTGACCATCACTTTGGCAATGCGCGAGGTCAGGTAGGTGTCTTCACCGAACCCTTCGGAGCTGCGGCCCCAGCGCGGATCGCGGGAGATGTCGACCATCGGCGCGAAGGTGATGTCGAGGCTGTCGGCCGCGGCTTCCTTGGCGGCAACGCGCCCGGACTGACCGATGGCGTCCATGTCCCAGCTCGATGCCAGGGCCAGCGGAATCGGGAAAATCGTACGGTGACCGTGGATCACGTCGTACGCAAAAAACATCGGAATCTTCAGGCGACTGCGCATCGCCGCGTCCTGCATCGGACGGTTTTCCGGGCGGGTGATCGAGTTGAACGTACCGCCGATGTTGCCGGCGGCGATCTCTTTGCGGATCAACTCACGGGGCATTTCCGGGCCGATGCTGATCAGACGCAACTGGCCGATCTTTTCATCGAGGGTCATTTGTTTCATCAGATTGCTGATGAACGCGTCCTTGTTTTCCAGGGGTACCGGGGTCGTGGCGGCCAATACTTGATGACTGGCCAAGCTGACGAACAGGCCCAGCAAACACAGCTTCTTCATGAATATTTTTCTCAAGGGCCCAAGCGGCAATGCAATGCCGGCCAGCCAAAAGTTAGGGAGCGACTATTGTTGTTCGGGTGCAGGCTCAAAATGACCGAGCCAAAAACGCCCGCCGACACTCGGCTGCGTTTGCGCAGGGCCTCTTTTTAGCCCATCGGCCCGTTGCAATCCAGTGGCGCGGCCGATTATGCCCCAACCGCTGATGCAGAAGGTTTCACGGTCGGTTTTTTATGAAATATGCCAGGGAGCATCACTTTGATGAATGTCAGTCCAACCTACCGCTCGCGTCTGCAGGTCGCCACGCTGCTGGTGCTTGCCACTTTGTTGACCGCATGCGGCATCAACAATATCCCGACCCTCGATGAACAGGCCAAGGCGGCCTGGGGCCAGGTCCAGAACCAGTACCAGCGCCGTGCCGACCTGATCCCCAACCTGGTGGAGACCGTCAGAGGCTACGCCAAGCATGAGGAGGCGACCCTGACCGCCGTGGTCGAGGCGCGGGCCAAGGCGACGTCGATCCAGGTCGATGCCAGCACCCTCGACAATCCGGAAAAACTCAAGCAGTTCCAGCAGGCTCAGGATCAGTTGAGTGGCGCGCTCAGCCGTTTGATGGTGGTCTCCGAGCGTTATCCGGACCTGAAGGCCAACCAGAACTTCCTTGCCCTGCAATCGCAGCTCGAAGGCACGGAAAACCGGATTGCCGTGGCGCGGCGCGATTTCATTCTGGCGGTGCAGAAATACAACACCGAGATCCGCACGTTTCCCGGGCGCCTCTGGCACAGCGTGATGTACAGCGACCTGCCGATTCGCGAAACCTTCGAAGCCACCACCCCCGGTGCGGAAAAGGCCCCGGAAGTGAAGTTCTGATTCGAGGTTGCCCATGCGTGTGTTGAAGATAGGCCTGGTGCTGATGCTGTGGCTGTTCGCCGTCAGCGCCCAGGCCGAGTTGACGTTCCCGGCGCTGAGCGGGCGGGTGGTGGACGAGGCGCAGATGATCGAGCCGTCGGTGCGCGCCCAGTTGAGCCAGCAGTTGCAGGCTCACGAGCAGGCCACCGGTGAGCAACTGGTGGTGGTCACGGTGCCTGATCTGCAGGGCACCACCATCGAGGATTACGGCGTGCAACTGGGCCGGCACTGGGGCATCGGCCAGAAAGACAAGAACAACGGCGCGCTGCTGATCGTCGCCCGGGACGAGCGCAAACTGCGCATCGAAGTCGGTTACGGGCTGGAAGATCGGCTGACCGATGCGCAGAGTTCGGTGATCATTCATCAAGTGATCACCCCGGCGTTCAAGGCCGGCAATTTCAGCAAGGGCATCAGCGACGGCGTGGCGGCGATGCTGGTGGTGCTCGGCGGCAATCCGCTGGACGAACCGTCGACGGTGTACGAGTCGAGCGGTGATCCGCAGAGCGATTTTGTCTCGCGCCATCCGCTGTTGTTCGTTTTTCTGGTGGTGTTGTTCATCCTGACCGTGTTTGTCTGCCAGATGCTCGGTATCCTTCCCGCCGGCCGTGGCGGCTCCGGAGGCGGGGGCGGTTTCGGCGGTGGTGGATTTGGCGGTGGCGGTGGAGGCGGGGGCTTCAGCGGCGGCGGGGGCAGTTTCGGCGGCGGCGGTTCGTCCGGCGGCTGGTGAACACACAACAATAATGATCAGGCACTTTTCGACATGGCATTACTGACTGAACACGAACAACGCAAAGTCGCCGAAGCGATCGCCCGGGTCGAGCGCGATACCGACGCCGAACTGGTCACCGTGCTGGCGGCCCGCGCCGATGACTACGCGTACATTCCGCTGCTGTGGGCCAGCCTGCTGGCGCTGCTGGTACCGGGCATCGTCCATTACCTGACTGGCTGGCTGACCATGCACAGCCTGTTGCTGGTGCAATGGGGGCTGTTCATCGTCCTGTGCCTGCTGTTTCGCCTGCCGAAGATCACCACCCATCTGATCCCGCGCCGCGTGCGCCACTGGCGGGCATCGAATCTGGCGCGGCGGCAGTTTCTCGAACAGAACCTGCACCACACCGTCGGCAGCACGGGCATGTTGATCTTTGTCTGCGAGGCCGAGCGCTATGTGGAGATTCTGGTGGACGAGGGGATTTCCCGGCGGCTGGACAACAAGAGTTGGGACGCGATTGTCGCCGCGTTCACCGAGCAGGTGCGGCAGGGGCGCACGCTTGAGGGCTTTGTGACGTGCATCGAGGCCTGCGGTGAATTACTCAAGGTGCACGTGCCGGTGACGCAGGTGAGGAATGAATTGCCCAATCGGTTGATTGTGTTGGGCTGAGTCTGGGTGCGGTTCTCCCCGGTCCCGCTGAGCAAGGCCTGTCTGATACATATGGCCGCATTACGCCGAGCCAGTGTGGGAGCGGGCTTGCTCGCGAATACGGTCTGACATTCACCATCAATGTCGCCTGATACGCCGCTTTCGCGAGCAAGCCCGCTCCCACAGGGGCCAGGCAGTGCGCTGAGTTCTTGTGCCGTTGGGTAAATAAGAACGTGTCCCCAAGCGCCATCCCCCCTAAAATACCCGCCATTCCCGATTTCGCCCGTCCGAGGCCGCTTTTCCATGTCCGTTACCGCCCCCTCCCTCAAGCCCGCACCCGATCACCACACCCAGTTCATCGAGCTGCTGCAAACCAGCCTCGAACACAACGGCTTCATCAAACTGGTGCTGGCCAAGTACATGGGTGAAGAGGCGGATCTGCAGCGGATCATCATCAAAGCGGTGACGGTCAAGGCGCAGCCACACCTGTCGTTTGTCTATCGCTACAAGACCCGTGACATCACCAAGAATCTGCCGCTGAGCGAAGGCGTGGCGGTGATTGCCGAGCTGTTGCCGGCCGCGTTCAAGAATGCGCATTTGCTGACCGTGACCGACGAAGCCCAGCTCGAATACAGCAAAAAGGGCAAGAGTTCGCTGTTCAAGAGCAAACCTCAGCAATTGCGTGAAGCGCCGTCCGCCGAGCACAACCGTGAGAAAAACCGTTTTCTGGACCTGGGCCGGCCGTTCCTCAAGGACCTGGGCGTGACCAACGCGCAGCACGAGCTGATCCCGGCGATGTCGCGCAAGTGGAAGCAGATCAACAAGTTCATCGAAGTCTTCAGCCATGCGCTGACCTCGTCACCGCTGGCGCTGGATAAACCGGTGCGGGTGGCGGACTTCGGTTCGGGCAAGGGCTACCTGACGTTCGCGATTCACGATTACCTGCGCAACACGCTCAAGGCCGAAGGCGAAGTCACCGGCGTCGAGCTGCGCGAAGAGATGGTCAACCTGTGCAACGCCGCCGCGGCGAAACTGGAGCACCCGGGGCTGGTGTTCAAGTGCGGTGACGTGCGCAGCGTGGCGCCGAGCGAACTGGACGTGATGATCGCCCTGCATGCCTGCGACATCGCCACCGACTACGCGATCCACACCGGCATCCGTTCCGGCGCGTCGATCATCATGTGCTCGCCGTGCTGCCACAAACAGATCCGCCTGCAGATCCAGAGCCCGGCGCTGCTCAAGCCGATGCTGCAATACGGTCTGCACCTGGGCCAACAGGCGGAAATGGTCACCGACAGCCTGCGTGCACTGTTCCTCGAAGCCTGCGGTTACGAGACCAAAGTGTTCGAATTCATCTCGCTGGAACACACCAACAAGAACAAGATGATTCTCGCGGTGAAACGCGCCGAGCCGGTGGACCCGGCTCAGTTGCTGGTGAAGATTCAGGAGCTCAAGGATTTCTACAACATCAGCGAGCACTGTCTGGAAACCCTGCTGCGCGCCGACGGCTTACTCGCCTGACCTTGTGGGAGCGAGCCTGCTCGCGAAGGCAGACTGCCAGCCAAGGATGCTGCTGGCTGTTATGGCCCCTTCGCGAGCAGGCTCGCTCCCACATGGGGTTTGATGGCGGTCTTGCGCCCGAGCATCACGGTCGCGATCACCCCGCAGGCAAAGACCCAGGTAATCGGCTCGACATGTTCACCAAAGAACAGCGCCGAAAACGCGATGGTGAAAAAGATCTGCAGCAACTGGATCTGACTGACCCGCGCAATCCCGCCCATCGCCAACCCGGCGTACCAGGCGAAGAAGCCGAGAAACTGCGAAAACAGCGCCACGTAGCCGAACGCCCACCAGGCCTTGGCTGACACTGCACCGTGATGCTGCAGCGCCAGGTACAACACCGGGCCGATCAGCAGCGGCGTCGACAGCACCAGCGCCCAGCAGATCACTTGCCAGCCGCCCATTTCCCTGGCCAACCGGCCACCCTCGGCATAGCCCAGACCACCGACGGCAATTGCGCCGAGCATCAACAAGTCACCGGCCTGAATGCTCCCGTCGCCGGTGTACAACGCGTAGCCGAGCACCAGCGCACTGCCCAGCGCGGCGCAGGCCCAGAAGGCTTTCGACGGGCGTTCATGGGACAACCAGGCGGCATACAGCGCCACGCACAGCGGCTGCAACCCGTTGACCAGCGCGCCGTGGGACGCCGGCAAGGTCTGCATGGCCCACGCCGACAGCACCGGGAAGCCAAGAATCACCCCGGCGATCACCAGGCTCAGGCCTTTGATCTGCTGCCAGCTCGGCCACTTCTCGCGTCGCCATAACAACAACGCTGCCGCGGGAATCGCCGCGAACAGCGCGCGGCCGAGGCCGTTGAGCAACGGATGCAGTTCCTGCACCACAATCCGGGTGAAGGGCAGGGTCAAGCTGAAAATCACAACCCCGAGCAGGCCGAGGGCCATGCCGGTGTTTTCGCGCGAGGACATAGGAACACCGAAATCGAAGGTGGCAGAGAACGACCTTCATCAAGCCATAAACCGTGGACTTCTGGCTGTTACAGCTAGGCAAAGACTTATCCGTACAGTTCGAGTTTGCCATCGCTGGCAAGCCAGCTCCCACAGTGATGGAGTTGAGTGCCAAATCGGTGATCGCCTCAGAACCTGTGGGAGCTGGCTTGCCAGCGATGAAGTCAACTCGGTAGTAGCCGGTTGTTACCCGCCCCAACCGATAAGGTCTACCTTGAATACTCCTGCAAGCCCATTCCCAGAGGAGTCCTCCCCATGGCCGCGAAAAAAATCCTGATGCTGGTCGGCGATTACGTCGAAGACTACGAAGTGATGGTGCCGTTCCAGGCCCTGCAGATGGTCGGTCACACCGTGCACGCCGTGTGCCCGGACAAGGTTGCGGGCAAGACCGTGCGCACCGCGATCCATGACTTCGAAGGCGACCAGACTTACAGCGAGAAACCCGGTCACCTGTTCGCCCTCAATTTCGACTTTGCCAAGGTCGCCGAGGCCGATTACGACGCGCTGCTGATCCCCGGCGGTCGTGCGCCGGAATACCTGCGCCTGAACGAAAAAGTCCTGGAGCTGGTGCGCGCCTTCGACAAGGCTGGAAAGCCGATTGCGGCGGTCTGCCACGGTGCGCAACTGTTGGCGGCAGCGGGCGTTCTCGAAGGTCGTGAGTGCAGCGCCTATCCGGCCTGCGCCCCGGAAGTGCGACTGGCCGGTGGCACGTTCATCGATATCCCGGTGACCGACGGCCACGTTCAAGGCAATCTGGCGACTGCGCCAGCGTGGCCGGCGCATCCGAACTGGCTGGCCGGTTTCCTCGGTCTGCTCGGCACCAAGATCACCCTGTAACGAGGATCCGCCGATGTGCGAGCTCTACGTCAAGGCCGACCCGATTCTCTACGAATCCCGCTCGCGCTCGCTGCGCATCTGCGGCGTGGTGACGACGCTGCGCCTGGAAAACCAGTTCTGGGACATCCTCAGCGAAATCGCCGAAGTCGATGGCATGACCACCAATCAACTGATCGCCAAACTGTATGAAGAGGTGATGGATTATCGCGGGGAGGTGGTGAATTTTGCCTCGTTCCTGCGGGTGAGTTGCACGCGGTATCTGAGTCAGCGACGGGTGATGGAGCCGCAGTTGTCGGTGGTGCGGGCGGTGGTGAAATAGCCAACACCGGGGTGACGCCTTCGCGAGCAGGCTCGCTCCCACATTGATTGCCGAGTGCTCACCTATTTTTGTGATCACTGGAGATCTACTGTGGGAGCGAGCTTGCTCGCGAAGAGGCCATTACAGGCGACAGAAATCTTGGGCTGGTCTTTACTCATTGGCGCAAAACCTTTCAACCGCCAAGGAGAAACGAGCATGTCCGGATGGTACGAAGTGAGCAAAAGCAGCAACGGCCAGTTCAGGTTTGTGCTGAAGGCCGCCAACGCTGAAACCATTCTCACCAGCGAGCTCTACACCACCCGCGCGGCTGCCGACAACGGCATTGCTTCCGTGCAGACCAACAGCCCGCTGGATGAGCGCTACGAGAAAAAGACCACCAAGGATGGTCATCCTTACTTCAACCTCAAGGCTGCCAACCATCAGATCATCGGCAGCAGCGAGTCGTACTCCAACGATGCCGCGTGTGCCAAAGGCATCGCGAGCGTCAAGGCCAATGGGCCGAGCAAAGTGATCAAGGACAAGACCTTGCCGGTGCTCTGAAGAACACAGAAGAGCAAAAATGTGGGAGCGGGCTTGCTCGCGAAGGCGTCGTGTCAGTCGACATCTGCAGTGACTGATCCACCGCTTTCGCGAGCAAGCCCGCTCCCACATTAAGTTTGTGTGTCAGCGCAGGGTGTTGAGGATTGCTTTTAGCTGAGCTTGCCCAGCTTCGCTCAACGGAAACACCGGCAAGCGCGGATCACCAACCTCCAGCCCCGTCTCGCGCAATCCGGCCTTGATCGTCGCCGGCAAACCGCCCTTGAGGATGAAGTCCAGCAGCGGCAACTGGCGGTAGAACAACTCACGCGCCCGTTCCAGATCACCGGCCAGAGCGGCCGCGTACAGATCAAGGTTCAACTGCGGGATCAGGTTCGGCGCAGCGGTGCACCAACCCTTGGCCCCGGCGGCGAAAGCCTCCAGTGCCAGCGGATTGCAGCCGTTGTAGAACGGCACCTGACCTTCACCAAGCAATTGCAGCTTGTGCATGCGCTGAATATCGCCAGTGCTCTCCTTGACCATGGTCACGTTTTCCACGCCATTGACGATGCGCAGAATCAGCTCGACCGACATGTCAGTGCCGCTGGTGGCCGGGTTGTTGTAGAGCATGATCGGCACGCCGATGCTGTCGCCGATGGCGCGGTAGTGCGCGAGGATTTCCGCTTCAGTGAGCTTCCAGTACGACGCCGGCAGCACCATCACCACGTCGGCGCCGTGGGCTTCAGCGAAGCGTGCGCGGCGTACGGCTTTGGCGGTGGTCAGGTCGGACACGCTGACGATGGTCGGCACCCGTTTGCCCACGTGCTTGATGCTGAACTCGGCGACCTGATCCCACTCGGCGTCGCTGAGGTAAGCGCCTTCGCCGGTGCTGCCGAGCGGGGCGATGGCATGGACGCCGCTGTCGATCAGACGATCGATCGATTGGCCGAGCGCCGGCAGATCGAGGCCTTCGCCGTGGGTGCCGAACGGGGTGATGGTGTAGCCGATGATGCCGTGAATATTGGACATGATGAGTCTCCGGAAAAAGCTGAAATCAGTTCAGGCAATCGGCGTGTTGGCGCAGGTTCTGCCGGGCGTAGTAGTTGAAGGCGGCGGCGTGGCGTTTGGGTTTCGACACCCAGTCATGGGCCTCGCGCCCCAGCGCCGGAATGATCGGTTTGATCGTGCCGGCGGCCATCGCCAGCAGCTGCAGTTTGGCGGCGCGCTCGATCAGTTGGGCGATGACACAGGCTTCTTCGATCGTGCTGCCGGTCGACAGTTGGCCGTGGTGCGACAGTAGAATCGCGCGCTTGTCGCCCAGTGCACCGGCAATCAGTTCGCCCTCTTCGTTACCCACCGGCACGCCCGGCCAGCCTTCGAGAAACGCGCAGTCGTCGTACAGCGGGCACAGGTCCATGTGGGAAATCTGCAGCGGCACCTCCAGCATCGACAGCGCGGCAATGTGCGTCGGGTGCGTGTGGATGATGCAGTTCACGTCCGGCCGGGCGCGGTAGACCCAGCTGTGGAAACGGTTGGCCGGGTTGGCCATGCCGTGGCCTTCGAGCACTTCCAGATCTTCGTTGACCAGCAGCAGATTGCTCGCGGTGATTTCATCGAAACCCAGGCCTAGTTGTTGAGTGTAATAGGTCCCCGGCTGCGGGCCGCGAGCGGTGATTTGTCCGGCCAGACCGGAGTCGTGACCGCTCTCGAACAGGATCCGGCAGGTCAGCGCCAGCTTTTGCCGGTCAGTCCACGTATTATCCGACAGGGTGTTTTGCATCTGGGTCAGCGCTTGCTTGACCAGTTGCTCTTTGGGTAGTGCTAATGTCTTGGCCATGTCTGTGTCCTATGGGTGATTGCAAATGACACTAAAGAGCCTATATGACACAAAGTGTCATAAGCAAGCATCAATCGTCGTTTCCTTGATGGAATAACTGCTGCGCATGTCTATCCGTTTGAAATTGTTGAGAAAAAAACTTGGCGTGACACTTGAGGCGCTGGCGGAAAAATCCGGCATGACCAAGAGTTATCTGTCGAAGGTCGAGCGCGGGCTGAACACCCCGTCGATTGCGGCCGCGCTGAAACTGGCGAAGGCACTGAACGTGAAGGTCGAGGAATTGTTCTCCGAAGACAACGTCAGCCTCGACAGCTATAGCCTGGTACGCAGCCACGAACGCCAGTCACTGGCGGCCAACGATCAGAGCCCGGGGTATGCGGTGCTGGCGCATCAGGTCAGCGAACGCAACCTGCTGCCGTTCATCATCTACCCGCCGCGCGAGTTCACCGACAAGACCTTCAAGGAGCATTTGGGCGAGGAGTTTCTGTTCGTCCACGAAGGGCAGGTGGAAGTGGATTTCATGAACGAGCGGGTGCTGCTCGAACGTGGCGATGCGCTGCACTTCAACGCGCAGAAGCCGCACCGGATCAGGTCGGTGGGCGAGGTGCAGGCGCAGTTGCTGGTGGTGGTGCACAGCTCGGAAGAATGAGCCGCCAGAAAAATTTTCGCGAGCAAGCCCGCTCCCACATTTGGAATGCATTCCAAGGTGGGAGCGGGCTTGCTCGCGAAGGCGTCAGTACTGCTTACATCAAATCTCGACGGGAACCGAAAGCTTCGGACTCCCCAACGCATGCGTCTTCGCATCAAAAAACCGCAACTCAACCCCGGTCCCTTCGAACACCTTGGCGTAATGCCGCTTCTGGTGCTGAATGAACGCCGCACTGCGCGGATAAATCGAGATCGCCACACTCGCCGGTTTCGCCAGGCGCAGTGCCCTCACGATGTGCGCATCCTGCTCGCCCAGCGCATGCCCGAAGATGCACAGGTTCTGCGCGTGGCCCAATAACTGCTCATAGCAGAACGACAGATAATCCGAGCTGCGAATGGTCTTCAGCTTGTCCGCACTCGGCCCTTCGTTGACGAACAGCGGCACGTCGTCGAGCGTCTTGATTGTGTTGTTGATCGCGAAACTGCCGAGCAGGGTGCCCTCGGTCGAGGTCAGTTTGCGCGCGGTGCCGTCCTGATTGCGCACCAGGTGCAGACCGCCGTGCAGGTGCAGCAGACGCGGTTTGGCGCTGCTGCTTGCGCTCAGATCGAAACTGGCGTCGGGGCCGTTGAACAGGTCGTCGATCGCCTCGCTGCGGTGCTGGATCGCCCAGTAGCTGAGCAGGTCGTAATTGGTGGTGAACACCGTGCGATAACGGGCCAGTTCTTCATTGAGCGTGGCCAGGGTCGAGGCCTGCACCAGGCGCCATGGAATGTGCACCGCATGTACGCTGTTGATCAGCGCTTCCTTGATCGCGTAGTAGCGATTGCGCGGTGCGGCCGAGCTGACGGCCAACGCCTTGTTGACCCGGCTGGTGTTTTTCAGCGCGCCGAGTACCTGCTCGAAGCTGCGCGTCTGCATCGCGTCGAACACGCTCAGTTCTGACGGGCTCAGTGGCTTCTCTTCAACGGTGCGCGCGTTTTCGAACAGCGAGTCATAGCCAAAATCGTCCCACACCGCGCGGCTGGCGCCATTGCCCACCAGCAGACCGTTGAAGTCGGCGGTGGCGCGCAGGTCGCTCCAGTCTTCGAGGGTGGCGTCGACGTCCAGAAAATCGGTCATTGCGTGGGCAGTCTCAAAACAAAGGGCGGATGGACGGCGACTTTATCACGAGCGGGCATTGAGCCAGATCAACATCGGTGGTGACCGATCGGTCGATCCTGTGCACATCCGCCGGATCGGAGCAGTCGATTCGGCCCCAGTCAGGAGACGCGCATGAGCAGCACCTTTTTCATTCCGGCCGTAAACATCATGGGCAACGGATGCCTCGACGAAGCCATGGTTGCGATCCGCAACTACGGTTTTCGCAAGGCGCTGATCGTCACCGACGCGGGGCTGGCCAAGGCTGGCGTGGCGACCATGCTTGCCGAAAAACTGGCGATGCAGGACATCGATTCGGTGATCTTCGACGGCGCCAAACCGAATCCGAGCATCGCCAACGTCGAGGCCGGGTTGGCGCTGCTCAAGGACAGTCGCTGCGATTTCGTGGTGTCGCTGGGCGGCGGTTCGCCCCATGACTGCGCCAAGGGCATTGCTCTGTGTGCGACCAACGGCGGGCAGATCCGCGACTACGAAGGCGTCGATCAATCGAGCAAGCCGCAATTACCGCTGATCGCCATCAACACCACCGCCGGCACCGCCAGCGAGATGACCCGTTTCTGCATCATCACCGACGAATCGCGCCACGTGAAAATGGCCATCGTCGACCGCAACGTCACGCCGCTGCTGTCGGTCAACGACCCGGCCCTGATGGTCGCCATGCCGAAAAGCCTGACGGCCGCCACCGGCATGGACGCGCTGACCCACGCCATCGAAGCCTACGTGTCGACCGCCGCCAACCCGATCACCGACGCCTGCGCACTGAAGGCCATGACTCTGATCAGCAACAATCTGCGTCTGGCGGTGCGTGACGGCAGCGACCTCGCGGCGCGGGAGAACATGGCTTACGCGCAGTTCCTCGCCGGCATGGCGTTCAACAATGCGTCGCTTGGCTACGTGCATGCGATGGCGCACCAGTTGGGTGGTTTCTACGACTTGCCCCATGGCGTGTGCAATGCAGTGTTGCTGCCGCACGTGCAGACCTTCAACGCGCTGGTCTGCGCCGAACGCCTGACTGACGTCGCCCACGCCATGGGCGCGGACATCCGTGGTTTCAGCCCGGAAGAGGGCGCTCAGGCGGCGATCAACGCGATCCGTTGTCTGGCCAAGGACGTCGAGATTCCGGGCGGCCTGCGTGAACTCGGCGCCAAGCTCAGTGACATCCCGGTGCTTGCCACCAACGCGCTGAAAGATGCATGCGGCCTGACCAACCCACGGGCGGCGGATCAGCGGCAGATCGAGGAGATTTTCCGTAACGCGTTTTAAGGGCTGACGCGCGTCGGCGTGAATCTCACACAGAGCATCGCGCCGACTGCAAGCAAACTGCATAACAGTGCCAGCGGCCACGCCGAAGGGCTAGCGACAAGACTGGCAATCGCGCCGATCATTGCCGCCATCAGTTGATGAATAAATCCGCTCAACGCCATTGCGTAAGCACCCGCAATCGGTGCGCCATCGTTGGCACGGGACAGGCTGATCGGGTAGTTCAGCGATTGTCCGAACACCGCTACGCAATAGGGCAGCCACAGCATCAGCGCGACGGAACTGGCTGTCAGACTGCCCAGCAGCATCACTCCGCACCCCGCCATCACCAGCACCACGCCCAACGTCATCAACCGGTGTTGACCCGTGCGCAGAACGAAGCGATTGACCACCAGTGCCCCGAGAAAGTATGCCGCACTGATCGGCCAGCCGAGCAGACCGTAATCCACCGTAGACCAATTGAACGGTCCTTGCAGGATCAGTGGCGCAGCCGTGTTGAAGGCGATGATCACCCCGTAGCCGAGGCCTCCGGCCAGTGCCGGCAACAGGAACGCGCGATGGATCAGGATGCGCCGGTAAATCAGCCATGCCGAAGCATTGGTTTGCGCCTCCTCCAATGTCGCAAAATTGACCCGGGATACGATCATGGCCATCAGCAGGCACGTGATGCCGAGCAAGTAGAAGATTGCCTGCCAGCCCAGCGTGACCTGAATGATCGAACCCAGGTACTGGCCGATGCCTAGAGCCACCACGAACGAAATCGAAATCCATGACAATGCCTTGGCCAGCAGGTCGCCGCGAAAACTGTCGCGAATCAGCACCCGTGCCATCACCGAAATCCCGCTGGCGCCGACGCCCTGAATCAGGCGCAGTAACAGGAACGACTCCAGCGTCGAACCCAGCGGCAACGCCAGGTTCGCCACGCCATACAGCCCCAATGCTGCGAGTAACACAGGTTTGCGCCCGATACGCTGGGCCAGTGATCCCCAAAGCAGCATTGGCAGCGCCATGCCGACCAGATAAATCGATAAACCCCACGCCACTTGCGCAGGCCCTGCGTGCAGATGGCCGGCAATCTCCGGCAGCGCTGGCAGGTAAATACTCATGCCCAACTGTGCGAGGAACACAGTGCAGCAGGTGATAAGGAGGGTGGCGCTGGCGTTCATCGATCGTCCCTGGCTCAGATGTCGAAATCGACGCGGTGTGTGCGCAACAATTCGCTGACTACATCGCAGAAACGTCGGATCAGCGACGGCTCCATATCAGCACGCAAGGTTACCCGAATGGCCGCTTTACCTTGGGCAACTACCGGGAAAAATACTGCGCTGGTGAAAAAGCCTTGCTCGGCCAGCTCGCTGGCGATGCGATTGGCCAGATCCGCCTGGCCGCAGTCGATCAAGCGGATTGCCATCGCGCTGTGGCATTGCTCTGTACTGATCAAACTGTCGAAGAGGCGGATATTAGCCTGGAGGCGGGCCTGTAGAGCGGCGAATTCGGCGGTGTAATGTAGACGAATTGACGCTCGGCCGGCGCCGATTGCCGCACAGTTGAGACTTTGTGACCAATTGCTCGGGCCGCCATAGCGCTGGATGATTTTTTTCTGGCGCTGGTTGCCAAGCATCACCAGTCCACCACTGGCGCCAAATGACTTGGCCAGCGACGCGACGATCACGCAGTCATCTTCCAGCGTCTGGATTCTCGGGCGTATCAGACCGACGCCGTTATGGCCCACGGCTGACAACGCGTGTGAATCATCCAGATAAAGAAACAGCCCGTAACGATCCTTGAGGTACAGCAGGCCTTCCATGTTGGACACGCCGCCCATGCTATAGGCGCCATCGCCAATATAGGCCACACGACCATATTGCTGGCAGATCTTTTCCAGGAAATTCATATCGTTGTGTGGACAGGTCATCACCCGGGTTTCGTCGGCGCATGCAGCTTTCAAGTGATTCATCGAGTAATGCGCCTGACGGTCAAAGACCATCACTGGCGGGCGATTCTCGGTCAATACACCGCTGGCCAGCAGCGGCAAGATCCCCGCACTTGCAGCGCTGCAGGACAGGGTCGTCAGGCACACTGCATCGAACAACTGCGAAAGCTCGGTTTCGTATTTTTCGAGAATCCCTAGCTTGCAGCGATTTTTCGAGTTGGCGATGCGCAAGGTGCCGGTTTCCTGCAGTGCGGCGATTGCACCTTCGAGCAAGGCAGGGTGGTGATCAAGGCCAAGGTAGGAAGTGGTACAGAAGTGTTGTAACTCCCGTCCGTATTGATCGAGCAGGTGGTTGGAACCCATGACCTCGACATTGAGCCCGGCGACTTTGCCAAGCTCGGCGTTTTCCCAGTCCTGGTTTGCCAGGGCGATGACTTTTCGATAGTTGGAATAAAGGTTTGGTGCTTGCTGTATATGGTTCATCAGGGCATCCCTTGAGCGTGGCAATCCGTGGGTCGTTGCAATTTGTGTGTATTGCCAGACTTTACGGAACACGACTTCGGGCCTGAATCAGACACTTCCTGCAATACTGAGCGGAATTGGATATTTGCTTGTAGGGCGATGTTCTGATGCGGTGTCGGGCGCCTCCGAATCCTACCCGGCAGGTGCCAGATTCCTGCTCGCCGCCCCACCAAACTGAATCAACACCACCCCGCCAATCAGCAGCAACGCGCCCAACACCCGCGACGCCGTCAGCTGTTTCTCCACCAGCCCAAACAACCCGAAGTGATCCAGCAGCATCGACGCAATCACCTGGCCGGCCAAGGCCAGCGCAACAAACCCCGACGCGCCGAGCTTCGGCAGCAACATCACCGCCAGCGCCACAAAGCACACGCCGAACGCACCGCCAGCCCACATCCACAACGGCGCCTTGCTGATAAAACCCAGCGACGGCAGCGGCAGGCGCAACGCCAGAATCACCGGCAACAGCACCAACACACTCACCAGCAACGAGGCCAAGGTTGCCCATAGCGGATGGCCAAGCCCCCGCGCCAGGTTGCTGTTGATCGCACTTTGAAACGGCACCACCGCCCCGGCAAACGCGGCCAGCAGCAACAAGCCAACCCACTGCAACGTACTCATGCTCACTCTCCAACAGGTTTTTCTGGACTCTAGAGTATTCGTCGAGCAGATTTAAATTCCGTTTTGTCATCCAGAACATGCACGAGATGAATGATCTACGCCGTATTGATTTGAACCTGCTGGTGGTCCTCAATGCCTTGCTCAGCGAGCAACACGTCACCCGCGCTGCCGAGCGGCTGCACCTGAGTCAACCGGCGGTCAGCCATGCGCTGGCGCGGCTGCGCGACTTGCTCGGCGATCCGCTGCTGGTGCGCGCCGGTTCGACGCTGGTGCCTACGGCGCGGGCGCTGGAACTGGTTGCGCCACTGGCCGAAGCGTTGGCCCAGGTGCAGTCGCTGCTGGCGCCGAACACTTTCGATCCGGCCACTGCGCGGCGGACCTTTCGTGTGGCAATGTCCGACTACGGCGCGGCCATCATCCTGCCTGGACTGATCCGCACCTTGCGCCGCGAGGCACCGGGCATCGACCTGCAAATCAGCCACGCCAGCCGCGAAGGCATGCTGGAGGGGGTGCTCAACGGCGACATCGACGTGGCCGCCGGGGTGTTCCCGGAAATGCCCAACGAGTTGCGCAGCAGCGTGCTGTTCGAAGAGCGCTACGTCTGCCTGCTGGATCGCCGCAGCTTGCCGGCCGACGGCGTACTGGATTTGCCGACCTACCTGTCGCGCCCGCATGTTTTGCTGGAAATGCGCGGCAGCGGCACCCCGGAAATCGAGCGGGTGCTGACCTCACTGCGCGAACGCCGCCGCGTCGCCATCAGCCTGCCGCACTGGAACGTCGCCCCCGAGTTGATCAGCGGTACGGATCTGATTCTCACGGTGTCGTCACGCAGCGTGCGCGAGATTGATCAGCAGGAGCTGATTGTGCTGCCGCCACCGTTCGAGATCGCGCCGTTCACGTTTGTGCTGGCGTGGCATAAGCGCCGGGGTGGGGATCAGGCGTTGAACTGGTTGAATCACCGGATTGAGGAGGGGATAGTGCGCGGCTGAAAACGTTATCAAGGAGTGGGGTGTGACAGTGAAGTCTGGATGGATCGGGTGGGTGGCCCTGAGTGGGTGGTTGATGGCGGGGCAGGTGTTGGCTGGTTGCGTGCCAACACCGATGGCAGGAGATCTGGATCTTTCTGTCTGCAAGGAGTGGCCTGCATATCCAGGATTAACCATCAACGCCACTGCACAGTTTAAGCGCGGATCCCCATCTGATGATCCTGAGGCGCTGAGTACCTACGATTTCGACTTGTCCGTTCTGGACACCGCTCAATCGAAACCCATTGCGACTTATTACAAAGCGGCTGCATTTGTATTGGATGGCGTCAGTTTGCGAGAAATAACGCTCGATACGGCTCGCTACACACTGACTACCGATCTTCGTGCCTTTGGCGTACGTGCGTTATCCACTAATGGATCCCGAATCAATCCGATGGAAGAAAACCTGCTTTCGCTCTACGTGAAAGAGGGCGAAAAATTGCGCCCGGTATTGGATAAATTAGTGGTTTATCGGTATGGCGGCGAGTGGGATGGTGACTGCGAAGGCGAGCGATATGAGATTTCAAGAACGGTAGAAATCGCTAAAACGAGCTCTCACGGCTATGCAGATCTGATTGTCAAAACCTTGGAGAAAGACACAACAAGTGTGGGGACGGGAGACGCATGTAAAACAAAAACCACTGACAACAAACCCGTTTTGACAACATTGCACTACGACGGAACATCCTACGTTTTGCCAAACGGTTTCCAAGGCCTGTAACTCGCCAGCCCAACACGACACTTATCAAGGAAGAACCATGCTTAACCCCACCAGACTCCTGATCGCCCTCGGTTTGCTGGCCATCACCGCCCAAGCCCACGCCGCCTGCACCACCAAGAATTTCGACGGCAAATCCATGTCACGCTGCAACGTCTGGCCGGCGTTCCCGAGTCAGGCGATTTCGGTCAAATCCACCTATCTGGCCGATTCCGGTGGTGACGATGCCGGGGCGTTCGATCTGGACCTGGCGCTCCTCAATGCCAGCAACGCCAAACCCATCGCCACCTACCGTAAGCCGGGCGCCTACAACTCTGATGCCGTGCGCCTGGATGATGTGCGCATCGACACGGCGCGCTACCGTTTGACGCCGGATATCCGCGCTTTTGGGCTGCGAGCCAAGTTCGTCCACAGTTCCCATGCCATTCCCTACGAGAAAACCGATCTGGCGCTGTATGTGCGCGAGGGCGACGAGTTACGTCCGGTGCTTGAAGGCCTGGTGGTCTTCAAGAACAACGGTGAGTTCGTGAATGACTGCGAGGGCTACAGCAAAAAAATCCGCCGGACCCTCGAGATCGCTCCAACGAGCCACAATGGTTTCGCTGATCTGATCGTCACCACCACCGGCAGCAAAATGAAAAACACCAAGTCCGGCAATCAGTGCGTTTCGACAAACACCGACCTGAAGAAAAAACAGATCACCCTGACGTACGATGGCCAGCAGTACAACATCCCTGAAGACCTCAGAGGTTACTGACCCCATGCTTACCGGCCTCAACCACCTGACCCTCGCCGTCAGTGATTTGCCCCGCAGCCTGGCGTTCTATCGCGATGTATTGGGTCTGCGCGTCGAAGCCTCGTGGGACGCCGGTGCCTATCTGTCGCTGCCGGGGCTGTGGTTGTGTCTGTCGCTGGATGCGCAGCGCACCACCGAGCCGTCCGTCGACTACACCCATTACGCGTTCAGCCTCGCCGAGGCAGATTTTCCGTTGTTTGTGCAGACGCTAAAAGCGGCGAATGTGAAGGAATGGCGCGACAACCGCAGCGAAGGTGCGTCGTTCTACTTTCTTGACCCTGATGGCCACAAGCTTGAGGTTCACGTCGGTGATCTGGCTTCGCGACTGGCAGCCTGTCGGTTGAAACCGTACACGGGCATGCGTTTTTACGACGCGTCGTGATCAGACACATTGGGCTGATATAGACTGGCCATCATTTGTACTGGCGCCAGCAGGTTTTCCATGACTCCATCGCTGCTAATGGCCGTTCTGGCCTCGGGTTTCATATACGGCATCACGCCCGGGCCGGGTGTTCTGGCGGTGTTCGGCATCGGTGCGGCGCATGGGCGACGGGCCGGGGCCGGGTTTCTTTGTGGGCATTTGCTTGGCGATGTGGTCTGGTGCAGCACCGCGCTGATCGCCATCGTCGGTGCCCGCGAGATCGGCAGCACCGCATTCGATGTGCTGGGTGTGCTCAGCGGCTTGTACCTGTTCTGGCTTGGCTGGCGCGCAGTGCGAGCCCAGCGGCGCAGCGCTGATCAGCCACAGGGCGCGGCGCGTCAGCCGTTCTGGCACGGCATCCTGTTCGGCCTGACCAATCCCAAGGCGTATCCGGTGGCGGTGGCGACGTTTACGGCGCTGCTGTCGAGCCGCGCCGAACTGCTCAACTGGTCGATGCTGCCGGGGCTGATCGCCCTGAGCTTTCTCGGCGGATTGCTGGCTTACGCTATCTTGATCGGCGTTGTCGGCGCCCGACGGGTGCGCACGCTGTATCAGCGCCACGAGCTGATGATCACGCGTTTGTGTGGCGTGATGTTCATCGGTTTTGCGATCAACGCACTGATGCACGCACTACCGGGATTGCTGCCGAACAAGGCTTGAATTTGTGTGCAGGGATGCGTGAACAAAGGGTCAGGGATGGTTGAACAGTGCTGCATTGTCCGGACACCCACGCTGAACCATGGAAAGCCGAAATTCCGCGCCGTTGGCGAGTTATATGGACCTGTTGCTGGATGCCGTCTGCGCGGTGGACAGGCAGGGCCGTTTCGTTTTTGTCAGTGCTGCCTGCGAGCGTATTTTTGGTTATACGCCTGACGAGTTGATCGGCCGGTCGATGATCGAACTGGTGCATCCCGCAGACCGCCAGCGCACCTTGGCCGCCGCCCACGACATCATGAGCGGCGAACCCAAGCACAACTTTGAAAACCGTTACGTGCGCAAGGATGGCCGCATCGTCAACATCCTCTGGTCGGCGCGCTGGTCGGAGGTCGATCAACTGCGCATCGCCGTGGCCCGCGACATCACCGAGCGCAAGCAGGCGGAATCGCGTCAGGCTGCGCTGTATGCGATTTCCGAGGCGGCGCATGTCGCCGAAGACTTGCTGGCGCTGTTCAAACGCATCCACCTGATCATCGGCGAATGGCTGCCGGCGCTGAATTTCTCCGTGGCGCTGTACGACGAGCACTGTGCGCAGCTGAATTTTCCTTATCACGTCGACGATCACGAATTGCAGCCCGAGCAACCGGGCACCGTCACCGGGCGTTTGTGTGCGCAGGTCATCCGCAGCGGTCAGCCGATTCTGCTGACGCCGGACAGCCCCGACGCCTCGCCCGACTTCGCGGCGCTGGTGGCGGGGCAGGACTCACCGTGCTGGCTCGGTGTGCCGCTGAATTCGAAGAACGGCACCATCGGTGCGCTGATCGTCAAAAGCCTGCCGGGCGGCGAGCGTTACACCGAGCAGGACAAGGAACTGCTGCAATACGTCTGCGCCCAGGTCGCCACCGCCATCGAGCGTCAGCAACTGCACGCGCGGCTCAAACGCATGGCGCAATACGATCAACTGACCCAGTTGCCCAATCGCGGGTTGCTCAAAGACCGCCTCAAGGCTGCGCTGGCCGCTGCCCGCGAAACCTCGGGAAACATGGCGCTGCTGTACGTCGATCTGGATCGTTTCAAACAGGTCAACGACACCTTTGGCCATGCGGTCGGCGACATGCTGCTGCAAACGGTGGCGAGTCGGCTCAAGGGCTGCGTACGCGACACCGATACCGTGGCGCGCATCGGTGGCGACGAATTCGTGGTGCTGTTGCACAGCGTTCACGCCGCTGAAGACGCCGACAGCGTGGCCGGAAAAATCCGACAGGTGCTGATGCAGCCGATGCGCCTGGACGGTCACAACCTGCACATCGAACCGAGCATCGGCGTGGCCCGCTATCCCGAACATGGCAGCGAGGAGCAGCAACTGTTCCGGCATGCCGACCAGGCGATGTACACCGCCAAACGCCTCAATCATCGGGCGGTGGATAGCTGAGCCAGTGCGCGCCGTTCGTCGCGGCGCGGGCAACTTTTCTAAACCTTTGGCAGTCCGGCAATTCTCAATCTAGGCGGGCACCTGCTCGCTAACGATCAATACCAAGAGGAAGAGAATCATGCCTAATTCAAGAAACTCGAACTCGGGAAACTTCGCCAACGATCGAACCAAGGCCTCTGAAGCCGGTCGCAAAGGTGGGAAAACCACCACCACGACAGTCGACAAAGAGCCTGCGAAAACCGAAATGGGCCGCAAGCCAGCTCAGAAGTCGAAGTAGTCGGTGAGGTAGTTTTGATTGAGAGGCGGGGGCGCAAGCCCCCGCTTGAATTTGCAGAGATAGGAGGGCGCGACCATGAGCCGGATGGCCACCCAGATACGTCGTTTCAGTTTTGCCACGCTGTTGGGTTTGTTCGCGGGCACAGCATTCGCCCAGTCGCCTGCCGACTTCATCAACGATGCGTCCGCCAAAGGCATGGCCGACATTGAAGCCAGCCGGCTGGCGCACCAGAAATCCGAATCCAAAGAGGTCAAGGATTACACCATTGTCGTGATCAATGACCGCACCACGGCCAACCAGCATCTGGCGAAGATCGCGAAGAAACTCGATCTGCCGGTCGCGCCCCGTGAAGAAATTGCCGACAAGGCCAAGACCATGATCCCTCAGGTCAAGGACGGTGAAACCTTCGACCAGGCCTACGCCGCGAGCCAGGTGAAAGCGACCGAAGAGGCCATCCAGCAGATCCAGCAGGAAGCGCAGTCGACCGACGTACCGGAAATCAAGGCATTTGCCGACGAGACATTGCCAAAACTGCAAAGCCATCTGGAAATGGCGCGGGCGCTGCAAGCCAGTCGCTGACACCAACTGCCAATCAAAAGATCGTAGCCTGCGGCAGCTCCTACATAGAACGGTGTAGGAACTGCTGCAGGCTGCGATCTTTTGTTTTGTTCAACTTTACTTAGCAGTCATTCAAATCCTGCTTCGGCTTGCTCTTCTCCCCCAGCCCTTCAAGATCGAATACCTCGCTTTCCCCCAGGCTGCGGTAATGCTTGCGCAGCGCCTCGAGTTGCTTGAGATCCAGCGATTCCAGCCCGAGCATTGCGTTCTGCGCTTCCTTGTTCACCCGCAACAACTCATCAAGCTTCAGGTGCAGGATGTCGGTATCACGGTTCTGCGTGTTCTGAATCAGGAACACCATCAGAAAAGTGATGATCGTGGTCGAGGTGTTGATGATCAGTTGCCAGGTGTCATTGAAATCAAAAATCGGCCCACTCAACCCCCACAGAAAAATCAGGATCAACGCGCCCATGAAGGTTTTCGGGCTACCGGTCCAGAGGGCCAGGGTCTGGGAGATTTTCGCGAATTTCATTGCGATGTTCCTTATTGGGAGAGCTTGAAATTCAGACAGTGACGGCGTTGCGAAAATTCGACTGAGAAAGCCTGTCGCCATTGAATTTGTCTTCGCTGGGCGTGGGATAAAGGACTTTGCAGTAGAAAACTTTCTTTGTGCGGGTTTGCGTCTAGGATCAATTGGCAATCAATTCGCCAGCATGCGAATGCACGGATAGAAACCAGTCAGAGGTCACTCATGGAATTCTTCGAGAAATTAGCCAGTCTTGCCGCTAAAGTTCGCTTGCAGAGTGCTGCAATCCAAACGGAAGAGGCGACAAAAAACGCGTTTGTCATGCCCTTTATCAGCACTGTTCTGGGTTACGACGTGTTTGACCCGACAGAGGTGACACCGGAGTTCATCTGCGACATCGGTACGAAGAAAGGCGAGAAAATTGATTACGCCATCATGAAAGAGGGCGAAGTTCAGATACTTATCGAGTGCAAGAAAATCGGCGAGCCATTGCACATCAATCACGCGTCTCAGCTCTTTCGTTACTTTCATGTCACCAGTGCCCGGATCTCAATCCTTACCAACGGGCAGATCTACAAGTTTTTTACGGATCTGGATGCACCAAACAAAATGGATGAAAAACCTTTTCTTGAGCTCGACCTTCTGGATATTGATGAGTATTCAGTTCCCGAACTCGTCAAGCTGACAAAATCTGCTTTTGATGTTGATTCGATAATCAGCGCGGCGGGAGAGCTGAAGTACGTCAGTCAAATCAAGAAGGTCATAGCCGCTCAGGTCAGCAAGCCCGACGATGATTTTGTTAAGGTCTTTGCATCACGTGTCTACGATGGGGTGATTACACAAAAAGTACGTGACCAGTTTCATGAGTTAACTAGAAAAGCAGTGGCTCAGTTCTTGAACGACCAGATTAATGATCGGCTCAAATCAGCAATGAGTGGCGCAATCCAGCCAGTGTTGGCATCCTCACCATCAGCAATTGTTGGTACGGATCCGATAGATACGCGCGACGAGTCAGAAGACAAGGTATTAACAACGCTGGAAGAGCTTGAGGGTTACCACATCGTTCGTGCGTTGGTTCGCTCTGTGGTTGATGCCAAGCGCATCGTTCAGCGTGATACGCAGAGCTATTTCGGTATTTTGTTAGACGACAACAATCGCAAGCCTATCTGTCGATTGCATTTCAATCGTTCTCAGAAGTACATCGGTATCTTCGATCAGGATAAAAATGAAACGCGGCATCCGATTAGCTCAGTCGATGACATTTACGAATATTCGGATCACCTGAAAAAGACAGTCGGGTACTACGATTGAATAAGAAACCGGTCCTGAGGGCCGGTTTTTTTGAGCGTTTTTTTGTTCTAATGCCAGTCTGGAAACCGTTTGCAATGAGTCGCTCTGGAACTGCGCGCAGCGCTACCTGTATCGTGACGAACCGCTGGAATGTCCCGACAGGAGAACGCAATGAGTTGGTCCGCCAGACAATACGTCGCTTTCGAAGATGAACGCACTCGCCCGGCCCGTGATCTGCTGGCGGCGATTCCCACGGTTCAGGCGCGATCGGTGGTCGATATCGGTTGCGGTCCGGGTAACTCCACCGAGCTGCTGGTGCAGCGTTTTGAGCAGGCGCAGGTCCGGGGCCTGGACAGCTCGGCGGACATGATTGACGCGGCGCTCAAGCGGCTGCCGCAGTTACAGTTCGAAGTCGCGGAAATCGATAGTTGGGCGGATCAAGGGCCGTTCGATGTGATCTTCGCCAACGCTGTGTTGCAGTGGGTGCCGGATCACGCGACGTTGCTGCCGGCGTTGGCGGCTAAACTTTCGGACGGTGGCAGTCTGGCGATCCAGATGCCGGACAACCTCAACGAACCTTCCCATCGACTGATGCGCGAAGTTGCCGCCAACGGCCCGTGGGCCGCGAAACTGGCAGGCGCCGCCGGACAGCGCACCGACATGGCGAGTGCCAGAGAATACTTCGCGATGTTGCGTCCGCACTGTTCGCGGGTCGATGTGTGGCGTACTACCTATCACCATCAGTTGTCCGGTGGAGCGGCGGGGATCGTGGAGTGGTTCAAGGGCAGTGGCTTGATTCCGTTTCTGAGCCCGCTGAGCGGAGAGGAGCAGGCGCAGTATCTGCAGCAGTATCTGGCGGCCGTTTCCGAGGCGTATCCGGCGTTGCCGGATGGTTCGGTGCTGTTGCCGTTTCCGCGGCTGTTCATCGTCGCGACTCGCTGAAGCCAGCCTTCAGCCACCTGTAGTGAGGGGATTTATCCCCGATGGACTGCGCAGCAGGCCCTTTAAGCGGTTGCTACGCAACCATCGGGGATAAATCCCCTCACCACATATTGTTTGCTCAGATCAGATTAGCGCTGCACCGCCACCAACAACATCATCGGCCGCTCCCGCTCTTCAGCCAGCGCTGGTCGCGCCGCCACCTCCGCATCGCTCGGCCCCCATTCATTGACATGGCGAATGGCAAAGCCCGCCGTGATCAACGAATTCAACAGCGTGCCCATCGTGCGGTGCTGCTTGATCACCCCGTCGGCCAGCCAGTGGGTCACCCGCTCGCCCTCCATCTGATAGCTGTCCAGCGGCCAGCGCTTGTGGCCATCGCTGTCGACCAGCCAGCCTGGATTGCGCGGGGCCATGAAGATCGGGTGCTCGATGGAGAGCACAAAATGCGAACCCGGTTTCAACGCCGCGTACAGATGAGCGAACAGTCCAGCCAGATCCTTGATGTAGTGCAGCGCCAGCGAACTGTAGGCCAGATCGAAACTGCAGGTCGGCAGGTCGATGTGTTCAAGATCGGCGCGTTCATAGCGGATGTTCGCCGCCGCAGTGGTTTCACGCGCGCGCTCCAGCATCTTTTCCGAGACATCCAGCCCCAGCACATTGGCGGCGCCGTGCTCACTGGCCCAGCGGCTGAACCAGCCATAGCCGCAGCCGAGGTCGACCACGTTCAAGTCGTGCATCGATGGCAGCAACGCCTTGAGCGCCGGCCACTCCGGCGCGGCATCGAGGCCGCCGATTGAACGGTTCATCTGGCTGTAACCGTGAAAAAGTTTGGGGTCGTCGTAAATGTTTTGCGTCATGGGGGAAGTGCTCTTTTGAGTTCGGTCATCAGCGGCACAGAGGCCGCGCCATGGAGTCCCTCGAAAGTCAAAACGCGTATTCGTCGATGGCCGCGCAGGGGGAGGGTGGTGGGTGATGGGAAAATGCTAGCGGGTCGTGGGGAAGGTGAGAACCGTCGGTGTGTTGTGGATCTGTAATGTCGAAAAAATCTTCAGGGTTTCAAAAAGTGTGATCTGCAAGAAATATGCAGTCATCGCAACAGCGTGATGTTGTGATCAATTCGACTTTGAATGGTACGCAGGGTTTCCTGAGTGATCACGCCAGGATAGAGATCATTTGCCATAGTCGAGAATTGGCCGGATACGTCGCAAAAACGCTCAATGATAACTGCTGCCTCATAGGCACCAACCTCCGCTTCTTCTGCCAGTTCAAGCATGGCTTTTCGGTCGATTTCCAGCGCTTCGCCCATCACATCCATCTGGTGATAACCACCCGGCCCCTCGCAAAAGGTCACATCGTAGGCCGGCGCTAATTTCCAATCGCCAGTTCGCGACATGGTGTAGGCGAAGTTCTTGGGATGATCATCCCGGTTGTGGAACGCAACGTTGAAAACAGCACGCTCGAACGCCCGTGCTTTTTCACGGACATCATTGGTACATCTTTGGGTCGCGCGCAGGAAGTTGACGTAGTCCAAGGCCCCCGGAGATCGAAAATCTGCACCGGTAAAGGCAGCGAGACTTTGCATGGGGACGCGCAGCCCTTCCTGTCGATCAAAGCGCTTGCTGGCGAAGGCAGCCATTCCGTCTGACAGACTGAAGTATTGCGTGTCTGGTGTTTGAATGCCGCAGAGGCGCAAGCACTCGGCATAGACCATTTCGATAGCGCACACTTCGGGGTGTTCGTGCTGGGCCGGGAACTTCACCAGCCATGCTTCAAAATCCGGAGTGGCGGCAGTGGTGAACGTCCCGGTATCAGGATCGCGATAGACCAGAGCTTTTGGTCTGGCACCTTGCGGAGATCCTCCCACCAGCAACAACTTCTGAAGAAGCTCACCCCCTTCACCTTTGAGCACTTGCTGCACTTCGGCTGCAAGCAATTCAATGGGAACATGCATCTGCGGTTCTAGCACCTCAGGCGCCACAGGCTTGAACGACATGGCGCCCATGGCATTGTTGCCAATGTAGGCCAGTCGCTCCAAGGGGCCGATGCGTGCGGGATTCAGGCCGCGACGTTTGAATAGACGATCCATCAGCAGCATGCCCCAACCGTCGGGCAGCGAGTCATAGACGGGGCCTGGCAATCCCAACTGATGTTGCGGGAAATCCCGGCTTAATTTTGCGCCTTGTAAAGGAAGTTTCAGGGACGAAAGTTCGAGTCCTCTTTTTTTCGCTTCGTCGCTGTACTCAAACACGACCAGCGGCCGACCGGTCAGAGCTGTGGTGGAAGCCAGCGTGCCCCACTGCCAATGTTCACCCCAGCCTTCGTAGTAGACGTCCACTCGCTCAAGCATTTTCGGATTTCCTTTTGATGCGTTGACGCTTGGCGCTGTTTTCGTAGCGCAGGATGTCGTCCAGAGTTTCAAGCTTTGGCAGGAACAGATTTTCGAGTTCCTTGCTGCGTCCAAGTACCATGGCGACGCGCACCAGATTTTCGAAGCCCACATTACGCCCGGCCTCAAGATTGGATACCGTGTTGGTTCCGATGCCGGCACGTGCGGCCACATCTGCTTGTGTCATCTCCAGAGCGAGTCGATCAGTGCGCAGGCGTTCACAGATCCGCTTGACGATCTCACTTGGCTTGCTAAGGCTCAAATCCAACATAATGGGTCTTACACCTCAAAAGCTACTTTAAACCCGGTAATTCTGGATTTATCCAGGAAATTGTCATCCATGCGTTATTCCTGTTTATTGTGGCTTATCTTTTAAAAATCGCAATAACCCACAGAAAAATGGAATTATTCAAATTTGGTTGAGGAGAGGTCCGAATCAGGAGAATCATCATTCATGGTGCCTTCCCACAAAATCCCGGACACAAAAAAACCGGCCCTGTAGGCCGGTTTTTCTGTTCCTGCATCCCCCGTCATAACACGACGTGAGACCTGAATGAGTGGAGCGGGTAGAGGGAATCGAACCCTCAACTAAAGCTTGGGAAGCTTTCGTTTTGCCACTAAACTATACCCGCTCAGAGCGGCTGACTTTGTACCAGAGTCGGGCGCAGATTTGAAGTTTTTCTTTTGCTCGCAGCGCGTTACAGCATTGAAAACGGTCATTCGCGGGCAAATCTGCAGGGCAATCAATGCTGGTTTTTCAGCCCCACAGACTCGCTCGCGACGACGCTTTTTCAAATGGCCAATGCATGGTGATCCTGGACGAACGCGTAGCGCGTTCGGCTCGACTGCGGTGAGGGTTTCAGGAAACCCAGCAGGGCGTTCTGGCTATCGCGGCATGCAGCCTTGTGCTCCATGTCGAGGAAGTGGCCGGTGGCCTGCAGCGTGGTGAAGGTGCTGTGCGCCACATGGTTGCCGAATATCCGGGCGTCTTCGGCGGCGGTGTATTCATCCCATTCGCCGTTGAGAAACAGCACCGGCACGTTGATCTTTTTCGCCGCATTCAAATAGCACTGGCGATCGCTGTGCAGCACGTCACTGATGTGGAAGTGCATCTGCCCGTATTCGTGTTCGGCCAGGCTGCTGACGTGGCGATAGTTGAAGCGCTTGAACAGTGACGGCAGGTGTTTGCCGATAGTGCTGTTGACCAGGTGCCCGACGCGGTCGCCATCGCGCTGGCCGAGGTAATCGACACCGCGCTCCAGGTAATCAAGCATGTGTGCGTTGATCACCGGCGAGAACGAGCTGATCACGGCTTTCTCGATACGCCGCGGCTGATGGGCCAGGGCAACCAGGGTGGCTGCGCCGCCCCAGGAAAACGACAGCACGTGTTCGGCGCCGAAGTGGTCGATCAGCTCCAGCAGGATCTGCCCTTCGACTTCCTTGGTCAGATGTTTCTCGTGACGGTTGTGGATTTTCGACCGGCCCGCGTAGGGCTGGTCGTAGCAAACCACGTTGAATTGCGGGTGCAGGTTTTTCACAGTCTGTGCAAACGACGCAGTCGTGGCCATCGAGCCGTTGACCAGGATGATGGTCTTTTCTGCGGCGTCTGCGCGATAGAACTCCGTGTAAACCCGATACTGACCCTGTATATCCAGCACAGCGATTTCTGGCCTCATGTCATAAGACTCCTGGCAAGCAAGCGGGTATGCGCGCAAATAGAGATTGCACGAGCTTTGTGACAGGTAGGCATACGCCTGGAATTTGCTTGGCCCATGTCGATCCATGACTGCGGTCGACGGGTGTTGTTATTGGCGGGCAGTCTGCCGGCTGAGGCGCAACCCAAGGGGCTGACGACCGGCAAAAAGTTTCTTGGAAGTATGTGGTGACTCATCGGTCACAATTTGGCCGACGTCCTGATTCAAGCAGTGGGATGGGGATCGCGCAAGTGCCGTTGGTAAATTGTTCGACAACTTCTGCTGAGCGGTCGCCGGCTTAGAACAAATGGATCTCTTCGGTGCGCAAAGCGCGGTACTCGCCCGGTTTTAGCGCGTTATCCAGCGACAGCGGGCCCATGGATTCGCGATGCAAGCACAAGACTTTGTTGTTGAAGTGACCAAACATGCGCTTCACCTGATGGTAGCGACCCTCGACGATGCTCAGACGCGCCGCTCTTGGGCCGAGCACTTCGAGTTGCGCCGGTTGCGTGGTCAGGTTTTCAAAGGCGAAGTAGATGCCATCGGCAAACGTCAGCGCGTATTGCGGCCCGATCTCCTGTTCGGTCTCGACGTAATAGACCTTCGGCAGTTTGGTCTGCGGTTGGGTCAGGCGTCGCGACCAGCTGCCATCGTTGGTGATCAGCATCAGCCCGGTGGTGTTGAAGTCGAGGCGACCGGCGATGTGCAGGTCGTCTTTGTCCGGTTCATCGATCAGATCAAGCACGGTCGGGTGCTGCGGATCGCGAGTGGCACTGACGCACCCCGGCGGCTTGTGCAGCATGAAGTAGCGTGCCGGTTTGCCGAGTTGCAGGACTTCTTCGTCGACTTCGACGCGGCTGAACTCCAGCACTTCGCTGTGCGGGTCGCTGACGACTTTTCCGTCGATCCGCACGCGCTTTTCCACCAGCAACAGGCGAACCTGCTGACGGTTATAGCGGGGCAGGTTGCTGAGGAAACGGTCGACGCGCATGGTCAGGAATCGGCGGATAAAGGGGCGCGTATCTTACGGGATCGGCCGCGCCGCTGCTTGCAGTTGCGCCTCGACCTGCGCGCAGCGCGGGCACAGACAGGATTGATTGCGCAGCGCTGCGGGCAAGGCTTCAAGCACTGCCGGATCGATGCTCACGCCAAAGCACCAGCAGGCCTGGTCGGCAGTGCGCGGGTCGGCCAGGGTGCAGTCGTTGCGCGCGCCACAGGCCGGGCAGAGGTCGGGTTTGATGTCGGAATCAGGCATAGGACGAGTAAGGCATTTCCACGCAATTGCGGTTACGACCAGTTTGTCTGGCCTGCTACATCGCATGATCGGCCCGAGACAGCAGGGTATGCAAGGTGTCATCAGCATGTACGGTGGTGGCACCGATGTATTCCTGGACATTACGCAGGCTAACTGTGGGAGCGAGCCTGCTCGCGAAAGCGGTGGGTCGGCCAACGTAAATGTCGTCTGACACTCCTTCTTCGCGAGCAGGCTCGCTCCCACAGGGGGGCAGTGTGACTGACACCGCTGATCTGAAGCTTTTCCGCGCCCGGCACTTGCCCCAGACATGACAGTCAAAAACTGTGTCGGCTGCGCTGTCCTGCTGCGGCCGTGGGTCTTTCAGGAGGCCGTCATGGGTATTTCAAAACTGTTAAGTCGAGTGCTGCTGGGAGCGGTGCTCGGTTCAGGCCTGTCCGGGTGTTACTACTATGCCGGTCCCTACGATGCTTATCCTGCCACGTCTTATTATCCCGGCTACTACTCGCCCTATTACTACGGCGGATATTACGGACCGCGTTACTACGGCGGTGCTCATTATTACTACGGCGGCTACGGCTATCGCGGCGGTTACGGACGCGGTTATCACGGCGGCGGCTATCACGGTGGGCACCACTGATCAGCGGCTGAATGACAGTGTTTTCCAAATGAACAGGATTTCATCAATCACATGTTTCAACTTGTTACGGAAGCGCACCAGATTCGGAAAACGCTGTCAGATGTTTCGTCAGTCACCGAATAAACGACTGATGCCTGCCAGCGTCGCTGGTGTGGCTACCCGCGGTCCAGGAGGCCGCCATGTATCGACGAATTCTTCTACTTGCTGCGATGATGTTTTCCGTTGCCGGTTGCGCTCCCTACTCCTACGCAGACAGTTATTACAGCTCGGAGGTCTACACCTCACCCGCTCCGGCTTACTACAACACTGGCGGCACCTATTACAGCGGTGGCAGCACCTATTACTCGGCCCCGCGCTACTATCAGGCGGCCCCGCGTTACTACCAACCGGCTCCGCGTTACTACTCGGCGCCACGCTACTACCAACCAGCGCCGCGCTACTACGAGAGCCGCCGCTGGCACGACAACGATCGCGGGCGCTGGGACGGGCACCGCGGTGGTGGTTGGGATCGTGACCGTGGCGGCCGTGATCATCACGGTAACCGCGGTGACCACGGCGGGCGAGGCGGTCGCTGGTAATCATCCGCAAACAAAAAAGCGGCGCATTGAGCGCCGCTTTTTTTGTGCCTGCGATTTACCGGGCGTTCAGTATTGCGTCAGATCCGCCAACGGATGCCGACCTTCCCAGACCTTGTGAAAATGCGCCTCGACCACCGCATCCGGAACATTGCTGATATCCGGCCAATGCCAGTGCGGCTTCTGATCCTTGTCGATCAATCGCGCCCGCACCCCTTCGCTGAATTCCGGGTGCCTGCAGCAGTTGAGGCTCAGGGTGTATTCCATCTGAAACACTTCAGCCAGCGACAGATAGCGGGCGCGGAGGATCTGTTCCCAGACCAGATGCGCGGTCAGCGGCGAGCCTTCGCTCAGGGTTTTCGCGGCGCGGGCGATCAGCGGGTCGCTGCTGTCGCGTTGCAGGCTGATGGCTTTCCAGGCACAGGTGACGTCGCTGACGTCGAGCAGTTCGTCGATCCGCTGACGGCGGGGTAACCACTGCGCCTCGGGCATCTGCCCGACGGCTTCCTGTTGCAGGGCCTTGAACAGACTGTTGAGCTGCATGTCGGTCTGTTCCTGCCAGTTGAGTTGCAGCAGGCCTTCGATCAGCTGCGGTTGCTGCTCTTCAAGCAGGAAACGGTCGGCCAGATCCAGATCGATCGCATCGCGGCCATTCATATGTGCACCCGTCAGACCGAGGAACAAGCCGAGCTTGCCCGGCAACCGTGACAAAAACCAACTGGCCCCGACGTCCGGATACAGACCGATGGTGATCTCCGGCATCGCCAGGCGACTGCTCGGCGTGACGATCCGCGTGCTGGCGCCTTGCAACAGGCCCATGCCGCCGCCGAGCACGTAACCGTGGCCCCAGCAGATCAGCGGTTTGGGGTAGGTGTGCAGGCTGTAGTCCAGGCGATATTCGGCGGCGAAAAACTGCGCAGCGAGTGGCGGGACTTCGCCGGGATGGGCGCGACAGGCCTCCACCAGGCTGCGCACTTCGCCGCCGGCGCAGAACGCCTTGGCGCCGTTGCCGCGCAGCAGCACGCAGACGATTTGTGGATCCTTGGCCCAGGCGTTCAGTTTGTCGCTCAGCGCATTGATCATCGGCAAGGACAGCGCGTTGAGCGACTTTTCAGCATCCAGGCTGGCGATCCCGAGGCGGGCGCCGTCGGTGCCGGTGAGTTCTTCGAAGTGCAGATTCATCGTGACCTCGATCGGGAAATTGAGCGTTCAGTATGATCGCTGTGTGGGAAAGTGCCGGATCTGTGTCAGATCAATTGACAAGCGTGGTCGGCTTTCCTAGGGTTCGCCCCATTGTTTTTGCCGGGTATGACCATGACTGCTGACGACCGTATCAAACTCGAACCGAGCTGGAAGGAGGCACTGCGTGCTGAATTCGACCAGCCTTATATGGCAGAGTTGCGCAATTTTCTGCAGCAGGAGCGGGCGGCCGGCAAGGAAATCTATCCGCCGGGACCGCTGATTTTCAATGCGCTGAATTCGACGCCGCTGGATAAAGTCAAAGTGGTGATCCTCGGCCAGGACCCGTATCACGGCCCGGGCCAGGCCCATGGTTTGTGCTTCTCGGTGCAACCGGGCGTGCCGGCGCCGCCGTCGCTGGTCAACATCTATAAAGAGTTGAAGCGCGACTTGAACATCGACATTCCCGACCACGGCTACCTGCAGAGCTGGGCCGATCAGGGCGTGCTGATGCTCAACACCACCATGACCGTCGAGCGGGCCAATGCCAACGCGCATAAGGACAAGGGCTGGCAGTTCTTCACCGACCGGATTATTGAGGTGGTCAGCGAACGCCAGCCGCATCTGGTGTTCATGCTGTGGGGCGCGCATGCGCAGAGCAAGCAGAAGCTGATCGATGCGACCAAGCACCTGGTGCTGACCTCGGTGCATCCGTCGCCGCTATCGGCTTATCGGGGCTTCCTCGGTTGCGGGCATTTCAGCCGGACCAACAAGTTTCTCGAGCAAAATGGCGAAGCGCCAATTGAGTGGCGTCTGCCGCCGATTTGATGGGTTGAATGGGCGGGCCCCTTCGCGAGCAGGCTCGCTCCCACAGGTTCCTGTGGTTGCCACAGATTGTGTGAACACCTCAAAACCCTGTGGGAGCGAGCCTGCTCGCGAAAAGGGCGGCGCGGTATTACTCGGGATTACGGTTCCAGTACTTGAACAACGGCTCCGCCAGAAACAGTACAAACAGCAGCCGCATCACCTGCATCGCCGTCACTAGCGGCACCGACAGTTGCAGGGTCTCCGCCGTCAGACTCATCTCGGCAATCCCCCCGGGCATCATGCCCAACGTCAGCGAACGCAGATCCAGATGGGTCAGCGCACTCAAACCCAGCGCGGCCAATGTGGCGATCAACATGGTCAGCGCCGTGCCGATCAGCGTACGGCCCATGAATGACGGCGCGCGGCGGAAGAACTGACGATTGAAGTGACAGCCCAGGCCGCTGCCGATCAGCCACTGGCCGATCTGGCTGCCGCCGTCCGGCAGGCCGATGTGCAAATCCCAGGCAATGCTCACCGTGGCACTGACCAGCAGCGGCCCGAACAGCCACGGATTGGGCTGACGCAAACGCTGCCAGAGCCAGGCGAGCAGGGCGCCCGTGGGAAACAGAATCGCCAGCCAGCGCCAATCTACGTTGCCGGCGTGGGAAATCGGTGTGCCGTCGCCCAGCAGATACTTGAACGCGGCCGGCACGCACAGCACCACCACCAGCACCCGCAGACTCTGCCCCGCGGCGACATGGCTGAGCAGCGCGCCATTGCGCGCGCCGAGGTTGACCATCTCCCCGGAGCCGCCGGGCATGCTTGAGAAAAACGCCGTGGCGCGATCTTCGCCGGTGCGGCGCATCAACCACACTCCGACCACCGCCGACAGGCTGGTGACCAGCGCACCGAAGAAGATCAATCCGAAATGACTCAGCACCTGCTCCATCACCAACGGGGTGAAGTGCAGGCCGATGCCGATGCCGACAATCCATTGGCCGCATTTACGCCCGCCGGGGATTTCCGTGAGTTGCCACGGGGTCAGGCAGCGCACGAGGATGATCGCCAGTAACGAGCCAACCATCCATGGCAGTGGCCAGCCGATCTGGCTGGCGATGAAACCGCCAAGCAGACCGACCAGCGGGGTAGCCCACCAGCTTCTGAGGGAAGACCGATCAGACATCGGCGATGGCGCGTTGCGCCGCCGAACGCTTGCGCCAGATGCGCAGCAGCGGCATCAGCAACATGATCGCGGTCAGGATCCACACGCCGAAAGTGATCGGGCTCGACCAGAGGATTTCCAGCGCACCGTTGGAAATCGACAGCGCACGACGTAGGTTCTGCTCCATCAGCCCGCCGAGAATGAACCCCAGAAGCACCGGCGACAACGGGAAATCCAGTTTGCGCAGGATGTAACCGAAGATGCCGATGCCGACCATCAGGAACAAGTCGAAGGTGGTCGCATGCACGGCGTAGACGCCGATCCCGGTGATGATCGCGATCACCGGCACCAGTGCCCAGTTCGGCACGGCGAGGATGCGGGTGAAGATGCGGATCATCGGGATGTTGAGGATCACCAGCATGATGTTGGCGATGAACAACGACGCGATCAGGCCCCAGACGATGTCCGGTTGCTGTTGGAACAGCAGCGGCCCCGGGGTGATGTTGTACAGCGACAACGCGCCGATCATCACGGCGGTGGTGCCCGAACCGGGTACGCCGAGGGTCAGCATCGGCACCAGCGCGCCACACGCCGAAGCACCGATTGCGGTCTCCGGAGCAGCGAGGCCACGGGCGTCACCCTGACCGAATTTGCCGCCGGCACCGGCGATGCGTTTTTCGGTCATGTAGGCCACGGCACTGGCGAGCGTTGCGCCGGCACCCGGCAACACGCCCATGATGAAACCCAGCAGGCCGCAACGGATGTTCACCACGAACACCGACGCCGCTTCCTTGAAGTTGAACATCATGCGTCCGGTGGCTTTCACCGCTTCCTGGCCACGATGGGTTTTTTCCAGCAGCAGGAGGATTTCACTGACCGAGAACAGACCCAGTACCAGCACCACGAACTGGATGCCGTCGGTCAGGTGAATGTTGTCGCCAGTGAAACGGTACACACCGCTGTTGGCGTCGATGCCCACGGTCGACAGAAACAGCCCGATCAGCGCCGCAATAAAAGTCTTCAGCGGTCGATCACCGGCCATGCCGCCAAGGCAGACAATCGCGAACACCATCAACACGAAGTATTCCGCCGGACCGAAGGCAATCGCCCATTTCGCCAGCAGCGGGGCGAACAGCACCATGCCGCAGGTGGCGATGAACGCACCGATGAACGAACTCCATGCCGACAGCGACAGGGCGACACCGGCCAGACCCTGACGCGCCATCGGATAGCCGTCGAGGGTGGTCATCACGGTGGAGGCTTCGCCCGGAATGTTCAGCAGGATTGAGCTGATCCGCCCGCCGTATTCGCAGCCCAGATACACCGCCGCCAGCAGAATCAGCGCCGACTCCGGTGGCAGGCCGAGGGCGAAGGCGATCGGGATCAGCAGGGCCACGCCATTGATCGGACCCAGGCCCGGCAACAGCCCGACCACGGTGCCGATCAGCGTGCCGGTCAAGGCCGTGACCAGGTTGTACGGGCTCAGCGCGACGCCGAAGCCCTGACCCAAATAACCGAGAGTATCCATATCAGTTCTCCAGAACGTCGAGCAGGCCCAGAGGCAGTGGAACGTCCATCAGACGGTCGAACAGCAGGTACAGACCGATGGCCATCAACGTTGTCACCACAATGCTCGGTAGCCAGCGACCGCCATACAGGCGCGCCATCGGGATGCCGATCAGGATGCTGCTGAGGATGAAGCCCAGCGGTTCGAACAGGCCGGCGAAGACCAGCAGCAACAGCACGCAGATGCCGATCTTGGTCAGGGTCTGGCGATCCAGCGGTGGCTCGTCTTCGCTGTGTTTGATCGGTGCCGGGCGGAACACCATGTACAGCAGCGCCACGCCCATCAGGCCGAGCATCAGCAGAGGAAAGGCGCGCGGGCCGACCGGTTCGTAAGAAAAAGCCGCTTGATACGGCCACGCCATCAGCGCCAGGCCGACGCAGGCCAGCAATAGCACCGAGGCGAAAATGCGTTGTAAGAGCATGGGAAACTCCTGTGCCGAGGCCTCGATGCGCGAGGCCGCAGCCGCTAGACAGAGACGATCACTGAATCAGGCCGAACTCTTTGGCCAGCACTTTGTAGTCCGCGACCTGCTTCTTCACGTAGGTGTCCAGCTCCGGGCCGGTCATGGCGAACGGAAACAGTTCACGCTGATCGCGCAGCTTGGCGAACTCATCGGAGGCCAGCAGTTTGTCGAAGGCGTCTTTCCACCAGGCGTAGTCTTCGTCGCTGACTTTTGGCCCAAGGTAGAAACCACGCACCACCGGCCAGACGATGTCGTAGCCCTGCTCGCGCGCGGTCGGGATGTCTTTCATTTCCGGCTCGTCGATGCGCTTGTCGGCGAACACTGCGAGCAGACGCATGTCACCGCTCTGGATGTGCGGCATGGAGTCGGAGATGTCGGTACTGCCGACCTGGATGTGACCGCCGAGCAGCGCGGTGGCGATTTCGCCGCCACCTTCGAGGGCGACATAACGCAGGTCACGCGGGTTGATCCCGGCAGCCTTGGCGATCAGTGCGGTCTGCATCCAGTCTTGGCTGCCGACCGTGCCGCCGGAACCGATGACCACGGAGCTCGGATCTTTCTTCAGGGCTTTGACCAGATCGTCGAGGGTCTTGTAGGGCGAATCGCTCTTCACCGCGATGGCGCCGTAACTGGTGCCGACGGCGGCCAGCCAGCGCACGTTGGTCTCGTCGAAACGACCGAACTTGCCTTGCGCGAGGTTCAGCAACGAACCGCTGGACCAGGCCACCAGCGTGCCGGCATCGGCCGGGCGCTGGGCGACGACCGCGTTGTACGCCACTGCGCCGACACCGCCGGGCATGTAGGTCACGCGCATCGGTTTGGTCAGCAGTTTTTCGTTGACCAGCGCGCTCTGCGCCAGTTTGCAGGTCAGGTCGAAACCTCCGCCGGGGGAAGCCGGGGCGATGCATTCCGGACGTTTCGGTTCGGCCATCAATTGGCCGGCGAACAGCATGACGCCAGCGGCCAGAGCAACTTTACGCAGTGATAAGTTCATCTATGTCTCCTTGGGAGTTGTTGTTATGGACGTACTGAATTACCAAAGGGCAACGCTATAGCTCACCAGCAGACGCACTTCATCGGCATCGCGAGCGGAGTAGTTGGAACGGTAGGTGGCATTACGCAGGCGTACGGCAACGTCCTTCAGGGCGCCGCTTTGTACTACATATTTGATCTCGGTGTTGCGCTCCCACTCTTTGCCTTCTTCGCCATTCTTGAGCTTGATGTTGTCACCGCTCAGGTAACGGCTCATGAACGACAGGCCGGGGATGCCGAGGCGGGCAAAGTCGAAGTCGTAACGCGCCTGCCAGGAGCGTTCTTCGGCGCCGGCGAAGTCGTTGATCTGCACGAAGTTGACCAGGTACGGGTCGCTGCCATCGACATAGGGGAACGCGCTGTCGCCGGACATGTGCTGATAACCGGCGCTGAACTTGTGGCCGCTCAGGGCGTAGCTGACCAGACCGTTGAGCGAGCGGTTGTCGATCTCGCCACCACGGGCCGCGCCCTGATCGTCACTGACCGCAAAGCGCAGGTCGGTGGCGAAGGTGCCCGGGCCCATCGGCCGCGAGGCGACCAGACCGAAGAAGTGCTGGTTATAGACTTCGTCGAGTTGGGCGAAGTGGTAACTGCCGGTGATCTTGTCGGTGAACTTGTAGTCCACGCCGGCAAAATCGAAATGCTTGCCGGCCACGGTACCCGCGAAGCGGCTGTTCTTGTTGTTGAGGGCGATGTCCTCGAAATCGGTGCTGTCGCGATCCTTGGCTTTCTCCAGACGCCCACCGGTGAAGGTCAGGTTCTTGAGCTCTTTGGAGGTCAGCAAACCACCTTCGAACGTCTGCGGCAGGATGCGCCCGTCATTCGGTTTGAGGATCGGCAGTTCGGGAATCAGGCTGCCGATTTTCAGTTCGGTGGCAGAGATTTTCACTTTGCCGGTCAGGCCGACTTTCGAGTATTCGTTCGCCGCGCGCCCGTCATCGTGGGTCGGCAACAGGCCGGTGCCGGTACGATCCGGGCTCGAATCAAGTTTGACCCCGAGCATGCCCAGCGCATCGACACCGAAGCCCACGGTGCCGTCGGTGTAACCCGATTGCAGGTTGAGCATGAAACCCTGCGCCCATTCATCACGCTTGCTTTGCTGGGCACTGGTGCCGTCGCGAAAGTCGCGGTTGAAGTACATGTTGCGGGTTTCGAAGGTGGCGGAACTGTCTTTGATGAAGTCGGCGTAGCTCAACGGTGAGAAACCGGCGAGGGCAGCGGTGCTGGCTAGGGTGGCGTGGCGCAAACGAGAAGGACGAACAGGCGTAGAAGCCTTGGTCTGCAAGGACGGCATGCGGGTGTACTCCGTTTATTGTTCTTATTGGTCGAAAACGCTTCGAGGCGTTTTTCGTATCGCTGTGTGGCAGCAGCGACGGCAGTCGAAACTGTCCGTGACCGGACTCTAACGGGCTAACCTTTCACTAACCTTTCAGCTGGATTTCGCGGGTTTCGGGCTTCACAGCGGCGGTTGCGGCTGTAAACTCCGCGGCAAAGAGTGGCGTCGGCCATCCCTGAATGAGGTAGAGATCCATGCGTGTTCTGCTCGTCGAAGACCATTTGCAACTGGCCGAAAGTGTCGCCCAGGCGCTCAAGAGCACCGGTCTGACCGTGGACGTGTTGCACGATGGCGTGGCCGCCGATCTGGCGCTGGGCAGCGAGGAATACGCGATGGCGATCCTCGATGTCGGCCTGCCGCGCATGGACGGTTTCGAGGTGCTGGCGCGCCTGCGCGCACGTGGCAAGAACCTGCCGGTGTTGATGCTGACAGCGCGCAGCGATGTGAAGGACCGCGTACACGGCTTGAATCTCGGCGCTGACGATTACCTGGCCAAACCGTTCGAACTGACCGAGCTCGAAGCCCGGGTCAAAGCCCTGTTGCGGCGCAGTGTGCTCGGTGGCGAGCGTCAGCAGCGCTGCGGCGTGCTGGCCTACGATCTCGACACCCGGCGCTTCAGTCTCGGCGAAGAACTGCTGACCCTGACCTCTCGCGAACAGGCAGTGCTCGAAGCGTTGATCGCCCGCCCGGGACGAGTGATGAGCAAGGAGCAACTGGCGGCACAGGTGTTCGGTCTCGACGAAGAAGCCAGCCCCGATGCCATCGAAATCTACGTGCATCGTCTGCGCAAGAAACTCGACGGCCAACCGGTGGCGATCGTGACCTTCCGTGGCCTCGGTTACCTGCTGGAAAGTCGCGATGCATAAGCCCAGCAGCCTGCGTTGGCGGTTGCTGTGGAACCTCGCGTTGTTGCTGGTGGTGTTGATGCTCGCCAGTGGTCTGAGCGCGTACTGGAACGGGCGCGAAGCCGCCGACACCGCCTACGACCGCACCCTGCTGGCCTCGGCGCGGACCATCGCCGCCGGCCTGTCGCAGCGCGACGGCACCCTCAGCGCCGACGTGCCCTACGTGGCGCTGGACACCTTCGCTTACGACAGCGCCGGGCGGATTTACTACCAGGTCAACGACATCCATCAGAAGCTGATTTCCGGCTACGAAAACCTGCCCGGACCACCACCCGGTACGCCGAGAACCGACGATTATCCAGCGCTCGCGCGCTTCTATAACGCGACCTATCGCGGGCAGAACGTGCGCGTGGTCAGCCTGCTCAAAGCGGTCACCGAACCGAACATGAACGGCATGGCGGAAATCCGCGTCGCCGAAACCGACGAGGCGCGGGTCAGCATGGCCCGCAGTCTGGCGGCCGATACGCTGCTGCGTCTGGGCATGCTCGCGATCGGCGCCTTGTTGCTGGTGTGGTTTGCGGTGAGTGCCGCGCTGCGCCCGCTGGAGCGTTTGCGCACGGCGGTGGAGGAGCGTCAGCCCGATGATTTACGGCCACTGCCGCTGGTGGAAGTGCAACATGAATTGTGGCCGCTGGTGCGCGCGCTCAATCACTTCACCGAACGCTTGCGCGGGCAGTTCGAGCGGCAGGCGCAGTTCATCGCCGATGCCGCCCACGAACTGCGCACGCCACTGGCGGCGTTGAAGGCGCGGCTGGAACTTGGGCTGCGTTCGACTGAAGCGGAAACCTGGCGCACAACCCTGGAATCCTCTGCGCAAAGCACTGATCGCCTGACCCATCTGGCCAATCAACTGCTGTCGCTGGCGCGGGTGGAAAACGGTGCCCGGGCGATTGCCGAGGGCGGCGCGCAACTGCTCGATCTGAGTCAGTTGGCTCGCGAGCTGGGCATGGCCATGGCGCCGTTGGCTCATGCACGCGGGGTCGCGCTGGCTCTGGAGGCGGATGAGCCGGTGTGGCTGCGCGGTGAGCCGACGTTGCTCAATGAGCTGCTGAGCAATCTGGTGGACAACGCACTGGCGCATACGCCACCGGGCGGCAACGTGATTCTGCGGGTCGCGGCGCCGGCGGTGCTTGAGGTTGAAGATGACGGGCCGGGGATTCCGCTGGAAGAGCGTGATCGGGTGTTTGAACGCTTCTATCGGCGCAATCAGCAGGTTGCGGGCTCAGGGTTGGGGCTGGCGATCGTCGGAGAGATCTGCCGGGCGCATCTGGCGCAGATCACCTTGCACGATGGCGAGCAGGCCGGTTTGAAGGTCCGGGTGAGTTTTATTGCCGGATAAATGTGGTTTTGGTGCGGGCCTCTTCGCGAGCAAGCCCGCTCCCACAGGGAATCCACGCCGTACACAAATCCCCTGTGGGAGCGGGCTTGCTCGCGAAGGCCGCGCCGCGGTTCCGGATCAGTAAAACATCGTCCGCGATTCTTCCAGATCCGCGCACAACTCCTTGTTCTCCGGATCGATCCCAAGCTTCCTGAACGCCGGCACGCTGAGCGGGTCAATCCGCGCAATCGGATGATCGCTGTCCTTGTGACAATACAGACTCGCCACCTGCACCAGATCGACGTAATCAAGGTGTGCCGAGTCGCGTTTGAAATCCAGATACAGTCCCGGCAACGCCACCAGTTGCTCGGGAAATTCCCAGACCCGCAACAGCTTGTCGCCCAGCAGCGGGTGAATGTGGTCGATCACATGGTTGAGGCTGACCGGGTCTGACAGCAGTTCGTAGTGATCTTCGGCATAGGTCAGAATCGGCAGTACGCCGATCTGATGCACCAGCCCGCCCAACGCCGCCTGATCAGGTTTGAGTTGGGTGTGCCGACGGCACAGGGCGTAGCTGACGCCGGCGATCTCCAGGCTCTTGCGCCAGACTTCGCGCATCTTCTGTTCGACCACCTCGGAGCGGGCGTGGAAGATCTGTTCCATCACCAGCCCGATCGCCAAGTTGCTGCTGTAGTTCACCCCCAGTCGGGTGATTGCGGTGTGCAGGTCGGTGACTTCCTGGGTCGCGCGCAGCAACGGGCTGTTGACCACTTTGATCAGGCGCGCCGACAGCGCCGTGTCGCGGCCAATCACTTTGCTCAGGTCGCTGACACTGATCTCCGGGTCTTCGGCGGCCTTGCGAATTTGCAGGGCCACTTCCGGTAACGTTGGCAGAACCAGGTCATCGTTATCGATGGCCTCAACCAAATCCTGTTGGACCTTATCCGCCAGCTCGCTCATGTAGATTCTCTAGGGTGTTGCAACAAAAGCTGCGATCAGCGCTGGATTTCGCGGTCGCGATCCAGTTCGTAGGGCAGGTCGAGCAAATGCAGGGCTGGCCCTTCGAGGTCGCCCAGGTGCAGATTACCCGCTTCGGCAGCTTCGGCCTGCAACACCGCCAACAGTTCAATCTTTTCTGCGGCGCGGGCGGCAATCACCACTTCGCCGATGGCGCTGCTGTGGCTTGGGGCGAACAGCGGGGTGCCCGGCTCTGGCAGTTCAGTCGCGTCAAGTTCTACGCGATAGAGGCGACGCTTGAGCTTGCCCAAGTACTGCATGCGCGCGACGATTTCCTGGCCGGTGTAGCAACCTTTCTTGAAACTCACGCCACCGACGGCCTGCAGGTTGAGCATCTGCGGGATGAACAACTCGCGGGTGGTCGGCATGACCTGACCGATACCGGCGCGAATCTGCCCCAGCAGCCATTGGTTCAATTTGCCTTCAGGCAGGGCGGTGGCCAACTTGGCTTTGATGGCATCGGCTTGATCGGCCGGTACCCAGAGTTCGGCGCGATCCGGCGAGACGCGAATCGCGATCAGGCCTGCGTTGCGCACCACGCCGTCGGTTTCGCCTGGCAGGTTCAGACCCAGGCTGGCCAACGCGGCGTCGCCGTGCTCCAGGCCAAAACGCACCCAGGCGGCGCTTTCGTCGGTCAATTTGGATTTGGAGAACACCGCGTACTTTTTCAGATCCGCCAGTTGCGGCTCCAGCAGTTCACTGGCCATTGCCAGCAGCACGCCGTCACCTTCGAGCAGAATGCGGAAGCTCGACTGCATCCGGCCTTTTTGCGTGCAGCGCGCGCCCAGGCTGGCCTGGCTGTCGCTGAGGTAATTGATGTTGCAGGTCAATTGGCCTTGCAGGAATTTGCCGGCATCCACGCCGCGAACCGCGAGTACGCCTTCATGAGACAGGGTGCAGAAAAAAGCAGAATCGGCCATGGGTCATCGCAGGGTAAAAAAGTCTGGGGCACATCATAAGGGCGCGTTGTTGAAATGGGTAGTTGATAAAGGATCGGTGGTGCCCGACCAAAGCCGACTGTGCGACCCGCGCCGGGGCTGTATACTGCGCGCCTATTTGAGGAGGGCTCCATGGTCGAACAAGTTGAACTCAATCGCCTCTTCTGGCACAGCCGCCGCGGCATGCTGGAACTTGACGTGCTGTTGGTGCCGTTCGTGAAAGAGGTTTATCCGCACCTCAACCAGGTCGATCGCGACTTGTATGTCCGTCTGCTGACCTGTGAGGATCAGGACATGTTCGGCTGGTTCATGGAGCGCAGTGAGTCCGAAGACCCTGAGCTGCAGCGCATGGTCCGGATGATCCTGGACCGTGTTCAGCCCAAGTAATACGTTCGAATGCCGCTGGCATGCCTCTCGGCAGTTGCTGGCGGCGTATCTGTTGACCCAGGTGTTCGCGCTGGGTGTGTTGTTTCTCCTGTCGATTCCACTCTGGGCCTGTCTGCTCGGGGCTTTCGCCTGTCTGCTGCACGCCGTGTGGGTGTTGCCACGGCAGATTCTGCTGACGCATCCGCAGGCTTTTTGCCGATTGCGCCGCGATGCCGATGGCTGGCAATTGTGGAATCAGGCGGGCGGCTGGCAAGCAGTCCAGCTGCGCCCTGACAGCCTGGCGTTGCCGTTGATCGTGGTGCTGCGCTTTCGTTTGCGCGGGGAGCGGCGGGTGCGCTCGATCTGTGTACCGCGAGACTCGCAGGCAGCGGATGTGCACCGACGCCTGCGAGTGCGGCTCAAGTTCAGCCGGCGTAGGTGGGCGGCACCAGAATAGTGTCGAGCGCCTCGGGCAGCAGGTTCGGGTAGTCGAGGGTGTAATGCAGACCGCGACTTTCCTTGCGCTCCATGGCTGAGCAGATCATCAGTTCGGCGACTTGCGCCAGATTGCGTAGCTCGATCAGGTCGCGGCTGACTTTATAGTTACTGTAGAACTCGTCGATCTCGTCCAGCAACAGACGCACGCGGTGCTGCGCTCGTTGCAAGCGCTTGTTGGTGCGCACGATGCCGACGTAGTCCCACATGAAGCGGCGCAGCTCGTCCCAGTTGTGGGCGATGATCACGTCTTCGTCGGAATCGGTCACCTGGCTGGCGTCCCACTCGGGCAGGGCGATTGGCGCGGTGACCTCATCCAATTGTGCAAGGATGTCCGCTGCCGCCGAGCGGGCATAAACGAAGCATTCGAGCAGCGAGTTGCTGGCCATGCGGTTGGCCCCGTGCAGGCCGGTGAAGCTGGTTTCGCCGATGGCGTACAGCCCCGGCACGTCGGTACGACCATGCTGATCGACCATTACTCCACCACAGGTGTAGTGCGCCGCCGGCACGACCGGGATCGGCTGTTTGGTGATGTCGATGCCGAAACCCAGGCAACGTTCGTAGACGGTCGGGAAGTGGTTTTTGATGAAGGCTTCAGGCTTGTGGCTGATGTCGAGATAGACGCAGTCGACGCCCAGGCGCTTCATTTCATGGTCGATGGCGCGGGCGACGATGTCGCGTGGCGCCAGTTCGGCACGTTTGTCGAAGCGCGGCATGAACCGTTCGCCGTTGGGCAGCTTCAGGTGCGCGCCTTCGCCACGCAAGGCTTCAGTGATCAGGAAACTCTTGGCCTGCGGGTGATACAGGCACGTAGGGTGGAACTGGTTGAATTCCAGGTTCGCCACTCGGCAGCCCGAGCGCCAGGCCATGGCGATGCCGTCACCGCAAGCGCCGTCGGGGTTACTGGTATAGAGGTAGACCTTGGCGGCGCCGCCGGACGCGAGGATCACGAAGCGTGCGCCGTAGGTGTCGACTTCGCCGGTCGCGCGATTCAGCACATAGGCGCCGAGGCAGCGCTCGCCATTCATGCCCAGACGGCGTTCGGTGATCAGATCAACGGCAACTCGCTGCTCCAGCAGTTCGATGTTGCTGCGCTCTCTGGCCTGGGCGAGGAGGGTGGTGAAAATCGCTGCGCCGGTTGCGTCGGCGGCATGGATGATGCGCCGATGGCTGTGGCCGCCTTCGCGAGTCAGGTGGAATTCGAAACCGCCGTCTTCGGTGCCGGACTGTTCGTCGCGGGTGAACGGCACCCCCTGGTCGATCAGCCACTGGATGGCTTCGCGGCTGTGCTCGACGGTAAAACGCACCGCGTCTTCATGGCACAGACCACCGCCGGCATTCAGGGTGTCGTCGACGTGGGATTCGACAGTATCGGTATCGTCCAGCACGGCAGCGACGCCGCCCTGGGCCCAATAAGTCGAGCCGTTGGCCAGATCACCTTTGCTCAATACGGCAATGCGCAAATGACCCGGCAGGGTCAGCGCGAGACTCAAACCGGCAGCGCCGCTGCCAATGACCAGAACATCGTGTTGAAACTGTTGGCTCATTTCAGGATTCCGCTCAAAGCGACCCGGATCGGGGTTGGCGCAAGACAGCTGGATCGGCGAGTCAAGACAGCCACACAGCCCACTAGTATATAGAGGGGTGGAGCGGCACAATAGCCGAGCTCGTATGGCATTGTGAAACTACTGTGTCGACAAAAGCTTGACGTTTCGTCGGACGTTTTTTTCTGTCGTTTTGGGAAAAGGCGACTGTATCGAGGATGAAACAGGCTTTTTCAGCACGCGGTTGCTCAATGTCGCTTCAGCACGGCTATAAATAATTGGAACTTTTGCCAGAGGCCCAAGATCAATAGTCAGTTGCCAGAAGCACGGGACAGTGTCGGCTTCAATGCAGAACCTGCGATTGGGTTTTTGCCGGCGAACCGATGACAAGATTATTCGCGCAGCCGGTTTATCCCGCGCTGCGTTTTTCGTGCGTGCCAAATCAGAGCCCGCAGGAAACTTGCCTGGAGGGGGAGAACTTTTGCGAAAAGCCCGAGTCTATGTTTGCAAGTCTGGTCGTTTAGTTATGCAAGCCTCCTCCATGCTTATCGAGGAGTGTTCATGCTAACCCAGGAAGAGGATCAGCAGCTGGTCGAGCGCGTTCAGCGTGGCGACAAGCGAGCTTTCGATCTGCTGGTGCTGAAATATCAGCACAAAATTCTCGGGTTGATCGTGCGTTTCGTGCACGACACCCATGAAGCCCAGGATGTGGCTCAGGAAGCCTTTATCAAGGCCTATCGAGCGCTAGGAAACTTTCGCGGAGACAGCGCGTTCTATACGTGGCTTTACCGCATTGCCATCAACACGGCAAAGAACTATCTGGTTTCACGCGGCCGCCGGCCGCCGGATAGCGATGTAAGTTCTGAAGACGCAGAGTTCTACGACGGCGATCACGGCCTGAAGGATCTCGAATCGCCGGAACGCGCGTTGCTGCGGGATGAGATCGAAGGCACCGTCCATCGAACCATTCAGCAACTGCCAGAGGATTTACGTACGGCTTTAACTTTACGTGAATTCGATGGTCTGAGTTACGAGGACATTGCGAGCGTCATGCAGTGTCCGGTGGGTACCGTGCGCTCCCGGATTTTCCGCGCCCGGGAGGCCATCGATAAAGCCCTGCAGCCGTTGTTGCAGGAAAACTGAGACAGCGGCGACAGCCAAGAGAGGAACGCCATGAGTCGTGAAGCCCTGCAGGAATCGCTGTCCGCAGTGATGGATAACGAAGCGGACGAACTGGAATTGCGTCGAGTGATCAATGCACTGGACGATGTTGAAACCCGTGAGACCTGGGCTCGTTATCAGATCGCTCGGGCAGCCATGCACAAGGATCTGCTGCTTCCGCGTCTGGACATTGCTGCGGCAGTTTCTGCTGCGCTGGAAGACGAAACGGCTCCAGCCAAAGTATCCCGCGGCCCTTGGCGCAACCTGGGTCGTCTGGCCGTTGCGGCTTCGGTGACCGTTGCGGTACTGGCTGGTGTGCGCCTGTACAACCAGGACGAAATCGCTGGCGTCGAACTGGCCCAGCAGTCCAATCAGCCTTCGCTGGTTGCGCCGCAGGTCAAAGGCCCGGCTGTTCTGGCAGGCTACAAGGAAAGCTCGGAAACTACCGGTCCGATGGCCAACAGCGTCCTGCAAGGTCAGCCAGGCTGGCACGATCAGCGTCTGCCAGGCTATCTGCGTCAGCATGCCCAGCAAGCTGCGTTGAAAGGTACTGAAAGCGCTCTGCCTTATGCGCGTGCAGCAAGCATGGAAAACCGTTAAGGAGGATCATGCGCGCCATACCTCTACTTTCGCTTCTGCTTAGCGGCTGGTTCATTGTTCCAGCCCATGCCGACGAGGCCCAGGACTGGCTGATCCGCCTGGGTCAGGCGGAGCAGCAGCAAAGCTTCCAAGGCACTTTCGTATACGAGCGTAACGGTAGTTTTTCTACCCACAATATCTGGCATCGTGTCCAGAACGGTCAGGTCCGCGAGCGTTTGCTTCAGCTCGACGGCTCGGCTCAGGAAGTCGTGCGTGTTGATGGGCATACTCAATGCGTCAGCGGCACTCTGATTGCGGGGTTGGGAGACTCTCCCAACTCGACCGCTCTTTCGCTTGATCCCCAAAAGCTGAAAAACTGGTATGAGCTTGCCGTCATCGGCAAGTCGCGCGTGGCCGGGCGTGATGCGGTCATTGTATCGCTGACGCCCCGCGACCAGCATCGTTATGGTTTCGAGCTGCATCTGGATAAACAGACCGGTTTGCCACTGAAGTCGTTGTTGCTCAACGACAAGGGGCAGCTACTCGAGCGTTTCCAGTTCACCAGCCTCGATACCGCTGATGTCCCGTCGGACAAAGATCTGCAAGCTGGCACCGAGTGCAAGGCCGTCACTATTGATAGTGACAAGGCCTCTGCCGTGAAAACGGCTCAGGTCTGGCATTCCGACTGGCTGCCTCCGGGTTTTGTGCTGACCAGCAGCACTTCACACAAAGATTCTGAAACCAAGACTCAAGTCAGTAGCCTGATGTATGACGACGGGCTGGCACGGTTTTCGGTATTTCTTGAGCCGTTGAACGGTGCAACAGTGACCGATACCCGCACGCAGTTGGGGCCAACTGTCGCTGTTTCCCGCCGCCTCACTACGCCTGAGGGCGAGATGATGGTGACGGTGGTCGGCGAAATTCCAATCGGCACGGCCGAGAGGATTGCCCTTTCGATGCGCAACGATGGCGCTGCAACCAGCAAGCAGTGAGCTGATTTCAGTCATTTCCACTTCTTCTTCGAGACGTAGATGAAATGTTTGCTCAGCATTTTCATTTGCAAATCACCCGAAAGTTTTTTATAGGTCAGAGCCTCACGGCTCTGGCCTTGTCTGTTGTTCCCGGAACAAAAATACCGGCCCGCGGTTCCCGGTGTTCCTTGCTCCATATCGCTTAACCCTGCTCGTCGTAACGGGAGCTGTATGTCGATACTTAGCTTGAAGTCTTATCTCTCCATTTTCGCCACCGTGCTGGTGCTGGGTCAGGCTGTCCCCGCTGTCCAGGCGGCCGACCTGCCGGATTTCACCCAACTGGTTGAACAGGCCTCGCCTGCAGTGGTGAACATCAGCACCACGCAGAAGCTGCCGGACCGCAAGGTGAACCAGCAGATGCCTGACCTGGAAGGCTTGCCGCCGATGTTGCGCGAGTTCTTCGAGCGTGGCATGCCGCCTCAGCAGCGTTCGCCGCGCGGCGATCGTCAGCGTGAAGCGCAATCGCTCGGTTCGGGCTTCATCATTTCCTCCGATGGCTACATCCTGACCAATAATCATGTGATTGCCGATGCCGACGAAATCCTCGTGCGTCTGGCTGATCGCAGTGAAATGAAAGCCAAGCTGATCGGTACTGACCCACGTTCCGACGTGGCCCTGCTGAAAATCGATGGCAAGGATCTGCCGGTGCTCAAGCTCGGCAAGTCCCAGGACCTGAAGGCGGGTCAGTGGGTCGTGGCGATCGGTTCGCCGTTCGGCTTTGACCACACCGTGACCCAAGGTATTGTCAGCGCCGTCGGCCGTAGCCTGCCGAACGAAAACTACGTGCCGTTCATCCAGACCGACGTGCCAATCAACCCGGGTAACTCCGGTGGCCCGCTGTTCAACCTGAACGGTGAAGTGGTCGGGATCAACTCACAGATCTACACCCGTTCCGGTGGCTTCATGGGTGTGTCGTTCGCCATTCCGATCGACGTGGCGATGGACGTTTCCAATCAGCTGAAAAGCGGTGGCAAAGTCAGCCGCGGCTGGCTGGGCGTGGTCATCCAGGAAGTGAACAAGGATCTGGCCGAGTCGTTCGGTCTTGATAAGCCGGCCGGTGCGCTGGTTGCGCAGATTCAGGATGACGGTCCGGCAGCCAAGGGTGGCCTGCAAGTGGGCGACGTGATCCTGAGCATGAACGGTCAGCCGATCGTCATGTCCGCCGACCTGCCACACTTGGTCGGTGCGCTGAAAGCGGGCGCCAAGGCCAGCCTCGAAGTGATCCGTGACGGCAAGCGCAAGAATGTCGAGTTGACTGTCGGCGCGATTCCGGATGAGGACAAAGAGCTGGCTGCACTGCCGAAGTCGGGTGCGGAAAGCAGCAGCAACCGCCTCGGCGTTTCGGTGGCGGAACTGACCGCTGAGCAGAAGAAAACCTACGACCTCAAGGGCGGAGTGGTGATCAAGGAAGTTCAGGACGGTCCTGCGGCTTTGATCGGTCTGCAACCGGGTGACGTGATTACTCACCTGAACAACCAGGCCATCGGCTCCACCAAGGAGTTCACCGAGATCGCCAAGGCGCTGCCGAAGAATCGTTCGGTGTCGATGCGCGTTCTGCGTGAAGGTCGTGCGAGCTTCATCACCTTCAAACTGGCTGAATAACCCGGTTGCGGTGAAATAAAAACCGCCTCGAAAGAGGCGGTTTTTTTATGCCTGAAATTTTTATGTCGCTGATGAAAACTCAGCCCATCATGTCCTTGATCATGCGCTCCTGCTCCATCAGCTCGCGCTGGCGTGCATCGATCCGCGAGGATAGCGGGAAGTTGCTGCCCGCCTTGCGCTTGGCAAAATCAAGCTGCTGGATCGCCTGACGATAATCGCCGACCAGCGCGAAGTACTCGGCGCGGGCCTGGTGCAGACCAATGATGTTGCCGGACAGACCACGGGTTTCGGCGACCTGATACCACACGTCCGGATCGTTCGGACGGGATTTGAGCAAGCTGTCGAGGGCTTTCTCGGCGTCGGCGGTGCGATTCTGTTTCAGCAACAGATCGACCCGAACCTGATTCAGTGGGTAGTTGCCCGGATATTGCGTGAGCATGCGGTCAACCCGCGTTTGCGCATCCGGCAGGCGGTTGTTGGTAATGTCCAGGTCGATCTGCGCGAGGTTGTAGATGATCTCGTTGGGTGACTTGGCCAGCAGCTGTTTGAGATTCTCCCTGGCTTCGTTGAGCTGGCCGCCCTTGATCTGAGCGATCGCCAGGCCGTAGCGCGCCACGTCGTTCTTCGGGTTCTCGTCCAGTTGTGCACGAAAGCGCTTGGCGCCCAGTCCCGGGGTTTCTTCGTAGATCAGCTGTACGCGGGCGCGGATCAACTGATAGCGCATGCTGTCTTCAATGCCGCCCGCTGGCGCTTGTTCTGCGCGGTTACGGGTGTCGGCGATACGCGATTCGGTCACCGGGTGAGTCAGCAGAAATTCTGGCGGCTTGGCGTCGAAGCGGTATTGGCGCATCAGACGTTCGAACATGGTCGGCATCGAGCGCGGGTCGTATCCGGCCTTTTCCAGGTTGAGGATGCCGATACGGTCGGCTTCCTGCTCGTTTTGGCGCGAGAAGGTACGCTGCGACTGAATGGCTGCGGCCTGAGTACCGGCGATGGTCGCGATCCCGGCATCACCGCCACCGGCGGCGGCAATCACGATCCCCGCGAGCAGCGCCGCCATCATCGGTACCTGCATCCGCTGCGAAGCTTCGACGCCGCGCGCGAAGTGGCGTTGCGACAAGTGAGCCAGTTCGTGGGCCAGTACCGAGGCGTATTCGCCTTCAGTCTGCGCGTTGAGGAACAGGCCACCGTTGACCCCGACCACGCCACCCGGCGCCGCGAAAGCGTTGAGTTGCGGGCTGTTGATCAGAATGAATTCCAGGCGACGATCGGTCACCTGGCTGGTTTCCACCAGCTTGTAGACGCTGGATTCGACGTAGTCTTTGAGCTGCGGATCGTTGAGCTGTGCAACTTGACTGCGCAACATGGCCAGCCAGGCGCGGCCCAACTGGTATTCCTGTTGCGGAGAGACAATGGCAGAACTGGCGTCGCCAAGTGACGGCAGATCGTCGGCAAAGCCCGGTGAGGCGAGCAGGCAAGCGAGCGTCAGCAGGGTAGGGCGCAGAAATGTCATGCACAAAGCCTTAGAAGACAAAGACCTTACTGTAGCCGGACACCGGGCTTGCGACCAGATATTCTAGGCGCCTCAACCACCTGAACCGGAGTGACGCAATGACTGACGCTGTAGCCCATGACTGTGAATTGGACGCCAGTGGCCTGAATTGCCCGTTGCCGCTGCTCAAGGCCAAGATGGAACTCAACAAGCTGCCCAGCGGCGCGGTGCTCAAGGTGATCGCCACGGACGCGGGTTCGCAGCGCGACTTCCGCACCTTTGCCCGTCTGGCCGGTCATACGCTGCTGCGCGAAGAAGACGAAGCGGGCGTCTACCGTTACTGGTTGAAAAAAGCCTGAACCGACAGCGTAAAAGACCTAAGGATTATTGATGTTCAAAGTGTTACGCGACTGGATTCAGCGCTACTTTTCCGACGAAGAAGCGGTGGTGCTGGCGGTGCTGCTGTTTCTCGCCTTCACCGCGGTGCTCACGCTCGGTGGCATGCTCGCGCCGGTATTGGCCGGGATGGTGTTGGCGTATCTGATGCAGGGGCTGGTGCTCGCTCTTGAACGCATGCGCTTGCCTGGTGCGGCGGCGGTGGGGCTGGTGTTTGCGCTGTTCATGGGCGTGTTGCTGGTGTTCATCGTGGTGGTCTTGCCGTTGCTGTGGCATCAGTTGATCACGCTGTTCAACGAACTTCCGGGCATGCTCGCCAAATGGCAGTCGCTGCTGCTGTTGCTGCCCGAGCGCTATCCGCATCTGGTCTCTGACGAGCAGGTGCTGCAGGCCATCGAAGCGGCGCGTGGCGAAATCGGCAAGTTCGGCCAATGGGCGCTGACCTTTTCCCTGTCGAGCCTGCCGCTGCTGGTCAACATCATGATCTATCTGGTGCTGGTGCCGATTCTGGTGTTCTTCTTTCTCAAGGATCGGGCCATGATCGGCGAGTGGGTGCGCGGCTATCTGCCCCGTGAGCGAGCGCTGATCACCCGCGTGGCGCAGGAAATGAACCGGCAGATCGCCAACTACATTCGTGGCAAGGTCATCGAGATCGTGATCTGTGGCGGCGTGACCTACATCGCGTTCGTCGCGCTCGGCCTCAACTATGCGGCGCTGCTGGCGTTGCTGGTCGGGGTGTCGGTGGTGGTGCCGTACGTCGGCGCGGTGGTGGTGACCGTGCCGGTGTTGCTGATTGCGTTGTTCCAGTGGGGCTGGAGCGATCAGTTCATCTATCTGATGGCGGTCTACGGGATCATTCAGACCCTGGATGGCAACGTGCTGGTGCCGTTGCTGTTTTCCGAGGCGGTCAACCTGCACCCGGTGGCAATCATTTGTGCGGTGCTGTTGTTTGGCGGGTTGTGGGGGTTCTGGGGCGTGTTCTTCGCAATTCCGCTGGCGACGCTGTTCAAGGCCGTGCTGGATGCGTGGCCGCGCAAGGAGCCGGTTGTGGCTCCATTGCTTTAGAGCCGAGCTATTCGCTGAGGCTTATTGCCCCTTCGCGAGCAAGCTCGCTCCCACATTTGAAATGCATTCCAAATGTGGGAGCGAGCTTGCTCGCGAAGGCGTCAGTGAAAACGACGCAGAAATATCAGGCCTTGTTCAGCGCCTGAGCCGCAGCCAGCACCGCATCCACATGCCCCGGTACTTTCACGCCGCGCCATTCCTGGCGCAGCACGCCATTCTTGTCGATCAGGAATGTGCTGCGATCAACGCCCAGATATTCCTTGCCATACAGTTTCTTCAACTTGATCACGTCGAACAGCTGGCAGACGGCTTCGTCCTTGTCGCTGATCAGCTCGAACGGAAATTCCTGCTTGCACTTGAAGTTCTCGTGAGACTTCAGGCTGTCGCGGGAGATACCGAAAATCTCGGTATTAGCGGCCTGGAACGCCGCGTACTGGTCACGAAAACCCTGGCCTTCGGTGGTGCAGCCGGGGGTGCTGTCCTTCGGATAGAAGTAGATCACCACTTGCTTGCCCTTCAGGGCGGACAAGCTGACGGTCTGCCCGCTGGTGGCAGGTGCTTCGAAATCCGCAACCGGTTGGTCGATGACAACGGCCATGAAAGCTTCCTTACATTGGGTTTTGTGGGCGCCAAGGTTCGATCAGCGCATCCAGGTTCATCGCGTCGGCGAAGTCCAGGAACTGGTCGCGCAGCCAGCTGATCTGGGTGCCGGCCGGCAGCGTTACGGTGAACGTGGCGTTGAGCATGGTGCCGCCAGTCTGCGGGGCCTGATAGGTATCGCAGGTCAGGTTTTCCAGCTCGACGTTGTGATCCATGAAGAACTGGCACAGCTCGTTGATGATGTCCGGGCGATACGCCGAGCTGACATAAGCCACGTACGGCAGGGCCTGCGGACGGTTTTCCAGAGCCGCGCTGCGTACCACGTTGACGGTGAATGCGTGGCGCTTGGCCAGGGTCGGCAGGCTGCCTTCGAGGCGGGCCAGCGCGTCCCAGCTGCCGGAGATTTCCAGCACCAGGGCGCTGCATTCGCCATGGCGAGTCAGGCGGGAGGTGACGACGGCGCAGCGATTTTCATGGCTGGCGCGGCACAGGACGTTAGTCAGCTCCATGGGGTTGGCGCCAAGGGCACTGATGACAAGGAATTGTTCGCGAACTGTGGGGGTGGACATGCAGCATTCCTAAAGCGATGAGCGGTCGGTAGGTCGATGGGCGTTGGCCGTCGGGAAGCGTCTGCGCGTGCCCGTTCAGAAAGCCCCGGGCCGTGGCTCGCAATTCGCTCCAATAAAGGCGGAGCGTGCAGCAGCGACACTGGAACGGGGCCTGGGAGGCCGAAAGGGGAGGCTGGAACCCGGCGTACAAGCTGATCTGTACCGATCAAAGTCTGAAGGGTAGCGAAAACCGACGCCAAGGGGAATGGCGGCGCAGTACTTCGCTTGTGCAAGCATCTTGGCGCCAGTACCATTACCGCTCTCTTTTTCCGGCAGGAGCGGTTTCATGATTGCGGGCAGTATGGTGGCACTGGTCACTCCCATGGATGCACAAGGGCGTCTTGACTGGGACAGCCTCAGCAAACTCGTGGACTTCCATCTCAAGAACGGCACCCATGCCATTGTCGCGGTCGGTACTACCGGCGAGTCGGCGACCCTTGATGTAGAAGAACACATCGCCGTCATCAAAGCCGTGGTCAAACAGGTAGCCGGGCGCATTCCGGTGATCGCCGGTACCGGCGCCAACTCGACCCGCGAAGCCGTCGAGCTGACCCGCAACGCCAAGGAAGCCGGCGCCGACGCCTGCCTGCTGGTAGTTCCGTACTACAACAAGCCGACCCAGGAAGGCCTGTACCAGCACTTCAAGCACATTGCCGAAGCCGTCGACATTCCACAGATTCTCTACAACGTTCCCGGCCGCACCTCCTGCGACATGCAGGCCGAGACCGTGATTCGCCTGTCCAGCGTGCCGAACATCATCGGCATCAAGGAAGCCACCGGCGACCTGAAACGCGCCAAAGCCATCATCGACGGCGTGAGCAAGGACTTCATCGTGCTGTCCGGCGATGATCCGACCGCGGTCGAGCTGATCCTGCTGGGCGGCAAAGGCAACATCTCCGTAACGGCCAACGTCGCCCCGCGCGAAATGGCTGACCTGTGCGAGGCCGCGCTGAAAGGCGACGCCGAGACCGCACGGGCGATCAACGAAAAATTGATGCCGCTGCACAAGGACCTGTTCATCGAAGCCAACCCGATTCCGGTGAAGTGGGCTTTGGTTGAAATGGGCCTGATGCACGAAGGCATCCGCCTGCCGTTGACCTGGCTGAGCGCTCCTTGTCATGAAACGCTTCGCACGGCCCTGCGCCAGTGCAGCGTCCTGGTTTAATTGAGGAAGTACAACGCATGAAGCGAATGGCCGGACTTTCCGCACTTGCCTTGATTATCTCCAGCACCAGTGGCTGCGGATGGGTCTGGGGCCCGGAAGGTTATTTCCGTGACCGTGGTAGCGATTACCTGGAAGCGCAACAGACTGCACCGATGCAACTGCCACCGAATGTCAGCACCTCCAAGCGTCTGGATCCGCTGTTGCCGATCCCGCGCAACGTGGCTGATGACACGGCGAAGGGCGAATACGTGGTACCGCGCCCGCAACCGCTGACGGCGGTTGCCGAGGCGACCGACTACTCGCTGCAGAAGAGCGGTGACTCGCGTTGGGTCGTGGCCCAGCACCCTCCGGCCGAAGTCTGGCCAGTGGCGGTACAGTTCTTCCAGGACAATGGTTTCCGGCTGGATGAACAGCGTCCGCAAACCGGCGAATTCACCACCACGTGGCAGCATTCCGACGAACTGTCCGCCGCCATGGCCAAGCGCCTGAGCGCCGCCGGTGTCGGTGCCGACAGCGAAACCCGCGTGCGGGTGCGTATCGAGCCCGGCGTGCAGCGCAACACCAGTGAAATCTACGTGGTCAGCGCCGAGCGTCCTGCCGGCAGCACCGCCGACGTCGATTTCACCAACCGTTCGGTCAACACTGGCCTGGACGCAGCGCTGGTCGACGACATGCTCGCGAGCATGAGCCGGATCTCCGAGAAGGGTGGTTCGGTGTCGATGCTGGCTTCGCGCGATTTCGATACCCCGAGCCGTGTCAGCCTCAGCGAAGACGGCAGTGGCAACCCGGTACTGAACGTCGGTCCGGACCTGGATCGTGCCTGGTCGAGCGTCGGTCGTGCGCTGGAGCAAGGTCAGTGGCGCGTTGAAGACATCAACCGCAGCCTGGGCCTGTACTACATCAACCTGGCCGAGAAAGCCGAGAAGAAAGACGACAAGCCTGGTTTCTTCAGCAGCCTGTTCGGCAGTGCGCCGACCAAGGAAGAAGTTGAAGCCCGCGCCGAGCGTTATCAGGTTCGCCTGAGCAAGGTCGGTGAAAACGTTCAGGTGACCGTAGAGAAGAACATCAATACCGTTGCGCCGGCCGATGTGGCGCGCAAAGTGTTGAGCGTGATTCAGGACAACCTGGGCTGATCACATGCGCTTTGCCGTTCTCGGCAGCGGTAGCCAAGGGAACGGCACGCTGATCGCCAGCGCTGATACCTATGTGCTGGTGGATTGTGGTTTTTCCCTGCGGGAAACCGAAAAACGCCTGTTGCGTCTGGGGGTTCACCCGGCGCAACTGAGCGCGATACTCGTAACCCACGAACATGCCGACCACGTGCATGGCGTGGGTTTGCTGTCTCGGCGCTACAATCTGCCGGTCTACCTCAGTCGCGGCACACTGCGCGGGATGCGCAAACCGATCGAACCCGCAGGCTTTCTGGCCGGCGGCGAGCAGCTGCAGATCGGCGCACTGAACATCGGGGTCATTGCCGTGGCCCATGATGCGCAGGAGCCGACCCAGTACGTATTCAGTGATAACGAGCAGCGGCGCTTCGGCCTGCTGACCGACCTGGGTTCCTATTGCGAGCGGGTGCTGGACGGCTATCGGGATCTCGATGCGTTGATGATCGAGTCCAACCATTGCCGCGACATGCTGGCCCGTGGTCACTATCCGTACTTTCTCAAGCAACGGGTGGGCGGCGAGCTGGGACATTTGAACAACCATCAGGCGGCATTCCTGGTGGCCGAGTTGGGGTGGCAGGGCTTGCAGCATCTGGTTCTCGCCCACCTGAGCAGCAAGAACAACCTGCCGCAGCTGGCCCGGCAATGTTTCGTCGACACCCTCGGGTGCGACCCGGACTGGCTGCAACTGGCCGATCAAGATTCAGGGCTCGACTGGCGCCATATCGCCTAGCCCATCTACTTAGCAAGCGGAGCCCATCATGGAAAAACGTGAAGAACTCTACCGCGGCAAAGCCAAATCGGTTTACAAGACCGACGACGCTGACCGTTTGATCCTGCTGTTTCGCAACGACACCTCGGCGTTCGACGGCAAGCGCATCGAGCAGCTCGACCGCAAAGGCATGGTGAACAACAAGTTCAACGCTTTCATCATGCAGAAACTCGAAGCGGCCGGCATTCCGACCCAATTCGACAAACTGCTGGGCGACAACGAGTGCCTGGTGAAGAAGCTGGACATGATCCCGGTCGAGTGCGTCGTGCGTAACTACGCTGCCGGCAGCCTGGTAAAACGTCTGGGCGTCGAAGAGGGCATGAAGCTCAACCCGTACACCTTCGAACTGTTCCTCAAGGACGACGCCAAGGGCGACCCGTTCATCAACGAATCCCACGTCGTGGCATTCGGTTGGGGCACCGCCGAGCAACTGGCACGCATGAAAGAACTGTCGCTCAAGGTCAACGAAGTCCTGAGCAAACTGTTCGACGACGCAGGCCTGCTGCTGGTGGACTTCAAGCTTGAGTTCGGCGTGTTCAGCGACGGCTCGATCGTCCTCGGCGACGAGTTCAGCCCGGACGGCTGCCGCCTGTGGGACAAGGACACCAAGAAGAAGATGGACAAAGACCGCTTCCGCCAGGGCCTCGGTGACGTCATCGAAGCCTACGAAGAAGTCGCCAATCGTCTGGGTGTACCGCTTTAATCGACGCAAGCATCTGATAGCACGAAGAAAATTTTCGAAAGAGGGTTTGCTTTCGGCAGAAGTGTTGTTATGATGCGCGCCGTTGGAGAGATGCCAGAGTGGCCGAATGGGACGGATTCGAAATCCGTTGTACCTTCACCGGTACCTAGGGTTCGAATCCCTATCTCTCCGCCATTATCGAATAAGACTAAGCCCCTGTAATCATTGATGATTACAGGGGCTTTTTCGTTTCTGTCGATCCATTTAGGGCATTTCTAGGGCATAAACCTTGCCCGTTATGCCGCTCTAGTCCGTCCTAAACCCCAGCATTTTCGACACGACACCGGCCATGCTCTTGGTGTCTTTGGGTATCCACCTCCCATAATGTTTTCTCACCATCGTGGTGTCTGCATGTCCAAGCTGTCTCGCTACCCATTCCACTGGTACATAGCTCGACAGCATCTGGCTCGCGAAGGTATGACGGCATTGGTTGGCGCCTCGGTGTCGGACCTCTGCCTTCTTCAGGTGAGCCGTGAACCAATTGCTCAAGGTCTTTCCGCTCCATAGCAGCCCGCTGGTGGAGCTGCGGAAAAGAAACCTGACTTTCATCTTCTTCGACGTGATGTTGTCACGCTGGATAACGGTGATCTCTTCCGCGGGGACCTCTCTTGCAGCAGCTACGATCTCTCGCATCAGTACAAGTGCAGGATCGATCAGCTCTATCACCCTAACCCTGGAGCGCTCTTTCGGGACTTTGAACTCACCAACGACCAGCGCACGACGAACCTGCACTAGGCCGGCATCGAGATCGATATCTTCGACAGCGAGCGCGATGAGCTCGGATAGCGAAAGTCCGGCCCAGCAGTTGAACTCAATCATCCTGCTATCATGTCGTCTGTCCGGATCCGCTTTGCCGATCAGCTCGATCTCGGTGCGGCTGAAGGGATCGGCGTGCTCAAGGTCTACGTCCGAACCGACGTTACTGATTCGGTCCAGTGCGTTGGCTTTCAAAATGCCGTCGCCAAAGGCGTCAGCCCAGACGCCACGAACGACGGTGAAGATGTCGTTTACTGTCTTAGGGGATAGCCCTTGCTTTAGCAATTGAGCTTGGAATAGCTCTATATCGCTCTTGCTGATGTCGACGATTCGGCGTTTGCCAAATTTGTTATCGACGTGCTTGGCCTTGCTGACATAGTTAACGACGGTACTTGATGCTTTAAGCGCCCTTTGAACCTCCAGCCATCGGTCGATACCTTCTTTGACTGTACGCTTTAGGGACGGGCCGCCGGTGTCCGTGAACATGGCGGCCCTTGGTGAGTTGGGAAAGTGAGCCGCATAATCGAAACGGCCCTCTCTAATCTCCGCTAAGATGGTGCGCCGTTTGTTGTCGGCGTATGCAATTGCGGCTTTGTTTACTTTCGAGATTCCTTCGAGAGGTTCTCGGCAACGTTGGCCGTTGAAAATGAACCAGATGCGTAATTGCTTGCCATTCATCTCGACGCCTGTGGGCATCTTGTCAGTCATGGTTGGCCTGCCATCCACTTTTCAATGGCCTCCTTGTTATAAACAAGCACGTTCGCTGGGTCGGTTCGATAGTGCTTCCCTTCTAGCCAGATCCCGCGGGATCGGTATTTGCGGACTGCTTCCGTGCTTAATCCAAAAACTGGATACAGCAGATCCTGCCGAAACCAGGCGCCTGGAGTTATGTGGAAATCAATTTTTTCTGCGGCGCTCATGCTCTCACTCCTTTTGGCTGAATGCCTTTCATGTGATCGGTCCTTTTTTGGGTTACTACGCGTTTTGCTAATTGAAGCGCTTGTTCTCGTAGAGGTCTGGCGTCGCGCTCGAGCTTCTTGCCAGTACGAAATACGCTGAAGGTTTCGGCGGCAATTCGCAGTAGGTCGCCGATGGCGACCAGCGTCTGCTTTTCTGTCGGGCCGAACTGCGGACTTGCTTCAAGAAGTTTGCAAGTTTGTGCCAGGCGCGCGTGATCAGCCCTGATGAACTGCAGGGAGGCCTGAAGCTCGCGTATGGTTTTGGCGCTCACGGCGCGCTGAATGTCTTCACTCTCGCGCAGGCCGACCTCCAGACCATCTCTGCGGCCCATGATGTAATCGCCCCAAATAAGGAGAGCGGCGAGCGCCGTCAGGATGACGAGTGCAACTATTTGTATTGGAGTCATCATTTGGTGTGCTCCTGGGGTTGTCGTGGGGTAGTGGTAACTGCCGTTAATGGAGTGGGTGCAGCATCGGGTTGGTCTTCCTGCTGTCGCTGCATGTCTTCATCGGCCTTGTAGGCGCAGATGTCGATCAACGAGGCCATGTGCCGGATGTGGACGTATTTAAGTGCCTTGCGACTGGCGTCGATCGTGGTGATCGGAAGCTGAATCCGGCCGTTGTAGATCTCAGTCACGAACAACTGCGAATTCAGGTTGCGAAAATAGGCCTCCCGAATTTTTTCCAGCGGGATCAGCACATTCCCGAAAGTGCGATAGAGCATTTCAACGGTGGTCGATTCAGGCGCCGGATGAAGGCGAAGCGGTGTTTGGTTCGCGTTGTTCATGTGGCTATTGAGCCTCCTTGCGTTTGGATCGTGATGGGTGGTTCCAGGCGTTCAGGCAATGGCGTTTGGTCAATTCCCGCAGATGTTCAGGCACCTCCTGGAGCGCGGCATTGCGCTCCTCACGTGTTCGCATTGCGATGATCTGTCGGGCGTATTCCCTAGGCCACGTCACGGCGGCCTGCCGGAATGGCGGGGAGGTCGATACCCAACTGGTCAGCCAGCCAGCGGATTCCGGCCTGCTTGACCCGAGTCGACTGGCTGTACTGCATGCCGTATTTCTCGTCGTACCAGGGACTGCTTTTGATCCGCAGATAATCATCGTCACGGTTGAGATCCGCCGGCAGGTTTCCCTTGAGCAGACCCTTTTCGCGCATGCGGGCGATGAGCTTGGGGCGGGTCAGGCCGAGATGAGCAGCTGTTTGGGCGAGGGTACGTTCCATGTCGCCCACCTTAAGCCGCGTGTGCAGCAGGAGTGGCCGCTGCAGCAATTTGGCTGATGGATTCGCTGACTTTGCCGTAGATCTCGACATCGGTACCGCACGCGGTAAAACACCGGGTACGCGGGCTCTTTTTGCCGATGCTGAGGATGGCGGTGATGCAGGAGAGAGTGTGCGGGCGATGAACAGCCACGTGCAGCGGCAGATCGAAAACCATGTCGAGGCTCAGCACGCCGCCGGTACGAATCAGCTCGAACACCCGTTGCTTGTCCTGGACGTCAAAGCGGCCGTATTGGCGATCGGCATGCGCGCGATGCGCCGGGTCGCTGGTGTTGCTCGGATCAAGCGGGCCGTTGGCAATCTCTTCGATGAAGTCGGCTAGCTTGAGGTGCATCTTCTTGTCGTTCGGCAGGGTCAGCGTGTGGCGTTCACTGCCCAGCTCGATGACAAAAGTGCTTTCCACGGGGCCGCGCTCAGCCTTGAGACGGAATGCCAGGCACTCGCGCTTCGGCGCTGTGCGCAGAACATGGTTGAAGGTCTCGCTCAGGTTGACCTGGGCATTGAGCAACTGCAGGGTACGGTTGTCGATCTTGAACTTGATCATGCCGCGTGCCCTCCGCCGTTCGGATGAACAGGAGAGGGCTGACAGGACTTGGCGACAAGCTTGGGTTTGCTGTTATGAATGACGACCAGGCAGCCCGTGGCGAGCTGCAGCTGTTCGATCAGTTTTCGATTGCTGACGCATGCCGGATGGACATGCAGGGATGCGGTGGTACGCATGGTGAAGCCTCACTGTGGTAGGAGAGTGAGGCGAAAATAACCTAGGTGTTAGCACGATGCAATTACTTTGGTTTTAGATCTTCAATTTCTTGGAAGAGGAGGAGCATTCACGGGGCGGATTGTCGACCACCAAAATACTCGACCTAAAACTTTCATTTGCTGCTCTACAAACTGGTCAAATGTATAGGATTCATCTGGATGTTCAGCTCTGTTATAGCTCACGAGCTTCAGTCCACCACCCTCCAAACGTTCCAGGAATTTAATCCTCAGCGCGCCCTCTTGCTCAATGGCATAGAGATGGTCAGAAATGATTTTGGTCATGCCGCGGTCTATTCCGACCGTCGCACCGTGAAGGATTAACGGTTCCTGGCTCCTACCTGTGACTGGCGCACATAACGCATTAGCAGGGTGGACGCCGCACTGCCGAAGTGTTGCAAGGGAAAAACGAAGCACACGGCCATATTCAGCCTGAACAGCTGTTCTCCCTGCCCCAGCTGAAATCTCAACTTGCTTAAAAAGTGGTATCTCCACCTCGTCATCATTCAAGGGGGTGTCGTTATCCCACGCGGATACCGGTTCAAGAATAAGAGGCGGGGGTGATTTTTCCTGACGACGAGTGATGGGCACTATGCTGGCTGGCATATCGCCATTCTCAAGCCACGGTAACGAAAGGTTAAGTCCGCGAGCTATAGCGCCTGTTTTGCGGCTTTCTCGTGTTTGGCCATCTACGATTTTGAAAATCGTCGCTTGAGAGCATCCCGAAAGCTTCGCCACATCAGTTTGACTGAGGTTGAGTTGCTCCATGGCATATTTCAGCCGATCGGAGAGCGTGGGGAGGAGATCGATCGGTAAGTATTTCATGGGGTAATTCTACGACCTCGGTTATAGGGCGTCCTAAACTATTGGGTGTTGACTTGTCTATTACGAAGGTTGTAGATTCGCTTCGTCGTTTATCAGGGAGAGCTTAATCAGTGACTTACTGCGTTAAAGACGCCGAGCTATGTCGGCAGGCCTTAGAAAAGGTCATCAAGATTTGCGGTAACAACCAGTCAGAGCTTGCTCGCCGCTGCAACGTCAAGCAACCGCATGTCTGGAAATGGGTCAGGGCGGGGCGGGTTCCCACCGAACGTGTGCATTCGGTTGCTAAGGCATCGGAAGGAAAAGTGTTACCCCACGAATTGCGTCCTGATTTACCTGATCTTTTTCCAGCTCCAGCTCCAGCTATTTCCGCTGTCGCTGCATAAAACCTAGAAAAAAGGCGACCCAAGGGCCGCCCAGTTCCTCCCGTTAGCATCATCACATGCTGCCGGGGCGCGATGTCGGTAGGTGCGCACACCACATGCCGCCGACCTCCATCGCGTTTCCAAGGCTCGGAAGCCTTGGTGTTGCTGCCGTTCTTACCACAGAGCTGGCAGCTGTTGCGCCAGGGGGGAACAACGGATTGTTCGCCCCGGCACGGTGCCGGTTGTCCCCTGCAAGGGTTACCGGCGTTTGGGCCTCTCCAGACCACGCGGCAAATGTATCACCAACATCTGTCGCATGGCACTGGCAACTTTTAGGATTAATGCCATGAGCCGAATCGCTCTCAGTTCTCTGGAACGGGCGCAGCGGGAAATCCTGCCGCTCGATTTAGCGCTGTACCACGCCGCTCGCGAATACCCAGGCGGCGCTGCTGCCATCGCTGCCACGACCGGTCGTAACCCGACCACGCTGCAGCACAAGCTGTCGCCAACCCATCCGAGCCACTCCATCAACATTCAGGAGTTTGGCGAAATCCTCGAACTGACCAAGGATCGCCGCATTCTGGATGCGGTGCATGCGCTGGTCGGCGATACGATCTGGCAGGAGCTAGCCGACACCTACACCAACGACATGCCCGAGACCCTGACCACGGGTATCGCCGAATACTTCCGTCAGGTCGCCGATCTGGCCGAGACCTGGGCCAAGAGCATTGGCGACGGTGTGGTGACTGATCAGGAACTGGCGGCGATTCGCCTGCAGGTGTTCCGCGGCATTCAAGGGCTGCTCGGGTTGTTCAACCGCGCCACCTACGTCAACCAGACGACGCGAGGTGCCGACCGTGGCTGACATCGCCGATTTCGCCAACGATCTGGTGCAGGAACGCATCGATCAGGCCATGGCAGCGCGCAGCGCTGCCAAGGCCGAGAGTGCTGCCCATTCCTTGCTGTTCTGTGAAGCCTGTGACGATCCGATTCCGGAAGCACGCCGACTGGCCCAACCGGGTTGCTCGCAGTGCATCAGCTGCCAGTCCCTGTCTGAGCGGGGGATTCAGCATGCTCGATGAGGTATTGGGCCAATTCGCCGACTACGGTCTGGAGCCAGCGCAACCGCTGGTGTTCGGCAAGCTGACCCGCTGCAAGACAGCGCAGGACAAGGGCAAGGAAAAGAACGGCTGGTACGTGGTTCACGAGCAGCGCACGGAGAAGGGCGACACGCTGATCTTCGGCGCCTTCGGTGATTGGCGTTCGGGCGAGACGCAGAAGATCAAGGTCAAGGCCGGGCGCATGTCGCCGGAAGAGCGCGAAGTGATGCGCGCTCGCCAGGAGGAAGCCAAGCGCCGTGCCGCCGAAATCGCGAACAACGCTGCGCGGCGGGCGGCGAAAAGGGCGCAGGGTTTGTTCGAGCGCATGCCGACCACCGGACGCAGCGACTACCTGGACCGCAAACAGATCGTCGGGATCAATGTGCGTTACGCGCCGCGCACCGGCGCCGTGCTGGTCCCGATGAAAAATGCCCGTGATCAAATCATGGGCCTGCAGGTGATCTTCCCCAGCAAGCAGGAAGACACTGGCCGCGACAAATCCTACTGGCCTTACGGCATGGCGAAGGAGGGCACCTTTCACCTGCTCGGTCCGCACCCGGAGCCGGGTGAACCGGTGCTGGTGTGTGAGGGTTACGCCACCGGCGCCAGCCTGCACATGGCGACCTCGCTCACTGTGGCGGTGGCCTTCGATGCGGGCAACCTGCTCGCGGTGTGCAAAGCCATGCGTGAGCGTTTTGCCGGATGCCCGCTGATCATCTGCCGCGACGATGACTGGAAGACCACCAAGCCCAACGGTGATGCGTGGAACCCCGGCGAAGAGAAGGCCGGCAACGCCGCGCTGATTGTCGGTGCCCAGGTGGTTGCGCCGACCTTCGCGCTCGAGCGCCACGACAAGTGGACCGACTTCAACGACCTGCACGTCGCCGAAGGTTTGGATGCGGTTCGCCGACAAGTGCTCGCGGTTGTGCGTCCACCGGCCGCCGGTGGCTGGAAAGATCAGCTGGCTCGCAGCGAGAGCGGGGCCCTGATCGCGCACATGCAGAACGTCGAACTGATCCTCGCGCATGACGAACGCTGGGCCGGGGTGATCAGCTACTGCGCCTTCAGCTCGAAGATCGTCAAGCTGCGGGCTGCTCCTTATGGGGGTGGTACCGGCGAGTGGGCCGACATCGACGACGTGCGGGTGATGAAGTGGCTCGCGCAGCAGTACAACCTGCGCGTGAAGTCGTCGCACGTGATCGAGGCGGTGAGTGTCGTGGCCCACGACCACGCCTTTCACCCGGTGCGCGAGTACCTGAAAAAACTCGAATGGGATCGTGTGCCGCGCCTGGAGCGTTGGTTGACGGATGTGATGGGGGTGAAGGCAACGGATTACACCTCCAAGGTCGGCAAGCGCTGGATGATCTCCGCCGTGGCGCGGGTGATGAAGCCGGGCTGCAAGGCGGACTCGGTGATGATCCTCGAAGGCGTACAAGGCGCCGGTAAGTCGACCGCGATGAGCGTGCTCGGTGGCGAGTGGTTCATGGACACGCCGTTTGCCCTCGGCGACAAGGACGGCTTTCAGGCGATTCGTGGCAAGTGGATTGTCGAGCTGGGCGAACTGGACAGCTTCAACAAGGCCGAGAGCACCAAGGCCAAGCAGTTCTTCTCGGCGTCGACCGACACCTACCGCGAAAGCTATGGCCGCAGAACGTTGGACGTGCCACGCCAGTGTGTTTTCGTCGGGACCACCAACCAGGACGAGTACCTCAAGGACGCCACCGGCAACCGGCGTTATTGGCCGGTGGCCTGTACCAAGGTCGATGTGCCGTTGCTGCGCGAGATCCGCGACCAGCTGTGGGCCGAAGCGGTGTTCTGCTTCGAGGCCGGCGATCTCTGGTGGGTGACACGAGAGGAAGCACCGATGTTCAGCGAGGAGCAGGACGAACGCTTTGTGGTGGACGAATGGGAAACACCGATTCTGAACTGGCTCGAAGAGTCGCAGATTGGCGAGACCACCACCGGCAGTGAGGTGATGAGTCAGGCGCTCAAGCTCGATCCCGGTCATTGGGGCAAACCCGAGCAGATGCGCGTCGGTGCGATTCTGCATCGACTGGGGTGGCGACGGTTCCGTCTGGGGGCTTTGAACAAGAGCGGTCAGCGGCCATGGGCGTACAAGAAACCCGAGCACTGGGGCAGGGCGCCTGCACTTCAGAAGGAAGAGTTCGAGGAGCCGTGCTTCGATGATTAAAGCGATCGATATGGCCCTCAAACAATGGGCCCAGGAGCTGCACAGCGACGAAGTGGCCGCCGGTTATTCGGGCGGCAACATGGTCGCCATGATGATGGAGAGCGGTGGTCAACTGGTGCGCGGCCGGCGCGGGAGCCGGGTGCCGCTGGAAGCCTCGCTGGACATTGAGCGCATCGTCAAGAAACGCCTCGACCCCGAGCTGATGACCGTGGTCAAGGTGCATTACTTCCAGCCTGACGCGCCCTTAGCCGCACGTCTGACCCGCAGTGGCTGCACGCGCAACGTCTACTACCAGCGCCTGCACGACGCCCACATCGTGGTCGAGCACTTCCTCCTGGGGGAAGCGGCTTGATCGTGGGCATCTCTCTGGCTCATGCCGTCCCACTGGCCTGCCTCCGTCCCACCGCTTTTTGCGGTGGTGGGACGGGCGCAGGCCGCGTCGTTGTTGGGCTGTCCCACCGTCCCACCTTTTTCATGCCTCCCGCCCGTGTGTGCGTAGCGGGTACAGGTACGCGCGTTTACGCGCACGCGTGCTTTTTAAATTTCTTTCTATACACGAGAAAAGAGAGATAAAAGTAGGACGGTGGGGCAGAGCCCCAATCTGCGGGGCTTTCAGACGTCCCACCTCGTTTTAAAGAGGTGGGACGCATGGGACGCCAGAAAAGCAAAAGACAGCCGGGACAGATATTCACCGACATTCGCCAGCCGTTCACCGGGTGTCACCCACACATTCACCGGGTGGCATTAAAACGGTCTTGCTGCCACCAGAATCGACCTGTAAAAAGGGGCCATCTTCGATGGGTGCGACCGCAAAGCGCGGCAGGCCACCCACCACCTGACCCGACCATTGCGCCGGGTCTTTTTGTTTAAGGGGCAGGGCAATGACGAACGAGCAACAGGCACTGGCAGAGATGCCGATCTGGTTGGTGATTGCTCTTTCCCTGGTTGGCGGTGTGTCCGGCGAGATGTGGCGCGCCGACAAGGACGGGGCACGAGGTTGGGCGTTACTGCGCCGGCTAGTACTTCGCTCCGGTGCCTGCATCGTGTGCGGCGTGTCGGCGATGATGTTGCTGTTCGGTGCGGGCCTGTCGATCTGGACAGCGGGCGCCCTGGGTTGCCTGACCGCGATGGCCGGCGCCGATGTCGCCATCGGCTTGTACGAGCGCTGGGTGGCCAAGCGGCTGGACCTGAGCGAGGCCGAGCCGAAAGCATGAGCCGGGCGGGCCGGGTAGGGCGCAGATTTCACGGGTCCTCCCCAAGGGCCGCCCCCTACACGGGTTATCGAACTCGCGGAATCTCTCTAGCTGAAATGGTTGCAGGGATGTCCGTCTTTCCAACGGAATTGGGGCAGGGCATGGCACTCGGATGCTGGCTCGACCGGCCGGACCCGGCAGAAACCCGCCGGGGACCCTGGGGACTTTCAAAGGACACGGGGTCGGAAACCCGCGGGATCTTGTTAGTGGGAGGCCCGCCAGCTTACTGAAATTTCAATCCACTGAAATCTTGAAAGGATTCATTGAAAAGCCGCTGAAAAGGAGGGCTTATGACCGTAGCCACCTACCTATCCAAGAGCGCCTTCGCTGCGCACATCGGCCGGTCACCGAGTTACATCACCTGGCTTAAGGAAAACGGCCGACTGGTCCTGTCTCCCAATGGCAAGCAGGTCGACGTGCTGGCCACTGAAGCGTTGATCCGCGATACCGCCGACCCGAGCAAGGCTGCCGTCGCTGCTCGCCATCAACAGGAGCGGATTCAGCGTGATGTGTACAGCCACGTCGCTGCACAATCCGAGCCGACTAACATGGCTGCGCCGCCGCCCGCTGATCCCGCGCAAGGGCAGTCCCCGGACTTTCAGAAAGCACGAGCGCATCGCGAGCACTACTTGGCGCGGATGGCGGAGATGGAGTTTCGCAAGGCCCAAGGTGAACTGGTGGAAGTCAGCTTCGTGCAGAAGGCCGCTTATGAAACGGCGCGTTCGCTCAATCAGTCCCTGATGAGCCTGTCGCCACAGTTGGCGCCTCAACTTGCTGCGCTATCGGACCCGTGGGAAGTGGAGCGGGAGCTGACCGCTGCGCTACGTCAACGGCTTAATGAAGCAGCTCAAGTGTCCAGCGACGACTTTGGACTTTTATCGGACGAGTGCTAAGGCGAGAGGAGTTCACAGGGTGAGCCAAATGGTCCGCTTTCGGCCAAAAGCGGACGCTCACTAGCGACCGCTACAGGTAACAAGCAGTCGGCGTTTCAATGTGGGTCAGGCCACTCGCTTCGAGTACCCCTCTATCCAGTCCGCAAGCGATCGCACATCTGTTTCGAGTTGGGCGAGTTCGGGGGGGACCGCTGGAAGATCGTCTGCCTGAGAATGCTCATACACAGAGTATCGTGTCATCAAGTCGTCTATCAGATCACAATCCTCCTGAGTGATGTTACTTAGCCGACCGTGATAACGAGCAGGCTCAGCTCTACACCGAGATTCAAGCCCAGCTTCAGTTGCAGCTTCAGGCACGAGAAGAGGCCCGGCAACGAGCGGCCTTGTAGTCGCGATAATGCCCAAGGCCCCCAGTTCTACCCTCAGTGTGGGGCCAAAGAAACAGAGGCAAGCACGCTATGAAGCATTAGCATGCTCGCCAATGAAAGCGTCGCTTGATGTGGTTAGATCTTTGAGATCCGGTTGGTGAACGGGCGGGCAAAATCTAAAAGACTAGCTTTATGCGCAATTATGCAAAAAAACATAATTTGTCTGGAGAGATGGCCGGGCTGCGAGTAATGGGGTGTGCAGGACGCTTGGGTCGGCGGTTAGAAACGGCTGCCGACCCGAAACATCAACGCATTCGATCTTGAGTCATCGCCGAGTCCATATGAGCCCTGGTACGTCAGTCCAGTACTCACGCCCGATGACAGAAGGAAGTCTAATCCCAGCGCCACCGTCATGATGTTCTCGCTCTGCCCTACCGTTGAGATGGCATAGGTAGAATCGCTGACATCGGCATAGCCAACACGTGCAGTACTATCGCCGCTAAACGTATGGCTGTATTCGACTCGACCTCTCAGAGTAACGGCTGACTGCGTCAACGGTATGCCATATTGCCCGCGCACCCCACCAACGCCAGAAAACACTGTCATACGCTGCTCCGCGTAAGCCAGGTCATAGATGCCGCTACCGCTCTCGCGAAATCCGTCCAGCTTGGTCGAAGAAATATCCATGCGGCCATAAGGCGCGACCTTCCAATTCTCGTCCCGGAACTCATAGCCAGAACTCAGGGAGCCGAATATTTGATCTCCATCGCGGCTGCCCTTGGCGCGGCCTCCGTTATCGGTAACGTAGCGCCGACTATCGAATGACAAGCTGCTGTAGCCGAGTAAGCCGTCGACGAATATCCGTCCAGGATGCAAGCTGCCATACAACGCGGTGCTGAATGAGCGCCCCTTACTGCGACTATCCCGGGAACCAATATCGCTCGAATCACTTCCATAACCGAAGCCGATGCCGGCGGTGAAGGTATCGAAGAAACGATAGTCAGCACCCGCACTAACCCCCACCATCGTGCTGTCGAACTTGACGTCATCTCGATGAGTATCACTAACATTCACGTAACCGCCGCTCCACAACGCGAGGTTATCGTCTCCCAACCAACCATCCTGCTCACCTGCTGCAGCGTGCCGCTCAATTGCCGGAGCATCGTTACCGCTCAGCGACGACAGTGCCTGATACATCTCGGCAGCACTGGTATTTCCGGTGCGAGATGGGCGGGACTGCGGTAGACCCAACTGTAAATTGAAGCCTCTATTCCGCCGGCTTTCGTCGTCGTGCAACTGTTCAAGCCGATCATTGAAGTTGTCGATCTGCGCGCGAGCAAAGCGCGTGGAGCTCTGTGCTTGAGCGCCGACCATACCGATAACCTCTGGATCCTTGCTTGGATCGGATCGCCCGGTAATCTGCACGCTCAGCGCAATAGGTTGAGAAGTCCCCCAACGGTTGCTCAACGTGTAATGGATCACTGTCGCTCCCGAGGCCTGAGCGGCCGCAAGAAAAGTGAGGTTCATACCGTTCAGACTGACCTGTCCCATTGCTCTGGGTGGGATATCAAGCAATGAGGCTTGAGTAAATGGACCGCCGCTGATGTTATCGGTGAGATCAACCGTTAGTGACTGACCTGCCAACAAAGACGTACTACGATCCGCGCCACTTGGCACCGAGCCATTCACCGTCAGGCTATAGGGAACCTTCGCAGATGTGCCCGTATTATCGCTCACTGTTACCAAAACATTGGCCGTACCAGAGGTGGTCGGCATGCCACTGATGACGCCTGAGGATGCATCGATAATAAGCCCTGCTGGCAGGCCTGCCGCTACAAAATGATAGGGGGTGGCTCCGCCTGAAACACTAATGAGCTGCGAATAAGCGACACCAACTGTTGCACTGGGTAACTCCGACCCCGCCGGCGAAACTGTAAGCACTGACGGAGCGACAGTAATGCTGACCGTCGCTGCTGGTGATGTCCCCGAGGCATTACTGGCTGTGTATCGGAAGCTATCTGTGCCGGCGAAACCTACTACCGGTGTGTAGAAAATCGAAGTTCCACTGACTGCCGTCGAACCGTGTGATGGCGGTGTTACTACCGCCACAGCAGTTGCCGTCCCACCACTGATCGACAATGCGACCGCGCCGCTGCTGTTGGCAACAACGGTGGTTGAGACTGGATTCGCAACGGGTAGTGCTCCAGCCGCAACATTCAACGTGTAGTTCGCACTTCCGGTTGCGCCATGGCTATCTGTCACCGTAACAGACAAATTGAAAGTGCCTGTACCAGTAGGCGAGCCATTGAGCAGTCCACTGATTGAGTCCAGGTTCATACCTACGGGAAGGCCCGAACCGACGTAACTGTAGGGAGCCGAACCGCCGGATGCGCTGAAAGATTGGCTGTAAGTGCCGCCGACCTGCGCCGACGTCAACGTGCCTGAAGTCGGTGTCAGAACAAGTGTCGGCGATGTGACGGTCAAAGTGACCACTGCCGGCGCAGATGTGCCAGAACCATTGCTTGCTGTATAGGTAAAACTGTCGACGCCTGAATAACCTGCATTCGGCGTATAGGTGATTGAAGTACCGCTAGCCACGGCAATGCCATGCATCGGTGCAGACGCTACCGTTACAAATGTCGCTGTGCCTCCCGACAACGCGACGGAAACAGCATTACTGGTATTGGCCGAAACGGTGGCGGAGACTGGATTGGCGACAGGTAACGCAGCAGCAGCAACATTCAACGTGTAGTTGGCACTACCGGTGGCACCGAAATGATCGGTAGCGGTAACAGACAAATTATAGGTACCGCTGCTGCTCGGGATGCCGCTGAGGTGCCCATTGGAGGGATCAAAAATAAGACCTGGCGGAACTCCCGTAGCCACATAACTGTAGGGTGCTGTACCGCTCGAAGCACTGAAGAACTGATTGTACGCAACACCCATCTGACCAGAGTTTAGTGTTCCGGCCGCCGGCGACAGCGCTAACAGTGGCGCCGTCACTGTAACTGTCACCGTGGCAGACTGTGAGTTACCAGCTCCATTGCTAAGGGTGTACTGGAAGCTATCTACCCCTGAATAGCCGGCTGTAGGTGTGTAATAAATCGATGTACCTGTCGCTACTGCGTTGCCATGAGACGCATTTACGGACACCGCAGCCGACGTATAAGCGCCTCCTGAGTTGGACAGCGTGACAATGTTATTCGAACTGTTGGCCGAGACAGTCGCCGTCACTGCATTCGAAATTGGGACTGCGACTGCTCGCAAGACGCTTACTGAATAGAGATTCGTGGTGGTGCCGTCTTGGGCTGTGACGGAAATGCTGATCGGATTTGTGCCTTCACTTAGACCGATCGTGGGAGATGCCGCACCAGATACAACCGTATTGCTGCCTACATTAATCGTAGCATTGCCACTGCTGGCAATCGGCGTGAAGCCAATCGAAGAAACGCTGTTAGCAACAGAAATACTGTAACTGGTGGTACCTGGAGAAAATGATGGAGACAACGTGCCAGTCGACGGAATGAGATTGGAAAGCGTGGCGTCACTGGATACTGCCGACCCACAGGAAATCGACACTGCACTCAAGTATGTCCCAGCTTTGATGCTGACGAACGCGCCACCGGTCAACTGTGAGGATGTCGCACCACCAGTGTGACTACCTCCGCTACCGGTGTTGCTTCGGTAATCATAGTAGGCGGTAAACGTCGTCGGATTACGAAGAATGACCGAATCTGCAGAACTGGGATTGGAATTTCCGACGTTTGAACCGTTATCCGAAAACGAGACAGTCAAGGTATCACCAGGATCGAAAGATCCTGCAGCAAATGATCGCGAGAAAGACGTCGTACCGCTTTGGGCGTTCAAGGTTGTACACCCTGCGGAGAGGGCATATACCGATGGAGAGAAACCAAAAAGGGACGCCGTCGCTAGCAAAGTTAGCGCAAGATTTCTGGCAACCGCAGTGAAAATTAGCTTCCGTGTCAGGGACATTCCGACAAACCTGTTTCAAGCGCAATTGCCAGCCAAGTGAAGGGGGCTGTTCAGACTGCAATTTATTCTGGGATCAGCGTGTATCGGCAATGTGGCTCGAATCTGCAGAAATTTAGTAAAGCGGGTTTCGCATTCACGTCGAGGCATTGCACCAAGGGTCTTGAACCTGATAATGGCAATATGGCACTGTCAGTCGCAAATCTCAATCCGTAGAGAAGCGCTCATGGTCGACGACGTACTTGAAGATGGCGAAGGTTCGGAAAACCCAGAGGGAGGAAGGCCCCTCTCCAACGAACCGCCGCAACGGAAGAGCAACGGATTCAAAGAACCGGATGATCTGGATGCTATCTCCGCTGACGACATCGATAAACGACTCGACCGTATCTTGCTGCGCAAGCATGCTTTGGATGTGCGCAAGATGGAGAAAGAAAGCGAGGCCGAAGCGGAGAAGTTCCGGAAAGAAGCGAAAGACAGGCGTGCGCAGTTGTTGAAGGCCGTCGAGGCATCAACGCCGGATTTGAGCGCGAAGCTGTTCGAGAAGATGGAAAGCCTTGAGCACGAAGGACACGAGTTCTCTCCTCAAGAAAAGGTCGCATTGCTTCAGGCGCAATTGGCTCCTCTAAAGGATGCGCAGGATTTTTTTGACCTGACAGTGGCTCAACGTGATGACTTACTCGATCGTGTTGGTTTTTACCGCGGTATCGTCCTCGATCCGTCGACGTCTATAGATGCCAGCTTTCGAGAAGTGCTCCGTCGCCCGGACTTCAGTGCGACACAGGTCGATAACAATGAACTGTCTCCAGCCACAGTGCTGTACAGGAAACCGCTGTTTTCCGGTTATTTTGAGAACCAATTCACCTTTTCTGAAGCGGTGCATCAAACGCAAAAAAGCGGAATATCCAACCTCTCCTTTTCGCTAGCAGTCGCCGGCGGAGCTATGACGACCGTCGGCGTCGGGATGGCAGCCAGCTATGCCAGCCAAGAGCAATCGAGTGCTGGAATGATTGGAAAGAGGTCGTACACCACGGCCAACTTCTTCCTACCCCGCATCGAATTGTCGTTCGACGAACATAAACCATGCGCCAGTCAGAGCTTTTTCGAAAAATGCCAGGCTGCCATGGACAAAGAAGACGACACCGAACAGTTCAAAGCTCTGAAAAAGGTGCTCGGGTATTACGGGCATTTCGTCTCGACGCGGACCCTAGTAGGAGGACGCCTTTTCGCAACGCAGTCGAAGGTATTTGACGGAAAGGAAGATAAATCCAGCCTGACTGAACGTTTCGCAGCGAAGGTTCAAGCTAGCCTCAGCGCACCGACAGTTGATGTGCAGTTGTCCGCATCTGCGGAAAAAAGCACTCAGGCGGACGAAAAGAACAAGTCCAGCAACGAATCGCAATCATCAACCTTCCATGCCGTCGGCGGTGAAGGCATCGTGGTTCAAGATGCGGCTCGATGGGCCGAATCGCTTTACGATTACAAACGCTGGGCAGCAGTTCAAAGAGAGAACCTGATTCCGAGCATCAACGTGTTACCGGATGAGTTATCCAGCAAGTGCTGGGCAATGTTGAAGCGCTATGCAAAAACTCAAACGAAACGCGCTCTGCTATTTGAGGAAAACGCGTGGTTCCTTTTTTATGGCGAATATGGAGATTCCGTAGGCTGCCTGGCCAAGGATATCTACTTCACGATTGGCAACAAAAATAACGACGCACTATTGAGCTTGGCATCCGACACCGAGCTTGAAGGAACTGCCATCGTCTGGAAAAAAAGTGAAGATGCGCCAGAGCGATCACAGCTGTGGCGTATGACTGCCGAAGGCCACATAGTGAGCCTGGTCACACGTAAGGCTGGCGCGTGGGGCGCCCGCGGGGATATCACTTTCGCCATCACTCCCGAAAAGGCCTCTGGTACCCAAGATGCCGTTTATACGCTAATCGCCCATCAGCTTGGTAAAGCAGATAACCAAATCTGGGAATCAGCAGGCTCCGGTGAAATCACCAATGTCGGGATTGGGAAAAACCACGCACTGCTTGCTGCAGCGGAAAATAAAATTCTACTGAAAGCACGAACAGATAACACCCGTAATGATCGACTATGGCAACTGGACGAGATACCCCTCTATTTTGTCGACAACCTAATCAAAGCCGCTAACGAAGACACTGCTCCACTCTGGTTCAAACTTCGGCTAGCCGACGGCGGTCCGGTTCTTTCGATCAATGGCGGCGAAGGCCTGGAGTCTGTGCTTTCGACTTCACAATGTTCGGTAGTTACACAACCTGACATCAATGGTGCACATCAAATATGGCAACTGGATGCGAAAGGACGGTTGATCTCAGCTGTAAAAGCGCAGGATGCTGGGAGCTTCATGGATCTACTATTGTCAGCCGACCTTAAAACCAAAGCCCTGGTTGTGAGCCCAGAGTCACCCAATTTTGCCCAGCGATGGACATTGCAAAACGACCAGCTAATCGTGTCACGTCATTCAGAGCTGGCGGATTTGGTAATCGCGGCCGGTAATGACTCCAACAACGCGAAAACTGGTAACCCTTTAGCCATGAGGGTCAGTGGTACAGCTTCTAAACAGAAGTGGACGAAAGTCACAGTTGGGAAGAGCCTGGGATACACCAGCTACAAGCAAATAGTAGCCAATTCGCAGCGAAGTAATGAATGGGCGAAGATGATAGATCGGCGAGAGTTAATTATCGCGGGAAATCTGACTTCGCTTGCGCTTAAGCTCATCAAACGTGGTGGTTTTTGGTCAATCAATGAAGGCTATGCCGTTCAGCTGACGATAGGTGTTTCGCGGGAAAATGCTAAGCCCGCCTATGAAACCCATAATGAGCCGGATGATGATCAAGTGTTAGAAATCACTTCCGATTCTGTCACGGGTATCGACACTCAGTTTCTATACTTACCCGAGGAGCCGATACACGCAATCAAGCTCGATGTAAAGCCCAAAAGCAAGCGACTTTGCTTTCAATACAAATTGAAGCCGGATAGTGCTTGGACCTTTGTGGCAGATGATGCATCGGACGAGCCTCAACAGCTGAGTGTTTCCAGTACCTTCCTTTCCAATATAGAGTCACCGGATAATCAGGGCCTTCTGGCCATCGGGCTTCACTTCGATGCTGCATCCGGTGTCTTATCGCCCAAAGCAATCTATAGAAACTAATATTTGGAATGGCGTTCATTATTTATTGAACGCCATTCTGTAATGGAGTCGGTGAAATGCCAGATTCAGTTTATTACCCCGGAGCCAAAAACGCTCTCAACCTTCTGGAGAAAATGCTAATTTCTACGCAGGAACTCCCGGAAACGCCGGCAAACAAAAAGTCACGAGACTGGCTGTTGGACAAACACAATGGTTGGGAAAATTCGATAACTGGCATAGCAATGGGGTATTACGTAGAATCCGCAAAAGGCCTAAAACATCTTAAGAAAAAAAATTTCGCAGGAGGCTTTTCTGAAAAAGTTAATAACAAGGTCGTCAAAAAAAACCGCGGTGACATTACAACAACAACCAATAAATACAACGAGGAGGGAAAAAGCCAAGGAAAGGTTATTCAGCTGAAACATACCATTTGCGATACACCATCAGCAGTAAATAATGCCATCAGAGATGCGTTCACTCAATTATCCGGCCAAAAAGGTGAAATGCCATTAGCAGACGACATTTTAATTGCGGATATTTTCATTGCAAGTCCGAACAACGCATGGCCACTTGACAGGAGCGGGACAACTGATGGGGAAACATGGATTGCCCACAATTATCCGTTTTTAATATCCCAGTTCGTAGAGAAAGTTAAAATAAGAATTACCAATCACTTGCTTCTTGATGATTATAAAAAAAATTACGCCGAAGCCAAAGAGAAAAGAGATATTGAGCTTCAATGCAAAAAAGCAAAGCGCGCATTTAGCGAGCTCTATATTCCTGGCGAAACTTTTCATACTGCTGGTTTGTTTGATTCGGATGTCGGTACTCCCACCGCGCTTTCCGGTTCAATGCCTAATAAGTTATTACGAAAAAACGACAAGGCATCCCAAAAAGCCCGTTCTGATGTACTCGCTGCGGAAAACCTCATAAAAGAACCATCCCCCGTATCCACGAAAAATAAATCTAATAAATCTAATAAATCTGTCGGACAAAAAGATCTTACCGATTACCCAACATTGGTACTGAAATTAAACTTCACGACCGGTCGAAAAATACTATTTGAAAATCAACAAGAACCCACCATAGTGAATAAAATAGTTTTATCTGTACGCTGGACCAGTGGAGAGCTGTCCGTCCAGTTCGTCCGAGAAAAACCAGTAAGCTAGGATACGCAAGATGGCATTTCTGAATAGTCAACTGTACGAACATCAGACGTTGATTATATAGGGAGATAAAAATAAATTTGCATTTTCTAGCCGGTTGGCAGCCCCCCCTCGCTATTTTTTTAGATTTTTAGTGTAAGCGTCCGGCGAACTCGCCTTCCAACTCCAGCATTAAGGGGAATGGTGTCTGTAGCGTTTAAGTAATCCCGGGCATGACGTTATTTTTTATCGGCCTGAGGTGGGGCAGCCCATCGTTGAACTGAACCGGTGCTCTCTCAAGCCGTCATGTCGCTCACATTAAGTATGGAAATACTGTAGTGCGGCGACAGGCAACCTGCTTTAGATGTGGAGAAGAGGAAGTTTTCCATAGGACAGAGTTCGCCCTTTCTTAAAATTGCTTTTACGGACATTAAGGCGCTCATCTCAGTCAGTCCCATTAATATCGAGAACGCCTTATCTATTCGAAATCCCAAAGTGGGTTCAGCAATCACCACCACGAACCAAAGAAATCTTTGTCTCAGTTCATTCTTTGTTTTCTCATTTATTTCCTTTTGTACCAGTAGCCGTAACTCGAGCGATGCAGCGAGCAACAATTCTGACTCCAAAAGGCCGGCGAAGAAGCCATTTGCTCTAAGTGATGCGTTGATTGCCATGACCTGTAATTACTGGTTTAAGCCAAATCATTTAAAAGAGACGTCGGTATAATCAGCCACAGTTAGGCATAGCTGGCCATCAGAGCCGAGAAGGCGATGATAGGTAGGTAGTGGAGAAAACGCATTCCTGCCCAGGGATCCTACTGGCGTCCAGGAGGATTGCGTTCCCTGGCTTCGTTAGCATCTTTGAGTGTCCGCTTTTGGCCGAAAGCCGCCGTTCGTGAGCGGCAGCTATCGGCCGAAGCGGCCAGTCAAGGGGGGGCGGACACGGACGTAAATCGACGGGAGAGCAACAACTTCCCTCGAGCATTGATGAAATCAACCGGATCTGTATCTATTGGCTTCCTTGTTACCTTGGTACGATTCCACCCCGCCCTCGTCCGAGATAATCCCATGCAGCTCACCGACATCCCATTTGGGACCACCAATTGGTAGAAAATAGAAGCGACTGCCCACCCTGGCGAAACCGGCACGGCACACTGACGCACTTGCCAATTCGGTAATGCAAGAGACCCCGCCTTGGTGGCCTTGCTCCGGGCCGGGGGAGGTGCTTTCCACAGACAGATTTTATGAACTCGTCGTTTTCGCTTAGCCCATCAAACCAGCTTGCCTAGGCCGCCCATACACCCACTTCTAGGCTAATACCATATGTGGGGTTCGTTGGGATCCTGGGTCACCCTGAGTCGTTCGAGATTCATGACATTGAGCGTGGTATCGCCGTTGACACGCCGCTTGATCTTACCCACGCGTCCTTGGATCGCGATCGGGTATTGAGTCGAACTCTTTGAGACGGCGTAGTGGGCCTCCATTTGCCGGGCATGGTCGAAGTAGAACTGATTCCAGCCAACGGTATTGCCTGCAAACACTGGTTCTAGGTGCTCGTCGATGTCAGCGTCTTCGTCGCACATTGCGCGCAGTCTGAGGACGCTTTGTGCGGTATTGATATAGGAGGACAACCGATTGGATGATGGTGTGTAGGTTCAGATGGCAGTAGAGGATGTCTCACCACCGTCATCTTTCTTGAGTCGTCTAGCATTTGCTTTCAACTCTTCTGTCACCGCGACCGACGCATGCGGAAGCGGTTTTTCTGGACGCTTTCGACCAGGCAGTTAGAGGTGCTGGCGAGCTCAACGATTTGCTTATCAACACCGAAACGACAGTTGGGGCCATGCGTTCCATTCGCTTGCGGGCGGAAGCAGGCCCGAACCTTAGAGGTTTTGTAGTAGCAGCCCCGAGTGAAGGAATTGAAATGAATTACTGTTGCGTCGCACCGTTCACACTTCAGAGCATTTGTACCCATGCTCTTGGCATAGGTGCCCGCACTGAGGTGGATATTCCCGCCAGGCTGTTGTAGCAACTGGCTGGTGCCTTCACCAATCCCTAGGATTACAGGCCTATGGTCGGGTGAGCTATGTTGAAATCTTTATGATGGTCGAACTCGACCTGTATTGCCTGAGGCGGCGGCCCTTGAAACGTGACATGTCAGCAATCCTTAACTATTTGATGGCTCCATTCTCACTTCACGACTGGCCGTGTCAGAACCGCACTTTCCCATTTTACAGAATTTAGTGATGCCGATGGTCAGTGGGTGTCTGCGACGAGGACTCCAGATGGAGAAGCTGAGCAGGGGGTGATCCCCAGAATCGTGCAGGTGGCTCGACGACTCAATGGGTCGGATATTTAACAAGCAAAGCACTATCGCAGAGAGGAAAAGTACAGAGTGGGCGGTTTTCCCAAAGCTTTCTTGAACATCGTGATAAAGGCGTTAACAGAGTCATAGCCCAGGATGCCTGCCACATGCTGCACGGATACGCCTTCTGCCAGATGACTCAGTGCGATCATCAGATGCAGTTGCTGGCGCCAGCGTCCGAAGCTCAGCCCAGTCGTACTTTCCACAAGTCTGGCTAGCGTTCGCTCACTCGTTGCAAGCCGATTGGCCCACTCGCGCAACGTGGTTCGGTCACCGGGGTCTGCAAAGAGCGTATCCGCGATTTGTTTGATCTTGGGGTGGTCGGATATCGGCAAATGCAGCTCTTTCAGCGGAGCATCGGAAAGCTGCTCAAGCAGTACTGCAACCAGCCGCGCAGTTTTACCCTCGCAAAGACAGGAGGGTTCCTGCTCTGCGAGGTGAAGGATCATCTCGCGGACAATGGGGGTAATGGCAACCGTACAGCAGGCGTCAGGCATCTCTGCTGCATCGGGTTCAACAAACAAAAAACAAGTGCGGGCGTTTTCGGTCATGCGGCAACTGTGCGGCGTGCCGCCGGGAATCCATACCGCATGTTGGGGAGGCACAAGCCAAAGTGCGTTCTGCACCTCACAGCTCACCGCTCCGTGCAAAGACAGGACTAGCTGGCCTTTTCGATGATCATGGGCGCGGGCAACCGAATCATTGGGGGCAGGCGCAACCTTGAGCGCAATCGCAGCCTGAGCGAAGAGATTTGAATCGAAATCTTCCGGCGAGGTAACGACATTTTTTGAGCTTGGCATAATTTAGGTATCAGGTGTCTTGATATCTATATTAGATAATTCTGAAGCTCTCTACAGTGGTCTTCTTTTCAGAGGACAGCTACAGAATATGTCAGATACAAAAAACAAGTGGCATGCCATCGCGCTCGTCGCGGGCATTCTGCTCATTGCCGTAAACCTACGCGCTCCCTTTACGGGCATCGCCCCTGTTTTACCGCTCATTCAGAATGACTTTGGCTTAAGCGCCTCAGCTCTAGGCCTGCTTACTTCACTACCACTTCTGGCTTTTGCCGCCTTTTCCCCGCTTAGCGCTTCGGTTGCCCGCAGGTTCGGCATTGAACGCACGCTTTTCGGTGCACTGTTGGTCATTTCAGCAGGCATCCTGCTGCGCTCGGCAGGCAGCGCATGGGCGTTGTATGCCGGTACGGTATTGATAGGCACCGGGATCGCACTGGGCAACGTGCTATTGCCTGGCCTGATCAAACGCGACTTCTCGACGAAGATGGCGTCTGTGACGGGCGCTTACTCCATCACGATGGGGGCAGCAGGTGCTGCCGGTTCCGCCGTTATCATTCCGCTGACCCAATCATGGGGATGGCCGATTGCCCTGAGTTTGTTGATAGCAGCCCCGCTGTTGGCGCTGATTGTGTGGCTACCCCAGTTGAAAAAACACGAACATATTGTTCTGTCCGGCCCCAAACAAGCGGCAACCGTGAACGTCTGGAGTTCACCGCTGGCGTGGCAGGTCACACTGTTTATGGGCCTGAACGCGATGCCTTTTTACGTCGCCGTAGGCTGGCTGCCGACCATGCTGATGGATCATGGTATATCCCCGGAGCAAGCTGGCATGGTACACGGCACGCTGCAATTGACCACCGCCATTCCCGGCTTGATTCTGGCGGCCACGCTTCGCCGTCTCAAAGACCAGAAACTGGCAGCCGCTACCGTTAGCCTGTTAACCGCCTCATCTTTGATCGGGCTCATTTACGCACCAAGCTACGCCATGTTGTGGGCAGCTTTCCTGGGCTTCGGCTCTGGCGCTAGCATGATGCTTGGCCTGACGTTCATTGGCTTGCGTACAAAAAATGCCGGCGACACGGCGGCACTATCAGGAATGGCGCAGTGTGTGGGTTATCTGATGGCGGCCACAGGCCCATTGCTACTGGGCCAACTGCACGACTGGACTGATGGCTGGACAGCACCGCTGTTGATCACAGCGGCAATCGCCGTTGCCGGCGCATCCACCGGCATGCTGGCCGGGCGCAATGTTCAACTCGAACCCACTCATTACAGAAGCACGCCCATGCAACACAGCTAGGCCAGCAAACATGGCAAATACGTGTCGATCGCCACCGAGCGGCCCTATCACGATCCTCATCGTCGGTGATTAAGCCTCGCGAGCAACGTACTGATCATCAACGGTGCCAAGCCATTTCTCATCTCCAAGGGAGAACTAAACAATACGTTCGCCACACTGGCCGCCGAGCACTTCGCTGCGCTTGGCTACTCGTCGCTATTGGCGCACCAGCTGAATATTCGAGCCTGTTTGTTCAGCCCTGCAGCCACTGAACTCAGGCTGAATCCCCGTCACGAACGAGCTCGGAGATCCAGTCAGCGAATGCGCTCACGGCTGGCGAAAGAAAGCGCTGATGCGGGTATAACAGGTGCACAGGAATCGAAGCCGGTTGCCAGTCAGCAAGTACTTCCACCAACCGCCCTTCTCGCAGGTGCTCGGAAACCACGTTCTCGGCGAGTTGCGCCAGCCCAAAGCCTTCAAGGCACAATTTTATGTAGAGCCCAGTCTCGTTGACGGCTGTTGTTCCGTTCACCTGAACCGAGAGCTTTTCAGAGCCACTGGCGAAGCGCATTTCGCCCGCGTGCCTTGCGTGGCCCGAAAAGTAATGGATGGCCCGGTGGTGTGACAAATCCAGTGGTGTTTGCGGAGTACCGTTTTCTTCGAGATAGGCAACAGATGCACAGGTCACCCAGCGAAATCGGCCAAGGGGGCGCGCAACAAGCGTTGAATCGTCGAGCTCGCCTGTGCGAATGACGCAATCTACACCCTCTTGAACAAGGTCAACCTGCCGATCGCTGACGCCGATCATTAGGTAGATATCTGGGTAGCGCATGTAAAAAGCTTGCAGATTTGGCATGACGATGAAGTGTGCAATGCCGCCCGGCATATCAACCCGCAAACGTCCCTGTGGCCGTTTTACGGAATCCGTCAGACTAGTCTCTGTGTGTTCTATCAGCTCCAATATTTCCCGGCATTGCGCCAGATACTGTGCGCCCTCAGGCGTCAGACTAACCCGCCGCGTGGTTCTGTTGAGCAAGCGCACCTGCAGGTACTTCTCAAGATTCTTGACGGTGCTGGTAACCGTCGAGGCCGGCAAAGAGAGCGTCTGCGCCGCCTGGATAAAGCTTCCTGCCTCAGCCACACGGACGAATACCTGCATCGCTTGAATACGATCCATGACTGTTAGCAGCCTCAAAGCAGTGACCGGGGAAAGCATTATTATTCGTCATTCTTGAATAATAAAAACAGTTTAATCATCTTTTTCCCGCAGTATCGCCTTGCGTACATTTCTTCCAACGAAATTGGAAGAGGTGTACTGAAATGGCTGAATACAACCGCAGCATTGTGCAGGCCCCAGTCGCTCCGGCCGCACGCACACTTATCCGCGGCGCCACTGTACTGAGCATGGATGGCGACATCGGCAATCTGGCGCGTGGCGATATTCTTATCGAAGGCACCACCATCACGGCAATCGGTGAAAATCTCGAAGCCGGCGACTCTGTCGTGATTGAGGCATCCGGCATGATCGCTATGCCGGGCATGGTCGATACCCACCGTCACTCCTGGGAGGGACAACTACGGCGAATAAATCCGAACGCCGCAACCCTGGAGGACTACTGCAACGCAACCCACTTCTCGTTCGCCAAATACTATCGCCCGGCGGACATGTATATCGGCAACCTCCTGAGCGCATTGGGCTGCATCGATGCCGGTATAACGACCTTGGTGGACAACTCGCATAACAGCCGCACGGGTGAGCACTCCGATGCCGCTGTCGAAGCGCTGCTCGATGCAGGCATACGCGCCGTACACGCCTCGGGGGCGCCGGTTGCGGGTGAGTGGGACAAAGCCCACTGGCCGGGCAATCTTGAGCGTCTGCAGGAAAAATACATCAAGAAAGGCGACAACCCGCTGCTCTCTCTGGCGGTGATGGCGCAGTTGGAGCCTGAGCTGTGGGCTGAGGCCCGACGCCTAGGGCTGCCTATCATCACCGAGTTCTTTGGCGGTGACATGGCGGCTGAGTTGGAAGGATTGCATCGCGAGGGGCTGCTGCGTTCCGACAACATCTTCAACCACTGCACCGCGCTGCCGGACGCCGGCTGGAAAATCCTTCGCGAGGCTGGCGTTCGGGTCAACGTATGCCCGCGTTCAGATGCCCACTACGGCATTGAAGATGGAATGTTCGCCATGCAGTCGGCCCAACGTCACGGTATCAGTCCAGGCCTGAGTGTCGATAACGAAACCTCCTACAGCGGTGACATGTTCATGGAGATGCGGGTGGCGTTCTACCTGCAGCGCGTCATGGGCATGCACCACCAGCGCTGCTGCGGTGAAGACCATCATCCGGTGGTGACCCTGCCCGCCCATGGTTTGCTCAAATCCGCCACCGTCGACGGCGCGGTCTGTGCCGGTTTACAGGACAAAATCGGCAGCCTGAGTCCCGGCAAGCAGGCTGACCTGATCCTGATAAACGCGCGGGACATCAACCTTTATCCGTCAGGCAATGCCTTCGGTACCGTGGTACATGCGGCAGAGCGCAGCAATGTCGACACCGTCATGATTGGCGGGCGTATCGTCAAGCGCGGTGGCAAGGTTTTAGGTGTGGATAGCGAAAGGCTGCGTGCGGCGATCAACGAGTCCCGTGAGCATCTGTTTGCTGCTGCAGGCTATCAGCCGGATATCTTTGCCGAGAAATTCCTGCCGCTTGAGTCAGCCAAGTAAGGAGGTGTGAGATGAATGCAGCCTACTACCTGCTGGCCATCTGCGCGGGGCTTGGCATCACCCTGCAGACCACACTGAATGGCCAACTCGCTAAAGGTGTGGGTGGAGACTCCGTAGCGGCGGCGCTGTTCTCTTTTACTGCTGGCGCGGTATGCCTGGGCATTTTTTCATTGATGCGCGGGGGGATAGCAGCCTCACTGGCGGCCATACCTGCACAGCCTTGGTGGAGCCTGTTGGGTGGTTTGCTGGGTGCCAGCGCGTTGCTCAGTTATGTAGTGCTGGCACCGAAAATCGGTCTGTCAGCACTGCTTGGCCTCGCTATCGCTGGGCAGATCATTTCGTCACTGGCGATCGATCACTTCGGATTGATGGGGGCATTGGAGAGGCCGGTGTCTTCCATCAAGTTGGTCGGGACGGTGGTGATGCTCGCAGGTTTGGCTATCGCGTTGTTCGGTGACCGTTGGTCAGCGCTTTTCTCCAACTGACTACCTTGTTTACCCCATTCTGTTTCGTAGGAAGCAACCATGTTTAAAACTCTAACCGACACCACCAGCATGCTTGGCGAGTGCCCTGTCTGGTGTGAAAGAACCGAACGCCTGTTCTGGACGGACATTCCAAGCTGCGAGTTACGTGCTATAGATCTCGTAAGCGGTGAAGTGCAGTGCTGGCCGCTGCCCGAGTCGCTAGGCTCATTTGCCCTCACGGCAGACGAAGACGTATTGCTAATGGGACTGGCATCCTGCCTGGGCTACTATCAGCTGAGCACAGGCCGTTTCAGCAGAATTGCAGTCACGCCTGGTGTACCCGGAACCCGAATCAATGATGGCCGCTGCGACCGTATGGGCAACTTTGTGTTCAGCACGATGGACGCCAGTGAGCAGGTGCAAACCATCGGCAGATTTCACCGCCTCAATGCGTCGACGCTCGAAACAGAAACGTTGGACATTCCCGCAGTGGCGATCCCGAATAGCATCTGTTTCAGCCCGGACGGCTTCACTCTGTATTACGCGGACTCCCTGCAGGGACGTATTTTCTGCTGCGATTACCCCTCACTGGAAAACCAGCGTGTGTTCACGACGGTTGACGGTCAAGGCGCTCCAGATGGCTCTTGCATTGATGCGCAGGGGTTTCTCTGGAATGCCGAATGGGGCGGCAGCAGGGTGGTGCGTTATGCGCCGGATGGAAAAGTCGATCGCGTAATCGACTCCCCGTGTATTCAGACCACTTGCCCAGTGTTAGCGGGCGCCGCTTATACCACGCTGTACAGCACCAGCGCGCTGATAGGCCTGGACAAGCCGACATGTTCCGATGGTGCGCTGATAAAAGCCGAAGCCGTTGTCGCTGCGGGACTTTCTGAAGAGCGATTTTCAGGGCTACTGAGCTGAGTACTGGGTTCTAGCCTCGGGCGTCGCTCTAAATGCCAATTTCTAGCCGCATCGGAATGAACCCACCAAGCTTCTACCGGGCGCATCCCCACTTCGTGCAAGATGGCTATCATACAGATGCGGGCTCTGTGGCCTTAGACGACCGGATGCTTTTTTAGCGTGAGAAGCCTCAACTGTCTGTCTATAATCCGCGCATGCTGAATCCAACCGAAATCCGCCCAATCCTCAAGCAGTGGGTCGCGAAAGCGATGTCCCATGAAGAGAGTGACGTTTTCATCGAGGAGCTGTGCTTCATTGATAAGGCCAGACGCGCCGATCTCGTTCACGCCAATGGAAAGCTAACCGCGTTCGAAATCAAATCGCATGCTGATACCTTGGCTCGCTGGGAAGGCCAGCAGCAGGCCTATATGGCATGCTTTGACGAAGTCTGGCTATGCTGCCATTCGAAGCACTTGGTGAAGGCTCTTGAGTCCTGTCTACCGCATGTTGGAGTGCTCGTAGTCGATGACTATTCGGGCATGGCGATGATTCGAAGGGCGAAGCCCAACAAGCTCCAGGATAAATTTCACCTTACGGGATTCTTGTGGCGTAGCGAGTTGGACGCACTCGCGGCCCAGTATGGGGTGCCAACGAAAAGTCGCAACCTCATAAAAGAGGTGCGTCGCCAGCTATGCGACGCCCTCCCCATGAACGTGATCAGATCGCATGTACTAGCAAGCTTGAAACAACGCTATCGCTCGCTAGAGTAAGTCGTCGGCATCAAAGTCATCGAAACTGTTATCCGTATCTACGATGGACTCGATCATGGCGCAGATATGCTGATTGATCCTGTACCCATTCCATGTGCCATTGTTCCCGTAACCTGTAGATGTGGCGACAATTCTGCTGTACTCACGAGTAGCCCAGCAAAAGTCATCACCGTGGTAACCCGGCAGGCCTCTGATTTCTTGGGCGATTTCAACGTACCGTACAAACTCCTTGTCCGAACCTTTGCGTCGTTGCCACCATTCTGTTGGCGTGTAATAGCAGGCAAAAGGAAGCACAGGCATGCCTCGTATGTATTCCATCGAGGCGGTCGGATTGGTGGCGGCGTAATCCCCGTAGACGATATCCAACTCTATGCCACTGGTATCGACCCTTGCTTGCCACGCAACGTCGTAACAGGCGGAGGAACGTGAAGTGTTTGAAGCCGGCTTATCGATAGGGAAGGAAGTGCTCATGAGGATCAGATTTCGTATCTGATAGCTGTTCAGTTGTCTCAGGGATACGTTGAAATCTGACCCTGAGGCGGTGTTGGCCGGAGCGGTGGCACCGAAGTCTAAAATCACCGTCGCGGTGTCCGGGCGTTCAAGAGCATCCAGGATTGATAGCAATCTGCTCCACGAAGTCGAGGTGGGGTTTTCCGGGCAGGTAACCCTTATGGCTATATGGGGGAAATCGCCCTGGAGAGCAAGTGCACTTTGGATGACTGCTCGTTGGGGATCGTCATCAACCCAGGAGACCACCGGTATAACATTCTGGTTGATGGCTGCCACATCGGAAAAGAAGCGACGTTTGTTCTCAAACGCGCCATGAGGATTGTGCAGGTCATTGGTAGTAATGAATTCTTCACCAACGTCCTTAGCTATTCTTGAAACGTCCAGGAAAAAAGGATGCTCAGTCCAACTCGCTAGGAATGTTTGAAGGTGTCTGTCGTCGTCACCTCGCATGTCCAACAGCGGAGCCACTACTTCCCGCCTGTGGTCTTCCAGATTTATCAGCGCCTTAACGTCATTCTGACCAACTCGTAAACAAGCCACGTACTGCATCTTGCACTCCTTGCATGCTGTGAAAACAGGTTTTGCCGTAATCTGAAGTCATAGCGAGTCAAAGGCCTTGGTGAGCAGCGAGCGTCGACATGCGGAACGTATCGGTTTTGCTCAGTTTCACTGGCCGACGTCATGCTCCCAGTGAGACGGCAGGTGGAGATTGGCAGGATAGCACTTGGCCACTCAATAAAAGCCTTAATGCGTATTTTGGGATGTGGGGCGCGTCTATGTCCGATCAGTCGGTAGGTTACTCATGCCTTTGCACCAGAGAGAGGCTTTTGTATGCCGGCCTGGCTGCATCGAACAGCCTGTACCGTCACATGAGCGACATGTTGCGGGTCGCCATGGATCATGGGAAATCCGCTCTCTGGGCCAGAGATGGTGTCTACTTAAATTAGGTGGAAACCATGGCCTTTAGCAGTCGTTCGAGGAAGATATGTTTGCCGGACGGTTACAAAACTTGAGGTCGACCTCGTCTAACAGCGTGATCGAGCTGGGTGCAAAATGACACGAAAGCGCGCACTCGGATGTCTTAGTTCGAATGTTTTATATGGAAATATAAGTCAATCAGCGCGTTATGGGACTACGACGATACCGCTAGCTGGCAGAGCGTCGTCCAAGCGCCAGGAGTGAGCGCATGCGACCAGGTTGATCGCGTCAATGCTCTAGGGGCTAGGGAGTGGAAATCTTATTCAAACAAAGCAGGATCGACTTTGTGTCGGCGAGCTTGTTCAAGGTGGCGCCGCATCTGGTCAGCAGCAGCCAAGCGGTCGCCACGTTCCAGGCAATCGAGAATCGCTAAGTGCTCTTCCGCTTGGCCTTTACGGGGTGTGCGTGCGCTGGCCTGGCGGTATTCCACCAGGCGTCGTAACTGGTCGAGACGGCGGACAGTCTGCTGCAGGAAACGGTTACCCGAGCACGCTGCCAATGTCTCGTGGAACTGGGAATTGGCCTCAAAAAGCTCCTGAGGCGTCATGGTCAGGTAGCCGCCGTTCGCGATGAATTCCTGCTGCTTACGACATGCCGCCAACGTCTCGCGATCAATCTGAAAAGTCGGTGACAAAAGGCCAGAAGGTTCGACGGTCGCTCGGAAGGAGTAGCTTTCTTCGTAAGCCTCAACAGAGTCGATCATGGGAAGCAGACGCCACCCTTGGCCTGCACGCTGTTCAACCCACCCTTCTTGCTGCATCCGAGACAGCACGGCCCTCAGAGCTGCTCTGGACACATCGAACTGCCGCATGAATTCGATCTCGGTAAACAGTTCAGGAAGCTGCCGACTGAGGCGAAGTTCTGCAAGCGTCAGGTACAGAGGATCGTCGCTCTTCTCCATGACTTCAGAGACAAGGTCGCTCAAGTCGTCACTGGATCGCGCGAGGAAAAATCCCCTGTTGCGGTCGTAGGTCAGCATACCCTTTTCAACCAAATGGCCCAGGGCAAACTTCACAGGCGTGCGCGACACATTCAGTGTGTTCGCTAGCTGTGATTCAACCAGATGATGGCCAACAGGGAAGCGTTCACGTCGGACGTGGGAAACGATGTCACGCGCGATGCGTGCTTGCAGCGGGCTTAGAGGCATTAGGTCGGAAACCACAGAGATCTGAACCGAAGAAAGCCCATTCTAGCGCGTCATTTTACGCTGTGGCAGAGACCGTTTGGCCTCCGCCTCAATTATGACGTCCAGCGGGGCTTACCGAACCTGATAGAAGGGAAATGCCCCAAACAGAAGGCCGCCCACCAACAGGCCGAGGCTGGCCAAAATAGCCCATTTGAGCGCGAAGCGTTGATGATCTCCGAGATCTACTTTGGCCAAGGCAACGAGCAGATAGAGTGATGGCACCAGCGGGCTGAGTAGGTGGACGGGTTGACCCACAACCGAAGCCCGCGCGATTTCCAGTGGAGTTATCCCGTATTGGGCTGCAGTCTGTGCGATCACCGGAAGGATGCCAAAGTAGAACGCGTCGTTAGACATGAAGAATGTAAACGGCAGGCTAACGAGGGCGGTGAAGACAGCCAGGAACGGGCCGAAGCTTGGTGGGATTACATGCAGCAAGCTTTTCGCCATTGAGTCCACCATGCCGGTTCCGGAAAGGATCCCCGTGAAAATGCCCGCAGCAAAAATGACTGCTGTAACGGCCAACACATTCGTCGCATGAGCGGCAATACGTGCTTTTTGCTGCTCAATGTTCGGGTAGTTGAGCATGATGGCAATGGCGAAGCCGACCATGAACAGGATCTGGATAGGCATTGCGCCAATGATCAGGCAAGTGATGAGGCCTAGTGTCAAGATCAAATTCGGCCAAAACATTTTCGGACGACGATTTTCATCACATTGCTCTGCTGATCCATTGCCCAGCGACACAGGGCCGGGATGAAGACCGTCCATATCAAGAATGCCAATGCGCGCACGCTCTTTGCGCCCAATGACTACGGCAGTAAAGATGAGGCAGGCGCAACCTAGCAGCATGCCAGGAATCATGGGCAGGAAAATCTCCATTGCATCCACATGCAGCGCTGCTGCTGCGCGAGCAGTTGGCCCACCCCACGGCGAGATATTCATGATCCCGCTGGCAATGTTCACCAGGCATGTCATGCCCAGCACGCTCATCCCCAGTCGCTGATACAGCGGCAGGAATGCAGCGCAGGCAATCATGTAGGTAGTCGAGCTGTCACCATCCAGCGACACCAGCATCGTCAGCACCGCAGTGCCTACCGAGACCTTGAGAGGGTCGCCTTTCACCACTTTCAAGATGAAGCGGACGAGCCCGTCGAACAGCCCAGCGTCGATCATTATGCCGAAGTAGAGAATCGAGAAGGTCAGCATCACGCCGGTTGGAGCAAGTGTTTTGACGCCGTCGAGCATCATGGCACCGAGGCCTACGTAATGGCCTCCGATCAGCGCGAAAACGATAGGTATCAAGATCAACGCGATGAGCGCAGAAAGGCGCTTCGTCATGATCAAGTACATGAAACAGATAACCATTGAAAAGCCAAGGACTGTTAGCACGGTCGAACTCCCATTTTTCAGATCTATGTGGCTCTGGTCGGCCATATGGCCTGGATAGCGCAATAGGTCTCAGGTCGAGACCGGCTCGATCCAAATGGGAGTGGTGGGGGAGCGGGGGCAAAAGAGCTTGATCATGGCGGGCCTCGATTTTTCTTATCTTTATTTTTTCTACCGTACCTGACTGGGCGCTACGTCGAAGGAGCGAGCATGCGCAGTAGAAATCGTTGGTTGGGTACGTCCGACACTCAAACAAGATGAATCGGATGACCCAACATTGACCTATATCATCACAAAGTGCAATATGCGTCCCACAAGAACGTTACCCGTGTTGTTTGTGAGGAATAGTCAATGCCTAAGTCAAAGGGTCAAATCGTTTCCGCCAACGGAATCGAGTACCGTGTCAGCGACATCCGGGGGGTCGTGACCGACCTGGGTGGTGATTACGCGAAGCTGCCCTACAGCTTGCGAATCCTTGCCGAGAACGTTTTGCGTGGAGAGGCTGACCCTGAAGCCGCGCTCAAAGTCATCTGCGCCCGCTCTAAAGAATTCGACATTCCTTTCCGTCCAGCTCGCGTCGTTCTGCAGGATCTGCTCGGTACGCCGGCGCTGGTCGACCTCGCGGGTCTGCGCGATGCCGTCGCTGCTCAAGGCGGCAACCCGAGGCTGGTTAACCCTGTTACACCGACCCACTTGGTAGTGGATCATTCGCTCAACGTAGAGCGTTGGGGTGACGCCAGTGCACTCGCCGATAACGAAGCCATTGAGCGTGAGCGCAACGCCGAACGTTTCCAGTTTCTGGACTGGTGCAACAAGGCGTTCAGCAATTTGTCGATCATCCCTTCGGGCAAAGGCATCCTTCATCAGATCAACTTGGAACGCTTGACTACCGTAATTGGCACTCAGCGCCGTGATGGTGAGCTGTGGGCGTTCCCGGATACGCTGGTCGGCACCGACAGCCACACCACCATGATCAATGCCATCGGCGTGCTGGGTTGGGGTGTCGGTGGTATCGAGGCTGAGGCAGCTATGCTGGGTAAATCCCTGATGCTTCGTCTGCCTGAAATTGTCGGTGTGCGTCTGGAAGGCACCTTGCCCCAAGGCTACCTGGCAACGGACATCGCATTGGCTCTGACCGAGCTGCTGCGTAAGGCTGGCGTGATCGGCTCCTTCCTGGAGTTCTTCGGCCCAGGTGTTCCACAGTTGTCTCTTGCTGACCGAGGCACCCTGTCGAACATGGCGCCTGAGTTCGGCGCTACCGCTGCCATGTTTGCCATCGACGACCGCACGCTGCATTACCTGCGCATTACCGGTCGTGGCGGTCAGATCTCGGGGCTGACTGAAGCCTATGCTCGTGCTCAAGGCCTGTGGCATGACAGCCTCGGCGCGGTTGAATACAACCGCGTTGTAACCCTGGATCTCGGCACCGTGGAGCGTTCCATCGCCGGCCCGAAACAGCCTCACCAGCGTATCGTGCTGGGTCAGAAGGCACCGGCAACCAATCTACCAACTGGCCTGGACAATGGTTCGGTCGTATTGGCTGCAATCACCAGTTGCACCAACACCTCCAACCCCCGTGGTGTGATCGCCGCTGGTCTGGTAGCACGCAACGCCCGCAAGCGTGGTCTGAAGCGCGCTCCATGGGTAAAAACTTCGTTTGCGCCAGGTTCGATGGTGGTTGCTGGTTACCTGGAGCGTTCGGGTCTGAACAATGATCTGGATGCACTGGGCTTCAACCTGGTCGGTTACGGCTGTACCACTTGTAACGGTATGTCGGGGCCATTGCTGAGCCCTGAGATCGAAGAGGAGATCCGCACCCGCAAGCTGGAAACCGTGGCTGCGACCTCGGGCAACCGTAACTTCGAAGGCCGTGTTCATCCGCTGGCTCGCGAAGTTTTCATCATGTCGCCGCCGCTGATCGTTGCTTACGCCATCGCCGGTACCTATCTGATCGATCCGGAAAAAGACGCGCTGGGCGTGGATGACAACGGTGTGCCTGTTTACCTGCACGAGCTGTGGCCAAGCGACGAGGAACTCACCTCAATCGAGACTGAAAACCTCACCGCCGACCTGTTCGACAAGGCGTACGAAGACGTCCCGCGCGAAGCCGGACTGATTGCCAGCGACCTGCGCGCCGGTGTCAGCGACCAATACGCATGGCAAGCGAACAGCACCTACATTCGCAAACCTCCCTACTGGAGCGATGCGGTGACGGCCACTGACATCAGCAAAGACTTGAGCAACATGCGCGTCCTCGCCATGCTGTCGGACAACATCACCACCGACCACATTTCTCCATCGGGTGCGATCCTGCCGGAAAGCGATGCGGGCCAATACCTGCAATCGCACGGCATCGCGGTGCCTGACTTCAACTCCTATGGCACACGTCGCGGCAACCACGAGGCTGCGCAGCGCGCCACCTTCGCCAGCCCGCGCCTCAAGAACGAGTTGCTCGAAGATGGTCGTGAAGGCCCATGGACGCTGCTGCTGCCTGAGAAAGAGGTCACCACGATCTTTCAGGCTGCCGAGATCTACGCAGATCGCAAGCAGTCCCTGATCGTTGTCGCCGGCAAAGAATATGGCAGTGGTTCGTCTCGTGACTGGGCGGCTAAAGGCCCACGCCTGTTGGGTGTGCGCGTGGTAGTAGCTGAGAGCTTCGAGCGTATCCACCGTACCAACCTGGCGGGTCTCGGCATTCTTCCGCTGCAGTTCGAGCAGGGTGTCTCGCGCCAAAGCCTGGGTCTGAATGGCCGCGAAACGTTCAGCGTGGAAGGCATCACCGATGACTTCCAGCCAGGCGCCAAGGTCACTCTGGTGATCGAGCGCGAAAACGGCGAAACCGAGCGCGTCACTGTGGTGAGTCGTCTGGATACCTTCGAGGACGTTCGTTACTTCCGCAATGGTGGTCTGTTGCCGCAGTTGCTGATCGAAAGCATGAAGAACGCATCCGCTAACTGATGTGCCGCTGATTTGTCGCAGGAGATATCAAATGACTCAAAGACGTATTCCAGCCGTTTACATGCGTGGCGGCTCCAGCAAGGGTGTGTTCTTTCTCGACAAGGATCTGCCGCCTGCAGGCCAAGAGCGAGATGCCATCCTGCTCCGCGTGATCGGTAGCCCGGATGTGTACGGCAAGCAGATCGACGGGGTGGGTGGTGCGACCTCCAGTACCAGCAAGGTGGTGATCATCGGTAAATCTAGTCGCGAAGATTGTGACGTGGATTACCTGTTCGGGGCTCCGGCCATCGAGACGCCAGTGATCGACTGGTCGGGCAACTGCGGCAACCTGAGCTCGGCTGTCGGCCCATACGCCATCTCTGAAGGTCTGGTAGATGCGCCTCGCGATGGCATCGCCGTCGTCCGTATATGGCAGGCCAATATCCAGAAACGCATCATCGCGCATGTGCCTATGCGCAACGGCGAGGTTCTGGAAGAAGGTGATTTCGTGCTCGACGGTGTGGCGTTCCCCGCTGCTGAAGTCGTGCTGGAGTTTCTTAAACCAGGCGGCTCGGGGGGCAGCATCCTGCCGACGGGTAACGCCATCGACGAACTAAATATTCCAGGCATTGGCAATATGCCCGTCACGTTGTTGAACGCTGGTAACCCTACCATCTTCGTTGAAGCTGACCGAGTGGGCCTGAAGGGCACCGAAACTCAGGATCAGGTCAATGGGGATGCTGAGCTGCTGGCACGCTGCGAAACCATCCGTGCCCACTGCACCGTTGCCATGGGACTGGCCGCCACCGCCGAAGAGGCAACTCGTCTGCGTCCGCACACGCCGAAGCTGTGCTTCGTGGCCAAGCCTCAGGCCTATCAGGCGGCAGGCGGCAAGCTCGTTGAGCCTGGTGATATCGATGTGATCGCCCGGATCTTGTCGATGGGCAAACTTCACCATGCGATTACGGGTACGGGTGCAGTCGCTGTCGCCGTCGCGGCAGCTCTCGACGGCACGCTGGTGAATCGTATCGTGGGTGACATCGGGGATCGTCAAGTTCGTATGGGGCATACCGCTGGCAGTGTGGCAGTAGGCGCAAAAACTGTGCTGGAGGACGGTGCCTGGAGTGTGGACAAGGCTGTGATGAGCCGCAGTGCTCGCCGGCTGATGGAGGGCTGGGTACGGATTCCTGAAGTCCTCTGATCCAGCCCGTGCTCATGTCGGCTTCCGTCCGGCATGAGCACAACCCTGATCAATAATAAAAACAACAGAGAACCACACCATGAGTTCATCCGAATTCCCGCGTCACTCGATGCTCCGCCGCCAATTCATTCAGCTTTCTGCGCTCGCGGCAGGCGGTGTATTGGCTGGTGGCTTCACCCTCCCGGCACACGCTGCTGCTACCAGTGATAAAAGCAAGATGACCAATAACAAACGGTCGCATACCCCTCGGTTTGCTTATGTTGGATCACGCACAACCAAAGAGCGCAATGCCCGTGGCGTAGGCATTACTGTATACCGTTATGCGCCTGAAACGGGTGCGTGCACGTTGGTTCAGGCGCTCAATGATCTTGTGAATCCATCGTTTCTGACCTTCGACCACTCGCAGACTCATCTTTACTGCGTACATGGTGATCTCAGCGAGGTGAGCTCGTTCGCTATTGATGCGAAGAGCGGTGAGCTGACCAAGCTCAATACAGTTGGCACCCAAGGCAAGAACCCCGTTCATCTCAGCGTCGATCCTTCCGGTAAGTTCCTGGCTGTTGCGAACTATGCCACTGGCGGTTTTGCGATCTTCCCGATTCAGGATGATGGTAGCCTCGGCGCGCTGGCTCATCTGGAGTCGCTGCCTGGCGAGCCTGGGCCGCATAAAGTGGAGCAAAGCAGCTCTCATCCACACATGATTCCTTTCGATCCGTCCGGACGATTCTTGGTCATTCCCGACAAAGGATTGGATGGCGTCTTCGTCTACCGGGTGCAGCAGAACAACGCGAAATATGGCGCCACCCAGGTCAGCATGGTCAAAGCACGCGAAGGCTCGGGCCCGCGCCACGTGGTATTTACGCCGGTAGGGAAGAGCGCTTACGTCGTAAACGAACTCGACAGCAGCGTCACCGGGTACGCCTACGATCCTGAGCAAGGCTCGCTAAAGCCTCAGGAAATTGTCTCCACTCTGCCGTCGAACTTCACAGGCAATAGCCGTGCCGCGGCCATCGTGATGGCGCCGTCTGGAAAATACCTCTACGTGTCGAACCGGGGCCATGACAGTGTGACGACTTTCGCGCTGGAAGAGAGTGGGGCATTTGCTGCCAAGGCTCACACTTCGTCTCAAGGACGTAAGCCTCGCTTCATGAACCTGACGCCGGATGGCACGCGTCTGTTTGTCGCCAACGAAGAGACAGACACCATTGTCGGCTTTGATGTTGATCAGGCTTCCGGGGTGCTTACCTCGAACGGTCAGGTGATCAAGACCGGCAGCCCGGTCTGCATGATCTTCAAAACTGTCTGATTAACCGGCCCCCTGGCTTGGAGAGCTCATTTTGATCGAACTCATAAACTCGCCAGGGTTCTGGCTGGCGGTGATGCAAATCATCGCCATCGATATTTTGCTGGGTGGCGACAACGCGGTGGTCATCGCGCTGGCTTGCCGCAAGCTCCCAGAAGCTCAGCGCAATCGCGCCATCATTGGTGGCGCGTTGGGGGCGATCCTTCTCCGGATCGCCATGATCTTCTTCGCTCTGCAATTGCTGGAGCTGCCGTACCTAAAGCTAGTTGGCGCCGTGCTCCTTCTGTGGATCGGGATCAAACTGATCGTTCCCGAAGGCGAGGACGCTCACGACAACTTGGCTGCGAGCCCCAAGCTTCTGGGGGCAATCAAAACGATCATCGTCGCCGACGCGGTGATGAGCCTGGATAACGTCGTTGCTGTGGCGGGAGCATCCAACGGCCAACTGGAACTCGTGATCTTCGGCATCGTCATCAGCATTCCCATCATCATTTGGGGCAGCAAGTTGGTGCTGCACTTCATGGATCGGTACCCGATAGTCATCACGCTGGGAGCGGCACTGCTGGGCTGGATCGCGGGTAGGATGGCGATCACCGACATTAGCGTGCCGGCAGTGCCGACATGGTCTCATTACGCCGCTGGAGCATTAGGTGCGCTCATGATTTTGATTATCGGAAAAATGATTATCCATTGGAAAGGGGCAGGCGCTAGCCAGTCAGAAGCGGAAAGGAGCGAGCGATCGTGAAATTTGAACTTGCCAACGTGTGTAGGGATTTGGCTCCTCACGGGACACTGCGGGTGGCCATTAACCTTGGCAATCCTGTCTTGGCGAAGCGAGATGAGCAAACTGGAGTTCTTTCCGGAGTGTCAGTTGCGTTGGCAAAGGCCCTTGCCGATGAGCTTGGCATCCAAATTTCGATGGCGACGTACGATGCTGCCGGCAAGGTGTTCGCTGCTTTAGAAGAACAGGCTTGGGATCTTGCATTTCTGGCAATCGAGCCAGTTCGGGCCGAGAAAATCGCGTTCTCGAACCCCTACGTTTGTATCGACGGAACCTATCTTGTGAAGACCGATAGCAAATTCCATCGAGCCTCTGCTCTGGATACAGGCGGAAACCGTATCGCCGTAGGAAAGGGTGCCGCCTACGACTTGTTCCTGTCCCGCACACTCAAGAATGCTAACCTCGTCCGAGCGGAAACCTCGTCTGAAGCTGTCCACACCTTCCTGGAGTTGGGCCTGGATGCAGCCGCTGGTGTTCGCCAACCATTGGAGCGTTTCGCCAAGTCGACTACTGGCGTGAGGGTGTTAATGGATAACTTCACAGAAATCCGTCAGGCACTGGCAGTGCCTAAAGGCCGCGATATTGCGGCGGAGTATGTCCAGGGCTTCGTTAACCGCCAATTGCGAAGTGGATTCGTAGCTAAGGCTCTTGGTGACAGTGGCGAGTTCGACGCCCATGTCGCCATGCCCGCTTGAATCCTCATGAAAAAAACCAGATCTGCACTGGCTGAATGAGGCGATAACCTCTCTCATGAGCCTATGCCGTTCTTGGACGTCTCTGCTATGGCCGCCTCAATTGGCAATCTCCGCTACCCGAGGATGAATCTAATTGCTCAGATCAACAACTTGGCTGAACCCCGTGACTGAGCCTTCAATGGTCTATAAAGATCTTTTCCCTGTGATGGAGACAGTGCTTGCGAGCGGCGTTACGCTTCTTGGGGGGCTGCAATATCATAGAGTTGATGGCTACCGTCCCCTGACGCTCGACCTCTACTCCCCGTTGAAGAAAGGGCAGCCTCACCCAAGGCAGTTACCCCTGCTGATCTATATCCACGGAGGAGGTTGGAGGCGTGGTGACAGTCACCGATGCGGTGTTTTCACTGACTTTCCGAGATTATTGGGCGATATTGCGAGCAGAGGTTATGTCGTCGCAGCGGTGAATTACCGACTTAGCTCAGAGGCGAAATGGCCAGCGCAAATCGACGATGTTCGAACTGCTGTCAGTTTTCTGCTGAACCAAGCTGATGCATTCGGTATAGATCCGCAAAGGGTCTACGCTTGGGGCGTGTCAGCCGGAGCTCAGTTGGCTGCCTCGCTGGGCAATCCAACTGAATCGGTAAGTAGTCAGGATCAGCATTGTCCGGTCACGGCAAGCGTTCATGGCGTAGCGGCTTGGTATGGAGTTTTCGACTTCACCACTCTCGGTGATCAAGCGCTACAGCTGGGAATTGACATTCCAGATGATGCGCCGGAGTGGAGGCTTATAGGGGCAGAGCCTGGCCAGGATCGCACTGCTCGTTTTCGCTCAGCCAGTCCCGCTTTTCACCCCACATCTCGAACTTCGCCGATGCTGATTTTAGCCGGGAAAAAGGATCGGAAGGTTCCATATCTCCAAAGCGTGCAAATGAAGGACGCGCTTGATCGTGTGGGTGTGCCAAATCTTTTTTATATATATGAGGAAGTAGGACACAGCTTCATCTGCGAAGATAACCCTGCTGAGACTAATCGAGTCAATTTATTGGCAATAAATCAGACTATTGATTTTTTCGATGCTTTGGCCTTTTAGTGTCGACTGAGCAGCAGCATTGGGGCCCAACATTAACAGCCAGCGCAGGCGTCGCCTGTGCTGGTGTCACTATGTGCAATGCATGGTCATGCTGATGGCCCAATAAAGAGCGTCAGTGCGATTGATTAATTACTACGCTATTCCTCAGCACCGGGCTTCTAGTACGCTGCGAGTAAATCAGTCAGACGCTTCTGAGCCTAATGGTGTCGACGTGGGTATTTGCCATACAGGCTTTTTATCATTCTGATTGTCGAAATTACGCCGCGCCTTGCGGAAATCCTCAACGTTTTCGACAACCCACGTCCAGATGGGGGACATGCGGATCAATAGTTCCATGCCTAGCGGCGTGAGCTCATACTCGACACGTGGTGGAATTTCATCAAACTCCCGCCGATTCACTAAGCCATCCCGCTCCATGGCGCGCAATGTCTTAGTCAACATCCGCTGAGTCACTCCGGTCATCTGCCGTTTTATTTCGGCATGGCGCATTGTGCCGTACACCCCTAGGGCATGCAGAATGCCTAATGACCAGCGGCTGCCTGCGTGAGCAAGCACTTCCCTTCTGACGCCATCATCGTCTTCTCTAAGCGTTCGGCAGATTGTCTCAGCTTGGCTGAGAGCCTCCTGACTGGACATTTCTTTGTCTGGTATCACCGGTGTGCCTTCTTACAAGCGTTGCCTAATCGTGCAAGCATTTGTTCATCTTACAGGCAACAGGGCTCAGGAGAAATCATGACCGAAGTGACCCAGCTTTCCCCCCAATCCATTCTCGTTCTAGGCGCCGGTGAGCTTGGACTGCCGGTTTTGCGCAACCTGGCGCGGGTAGCAAAGCGTGCGCCAGGTTCCACAATCAGCGTCCTCCTCAGGGACTCGACCATCAACACTCAAATTCCTGAGAAAAAGGTTGAAATCGATGAGCTTCGGGCCCTAGGCATCCAGATGGTAGCCGCAGACCTCGTGAATGACTCAATCGATCAGTTGGCGGAAGTATTCGCACGTTACGATACCGTAATCGGCTGTGCAGGCATGGTTGCAGGCCGGGAAACCCCGATGAAACTGGCTACCGCTGCTCTGAAGTCAGGTGTGAAGCGCTACTTCCCGTGGCAGTTTGGTGCCGACTTCGAGGCAATCGGTCGGGGCAGTCCTCAGGATCTGTTCGATGCTCAGCTTGATGTTCGCGAATTGCTTCGCGCCCAGGATAAAACTGAATGGGTAATCATCTCGACTGGTATGTTCACCAGCTTTTTGTTCGAGCCTGTATTCGAGGTGGTCGATTTCGAAAACGACACCGTGAACGCACTAGGCAGTCTCGAAACCAGCGTGACGCTTACGACTCCAGACGACATCGGCGCCTTGACAGCGGAAATCGTTTTCTTCGAACCCCGCTTTCGCAATGAAATTGTTTATCTATCTGGAGACACTGTGACGTACGGAGAGGTCGCCAGCCTCCTTGAACGTGTGCTGGGTCGCCCGTTCAAACGAAACGTGTGGACTGTTCCGTACCTGCTCCAAGAATTGGAAAAAGACCCCACCCATCACATCAAGAAGTACCGTGCCGTATTTGCTCAGGGCAAAGGTGTGTCATGGCCTAAAGCAGGCACCTTCAACGAGCAGCAGTCGATTCAACTCACGACCGCTGAGAACTGGGCCCAGGCAAACCTGACAACCTCTTCAGTATAAGTGGGGTAGCTGAGCTAACGTTTCCGCTCTGGAAATTTACCTGCTACAAGCTCTTCAGTCTGATAGGGCCACCGATAACCGAAGCTAAAAAACGGGGTAGGGATACCTGATTGCCCTGAGCACCATTCCCCTAGTTTTCGGTGGTAGGGGAGCGAGCTCATAGAAAGCCTACCGTCGAGCGGCTCATCCCAAGCTGCCTGGCGGTTTGGCGTTAGCATTCGCAGGAGCCTGACGGCTGCTGGCTTCGAGCCGGCCTTCACCTGCTCTGCTCTGCGCCTTACTGGTGGCATTAGGTTTAACACTAGCGCTCTGTCCATGTCCTCGGCGTTTACGCCAAGTCACCACAGCGCCGCTGAGCCTTTGCAACAACCAACCGACGGAGTGTCGCGTTCCCGGATCAACCAACTTACTCAGTTGGGTTTTGATTTCTGGCCCCATCGCTCTCAATGTGCCGGTGTGCGTCATCACCAGTTTTTTAGCCTGGTCCGGCAGAAGGTTTTTCGCTGCGCTATTGGCAACTCCTTTACCTACGGCTTTGTAGGCGCTAAATGCAGCCCCAAAGATATTGCTGATGGCCGCCTTGGGATCGCTAAGCAATTGATTGCCGGCAGCAGTGATTTTCTGACCCGCGGCGCGCATCGCCTTTTGCGTCGAGCTTGCCGTTGACGACGGCTTCAAGCCCTTTCGCAATTTCTTTTACCGCGCTTGCCCCCAAGTTCCCGGCATCGGCAAGAATGCCCGAAAGTTTGCCTTGGGCCTGTTTTACGAAGTCATCGATCGTGCCGACGATGGTGGCGTTCAAGTGCCCGACCAGCACTTCGGTCATTGAATCGCCCAACAACATCTTGGCGCTGTTACGCAGTCCTGATGTACTAAAAACAAGGTAGGGCGCAAACTCATACGAGCAGCAGCCATGGTCGGAGGGGCTGGTAAAACACCGATCAGGTTGATACCCAGGCTGACCCAATCAAGTAATTCCCGCTGCTTGCTTTTGGTGAGCGTGACGATGTCGTCATGGGAATACAAGCATTCACAAGGTGATCACGGATGTAAATCTACAAAATGGTTCAAGTGCCGCCAACCATTGAAGTTCGTGCGAAGGAGCACCGAGTGAACGAGGCCGCAGTTTATCTATAAAATGTGGTCAACACTCATGCTGAAGATGGGGGGGAGTTTTATCGGATAGACACGATTGGCGTTTCAGTCAAACCGGGATGTTTCGACGCGTTAATGGGGAAGAAAAACGTTCTGAACCAATATTACGTGATTTCTATGCGCAAGCCCCGGTGATCAAGCTTTGCGCCGTCTCAGCAATTCGTTGCTATCAGCGAGTTGCTTCCTCTCGATTGCGAAATGCCTGCCGCTTTGAGCCTTCCTGTTCAAACTATGCGAAACAAGCCATCGAAAAGTATGGTGTTCTAAAGGGCTGCCGCATGGCTGTCGGCCGCATCTGCAGGTGTCGGTACCCGAACGGCGGGAAAAATTTTCCCTGTATAGTCGGACAGTGAGCCCCGACGCCTCAATTGTTCAGCTGTGCTTGCCATGACCCTGACGGGCTGCTCTTGGCCAAAGGCGGCTTGCCAATGTCCGCTTCTGGCCGTTAGCTGCCGTTTGGCTAATGACAGGGCGACTGGGCTGGCGACGGGGCTGTTACTCACCGCCCTTGGCTGCTGCTTTTCATTGGTTCGTTATTCGATTAAGTGGAAATCGTCGCGATGCTTGGGATTGGATGTCGCGCCTCGGCAGTTCTCGCCTTTAGACGGTGGGTGACCTGGCATAAAAATTAGCCCTTCGTTCTCGAAGGCGTAAGCCAAGGCTTGCATCGTTACCTGATTCAACTTCCTTGTGCCGCTCTCAAGATCTTTGATGGCTTTCACGGAAACGGAGGAACGAAAGGCTAATGCCTCAATGCTCCAGCCCAGCATTTTTCTCGCTACAGAACTGTGATCTGCAGAAAAGGTGAGCGGTAGCCTTTGAAAAAAAGCTAACAGGTCGGCGTCCTCGGCCGCCTCGGAGTCGGATTTAACTCTATAGAAATCGATAATTTCAGCACTCATCATGGTGGTCCTTAACTGTATGAATAGACAGTGCTTAGGGTAGCCTCCTGGATTTTCTTTAGCTAGCGGTGTTTCGCACTAGGATCTAACCTGAGCTGCACACTCTAAAAAAAGCTGAGCGCTATTCAGCGTTTTTTAGGGCAAATTTAGGACATATCATGGGCCTATCCGGGCCTCTCTAGACCAACCCAGATGGCTCCAAGGCAATGCTTTCGTGGCCTGAGGCGGCATGAGTGTGATGTGGCAGGGGTTCGAATCCCTATCTCTCCGCCATATATAGAAAAAGCCCCGTAGCTGAGAAGCTACGGGGCTTTTTTGTTTCTGCTCGCTTGAGTAATCAGCAAATCCTGTCGCCGGAACCCGAGGTTGAAAACTCGATAATCGGATGTGACTCGATTGATGCCGGTTCGTACGTAACTCTCGGAGTCTACCTACAGCTCTATTTCCAATCACTCCTTATCCTGACCTATGTGCCCAATATTGACCGGATTCGGATAAAAAGACGCCGTTTTCAAGCTTTGAGGGTGGCGTTGTCCGCTTGTTCAAGGGGGCGCTTCATGGATCAGCGATATGAATCGCGATTGTCAATTTTTCCTGCGCGGTATCATGGTGTAATACTATGAACAACAAACAACTCGGTACGCTCGCAGCTATATTTTCACGACCCACACCCGCCACGTTGGAATGGGCGCGCATCGAGTCTCTGTTCAATGCGGTCGGGGCCAGAACCGTGGAAGGCAATGGTTCGCGAGTTCGGTTTGAATTAAGAGGTGTGGTTGCTACGTTCCACCGACCTCACCCGGATAAAGAAGCAAAGCCCTATCAGGTTCGTGATGCTCGGGCTTTTCTTGAACAAGCAGGAGTCACTCCATGAACGTGATGAATTACAACGGGTATGCAGCCCGAATTGAATACAGTGATGAAGACGGTCTTTTTGTTGGTCATATCGCTGGGATCAAGGACGTTGTAGGTTTTCATGGCGAATCTGTAAAAGAGCTTCGGTCAGCGTTCGAAGAGGCTGTTACTGACTATCTGGAGACTTGCGCAAAACTGGGCCGTGCTCCTCAAAAGCCTTATTCGGGCAATCTCAGTCTGCGTTTGGCGCCAGCTCTTCATGCGACTGTTGCCGTAAAAGCGCAATTGGCTCAAAAAAGCATTAATCAGTGGGTTGCGGATGTTCTTGACCGAGAGGCCCATGCCTAGCTTGATTCTGGTCTGGAGGTTGTACGTCGTTCCCGAACAGAGCAAATAGCCCCGTAGCTGAGAAGCTACAGGGCTTTTTTGTATCTGCGAGCTTTACCAAACACCCGCCTCAGCCACTCACGGCTGCGGATGCCCGAGCTTCTGTTTGATCAGGTCATACACTTCCTTGTGCGTCGAGTTGCGCAGGGTGTTGTCCTTGCAAGCCGAGGCCAGGAAGGTTTTCACTTCGTCCTTGGCGTGCGGATAGAGGCTGGCGACGTAGTCGGCTTCGTGTGTTTGGGTGCAGTTGAAGTGCTTGTCGTCTTTCGCTTTGTCTCTAGCCATGGTGCGGCTCCTTTTGAGTTTGAACATCATTTGGCGAAACAGGGCTGGATGGCCCCGTACGCTGAACAGCGTAGGGGCGCAAAAGTGCTTTGCCAGTGCTTCAGACGAAAAAGGAAGAGGCTGTAGGACGCGGCGCCATCAGATTTCCTTCACCGGCGTCTCCCCCTGCACACCCTTGATCAACTCGATCACGTGTAAACAATCGGCCTTGTTCACATACGACTCGCCACTGGCAATCGTCTCGTGGTTCCCCGCCCGCAGTCTCCAGCGCCATTGGCCTTTGCCGGTGCTCGGGGTGCCTCGGGATTGCCTGTAGATCTCGAAATACATTCAGTTCGCTCCTTGCGATGGTGTTTGCGACAACCTGTGTGGCGCATCGTCGCAAGCCTAGCGGAGCGAGTTTTTTTCGCTATCGGGTATTTGTTTCCAATCGTTGGCAGATGTTTCTGAAGAGTGCGGGCTAGAGCGCACGCATCGGCGTCTGGATTGGCCAGAATGTCGCCCTTTGCACCTTGCAAGGCTATCGACGCTACTGCTTAATACGGGACGGCTCATGGCGTTGAAAATGCTTCGACGACCGACAAACACTATAAAAAGAGCACTCCATTGACTGAGCATGGAACGGCACAGGCCACACGGGTCACGTTATCGCTGGTTGTCCCGGTTTTTAACGAGGAGGACAGTCTCGACGCGTTCATTCTGCGCATCGATGAAGTCTTCCAGCACCAAGCCTCAATTGCTTTGGAGCTGGTGTTCATCAATGACGGCAGCACTGATGCCACACTTGAGCGGCTGCTGGATCGTCAGCGGCACGACTCGCGGCTGCGCATCGTCGATCTGAGCCGTAACTTCGGCAAAGAGGCGGCGTTGTCTGCGGGATTGCAAATCGCCACCGGGCAGATTGTGGTGCCTATCGATGCCGATCTGCAGGACCCACCCGAAGTCATTCTGCAAATGATCGAGCGATGGCGCGAGGGCTATGAAGTGGTGCTCGGTCATCGCGTCAGCCGCCGCAGCGACACCTGGGCCAAGCAGGCGTCGGCGCATTGGTTTTACCGCCTGCACAACAAGATCGCCGAGCAACCGCTGCCGGAAAACGTCGGCGATTTCCGCCTGATGGACCGTTGTGTAGTCGATGCCTTGCTGACTTTGCCCGAATCCCGGCGCTTCATGAAGGGCCTGTTCGCCTGGGTCGGTTTTCGGACTACCCACGTTGATTACGAGCGGCCCGAGCGCGTGGCGGGGCAGAGCAAATTCAACGGCTGGCGGCTGTGGAATTTTGCCCTGGAAGGCATCACCAGTTTCAGTACCGAACCGTTGCGGATCTGGACTTACATCGGCGCCGCGGTGTCGCTGGTGTCCTTTGCCTTTGCCATTTTTATCGTGTTGCGCACGCTGATCCACGGCGTCGACATGCCCGGTTATGCCTCGCTGATGGTGGCCGTGACGTTCCTCGGTGGCCTGCAATTGATTGGCATCGGCGTACTCGGCGAGTACCTCGGCCGCACTTATATCGAATCCAAACGCCGGCCGGTTTTTCTGGTGCGTCGCGTCTACGACCCCAAGGACTGAAACATGGATCTCAAGGAAACCGATATCCTCGGCGACAGCATCGGTGAGCATTGGTATTACTGCTCCAAAGCGGCGGCGACTCGTCGTCTGCTCGGTGATGTACCGATCACGCGGATTCTCGACGTGGGCGCCGGCTCGGGTTTCTTCTCCCATCACCTGCTGACTCAAACCGATGCGCGCGAAGCGTGGTGCGTCGACATCAGTTACCCCGCCGATTCCGATGCGACCACCGTCGGCAAACCGGTGCATTACCGCCGCGATATCGACGCCATCGACGCCGATCTGGTGCTGCTCATGGATGTGCTGGAGCATGTCGACGATGACCTTGGTCTGCTCAAGGCTTACGTTGATAAGGTGCCGTCCGGCAGCCGTTTCCTGATGACCGTGCCGGCGTTCCAGTTCCTGTGGAGCGGTCACGACGACTTCCTCGAACACAAGCGCCGCTACACCCTGCCGCAGTTTGAAACCCTGGCCCGTGATGCCGGTTTGAGCGTGCAGCTTGGTGCCTACTATTTCGGCGCGGTGTTTCCGATTGCGGCGGCGTTGCGTTTGCTGCCCAAAGGGCCGCAGGCCGCAGCGCCGCAGTCTCAGCTCAAACGCCATCATCCCTTGGTCAACGGCGTGCTCAAGACGTTGTGCAGCCTCGAACTGCCGCTGATGAGCCACAACCGTCTGGCCGGGCTGAGCGTGTTCGTGCTGGCGCAAAAACCGTGACTTCAGTTGAAAGGAAAACGCTGATCCAGCGCGGTCTGCGCTTTGCCGTGACCGGTCTGTTCGTCACCGCGCTGCATGCGCTGGTGGCTGTGCTGTTCATCAATTTCGTTGCGCCGCAACCGCCGCTGGCCAACGGAGTGGCGTTTGCCGTGGCAACGGTGGTGTCCTACGTGATCAATACCACTTGGAGTTTCTCGGCTCGGTTGCACGGCAGAACGTTGCTGCGATTTTTATTGGTATCGGCGTGCGGTTTTCTGTTGGCGATGTTTGTCGCGTGGGCCGCGCAGGTGGCCGGGTTGAATTATCTGTTGGGCATTGTCGCGGTGGCGCTGACGATTCCGGCATTCACGTTTGTCTTGCACAACTTCTGGACGTATCGATGAAGCTCTCCGCAACACATCGGGCGACTGCGCTGCTGCCCGTGCTCTTGGGAATTCTGGCGTTTTTCATTGTGGTCGGCCCACGTGCCTTGAACCCGATGAACATTGCATGGCTGGGCGACGGCGACCCCGCCACGCACTATCAGGGTTGGGTTTTTTTTCGTCATTCGCCCTGGACGTTTCCACTGGGGCTTAACCCGAGCTATGGGCTGGAGTTGGGTAACGGGATAATTTTCTCGGATTCCAATCCGTTGTTCGCCTTTATCTTCAAACCGTTCTCAGCCCTGTTGCCTGAACCCTTCCAGTATTTCGGGTTGTGGCTACTGACGTGTTTCATTCTGCAGAGCTGGTTTGCCTGGAAGCTGATTGGCCTGTTCAGTCGCGACGTGGCGTTGCGTTTGCTTGGTGCAGGAATGTTTTTGTTCATTCCGGCGATGATCGTCCGCATGAGCGTACATCTGTCCCTGGCTGGGCATTTTCTGTTGCTGGCAGGGTTATATCTGGCATTGCGCCCCTTTACGCCGAAACGCCGCCTCGCCTGGGGCGCGCTGCTGGCGGCGGCTGCGCTGGTGCACGCTTATTTGCTGGCGATGGTTGCGTTGATCTGGCTTGCCGACCTTGCCGCCAAAACCCTTCAGCGGCGCCAGACGCCGGGTAAGGCCTTGATCGAGTTGATCGGTCTGTTTCTGCTGGTCAGTGTCTGCTGCTGGCAGGCGGGTTATTTCAGCATAGGCGACAGCGGTCTGGCGTTGATGGGGTATGGCCTGTTCCGGGCTAATGTGCTGACCTTTTTCGATGCGGGTGTCTGGTCCTATACCTTGCAGGACATGCCGGGTGTACTGGGCGACGGCGACGGGTTCGCATTTCTGGGCCTGGGCGTGATCTGCCTGGGGATCTTTGCCTTGGTGCCGGTGCTGCAAGGGACGACTGACCTGGGAGCCAAGGCTCGCCGTTACCCGTTGGTTTTGCTCGCACTGGCAGGGCTGGCGATATTCGCCGTTTCCAACAATATCGGCGTAGGGCCATTCGAATTCAGGATTCCGCTGCCGGATGCGGTGGTTGCCGTGGCCACGATTTTTCGTGGCTCGGGGCGAATGATCTGGCCGCTCATGTACATGGCCATTTTTGCGATCCTTTATGTGGTGATTCGCGGGCACTCCTCGCGCGTGGCGTTGATGCTGCTGAGTGTGGCGCTGGTGGTTCAGGTGGCAGACACGCGCGCCGGTTGGGCGGTGTCGCGCGGTTTATTCATGGCCACGCCGTCGCCCACATGGAAGACGCCATTGGTCGACCCGTTCTGGGAGCAGGCGGCGAAGCGTTATCAGGCAGTGCGCTGGCTGCGACCGGAGAATTATCCGGAACAGTGGATGACCCTGGCCGACTACTCGGGTCGCCATCACTTGCCGACCAACGCGGTCTACCTTGGGCGCGTCAGTACGGTTGCCACTGAAGCCGCTCAAGCGGTGTCGGATCGAATGGTCAGTTCTGGAAACTATGCAGCCGATACCCTGTACGTGCTCAGTAACCGTACTGTGCTGGAAGCAGCTCTGACCGTGAATCGCGACACCGATGTGCTCGCCAGAATTGACGGGTTGAACGTGTTGGCGCCGGGCTGGAAGCGTTGCGCCGACTGCCTGCCGATATCGGCCCCGGACCCATTGACGCTGATCCCGCCACTCAAGTCGGGCGAGAGAGTCGTGTTCAATCCCAGCAGTCTGGCGAAGTTTTTCCTCGGTAAAGGGTGGTCGAACAATGAACCGTGGGGCACCTGGTCCGAGGGCAGTGAGTCGCAAATTGCCCTGCGACCGACTGCTCGGGTGCACTCGTTCTTGCTGGAAACCACTGCGCTGCTGGCCCCTTCACACACCGAGCAAGCAGTGGAAATTTTCGTCAACGATGTACGCGTGCTGTCCACCCGGCTGGTCAAGCCTGAAGCGAATCGCCTGAATGTCGAGTTGCCGGTCGAAGTGCAGCAGCGTGTCGAGCAACAAGGTGTGCTGAATATTCGTTTCAAATACGCCAACGCTATCAGTCCGGGGGAGTTGGGCATGGGCAAGGACATGCGCAAGCTGGCGATCGGGATACAGGCGTTGACGGTGAATTGAGCCGGTGTTGTTCCTTTCGCCCATAGACGCTGTCCATGGGCCTTTCTAAACTGCCCGCAGACCGGGGAGTAGGGGCAATGGATGAATCGAAATGAATTACGCAAGGCCGACATCAATCTGATGGTGGTGTTCGAGACCTTGATGCTCGAACGCAACGTGACCCGGGCGGCGGAGAAGCTGTTTCTCGGCCAGCCGACCATCAGTTCGGCGCTCAATCGCTTGCGCGCGATGTTCAACGATCCGCTGTTCATTCGCGTCGGCCATCGCATGGAGCCGACTGCCCGGGCCGAAGAGCTGTTCAAGTACCTGTCGCCGGCCCTCGACTCACTGTCGGTGGCGCTGAGCCTGACTCACGATTTCGACCCGGCCGTGAGCAACATGACGTTCCGGATCGGCCTGTCCGATGACGTCGAATTCGGCCTGCTGCCACCGTTGCTGCGGGCGCTGCGTCAGGAAGCACCCAGCGTAGTGTTCGTGGTGCAACACGTCGACTACTGGCGCATCCCCGACCTGCTGGCCGCCGGCGACATCACCGTCGGCATCAGTCAGACCCGGGGCCTGCCGGCAAATGCCAAGCGCAAACTGCTGCGGCATATCCAGCCAAGCATTCTGCGCGCCGACGCCTCGGATTCGCCGCTGACCCTCGATGAATACTGTTCGCGCCCACACGTACTGGTGTCGCACACCGCCAACATCAGCGGCTATGCCGATGAGTGGCTGGCGGAAATCGGCCGCACCCGGCATGTGGTGTTGTCGGTGCCGCAATACAGTGCGCTGCCGGCATTGCTGGCCGGCACCGACCTGATCGCCAGCCTGCCGGACTACACCGCCGAAGCCATGGCTGCCTCCGGGCTGTTGTTCAAGGAACCGTTTCCGTTCAAGACGCCGATGCTGGATCTGTCGATGGTCTGGCTCAGCCACGTCGATAGCGATCCGGCCGAGCGCTGGCTGCGTTCGCGGCTTGAAGCGTTCATGAGCGAACGGCCACTGACCGCGCCCTGAATCCCACCACAAATCTCCCCTGTAGGAGTGAGCCTGCTCGCGATGAGGGTGTGTCAGTCGACATTGATGTTGTCTGACACGACTCCATCGCGAGCAGGCTCACTCCTACAAGGGTTTGCGTTCGTCTGGTCGGGCTGCTTTGCTCAATGGCAAAGACCCCGGCTGGAGACTTGTCCGATGAGCATTTCCCGATCGTTGCTGCGTGGGCGCGGCAGTCTCGACAGTGGCAAGGTCGGCATGGTCGAGTTGTTTTTCGATCTGGTGTTCGTGTTTGCCGTGACTCAGCTCTCGCATTCGTTGCTCGCGCATTTGTCGATCCTGGGCGCGGTGCAGGTGGCGCTGTTGATGGTCGCGGTGTGGTGGGTGTGGATTTTCACTTCGTGGATCACCAACTGGCTCGACCCGGAAAAATTGCCGATCCGTCTCGGCCTGTTCGGGCTGATGATCGCCGGTCTGTTGCTGTCGTCCTCGATCCCCAAGGCTTTCACCGAGCGCGGGCTGATGTTTGCCTCGGCGTTCGTGTTCATGCAGGTCGGGCGCACGTTGTTTGCGATCTGGGCGGTGCGTGGCGAGTCGCTGAGCATGACCCGCAACTTCCAGCGAATTCTGGCGTGGTTGATGTGCTCCGGCGTGTTCTGGATCGCCGGGGCCTTTCTTGACGGGCAGCAACGTCTGCTGTGTTGGGCGCTGGCGCTGCTGATCGAGCTGATCTCGCCGTCGCTGTATTTCTGGGTGCCGGGGCTGGGGCGTTCGTCATTGAGTGACTGGAACGTCGAAGGCAATCACATGGCCGAGCGCTGCGCGCTGTTCGTGATCATCGCCCTGGGCGAATCGTTGCTGGTCACCGGTGCGACGTTCGCTGAACTGACGCTGAGCGCCACCGGAGTCATGGCGTTTCTGGTAGCGGTGCTGGGCAGCATCGGCATGTGGTGGGTGTACTTCGACAGCGGCGCCGAGCGCGCGCATCACCGCATCGCGCATTCGAGCGATCCCGGGCGCCAGGCGCGCATCGCCTACACCTACCTGCACGTGCTGATTGTTGCCGGGGTGATTGTCAGTGCGGTGGCCGACGAACTGGTGCTGGTGCATCCGGATCACGCCAGTGACGCCGGGATCCTGGTGATCGTGGGCGGGCCATGGCTGTTTCTGTTGGGCAATGCGCTGTTCAAGTGGGTCATGTCCGACCGACCGCTGCCGCCGTTGTCGCATCTGGCGGGGCTGGTGTTGCTCATGCTGGCGCTGCCATTGGCGTTGAATCACTGGTTTTCGGCGCTGGTGCTCGGGGCGCTGACCACGGCGATCGTGGTGCTGGTGGCGCTGTGGGAAAGCCTGGCATTGCGTCAGGCGTCGGCCTCGATAACCTCGGAAAAAGCCAAAGGAGAGTAGGGCAGCGCTGTGGTATATGTACGACCTTTCTGCCGACTGACTGGAGCACCCCATGCCACACCTGCACATGGAATACACCGCCAACCTGCCGCAGTTGAACGCTGATGTGGCGTTGATCCGGCTCAATAACGCCCTGGTGGGTTCCGGTCAGTTCGCTGCGGAGTTCGATATCAAAAGCCGGGCGGTGAAGGTCGAGACCTTCAAGGTCGGTACCGGCATGGGTGAGCGTGCTTTCATCCATGTGAAGCTGGCGCTGCTCAGCGGTCGTTCGCCGCAGATCAAGAAGCAGCTCTCGGACAGCCTGCTGGCGGTGTTGCAGGATCTGTGCGAATGGCCGGCCGGGGTCGAAGTGCAGTTGTGTGTGGAGTTGCTCGATATCGACCGCGATTCCTACACCAAGACCGCCATCGGCATGTAGGACTCAGGCCGCTTCCAGCTCACTGCACACCTTGATCACCTGCTCGCGCAGCCAGACGTTGGCGCTGTCCTGATCGGCGTTCTGGCTCCATTGCATGTCGAGGGTGAACCCCGGCAGGCCGTTCGGCGCCTCGCAGTGATTGAACACCGCGTCGTTGGTCAGCAGACGCTGGATGCGCCGGGGCAGGGTGAGGATGAAATCGGTGCCGGTGATCATCTTCAATGCCGCGCTGTAGCTGTTGGAACGCGCGACGATCTGCCGTTTCTGCGCCTGACGCGCCAGCCAGCCATCGACCATGTTGGTGGTGGAAGTCCACGGTGTCGGGAACACATGGCGCCGCTCGGTGAAGGCCTGCAGGCTCAGGCGCGGTTCCAGCGGCGTGGCGCGTTTGTCGAAGACACAGACCAGATCGTCCTCCAGCAGCATCCGCGATTTAAGGTCGGTGTGGCTGCGGTGGAAGTTGGGGCCGAAACAGATCACCAGGTCGAGGCTGCCGTCGCGCAGTTCGTCGGCGGGCACATCGGTCTCGAACTTGTGCATGTTGACCACCACCGGCAAATCGTCGAAGTCGAAACGCTTCAACAGCCGTGGCAGTACCAATTGCTCGAAGTATTCCGGGGCGCAGATATTGAAGGTCACCGCTTGCCGGGTCGGATCGAAGGCCGGGGCGCCGGCGTGGCACAGGTTGATGCTTTCGAGGATCTTCTGCACATGGCCGTACATGGTGCCGGCCTTGTAGGTGGGACGCATGCCCGTGCGGGTGTTGATGAACAACTCGTCTTCGAAACTGGTGCGCAATTTTTTCAGGCAATAGCTGACAGTGGACTGGCTGACGCACAGCGTCTCCGAGACATCCGTGACGCTGCTTTGCTCATACACGGCGATAAACACCATGAGGTCCTGCATGTCGAGCTTTCGAAGCAAGTTACTGTTCAGCATCCGTTCCGTCCCGCTGTGCTCCTTGCGCTGAATCCGCGCAAACGTGTGCGCATGATCGTAGCGGAACGATGGTGCCAGGACAAAGCCCTGTAGGACGTTTCAATGTCGCCAGTGGGACAGAAACTTTTAGCAACACGACGTCGACAAATAAACCGCAAAAAGATGGCAAGAGGCCTCTAGCCCAGCGGCGGCATTCGGCTTCAACGGATGTGTCGGGCGTACAGCCGAGGGTCAAAGCGCAGCACTATCAGCAGCATCACCACCATCACTGCGGTCAGCGACCACCAGGCCCATTCAAAGCTGCCGAGCCGGTCGCGGATGATTCCGGCCAGCAGCGGCGAAAGCCCGGCGATCAAGTAGCCGATGCCTTGCACGAACGCGGTCAGGCTGCCGGCGCGCTGCGGGCTGTCGAGGTGATCGAGGGAGACGATCAGACTCATGGGGAAGAGGCCGCCAATCCCCAGCCCCAACAGGCACGGCCACAACAGGCTGAGGTGTTGCGGGCTGAGGATCAATCCGCAGAACCCGCCGATGATCAGCAGCAGCAACGCTGCCAGGACGGCACGGCGATCACGGCTGCGATTGGCGATGGCCGGCGTCACCAGCCCGGAAATCACCTCCATGGCGGTCAGAAAACCCAGCAGCAGCCCGGCCTGCTGTTCGCTCCAGCCCTGTTCCACGTAGTACGGCGCCAGCCAGGCGAGTACGCAGGTGTAGGACGCCGTGCCGAGGCCGAAGAAGATGGCGAGCAGCCAGGCGCGGGAATTACGCGTGAAGGACTCTTTTCCTACAGGCGTGATCTGGAGGGATGACGGGATCGACTGTGTCCACCAGACCAGCAACGCGAGCAAGGACAGTGCCGCCCAGATCGCCAAGCCGATGCGCCAGCTGCCGGTCTGCCCCAGCACCAGCGGCGAAAATGAGGCGGCCAGCGCGGCGCCGCCCATGATCGATGTGACATACAGGCCCATGCACAGCGCCACATGGTCGGGGAAGCGTGACTTGATCAGCACCGGCATCAGCGCCTGAATCAGGGCGATACCCATCCCGGCCAGCACCGCGCTGCCAATCAACTGCGGTGCCGAATCGAGCACCAGCCGCGACAGCGTCGCCAGGCCGATGATCAACAATGACAGGATCACCGTGCGTTGCTCGCCCAGGCGCCGGCTGATGCCGATACCGAAAAACATCGCCAGCCCCATCGCCATCACTGGCAGCATGGTCAGCAGCGAAGCCACGCTGAAACTCAGCGGGATATCGCCACGAATCGCCGACAGCAAAGGCCCGACGGCGGCCATGGATGGGCGCATATTGAGTGCGACGAGAATGATCCCGAACATCAGCCAAGCAGCGGGGCGAGCGGGGGCGCGGACGTGTTCCATCGGCAGACTCTGGATTGCGGAGGCTGTCGATTAGGCGGCGCGCAGCACTTGTCGGCAAATCAGATTTCCCGAGCATTATTTAAAAATTGAATATGGCTCTCCTACATGGGGAGGTTCGGATTCCTCTTGCTGACCACGCTGTAAGACTATTCTTTCTTTCTGGCAGGACATTTCGTTACAGCTCTGGCCCAGCGCAGGCGCGTAAAACGCCGGCGGCGATATATACTGCGCGCCATTCTTCAAGGGAGAGCCGTGTGGCCATCGATATTCACTGGATTCGCGACAACGAAAGCCTCGCGCAGTTTTGCGCCGAGTGGCAGCAACTGCCGTTCGTTGCCCTCGACACCGAATTCATGCGGGTCGACACCTTCTACCCGATTGCCGGTTTACTGCAGGTCGGCGACGGCAAACGCGCCTACCTGATCGATCCGCTGAGCATCGACGCCTGGCAACCGCTGGCGGCGTTGCTGGAAAACCCGGCGGTGCTCAAAGTCCTGCACGCCTGCAGCGAAGACCTCGAAGTGCTGCTGCGTCTGACCGGCAGCCTGCCGGCGCCGTTGTTCGACACGCAACTGGCGGCGGCCTACCTGAACCTCGGGTTCTCGATGGGCTATTCGCGGCTGGTGCAGGAAGTGCTGGGCATTGAGTTGCCGAAGGGCGAAACCCGCTCCGACTGGTTGCAGCGTCCACTTTCCGACACACAAATCAGCTATGCCGCTGAAGACGCAGTGCATCTGGCGGAAGTTTTCGTACAGCTGCGACCGAAGCTGTCCGACGACAAATTCGCCTGGGTGCTGGAGGACGGCGCCGAACTGGTCGCCAACCTGCGCCGCGAGACCGACCCGTACGAGGTCTACCGCGAAGCCAAACTTGCGTGGAAACTGTCCCGCGCGCAACTGGCGGTGCTGCGTGAACTGTGCGCCTGGCGTGAAAAAGAAGCGCGTGCCCGTGATCTGCCGCGCAACCGCATCGTCCGTGAGCACTCGCTGTGGCCGCTGGCCCGCACGCAGCCGGACAACCTCGCCGCGTTGGGCAAGATCGAAGACATGCACCCGCGTACCGTGCGTCAGGACGGCCAATTTCTGCTTGATCTGATCAAGCGCTCTGGCAGTGTGGGGCCTGATCAATGGCCGCCGGCGGTGCCGGAGCCATTGCCGGTCGAAGCGGCTGCGCTGATCAAGCAACTGCGCGCCCTCGGCCAGGTCGAAGCCGAACGCCTGGGCATCGCCCCGGAACTGATGCTGCGCAAGAAAACCCTCGAAGCGCTGGTTAAAAGTGGCTTCCCCGAGGGTCCTTATCAATTGCCTGAGTCGCTGCGTGGCTGGCGCCGCGAACTCATGGGCCAGAAGCTGCTCGACAGCCTGGCCACCGCCGGAGAACAGCCTTGAAACGTATTTGCTCCATTTATCAAAGCTCCAAGCGAAGCGGAATGTACCTTTATGTGCTCAAGAGCGATGCTCTGGAGCGTGTGCCGGAGCCCCTGATGCTGGCGTTCGGCAAGCCGAAACATGCCTTCGATCTGGTGCTGTCGCCTGAGCGCAAGCTGGCCAGCGAGGACATCGTCGTGGTCCTGGAAAACCTCGACAAGCAGGGCTATCACCTGCAGATGCCACCGGCCGAGGACGAGTACATCGAACACCTGCCCGAAGAATTGCTGCGACGTAACGACCCGGTCTGATCTGCGAGGCCCTGCTCTGGGCCTCTTGCCACCCTGGAACTGATTTTACGGCGACGACCGCCACGAAGGAGCGCGACTCCTTCGGCGGTTGCCTGCACGGTTTGCGAAAGGTTTGAAGATGCGCGTTCTGATTGCTGAACACGACCACGCGGTGTACGCCCGGCTGCTGCGTCAGGCGGCCCCCGAGCTTGAAGTACTGACCAGTGGCGACTCCGCCGAACTGGCCCGGCAGGCGGCCGATTGCCCGGTGTGGCTGGGGCAGCCGGATCTGCTGGCGACCCTGCTGCGTCAGGGCCATCAGCCGCAATGGCTGCAATCGACTTGGGCCGGCATCACGCCGCTGCTCGCTGACGGCTTGCGCCGCGATTATCGCCTGACCCGCGCGGTGGGAATCTTCGGTCAGGTGATGGCCGAATACGTGCTGACCTACATGCTTGGCCACGAGCGTGAAGTTCTGGCGCGCCTGGTCAGCCAGGTCGAGCGCAAGTGGGACAACCGCACCGGCCAGAGTCTGGTCGGGCGCAAGGTGTTGATCGTCGGCACCGGCGATATCGGCCAGAGCGTGGCGCAGTTTCTGCTGCCGTTTGGCGTCGAGCTGTACGGCATCGCCAGCAGCGCGCGCGAGCAGGCGCCGTTCGTCGAAGTCGGCTCGATGGCGGATCTGCCACAGCTGGTGGGCGCGGTCGATTACGTGGTCAATCTGCTGCCGAATACCGAGCACACCCACGACATTTACGACGCGGCGCTGTTCAAGCAATTCAAGCCGACCGGGTTGTTCATCAACGTTGGGCGCGGCGTGGCGGTGGTTGATGCGGATCTGGTGGAAGCCCTGAAGGAAGGGCATCTGGCGGGCGCGGTGATCGACGTCTGCCGTCAGGAGCCGTTGCCGCAACGCCATCCGTTCTGGACCGCCTGGGGCCTGCTGCTGACCGGGCACAGTTCGGCACCGACGTCGCCGGCGTTGATGGTGCAGTTGTTCGTCGAAAACCTGAAGGCGTATCAAGCGGGAGAAGCGTTGCGCGGGGAAGTGGATTTCAACCGCGGTTACTGAATGTTCGCCGAGTAAACTGTGGGAGCGAGCCTGCTCGCGAAGGGGGAGTGTCAGCCAACATCATCGTTGTCTGACACACCGCTTTCGCGAGCAGGCTCGCTCCCACATTTGTTTTTGTGCTGGCTTAGAGGGTGAAGTCGCCTTCCGCCACCAGCTCGCTCAGCGGGCGACGCGGGCTCGGCATTTCACGAGCCTGCAGGTATTCGGCCAGGGTCGCCTTGTCACCCAGCTTGCCGACAGCGACCGCCGCATGCAGCGCATAACCTTCAGGAATATTCAGCTCCTTGCGGGTCAGCTCCTGATCGAAACCGGCCATGCCGTGGGTGTGCCAGCCGCTGATGCTCGCTTGCAGCGCCAGGTGGCCCCAGGCCGAGCCGGTGTCGAAGGTGTGCCACAGCGCCGGGGACTCTTCGCTGGCACCGGGTGCGGTGAAGGTGGTTTTCGAAATCACGATCACCAGCGCCGAAGCGTGTTGCGCCCAGCTGCGGTTGAATTCATTCAGCAGACCCAGGAAGCGTTCCCAGTTCGGCGTGTCACGGCGCGCATACAGAAAGCGCCATGGCTGCGAGTTGTAGGCCGACGGCGCCCAGCGTGCGGCTTCGAAAAAGCTCAGCAGGGTTTCTTCCGGGATCGCTTCGCCGGTGAAGGCGCGGGGCGACCAGCGGTCGGTGAACTGCGGGTGAATGGCGTAATCGGCGACGCGAGGGTTGGCACTCATCGAAAGATTCCTTGCTGTGTTTGAGTCATGAATTCGTGGCAAAACCCTACTGGGCGGCGATTCGGCTGACAAGCGCGATTTACCGACAGTCGCCAGCGCTTGGCCCGCAAGACCTTGGGCACTAGACTGGCGGCCTTTTCACCACCTGATGTTGATGCTTGAACCATGGCCGCCATAGTCGAACCGTTCTGGAAACGCAAAACCCTCGAGCAACTGGATCACGAGGAATGGGAATCGCTGTGCGACGGCTGCGGTCTGTGCTGCCTGCAGAAACTCGAAGATGAAGAAGACAACAGCGTTTATTACACGCGCATCGCCTGCAAACTGCTGGACCTGAAGACCTGCCAGTGCAGCGACTACCCGAATCGCATCAAGTTTGTCCCGGACTGTATCCAGCTCACTCCGGGCCAGGCTGAAGAATTCAAATGGCTGCCGCCGACCTGCGGTTATCGTCTGGTCAGCGAAGGCAAGGATCTGCCGTTGTGGCACCACCTGGTGTGCGGCGATCGTGACGCGGTGCACCACGAACGGATTTCCCAGTCCGGGCGCATGCTCGCCGAAGGCAGTGTGCCGGAGGACGACTGGGAAGATCACCTGATTTTCCGGGCTGGTTAAGCACCAAGGGTTTCCAGGATTCAACAAGGAGTGTGTATGGCTGGGGGATTGCTGCGGGCATCGCTGATCGGCCTGCTGGCGCTAAGCGCACCAGTGTGGGCGGCAAAGAAAGTCGATCTGGATTACCACGTGCGTCTGCTGCCGCAAAGCGATCAGGCCGAAGTACGCCTGACCCTGGCCAAAGGCGAAGCGGTGCGCAGCCTCGACTTTGACCTTGGCGATGGCAGCCATTACAGCGACTTCAAGGCCGACGGCCAGTGGCTGCTGACCCCGGGCAAGTTGGCCCGTGGCGTGTGGCGGCCCGCGAGCGAAAAGGCCAGCCTGACTTACCGCGTACGCATCAGCCACGGTCGCAAGAACGGCACGTTCGACACGCGCATGACCCCGAGTTGGGCGTTGATGCGCGGCGACGAATTGGTGCCCCCTGCAACGCTCGATCAACAGGACGGCACCGAACTGGTCGCGCGCCTGCAATTCGAATTGCCTGAAGGCTGGAAAAGCGTCGAAACCGCCTGGCCACGCATCGGCAAGAACAAATTCCGCATCGACAACCCCTCACGCCTGTTCGACCGCCCGACCGGCTGGATGCTCGCCGGTCACCTTGGCAGCCGCCGCACCCGCCTGGGCGAAACCGAAGTCACCGTGGCCTCACCGCAAGGGCAGGGCATGCGTCGCTTGGATGTGCTGACGCTGCTGACGTTCGTCTGGCCGCAGGTGCAAGCAGTCTATCCCCGGCATCCGAAAAAACTGCTGATCGTCGGCGCCAACGACCCGATGTGGCGCGGCAGCCTCGGCGCACATGAGTCCATTTACGTGAACACGCGGTTGCCACTGGTCAGCGAGAGCGGCAGCAGTGCGCTGGTACGTGAGCTGGCGCAGGTGTTCGGGCGCATCAATGACGAGCAGCGCAGTGACTGGATCAGCGAAGGCTTTGCCGAGTACTACGCGATCGAACTGCTGCGGCGTGCCGGGGGCATGAGCGATGAGCGCTATCAGGCGTTGCAGGCGAAGTTGACCAAGGACAGTCAGAAAGTCACGACCCTGCGCGGCGAACAGATCAGTGCGGCGCAGCTTGCAAAAGCGGTGATTGTCTTGCAGGAACTGGATCGCGAGATTCGCTTGAAGACGCGCAACAAACGTTCGCTGGATGATGTGTTGCGCGGGGCGATGCATCTGGGGACGGTGAGTACCAAGGAGTTTGTGCAACTGGCCGAGAGTGTTCTGGGCGAGTCTTCCAAAGTCCTCGATAGCGCATTACTTCAGTAATACCGCCTTCGCGAGCAAGCCCGCTCCCACTTTTGATCGCATTCCAGCTTTCAATGTGGGAGCGGGCTTGCTCGCGAAGAGGCCAGAAGCCTCACCGAAAATTCAGGCTCAAACCCCAGCCTTCGGCGATTTCACCGAATCATTGCCGGTCACTGTCGCGGTGCTGGTCGCCGCTTCGGCATTGGCCTTGAGCTGGCTCAGTTCTTCCCCGGCCCGTTCGATCTTCGCCCGCACGTTATTCATGTCCTCACGGCTTTTCTCCAGCAGGCTTTTCACCGAGCTGTGCCCGGTGATGCCACGGGCCATCGCCACGCCGCCAATCGCCACCTGAATCAGACCGAACACGCCGCCACGGCGCAGGCCTTTGCCGACCATGATGACGCCACCGGCCAGCGAGCCGATGCGCTCCCAGCCCTGGACGTTCTGCTCGGTCGGGCTCTGGAACGGGGTGGAATCGATACGTTGGACGCGTTTGAGTTCGGTCATGATCTGTCTCCCAGGCAATGTGCAATAGATAGATAAGCTGACTGCCGCAGCGGCCGGCTCGTTCCATCGGATGTGCGACGTTTCAGCGGAATTTCGGCCCGGAGCGGGTATTCAGGCCCTTGGCCATGCGGTCGTAGAGCACGACGTTGACCGTGGCTGCCAGATTCATGCAGCCGGTGGTCGGGATGTACACGACGTCTTCGCACCAGTCGCGGATCTCTTTATCCAGCGAGCCGTCTTCCGGGCCGAAGATGTACAGCGCACGATCCGGGTGGGTGTATTCGGGCAACGGGCGGGCGCCCTCGACCAGTTCCACGGCGACCGGGACGCAGTTGAGCGGGAGGATCTTTTTCAGGTCGTCGATGCCGATCAGCGGAATGTCGTAGTGCACGCGCTTGGTGTCGGTGACGAAATCGGCGGCGCGCTCATAGCGCTTGCCGGTGTAGAACACCGACGCCACGCCGTAACAGCCTGCGGCGCGCATCACCGAACCGACGTTCTCCGGTGATTTGGGGTTGTACAAACCAATGCAGCTGTAACGTTTGTCTGCCACGAGCGGGGTGCCTTCGGGAAAAAGAGGGCGATTATACGGGGATTGGGCGGTTGTGGTCAGACCTCGGATTATCGGTGCCCGAACGGCCGCCTTCGCGAGCAAGCTCGCTCCCACAGTGGTTTTGTGTATGACACCGATCCAGTGTGGGAGCGAGCTTGCTCGCGAAGGGGCCAGTCGGGCCAATGAAGAACTTTAATCTTCTTTTTTCATCAACCCGGCGAGGGCGGCAAACGGGTTATGCGTCGCCTTGGCGATTTTCGGTGTGCTCAGCGAGCCGTCGCCGAAATATTGCTGGTCGGTGTACCGCGAGTGTTCGTTGTCGTGGCAATACAGGCACAACAGTTCCCAGTTCGAGCCATCCTGCGGGTTGTTGTCGTGGTTGTGATCGCGGTGGTGCACGGTCAGTTCGCTCAGACGCTTGCCGGAGAACTCACGGGCGCAGCGGCCGCAGACGTGCGGATACATCTTCAGGGCCTTGTCGCGGTAGCCCATTTCCTTGTCGCGCTGGTTGTCGGCAAGGATGCGATTGAGCTTCGACGTGTTGGTCGGGGTGGACGAACTCATGGGTTCACCTTTGTAAAAGACTAATGACGGTTATGTGCAGAGTTTAGCTCAGCCCTTGAGCTTCTCGGCAATCCAGATCGTGTGGCGGGTGCCCTTGTTGCCGTGGGCGAAGACCTGGACTTCTTCGGCCTTGAACCCGGCCTTCTTCAATTTGTCGGAAAACTGCCGGTCAGCACTGGCCGACCACACCGCCAGCACACCTTTGGGCCGCAGGGCCTTGGCGCAGGCGTTGAGGCCAGCGGCGGAGTACAGCCAGCTGTTGGCCTTCTGGGTCAGGCCTTCGGGGCCGTTGTCGACGTCGAGCATGATTGCGTCGAAGCCGTTCGGCTCGCTTTGCAGGACCCTGGCCACGTCGTCCTGACGGATCACTGTGCGCGGGTCGAGCAACGGTCGCCCGGATTTTTCCCCGAGCGGCCCGCGATTCCACTCGACCACACCGGGCACCAGTTCGGCGACCACCACTTCGGCACCCTTGCCCAGATGTTTGAGCGCCGAGGCAAGGGTGAACCCCATGCCCAAACCGCCGATCAACACCCGCGAATTCGGCCGGCCGGCGACCTTGCGGCAAGGGATCTCGGCCAGTGCATCTTCGGAACCGTGCATGCGGGTGTTCATCAATTGCCCGCCGTCGCCACCCTGGATCTTGATGACGAAATCCTCGCCATACTCGAACAGGCACAGGGCGCCACCGTTGTCAGGGATCGGCGTGGTGTCGAGCAGAACGAAACGTTTCATGGAAATCTCTACAAGGGGGAAGGCAAGCAGGCCCGTTGGGAGTAGCCTGAGCGCAGACTAAAGGCCAAACGGAGCCCTTGATGAAGCGCACCATTCTAACGGTCATTGCCCTGGCCGCGCTCTCGATTACTGCAGTGCAGGCGCAGCAGACCATTCCGGTCAGCCCGACGCCGCAACCCGGCTCGCCGGGAACCGCCACGCCGACCCCGTATCCGCAAATCACCCCGATCAGCGCACCGAAGGCCGGTGCCGGCAGTGGTAGCCCGCCGCTGGTGCCGATCGAAATGCCCAGCCCGCCGAGCAAGGATCAACCGGTGCCGGGCATCGAGCCGAGCGGCACCAAGGTCAAATCCCCCGGCGGTTAAACCTGTTGCGCCGCCAGTTGGCCGTCGGCCATGCGCAAACGTTTGGAGAGTGACACGGCAAGGGCGCGGATGATTTTCGCGGCGATCTTCGGCGCGTCGTTGAGCATTTTTTCCAGCGAGTCCTTGCCCAGGTTCAGCAGTTGGCAGTTGCTCGCGGCGATGCAGGTGGCCGAACGGCGCTCACCATCGAGCACCGCCATTTCCCCGAACGCCCGCCCGCTGCGCAGGGTGGCCATGGTGATGACCTGGCCGTCGGGGCCAGTCTTCTGCACCGCGACCTGGCCGGTGTGGAGGATGCACATGAAACTGCCGGCATCGCCCTCGCGGAAAATCGCCTCGCCTTCGGCCACGGTGCTGATGCTGAAGTAGCCCGAGGCCGCGGCAAAGTCCGCCAGTTGCAATTGATCGAACAGGCCACAGTCCATCAGCCAGTCGCGAATTTCGTTGTTCAGCAGGGTGGGTTCTGACATGTCATTGCGGTCTTTATTGTTTTCACATTTTCAAGGCACTACACGGACCCTTGTAGGAGTGAGCCTGCTCGCGATAGCGGTCTGTCATTCACATCACCGGTGACTGATACACCGCTATCGCGAGCAGGCTCACTCCTACAGGGATCTGTGATGTATCGGCCCCTTGGGTCTGGAGTTAAGACCCAAGTGACCGACGGAGTTCCTCAGGCCAGGCCCAAAACCTTGAACACAAATGCATATTCGAGCGCTACGTCACGTAATCCCTGATAACGCCCGCTCATTCCGCCATGCCCGGCGTCGAGTTCGGTCTTGAGCAGCAGCAGGTTGTCGTCGGTCTTGGTCGCGCGCAGTTTCGCCACCCACTTGGCCGCTTCCCAGTACTGCACGCGGCTGTCGTTGTAGCCGGCGATGACCAGGGTTGCCGGGTAATCCTGCGCTGTGACATTTTCGTACGGCGCGTACGCCTTGATCCGCTCGTAGACCTCCGGCTCTTCAGGGTTGCCCCACTCGTCGTACTCGGTGACGGTCAACGGCAAGTCCGGGTCGAGCATGGTGTTGAGCACGTCGACGAACGGCACTTCGGCAATCGCCACGCCGAACAGGTCCGGGCGCTGATTGAGCACCGCGCCAATCAACAGGCCGCCAGCGCTGCCGCCGCTGATCGCCAGTTTCTCGGCGGTGGTGATGCCGTTGAGGATCAGGAATTCGGCGCAGGCAATGAAGTCGCTGAAGGTGTTGTGCTTGTGTTCCTGTTTGCCGGCGCGATACCACGCCTCGCCCAGCTCACCACCGCCACGCACGTGGGCGATGGCGAAGGCCATGCCGCGATCCAGCAGGCTCAGGCGTGCGTGGGAGAACCACGGGTCGAGGCTGGAACCGTAGGCGCCATAACCGTACAGGTAGAGCGGCACTGGTTTGCCGACCATTTCGCGTTTCATCACCAGACTGATCGGCACCTGCGTGCCGTCCGGCGCGGTGGCCCACAGGCGTTGGCTGACGTAGGCGTCGGCGTCGAACGGGCCGAGCACCGGGGTTTCTTTCAGGACGGTTTGCTCGCCGCTGGCCAGCAGCAATTGGCGCACCTGCGCCGGACGATTCAGCGCCTCGTAACGCAGACGGATGCGGTCGCTCTCGAACTCCAGGCTGTTCTGCACATAGAGGCTGTAGGCCGCGTCCGGCAATTGCACGCGATACGGTGTCTGGCCTTGTGGATGAACTTCGATGATCGGCAGACTGCCTTCGCGCAGGCTCAGGGTCATGGCCGCGGTGTTCAGCGTCACGCCGTCGAGCATCACCGTGTCGCTGTGCGGGATCAGGTTCTGCCAGTCGGCTTCGCTCGGTACCACACCGGTGTCCGGCGCCTGATACAGGGCGAAATTGATGCCGTCACGGTTGGTGCGGATGAACCAGGTCCATACGCCATCCAGTGCGCCGTGGTCGACGTCGTATTCGTGATCCTCGACCCGTGGCGCCAGGCAAGTGAAGGGCAGGTGCGGCTGATGCGCGTCCAGCGCCCAGACTTCGCTGGTGGTCTTGCTGCCCAGGGTCAGCAGCAATTGCTGCTCGGAACTGGAGCGGTAGCAATGCAGGAAGAAACGCCCGTCCGGCTCGTGGAACACCTCTTCGGCGGCGGTGCCGTCGAGGCGATAGCGAAACAGTTTGTGCGGGCGATGGGTGTCGTCGAGCACACCGAAGAACAGCGTCAGGCTGTCGTTGGCCCAGGTCATGCTGCCGTCGCAGTCTTCGAATTCCAGCTCGCTGACCTTGTCATTGGCCAGCTCCTTGACGAACAGCGTGTAGATCTCGTCGCCCGAGGCGTCGACGCTGTAGGCCAGACGCTGGTGATCCGGGCTGATGCTGAACGCGCCGAGCGAGAAGAAGCCGCCGTTGGCCAAAACGTTCGGGTCGAGCAGCAGTTGCTCGCGGCTTTCGTCGAGGGTCAGGCTGTCGTCGGCCGGACGCGGGCAACGGTAATGGCGGGCGTACTCGTCACCCGCCGTGGTGCGCGTGTAATACAGATACGGGCCCCATGGCGAGGGCAGGGACAGGTCGGTTTCGAGGATCCGGCCCTTGATCTCTTCGAACAGGCTCTCGCGCAGGCCGGCCTGATCGGCGGTTTGCGCTTCCTGATAGGCATTTTCGGCCTTGAGGTAGTCGAGCACCGCGTCGGTGTCGCGTTCCTGCAGCCAGGCATACGGGTCGGCACCGGCCGCCTTGCGGGCGATCGGGGCGCGGGTGACGTGGGCGGATTCGGGCATGGAAGGCTCTCGGACAGTATTCGGAATAATGGTGTTCGCGGTTGTTGAAACCGCCTCAGCCCCTGTGGGAGCGAGCCTGCTCGCGAAAGCGTTCTGTCAGATGACATTTGTTTCACTGACCCGGCGCTTTCGCGAGCAGGCTCGCTCCCACAGGGTATGCTGCGGGCCGTCTGGCATTGGGACAAGCCTGACGGGCGAAAAGTCGTTACTATAAGCGCCTCTTTGCCTGCCTTGCCATGGACACCATGACCGAGAACGACTATCTGATCGCCTGGGGCCTCTACGCCTTTGCCGCTGTGGGCTGCCTGTTGGTATGGATGCGCCTGACCCGCTGGATGTGGCGCTGGCTGCGCGAGCCGCTGCGGGTGCTGATGGCAGTGTTGCTGTTCAGCCCGACCATCATTGACCCGGTGAAAGCCAAGGTTGCACCGTCGATCGCCATCACCGCGCTGGACCTGGCCTTCAAGGTCGGCAACAACGCCTGGCGGGCGATTTCCGATCTGTTCATGTACGGCATGATTGCGTTCGGCATCTACCTGATTTTCGTGCTGATCCGCTTCCCGATCGAACGCGCCTCGCGCGCCCGCCGCGAGCAGGCCGAGGCGGCCAAAGCGGCGGCGCGTGCCGATGATCGCGACGACGATCAGCCGTTCGGCGCTGCCGGTGATGACCGTTACGGTCGCCCGCCATTGCCGAACAATCCGCAGCGCATGCGCGTCGAGCCGCGTCTGTAATCACGAGAGTCAGCACATGTGTGAACTACTGGGCATGAGTGCCAACGTGCCGACCGATATCGTGTTCAGCTTCACCGGCCTGATGCAGCGCGGCGGGCGTACCGGCCCGCACCGCGACGGCTGGGGCATCGCCTTCTATGAAGGTCGTGGCTTGCGCCTGTTTCAGGACCCGGCCGCGAGCAGCGAATCGGAAGTCGCCAATCTGGTGCAGCGCTATCCGATCAAGAGCGAAGTGGTCATCGGCCACATCCGCCAGGCCAACGTCGGCAAGGTCTGCCTGTCCAACACTCACCCGTTCGTCCGCGAACTGTGGGGGCGCAACTGGTGTTTTGCGCACAACGGCCAGCTCGCCGATTTCACCCCGATCAAGAGTTTCTACCGCCCGGTGGGCGATACCGACAGCGAAGCGGCGTTCTGCGATTTGCTCAACCGCGTGCGTGCAGCATTCCCGGAACCGGTCGATATAGAAGTACTGCTGCCGGATCTGGTCGCTGCATGTGCCGAATACCGCAGCAAAGGCGTGTTCAACTGCCTGCTCAGCGACGGCGACTGGCTGTTCTGCTATTGCTCGACCAAACTGGCACAGATCACCCGGCGCGCACCGTTCGGCCCGGCGCGGCTCAAGGATGTCGATGTGATCGTCGATTTCCAGGCGGAAACCACGCCTAACGACGTGGTCACGGTGATCGCCACCGAGCCTTTGACCGAAAACGAAACCTGGACCCGTTACCAACCGGGCCAATGGAGCCTGTGGCGACGCGGCGAATGCGTCAGCCAGGGCACGACCGAATAAAGGATCTCTCCCCGATGTTGCTCAGTTATCTACGGCTGGTGTTGTTTGCGGCGGGCCTGTTGATCGGTGTCCAGGTGCCGGGTTTCATCAACGATTACGCCAAACGCGTCGAAGCCCATCTGATCGAAGCGCAGACCGGTCTGCGCGGTTTTCAGGGCACCGCCGAGCAGTTTTTCAAGGGCGACTTGCAGGCGCTGGTCGCGCATTACCGCGCCAGTGACGACCCGGTGTTTCGCAGCGATGCCGACAGCCTGAGCACTTTGCTCAACCGGCAGTTGGCGCTGGATAAACAGTTCCAGGCGATGCAGGGGCCGTGGTACATCCGCTTTCTGCAAGTGGTGCTGGCCGCCGACCCGGACATTCGCAAGGAAACCTGGAACGGCTACAGCTACCAGATCCTGCTGACTCCGGAAGCGATGATCTGGGGCATGAGCGGCGCGTTGCTGCTGTCGTTCGGCATCGAGTGCCTGATTCGTCTGATTGACTGGGTGGTGCTCGGCGGCCGGCGTTTGCGCCAGAGCCGGCCGATCGAAGACCGCGACGTGCGCGGCTTGTAAGGCTGGCCAAACCCCGTGGCGAGGGGATTTATCCCCGATGGGGCGCGAAGCGGCCCTCAATGGTGTGTCAGATCAACCTGATTGCTCAGGTTTCAGGACTGCTGCGCAGCCCATCGGGGATAAATCCCCTCACCACAGGTGTGATTACTGAGTGAGGGTGATGTACTTTTCACCGACCTTGCGCGCATACCCCGCCAGCACCTGCTGACACAACGTCACCATCTCCTCGACCCACTGCACGCCAACTCGCCACGACACCACCACCTGCAGATTCGGCGGGCGTTGGTCGATGTCGAGCAAGGTCAGTTCACCCCGCGCCAGTTCCTCGGCCACCAGCACCGGTGGCAGCACGCCAATCCCAAAACCATCACGCAACAGCCGGGTAATCGCCGACACCGAATTCACGCAGTTCAGGCGCGGCGCCAGCACACCGTTGGCCTGCATCAATGCCAGCAGATCCTGATGCGGTCGGGAGTTTTTCGAGTAGGTGATGATCCGTTCCTGCGCCAGTTCACCGAGGTCCGCGTAGTCACGGTTGTAGATCGAATTGCTCGCAACGATCCAGCCCAGCGGATGGCTGGCCAGCTCGAGGCTGCGCACGCTTTCGTGGCGCACCAGATCGGTTTGCAGAACGATGTCGAGAAAGCCTTTTTGCAGCTGATCGCAGAGGTTAAGCGAGGTATCCGCCACCAGCTCGATTTCCACCCGCGGATACAGATCGGTCATCTGCGCGACCAACGGGCTGAGCCAGGTGTGGATCACCGTGTCCATCACGCCGATGCGCACCCGTCCGACCTTGCTTGAACGGGTCTCGATCGATTGCTTCAGCGCCGACATCGTATCAAGCATCTGCTCGGCATAATCCAGCACCTTCAGGCCTTCGGGTGTCAGGCTGACGCCGCGTGAATCGCGCAGAAACAGCTTCACCCCCAGCTCGCCTTCGAGCACTGCGATGCGGCTGGAAATCGACGCCTGGGTGGTGAACAGCTTGTCGGCGGTCAGGCGAAAACTCTTCAGCCGGGCGACCCAGACAAAGGTCTCGAGAAACTTCAGGTTCATGGCAACGGCTCGGGTGACAAATTTTTCTTATGCCTAAGGCGGGTTTTTATTCGTTGGACGCAACAGGGCCGGGCGACGAAAAATCGGCGCATCCGGTTCCCACGATAGGCGTCGTCGGAACTTCGAACAAGACCAATAAAAGCCTGCGGAGACTTGCCATGCGTGCGCCCGACACCCTCGACCTCCCCAAGAACACGGCCCGCCCCGGCCCGTTCGACTGGTATCGCAACATCAATCAGCAAGAGCGTCGCACCTTCTGGAGCTGCAAGATCGGCTATGGCCTGGATGGCATGGACACGCAGATGCTCAGCTTCGTGGTACCGACCCTGATCGCCATGTGGGGCATCACCACCGGACAGGCCGGGCTGATTCACACCAGCACCCTGATCGCCTCGGCCATCGGCGGCTGGGTGGCGGGGATTCTCTCCGACCGCATTGGCCGCGTGCGCACCCTGCAACTGACGGTGCTGTGGTTCGCCTTCTTCACGTTCCTCTGCGGTTTCGCGCAGAACTACGAACAGCTGCTGATCGCCCGCACCCTGATGGGCTTCGGTTTCGGTGGCGAATGGACCGCCGGCGCGGTGTTGATCGGTGAAGTGATCCGCGCCAAGGATCGCGGTAAAGCGGTGGGTATGGTGCAGAGCGGTTGGGCCTTGGGCTGGGGATTGACGGCGATTCTGTATGCGCTGCTGTTCTCGGTGTTGCCGCCGGAAGACGCGTGGCGTGCGCTGTTCATCCTCGGCATCGTCCCGGCGATTTTCGTGATCTTCGTCCGGCGGCTGGTGAAAGACCCGGAGATCTATCGCGAAGCCAAGGCGGCGCAAACCCCGCAGAATCCGGCGAAGTTCTACGAGATCTTCGCCCCGGGCATGCTGTTCACCACGTTCCGTGCGTCACTGCTGACTACCGGTGCGCTCGGCGGTTACTACGCGATCACTTCGTGGCTGCCAACCTTCCTCAAGAACGAACGCGGTTTGAGCGTGCTCGGCACTGGCGGGTATCTGGCGATGGTGATCGTTGGTTCTTACGTCGGCTATGTGATCAGCGCTTATCTCACTGATCTTCTCGGGCGTAAAAAGAACTTCATCCTGTTTGCGGTCGGCTCGTTCACCATCGTTCTGCTGTACACGCAGATGCCGGTCAGCAACGGGGTGATGCTGTGGCTGGGCTTTCCGCTGGGCTTCTTCGCTTCGGGAATTTTCAGCGGCATGGGCGCGTTTCTCACCGAGCTGTTTCCAACGCGAATTCGCGGCTCGGGGCAGGGCTTCTGCTACAACATCGGTCGGGCGCTGGCGGCTTTGTTTCCGCTGCTGATCGGCTTGCTCAGCCAGAAGGTGCCGTTGAGCGTTGGGATCGGCGCGTTTGCTGCAGTGTCCTACGGCGTGGTGATTCTCGCCGCACTGAGCCTGCCGGAGACCCGTGGCAAGCAACTGGATGCGCAGTAACTGATAACCTGCCGGGCAAGCGTCCTACAGATAAAAAGACCAGAAGCTACAGGAGTGTTCACCGTGAGCCGCCTGCTATTGAATTGTGATATCGGCGAGAGTTTCGGCAGCTGGACCATGGGTCTGGACGCCGAGGTCATGCCCTTCATCGACTGCGCCAACGTGGCCTGCGGCTTCCATGCCGGTGACCCGAGCATCATGCGCAAGACCGTCAGCCTGGCCCTGAGCCACGGCGTGCAGATCGGCGCGCACCCGGCCTATCAGGATCTGGTCGGTTTCGGCCGGCGCTCCATGGCCTATTCCGCCCAGGAACTGCAAGACATCCTGCATTACCAGATCGGCGCGCTCGACGGCATCTGCAAGGCGCAGGGCGGGCGAGTCAGTTACGTCAAACCCCACGGCGCGATGTACAACGACATGATGGCCAACCCGGCGCAATTGCGGGCGGTGATTCAAGCTGTGGCGGCTTACGATCGCACGTTGCCGCTGATGCTGATGGCCACCCGCGACAATTCGGCGGCGCAGCAGCTCGGTGACGAATACGGCGTGACCCTGTGGTTCGAAGCCTTCGCTGATCGCGCCTACGACAGTGCAGGTCGACTGGTCTCGCGGCAACTGCCGGGCGCAGTGCATCACGAAGCAGAAAAAATCATCGAACAGGCGCTGACCATCGCCCGTGGCGGCGAGCTCGTCGCCAGCGACGGCAGCGCGCTGCACCTGCAGGCCAACACCTTGTGCGTGCATGGCGACAACACCAGTTCGGTGGCCGCCGTGCAGCGCATTCGCGAGGCCCTGAATCAGCAGAGCGCGCCATGAGTCCACGGATTGAAGCGGTGGCCCTCGACTGCCTGATGCTGCGCCTGTTCGATGAAATTGCCGAATCCAACATGCCGTGGATGCTCGCCGCCAGTGAGCGCTTGCGCGCGGTGTTTGGCGCGCAGTTGATCGACTTGGTGCCGTCCTACACCACGTTGATGGTGCATTACGATCTGACCGCGCTGAGCCCGAGTCAGGCGCGTGAATTGATCGCAGAAGCCTTGATCGACCTGTCGCCAAATGCGCGCACCGGCGGCCAGTGCCATGTGTTGCCGGTCTGGTACGACCTGAGTGTCGGCCCCGAACTGAGCCTGCTGGCGCAGCGCAGCGGGTTGGCGGTGGAGGAGGTGATCCGCCGTCACAGCGCGCGTGAATATCAGGTGTTTGCCCTCGGCTTCGCCCCGGGATTCGCCTTCATGGGGCTGGTGGAAGAGGTGCTGGCAGCGCCACGTCTGGACACCCCGCGCAAAAAAGTTGCGGCCGGCAGCGTCGGTATCGCCGAACGGCAGACCGCGGCTTATCCGGTGGTGTCCCCCGGCGGTTGGAACCTGATCGGCCGCACCCCGGCGAAACTGTTCGACCGCCATCGCGACGGCTACAGCCTGATGCAACCCGGCGACACCGTGCGTTTCGAAGCGGTGAGCCACGCCGAGTTCGTCAACCTGGGCGGCGATGACACGCCACTGGAGGCGCTGGCATGAGCCGACTGACGATTGAAGCCAGCACGCCGCTGTGCCTGTTGCAGGACGCCGGGCGCTTCGGCGTGCGCCATTTGGGTGTGACCCAGGGCGGCGCAGCGGATTGGAGTTCGATGAGTTGGGGCAATTGGTTGCTCGGTAATGCGCTGGATCTGCCGGTGATCGAAATCACCCTCGGCGGGTTTGCCGTGGTGGCGCAGGAGGATTGCCTGCTGGCGCTGGCCGGCGCTGATCTTGGTGCGCAGATCGATGGGCAGGCGCTGGCGCCGTGGCGCAGTTTCAAACTGGGCAAAGGCCAGACATTGAAGTTCACTCAACCGCTGCTCGGTGCCCGGGCTTACCTGGCGGCGCCCGGTGGTTTCGACGCGCCGCAGGTGCTGGGCAGCAGTGCTACGGTGGTGCGCGAAAAACTCGGTGGATTGGATGGTATGGGGTTACCGCTGACCAAGGGCGCGACGTTGAGTTATCGCGGTGCGGTTTTGCAGGTGCGTGAAGTGCCGCTGGCGCATCGACCTGATCTGCGCCTCAACGCGCCGCTGGATCTGGTGCTTGGCGCACAGATCGGCCAGTTCAGCGGGCAGAGTCTGTTCGATGTGTTCAACAGTCCGTGGACGCTCGACAGTCGCGCTGATCGCATGGGCATTCGACTGTTGGGCAAGGCCTTGCAGTATCAGGGCCGGCCGATGATTTCCGAGGGTATTCCGCTGGGTGCGGTGCAGGTGCCGCCGGATGGACAGCCGATTGTGCTGCTCAATGATCGGCAGACGATTGGTGGCTATCCGCGCTTGGGAGCGTTGACGCCGTTGGCGCTGGCGCGACTGGCGCAGTGTTTGCCGGGGGCGCAGGTGCGATTGAGGCCGGTGGTGCAGGAAGTCGCATATCGCGAGCATGTCGAGTATTTGCAGCGTTTCATAATTAGCTAAGGGCTTCGCGAGCAGGCTCGCTCCCACATTGGAATGCATTTCACCTGTGGGAGCGAGCCTGCTCGCGAAGAGGGCATCACTGACAACAAAGATTACTTGGACAGAAATCGCATCCCTTCCTCAAGCCCACGCAACGTCAGCGGATACATCTGATCCTCGATCAAATCGCGCACGATATTGGTCGACGAGGTGTAGCCCCAGGTGTCCTTCGGATACGGATTGATCCAGATGAGCTTCTTGTACTTCTCCATGAACCGCTGCATCCAAAGGTAGCCCGGCTCTTCGTTCCAGTGCTCGACGCTGCCGCCGGCCTGGGTGATTTCGTAGGGCGCCATGGCGGCGTCACCGATGAAGATCACTTTGTAGTCGGCGCCATACTTGTGCAGCAAATCCTGCGTCGAGAAGCGCTCGGACGTGCGGCGCATGTTGTTCTTCCACACCGACTCATAAATGAAGTTGTGGAAGTAGAAGTACTCCAGATGCTTGAACTCGGTCTTGCAGGCCGAGAACAGTTCCTCGCAGATCTTCACGTGCGCGTCCATCGAGCCGCCGATGTCGAACAGGAGCAACAGCTTCACCGTGTTGCGCCGCTCCGGACGCATCTGGATATTCAGCAGGCCGGCGTCCTTGGCGGTGTGGTCGATGGTGCCGTCGATGTCCAGCTCTTCAGCCGCACCCTGACGGGCAAATTTGCGCAGACGACGCAGGGCGACCTTGATGTTGCGCGTACCCAGCTCCACCGAATCGTCGAGGTTCTTGTACTCGCGCTGATCCCAGACCTTGACCGCTTTGCCCTGACGCTTGCCGGCATCGCCGACGCGGATGCCTTCCGGGTTGAAGCCGCCGGAGCCGAACGGACTGGTGCCGCCGGTGCCGATCCATTTGTTGCCGCCGGCGTGGCGTTCCTTTTGTTCTTCGAGGCGCTTCTTGAACTCTTCGATCAGCTTGTCCAGGCCACCGAGGGACTGGATCTGCGCCCGTTCCTCGTCGGTCAGCGAGCGCTCGAATTCCTTGCGCAACCAGTCTTCGGGAATCAGCGCCTGCAAGTGATCGTCGAGTTTTTCCAGGCCGTTGAAGTAGGCGCCAAACGCGCGGTCGAACTTATCGAAATGCCGTTCGTCCTTGACCAGAATCGCCCGCGACAAGTAATAGAACTCGTCCATGTCGGCGAAGGTCACGCGCTGTTTCAGCGCGTTGATCAGGTCGAGCAGCTCGCGCACCGACACTGGCACCTTGGCTGCACGCATTTCATTGAACAGGTTGAGCAACATGGCATCAGCCTCTTAGCGAGAACCGCGACGGCTCATGAACGCCAGGCGCTCAAGCAACTGCACATCCTGTTCGTTCTTCACCAGCGCACCGGCCAATGGCGGAATGGCCTTGGTCGGATCGCGCTCGCGCAGCACTGCTTCGCCAATGTTGTCGGCCATCAGCAGCTTCAGCCAGTCGACCAATTCGGAGGTCGACGGCTTCTTCTTCAGGCCCGGCACCTTGCGCACGTCGAAGAACACGTCCAGCGCTTCGCTGACCAGATCCTTCTTGATGTCCGGGTAGTGCACGTCGACGATTTTCTGCAGAGTGTTACGGTCGGGGAAGGCGATGTAGTGGAAGAAGCAACGGCGCAGGAAGGCGTCCGGCAGCTCTTTCTCGTTGTTCGAGGTAATGATGATGATCGGGCGTTTCTTGGCCTTGATGGTCTCGTCGATCTCGTAAACGTAGAACTCCATCTTGTCGAGTTCTTGCAGCAAGTCGTTGGGGAACTCGATGTCGGCCTTGTCGATTTCGTCGATCAGCAGAATCACCCGTTCTTCGGACTCGAAAGCCTCCCACAGCTTGCCCTTCTTCAGGTAGTTGCGCACGTCGTGGACTTTTTCGTTGCCCAGTTGCGAGTCGCGCAGACGGCTGACCGCATCGTACTCGTACAGACCCTGATGGGCCTTGGTGGTGGACTTGATGTGCCAGGTGATCAGCTTGGCGCCGAACGATTCGGCCAGTTGCTCGGCGAGCATGGTCTTGCCGGTGCCCGGTTCGCCCTTGACCAGCAGTGGCCGCTCCAGGGTGATGGCGGCATTGACCGCCAGCTTCAGGTCATCGGTGGCGACGTAGGCCTGGGTGCCTTCGAACTTCATCTGCTAATCCTCGAACGGTAACGCCGACCTGCACGGGCAGGGCGGGGGCGAAAAAATCGGATGCCCCGACTATAACGCGCAGCCCGGTCGACTGTGAACGCAGACGGCTTATTCAGTCTCTGAATGGGGCGTCACATGTTGACTCGGTTTCGGCCAGAGGCCAGTATTCAGGTATCGCCGATTTGGCGATAGCCTGTCGGGCATGACGACTCAATACCGATTTCTCGACAAATACCGCATTCAGTTACGTGAGAAGGATCACCCGCCACCCCATGTCCACTTGATCGGTGGCGGAGTGGACGTGATGCTGAGCCTTGAAACCGTCGAAGTCATGACGGGCAAGGCACCGCCGCTGATTATCAAGGAAGCGCTGGCTTGGGTTGCGGCTCATCAAGCGCAACTGCTGGAGGACTGGAAACGATGTTACCCATGAAAAGGCCTCGTCTGACGGCTGTGCAGGCACTGTCAGGTTTTCGATTGAAACTGACCTTTATTGATGGTCAGGATCTGACCCTTGACCTGAGCCGAGACATCCACGCTTATCCAGGTCTGCAACCATTGCTTGATCCCGAAGTGTTTGCGGCTGCGACCCTTGACGACAATGGCTGGACGGTCGAATGGCTTGAGCCCGATATACAGATTGGCGCAGACACGCTTTATATGGATGCGCTGGCCCAAAACACTGTCGATGAAAACACTCGGATTTTCATCGATTGGCGTGCACGTACCGGACTCTCACTGAATCAGGCAGCCGAGGCGCTGGGTGTCAGTGCCCGCAGCATCAGCCGATACAGTAATGGGCGGGAGGCGGTGCCAAGGTCATTAGCCTTGGCTTGTCTTGGTTGGGACTCATTGCAGCAAAAGTCCACGCTGGCGGCTGAAGAATCTGGTCGATATGTCGTTAATCGTAAGAATTAGCCCGCATCCGGCTTAGGCCGCTCATACCGCGCATTGAAAGCCTGAATAAAGCCATTGCGCAAAATCTGCAAAAACGCTTCGAACGCGCTGATGTTTTGCTGATGCACGTTGCCACTGAGTTCGACCTTGGTGGCGAACTGGTTTTTGGCCTGGTTCTTCAGCACGGTTTCCGTGCCGCCGACGATCGCCTCCCAGACGGAGCGGAAGATGCTCTTGTCCTTGTTCTCCACGTCCTGCTGCCAGTTGAACACTTCGACGTCGCGCAGCAGCGGTTTGATGTAGCCAGTGACCTGGGCTTTTTTCGCCTGGGCTTCGATGACGACGTCGCCATGGCCGGCGTTGAAATCGAACTTGCCGTAGGCTGAGGCAAAGTCGTTCATGCTCTTGAGTTCGATGTCGCGGGCGCGCAGGCGGAACTGGAAGTCCTCGAAATTGCTCAGCGGATCGAAAGTGGCCGTGGTTTCCAGTGGTGCGTGGCCGAGCAGCTTGGCCTTGCCTTCGAAGCGGGCATCGCGCTTGCCCTGTTTGTCGACCACGTTGGTCAGGTTGTAGATGCTCGCCTCGACGTTGCTGGCGTTCATGTTGACCGGCGGTTTGGAGTTGAAATTGCGGAAAGTGATCTTGCCGTCGTGGATCTGCACCTCGTCGAGAGTGATCGGCAGCAACTTGCCCAGTTGCGCCCGCCAGTCGGTGCCTTTACCAGTCTGCGAGTTCTGCTTGTTGGGGCCGCCATCGACGAAGTTGATCTCGGGATTGAAGAATTGCACCTGCGCCACCACGGCATGGTCGTACCACAGCGAATGCCAGCTGACCGCCAGATCGATCACGGGCGCGTTGACGAACGGCACCGGCACCTTGCCGTCGACCTTGACGATCTTCAGGCCGTTGATCCGGTAGGCGCCGCGCCACAGGGCCAGATCGACGTCGGTCACCTGGCCGCGGTAGTCACCCATGTCGGCCAGTTTGCCGTTCAGGTAATCGCGCACCACGTAGGGCAGGGCGATGTGCAGGGCGATCAGCAGCACAACCACGACGGCAAAAATCCCTATTGGCCAGCTATAACGACGCTTCATGGCAACAATTCCCGAACGATGTAAGCGATTGACTGTGGCGCGGCGCAGACGTTCGACCCGACTGGACTGCGCCCGGCAACAGGCATACCTTGAAAGGCTGAATTCAACGCTGCATAAGGACCCAGCCATGAGCCGTATTTTCGCTGACAACGCCCATTCCATCGGCAACACGCCGCTGGTGCAGATCAACCGCATCGCGCCGCGCGGCGTGACCATCCTGGCCAAGATCGAGGGGCGCAACCCCGGTTATTCGGTCAAGTGCCGGATCGGCGCGAACATGATCTGGGACGCCGAAAGCAGCGGCAAACTCAAGCCGGGCATGACCATCGTCGAACCGACGTCGGGCAATACCGGCATCGGTCTGGCCTTCGTCGCCGCCGCCCGTGGTTACAAATTGATGCTGACCATGCCGGCATCAATGAGTATCGAGCGGCGCAAGGTGCTCAAGGCCCTCGGCGCAGAGCTGGTCCTGACCGAACCGGCCAAGGGCATGAAAGGCGCGATCGAGAAGGCTGCCGAAATTGTTGCCAGCGACACCGGCAAATACTTCATGCCGTCGCAGTTCGATAACCCGGCCAACCCGGCGATCCACGAAAAAACCACCGGCCCGGAAATCTGGAACGACACCGATGGCGCCGTCGATGTGCTGGTCGCTGGCGTCGGGACCGGCGGAACCATCACTGGCGTTTCGCGGTATATCAAGAATACCCAGGGCAAACCGATTCTGTCGGTGGCAGTGGAGCCGGTGTCTTCGCCGGTCATCAGCCAGGCGCTGGCGGGTGAAGAGATCAAGCCGAGCCCACACAAGATTCAGGGGATTGGCGCCGGTTTCGTGCCGAAGAACCTCGATCTGTCGATGGTCGACCGGGTGGAGCAGGTCACTGACGACGAGTCCAAGGCCATGGCGCTGCGCCTGATGCAGGAAGAAGGGATTTTGTGCGGTATCTCTTGCGGCGCGGCCATGGCCGTGGCAGTGCGTTTAGCCGAGAAGCCTGAAATGCAGGGCAAGACCATCGTGGTGATTTTGCCGGACTCCGGTGAGCGCTATCTGTCGAGCATGCTGTTCAGCGATCTGTTCACCGAGCAGGAGAATCAGCAGTAGTCGAATTGACTCAGATCAGCCAGGGTTCAGGATCGTTATGCTAATAAATGCTTTGGTGCGCAATTCTTAACACTGAATCTTGGGTTCAGCGGGTTTTTCCCGAGGCCGGTAGTGTTTATCATGGCCGGCTGCCATGCCGGCTATAGGGCATTGCGCAGCGTTGTCTTTATTCAAGGAGTCGTTGATGACCTTTTCGTTAGCCGCCAAGGTATTGGTGCTGCTGCTGTTTGTGGGCAGCATCCTCTATGTGCATTTGCGCGGCAAGGCGCGTTTGCCGGTTCTGCGCCAGTTCGTCAACCACTCGGCGCTGTTCGCCCCGTACAACGCGCTGATGTACCTGTTCTCCGGCGTTCCGTCCAAGCCATATCTGGATCGCAGCAAGTTTCCGGAACTGGATGTGCTGCGCGATAACTGGGAAACCATTCGCGACGAGGCCATGCACCTGTTCGACGAGGGCTACATCCGCGCCGCCGAAAAGAACAATGACGCCGGTTTCGGCTCGTTCTTCAAGAAGGGCTGGAAACGTTTCTACCTCAAGTGGTACGACAAACCGCTGCCGTCGGCCGAAACCCTGTGCCCGAAGACTGTGGCGCTGGTCAGTGCGATCCCTAACGTCAAAGGCGCGATGTTCGCGCTGTTGCCAGGTGGCAGCCATCTGAACCCGCACCGTGACCCGTTTGCCGGCTCGCTGCGTTATCACCTGGGCCTGTCGACACCAAACTCCGACGATTGCCGGATCTTCGTTGATGGTCAGGTCTACGCCTGGCGCGACGGTGAAGACGTGATGTTCGATGAGACCTACGTGCACTGGGTCAAGAACGAAACCGAACAGACCCGCGTCATCCTGTTCTGTGATGTCGAACGCCCGCTGAGCAATCGCCTGATGACCCGCATCAACCGCGCCATCAGCGCTTGGCTGGGCCGCGCCACCGCGCCGCAGAACCTTGATGATGAACGTGTCGGCGGCATTAACCAGGCCTACGCCTGGAGCAAGAACTTCAGCGACCGGTTCAGCGGCGTGGTCAAACAGTGGAAACGCCGCAATCCCAAGGCCTACCGCATCCTGCGTCCGGTATTGGCGGTGGTGGTGCTGACTCTGCTGGGGTATTGGCTGTTTGGTTGAGGCCGGATGTTGAAATGAAAAAACCGCTCCTTGTGAGCGGTTTTTTATTGTCTGTGAGTCAGCGGCGCCCGGCGAGAACGTTGGGTTCGTCTTCAATGCCTGTAATCAGTAACTGCAGAAAGCGCTGCTGATTGGCTGATAGCCCGGATGACACAATCTTTTCTTCTGTTTTGATTGATCTTTTCTTAGCGGGGGATTTCTTGACTGATTTGCGCATGCTCCCTCCCTCATTGATCATTACTTGAACTGTTTTCACGATACTTTACTCTCCACTGCTAGGACAAGACGACCTTCCAAATCAAATTTGAAGCCGAGCTTTGTATAAACAGGAATTGCTCCCTGCATTGGCTCCTGGACTTCAATGAACTTGCTGCCGACTATTTGGGCGAACTCATCGATGACCATCATTGCCAAGGTCCCGATACGATTTTTCAGCGGGTGAGAATCTCCGGGTCGCCCTTCCAATCGTACGATTCGAATACGTTGGCGGCTTTTGTTCGGATTGACGAAGCACAGTCCGCAGAGCTGTTCTTCGAACCAGATCGCGATATCCAGGGACAGGGGTTCTTGTGATTTCCATGCGGCAACCTCTCGCCAGCAAAAAAGTGGATTCTCCCAGAGCTCGAACGCGCTCAGTGCTATGGCGTCGATGGGTTCGAAGCGTACTTTCGACAAGTCTTGTCGCGCTGGTAGCTGCAATAGAGCTTTGGCGATGCTTGCCTGTTTCCTGGCCTGCGATTTGTACAACTGATACCGCAAATTCGTCCGTTCCCTTGGCATGTGATCCCGAGCATTCCCTGTCTCCCCATCAATGGGCCTATCCGTTGCTCATCAGCCTATGCGCCTGCCATCGAGCTGTCCCTGCTGGCCCTTTGTCCAAATCATTGCAATCCATGTCCCACGCTGGTTATAGTCGGCGCTCGTGAATCATCTGATTCACTCTCCAAACCCTTCAAAAAAGATCAGCCCCAATGCCTGCATCCCTCATCAACGCGGTAGTCGATTCAGCGGTCAACGCTGGCGTCGTGCCGTGCGGGAATCAGCAGCCTGGGCAGATCAGTCATTACCCTCCACCTGTCAGTAGCACGCCGGTGTGCGCCGTCGTATCACCGCCGGGCGTTGGCGTTTCGGGCTGATCGGCATTCTTTGCTGACCCCTGCGCCCGCCAGAAAAACCTACTGAATTTCAGCCTCGGCTGAGTTGGCTGTTTGCCTGACTACAGGTGGTATTCATGTTTGTCCTTTCGAAAAAATCCGCGCTCGCGGCGACGTCCACGAGCCTGTTCGTTCTACTGTGGAGCAGCGGGGCGATCTTCTCCAAATGGGGGCTGGCCCATGCCTCGCCCTTTGCCTTTCTGCTGATTCGCTTTGTGATCGCCCTGTGCGGGCTGCTGCTGTTGACGCCGCTGCTCAAGTTGAAGCTGCCCAAGGGCGGTCGGCCGATGCTGTTTGCGATTGCAACGGGCGTGGTGTTGTTGGGGGCGTATCAGATTTTCTATCTGCTGGCCCTGAACACCAGAGTCACACCGGGGGTGATGGCGACCATCATGGGCGTACAGCCGATCCTCACTGTGGTGTTGATGGAGCGCCAGCGCTCGGCGAGCCGGATGTTCGGTCTGGCGCTGGGGCTGGCCGGGCTGATCATGGTGGTTTATCAGGGTATCGGACTGGCGGGGATGTCCTGGGCAGGGATGCTGTTCGGTCTGTTGGCGCTGGCGAGCATGACGGTGGGCTCGATCATGCAGAAACGCATCACCGACAATCCCCTCGGCACATTGCCGGTGCAGTATCTGGCCGGGCTGTTGTTGTGCGGGATATTTGTGCCATTTCAGCCGTTCCACTTTGAACAGAGCACGGGTTTCATCGTGCCGGTGTTGTGGATGGGACTGGTGGTGTCGGTGCTGGCGACACTGTTGCTCTATCGCCTGATCGCCCGGGGCAATCTGGTGAATGTCACCAGTCTGTTCTATCTGGTGCCGGCGGTGACGGCGGTGATGGATTACCTGATTTTCGGCAATCGTCTGGCGGCGTTGAGTGTGGCGGGGATGCTGTTGATCATCGTCGGGCTGGCGTTTGTGTTCCGTAAAACTGCTTGAAAACCTTCAGGCTGCCCCAGGCATTTTCAGTGTCTGGGCCGGCCTCTTCGCGAGCAAGCCCGCTTCCACAATTGGAATGCATTCCTCCTGTGGGAGCGGGCTTGCTCGCGAAGACTGACTTGTTAACGCCGCAAAATCATCGAGCTGTAACGGCAGAAGGCTTCACCACCGCCGGCTTCAACACCAGCCACAACGCCAGCGCAATCAACACCCCGCCATACAGGTGCGCCATCGACAACGGCTCATCCAGCAGCAACGCGCCCCACAATACGCCGAACGCCGGAATCATGAAGGTCACGGTCATCGATTTGACCGGGCCGATGGAGCTGAGCAGGCGGAAATAGATGATGTAGGCGAACGCCGTGCAGCCCAGACCCAGGCCCAGCAGCGACAGCCAGACATTCCACCCACCCCAGCTTGCCGGAGGGGCGGTGATCACGCTGTAGCCGAACAGTGGCAACAGAAACAGCGAGGCGCCGAGCATGCTGCCCACGGCGGAGAGACGACTGTCGAGCCCGCCGCTGTGATCCAGCCAGCGCCGCGTGAGGAACCCGGCGAAGCCGTAGCAAGTGGTAGCGAGCAGGCAGGCGAGGGCGCCCATCAGCAATTGCAGATCGAACGCGACCGGACCTGCGCGCGTCAGCACACCGACACCGAACAAGCCGAGAAACACCCCGGTCAGTTTCGCGACAGTGAGTTTTTCGCTGAAAAACAGCCCGCCAATCAACACGCCCATCAACGGCGTGGTGGCGTTGAAGATCGCCGAGTAACCGGCCGGCAACACTTGCGCCGCCACCGAATACAACGTCGCCGGAATCCCCGAGTTGATAACGCCCAGCAACATCACCGTTTTCAGTTTGCCCTTGAAATCCCAGCTGATGCGCATCAGCCCGAGAATCACCAGCAGACCGACGGCAGCAATCGACACCCGAAAGAACGCGGTCGGAATGGTGCCGATCACCGGCGCAATAATGCGCATGAACAGGAAGCTCGCGCCCCAGATGGCTGCCAGCGACAGCATGCGGAAAATATCGACAGCGCTCACGATGGCACTCCTTCCTTGATCGGGACGAGAGTGTTGCCGAGCGCCCTGTCGATGGCAACCGTCAATCGGGCATTTAATTTTTCATTCAGAGCACGAAGCGCGTCACCAGGCCGTTGAGGTCGATCGCCAGGCGCGACAGTTCCTGACTGGCAGCGGAGGTCTGGGTAGCGCCGGCGGCGGTCTGGGTCGAGAGATCGCGGATGGTCACCAGATTCTGATCAACCTCGCGCGCGACCAGCGCTTGCTGCTCGGCCGCGCTGGCGATCACCAGGTTGCGCTGGTTGATCTGCGAGATCGACGCGGTGATTTTCTCCAGTGCCTGACCGGCACTGTTCGCCCGGCGCAACGTGTGGCTGGCCTGCTCGGCACTGCTTTGCAAGGCGCCGACGGTGGCGCCGGTGCCTTGCTGGATGCTGCTGATCATCAGCTCGATTTCTTCGGTGGAGTTCTGCGTGCGTTGCGCCAGCGAACGCACTTCATCGGCGACCACCGCAAAACCGCGTCCGGCCTCACCCGCGCGCGCCGCTTCGATGGCGGCGTTGAGCGCCAGCAGGTTGGTTTGCCCGGCGATGCCGCGAATCACCTCGAGCACCTTGCTGATGTCCTGAGCCTGAGTGGCGAGGCCTTCGGCCTGCTCCGACGCACCGAGCACCGCGCTGACCAGTTCCTGAATCGAGCTGATGGTCTCGCTGACCTGCACATGCCCGTGTTTGCTGTCCTCGTTCGAGGCTTCGGAGGCCTCGGCGCTGGACACTGCGTTGGCCGCAACTTCATCCACCGCCGTGCTCATCTCGGTGACGGCGGTGGCGGCCTGTTCGATCTGATCGTTCTGCTGCTGCAGGCCACGGGTGCTTTGCTCCATCACCGAGCTCATTTCTTCGGCGGCGGAGGCCAGTTGCTGCGCCGATTCGCTGATGCCACGGATGGTCGAGCGCAGGTTGTTCTGCATCTCGGCGAGGGCGCTGAGCAACTGCGCCGCCTCATCGCTACCGTGATCGGCAATCTGGCCGCTGAGGTCGCCGGCGGCAATTTTTTGCGCGACGGACAGGGCCTGATTGATCGGTGCGGTGATGCTGCGGGTCAGCAGCCAGGCCAACAGCAGGGTGGCGATCAGGGCGACAACGATGATGGTCGCGACAATCCACAGCGCCTGCTGATAAACCCCGGCAGCAGCTTCGGCGGCGCTGTCGGCGCCTTGCTGGTTGAAGCTGATCATCTGCTCCAGCGCTTTGTCGAGGATCCGGCCCTGCGGCGCCAGTTCATTGTTCAGACGGGCATAGGCCTGTTCACTTTGCCCGGCGTCGATCTGAGCGATGATCTGGTCCAGGATGCTCATGTACTTGGCGACGTCGCTATTCAAACCGTCGAGCATCGCCCGTTCCGCATCGCTGGCCAGCAGAGCGGTGTGGTCCTTCAGGCGCTTCGACAATTCTTCGCGCTGCACCTTGATGATGCCTTTGCTTGTGTCGCGTACCGCCGGCTGGGTGCTGGTGATCAGGCGCAGGGATTCGAGGCGGATGTTGGCGATGTTCGCCGCCGCATCGTGAATGCTCTCGATGCTGGGCATCCACGATTCCTCGATCACCGTTGCGCTCTCACGCAGATTTTTCATCTGGCCCAGGCCGAACAGGCCGACCACCACCAGCAGGGCGGCCAATACGGCAAAACTCAAACTGGCGCGCAAACCGATGCGCAGATTGCGGATAGACATCAATGTGCTCCTTGATCTATGAGGAAGAGGTCGTCCTCGTGGGCCGAGGATCTTGTTGTGAGGCGGGTACTGGCGGGCTGTATATCAAAGTGCCACTATTTTGGTAAGACCAATCTGTGAGCAGTTCTTCTCTTTCATCGACAGGCGGGAACGCAGCGGTAAAACCGCGAGCCAGAGCGGTGGGGCAGGGATTGGATCCGAATCCCAGGGAATTCGCGGGCTGGCGCGGGGCGGCAGGCGAGACTGAGAGGGCGGTTAATTGACCGAACGGTCGACTCAAAAAACTTTGATAAAAACTGTGTCGCTGTACAACCCTGCCGCGCTTTTGGCAGAAATTGCACTTCTCCTGCGCATGCATCCGTGGCTAAGCTCAGGCACAGATTTCCACTTGCACGCCGAGGTCTCCTCTATGCCGCAGCAATGGCCAGCCACCGACATCGCCCGCATGATCCTCGATGGCTTTGACGATTACCGCGAGCACTTCCGGCGGATCACCGACGGTGCGCGCGAGCGCTTCGAGCAGGCGCGCTGGCAGGAGACGCAGACCGCGTCGGCGGCGCGGATCAATCTCTACGAAGAAAAGGTCGGCGAAACCATCGCCCGCCTGCGCGAGCATTTCGATGACGAGACGCTGATGAATGTCGGCAGTTGGCCGCTGGTGAAGAGCGCTTACATCAGTGTCATTGACCTGCGTTTCGACGATGAATTGTCCGAGACCTGGTACAACTCGATCTTCTGCGGGCTGTTCAGTCACGACCTGATCAGCGACGGCTGCATGTTCATCCACACCACCCGGCCGAGCCTGCGCCGCGCCCGGGCTGCGCAAACCCGCACCTACAAGCCGCAGGGGCAGTTGTCATCGATGCTCGCGAGCATCTTTGCCGACTACCGCTTCAGCGAGGATTACGCCGATTTGCCCGGCGACCTGCAGCGCCTCGAGTCGCAACTGCGCGAGAACCTGCCGGACTGGGTGTGCAAGGATCCGGAGCTGAGCGTCGAGCTGTTTTCCTCGGTGTTGTACCGCAACAAGGGCGCGTATCTGGTCGGGCGTATCTACACCCGCGACGAGCAGTGGCCGCTGGTGATTCCATTGCTGCACCGCGAGGGCCGCGGGATTCAGATCGACGCGCTGATCACCGACGAAGCCGACGTGTCGATCATTTTCTCTTTCACCCGTTCGTATTTCATGGTGGATGTGCCGGTGCCGGCGGAGTTCATCGGCTTCCTGCGGCGCATTCTGCCGGGTAAGCACATCGCCGAGCTTTACACCTCGATCGGTTTCTACAAGCACGGCAAATCCGAGTTCTACCGGGCGCTGATCAATCACCTGGCCAACACCGACGACCAGTTCATCATGGCCCCCGGCGTGCGCGGCATGGTCATGAGCGTGTTTACCCTGCCGGGCTTCAACACCGTGTTCAAGATCATCAAGGACCGTTTCTCACCGTCGAAAAACGTCGACCGGGCGACGGTGATCGAAAAATACCGTCTGGTGAAAAGTGTCGACCGGGTCGGGCGCATGGCCGATACCCAGGAGTTCGCCGACTTCCGTTTTCCGCTGAGCAAGTTCGATCCGGCGTGTCTGGAAGAACTGCTCGAGGTCGCGCCGTCTACGGTTTCGGTCGAAGGCGATACGGTGCTGATCCGCCACTGCTGGACCGAACGCCGGATGACCCCGCTCAACCTCTATCTGGAAAACGCCAATGAAGCGCAGGTGCGCGAGGCGCTGGAGGACTACGGCCTGGCGATCAAGCAACTGGCGGCGGCCAACATCTTTCCCGGCGACATGTTGCTGAAGAACTTCGGCGTCACTCGTCACGGCCGAGTGGTGTTCTACGACTACGACGAGATCTGCTTCCTGACCGAAGCCAACTTCCGCCACATCCCCGCGCCGCGCACCCCCGAGGACGAAATGGCTTCTGAACCGTGGTACTCGATCGGGCCGCTGGATGTGTTCCCGGAAGAGTTTCCGCCGTTTCTGTTTGCCGATGCCGGGCAGCGCAAACTGTTCGATCAACTGCATGGCGAGTTGTACAACGCCGATTACTGGAAGGGTTTGCAAGAGGCGATTCGCGCCGGCAAAGTCATCGACGTATTCCCCTACCGCCGCAAAGGCCTCGATAACGAATAACTCACAGATAAACAATTTGTGGCGAGGGGATTTATCCCCGATGGGGTGCGAAGCACCCCCAAAAGCCATTCAATTCAGACGCTTCAGTACAACGTTGATATCCAGCCGACGACTGCTGCGCAGCCGATCGGGGATAAATCCCCTCGCCACAAGAGCACCTCGCAGTCGTGTTCAGTGATGCAAATCTGCGACAATCGGCCCCCTGCATAAACAGACGACCGAATTGCGTACCCGATGACCGACGAATCGCTCTCCATTGACAAACTGCTGAAAAACCTCGATCACGCCATGCTCGCCGACCGTCACCGGCTGCGGCGGCAGTTGCTCGAGCTGCGCAAGAAACCCGACGAGGCCAAACTGGTCCAGTGGGTGGCGCGCATGCAGGCGTCCTGTGATCAGGTGCTGGCGCGCCGTGCCAGCCTGCCAGTGATTCGTTACGACGACAGCCTGCCGATCGCCGCCAAGCGCGACGAAATCAAGGCGGCGCTGGAGAAGCATCAAGTGCTGATCATCGCTGGCGAAACCGGCTCGGGTAAAACCACCCAGTTGCCGAAAATCTGTCTGGAAATCGGTCGCGGCCAGCATGGCTTGATCGGCCACACCCAGCCACGCCGAATCGCTGCGCGCAGTGTCGCCAGCCGGGTGGCCGAAGAACTCGGTACGCCGCTCGGTTCGCTGGTTGGCTATCAGGTGCGCTTCGAGGATCAAAGTGATTCCAACACCCTGATCAAGCTGATGACCGACGGTATTTTGCTGGCGGAAACCCAGAATGATCGTTATCTGGAACGCTACGACACGATCATCGTCGACGAAGCCCACGAGCGCAGTCTCAACATCGACTTCCTGCTCGGTTACCTGAAAACTCTGCTGCCGCGTCGCCCGGACCTGAAGGTCATCATCACTTCGGCGACCATCGATCTGGAGCGCTTCTCCAAGCATTTCGATGATGCGCCGATCGTCGAGGTGTCCGGTCGCACCTTCCCGGTAGACACCTGGTATCGCCCGCTGACCCTGGAGCAGGACGAAGAGGGCAACCGCGTCGAGGACGACCTGACCGTGGATCAGGCGATCCTCGCCACCCTCGACGAAATCGCCGCCTATGAGCGCAGCGAACGCCGCAGTCCCGGCGATGTGCTGGTGTTCCTGCCCGGCGAACGCGAGATTCGCGACGCCGCCGACATGCTGCGCAAGGCTCAGCTCAAACACACCGAAATCCTGCCGCTGTACGCGCGCCTGTCGCCGGCCGAACAGCAGCGGATTTTCCAGTCGCATCCGGGGCGCCGCGTAGTGCTGGCGACCAACGTCGCCGAGACCTCGCTGACCGTGCCGGGCATCCGCTACGTGATCGACAGCGGCACCGCGCGCATCAGTCGCTACAGCTATCGCGCCAAGGTCCAGCGGTTGCCGATCGAAGCGATTTCCCAGGCCAGCGCCAATCAGCGTAAGGGTCGTTGCGGCCGGGTCGAGCCGGGTATTTGCGTGCGCTTGTACAGCGAAGAGGATTTTCTCGGTCGCCCGGAATTCACCGATCCGGAAATTCTGCGCACCAACCTTGCCGCCGTGATCTTGCAGATGCTGCATTTGCGCCTCGGCGAAATCACTGCGTTCCCGTTCATCGAACCGCCCGATGGCAAGGCGATCAGCGACGGTTTCAACCTGCTGCAAGAACTCTCGGCGGTGGATCGCAACAGTCAGCTGACCCCGCTCGGTCGCCAGTTGGCGCGCTTGCCGGTCGACCCGCGCATGGGCCGCATGCTGCTCGAAGCGGCAAAACTCGGCAGCTTGCAGGAAGTGCTGATCGTCGCCAGCGCCATGTCGATTCAGGACCCGCGCGAGCGTCCGCCGGAGCGTCAGCAAGCAGCCGATCAGGCCCACGCACAATGGAAAGACAGCGATTCGGACTTCGCCGGACTGGTCAATCTGTGGCGCGGTTTTGAAGAGCAGCGTCAGGCGCTGACCGCCAGCCCGCTGCGTAACTGGTGCCGGAAGAATTTCCTCAATTATCTGCGTCTGCGCGAGTGGCGTGATTCCCATCGTCAGTTGAGCCTGATCTGCCGCGACATGCAGTTGAGCCTCAATAAAGAGCCGGCGGATTACCCGAAACTGCACAAAGCAGTATTGGTCGGCCTACTCAGCCAGATCGGTCAGAAAACCGAGGACGGCGATTACCTCGGTGCCCGTCAGCGGCGCTTCTGGATTCATCCGTCGTCGGGCATCGGCAAGAAACGTCCGCAGTGGCTGATGACCGCCGAACTGGTGGAAACCACCAAGCTTTACGCGCGGATGGTCGCCAAGATCGATGCCGACTGGATCGAGCCGCTGGCCGGGCACCTGATCAAGAAAAACCATTTCGAACCGCACTGGGAGAAGAAGCGCGGCCAGGTCGTGGCCTACGAGCAGATCACCCTGTTCGGGCTGATCGTGGTCGGTCGCCGCCCGGTGCATTACGGCCCGGTGGATCCGCTGGTCTCGCGCGAGCTGTTTATCCGCGAAGGTCTGGTGCGTGGCGAGATTCAGTCGAAAGCCAAGTGCCTGACCGCCAACAAGCAGTTGCTCGAACAGCTCGACGAGCTGGAAGCCAAGGCTCGGCGCCGCGACATTCTTGCTGACGAAGAAACCCTGTACGCGTTCTACGATGCGCGCTTGCCGGCGGAGATTCATCAGACCGCGACGTTCGACAGCTGGTATCGGGTCAACAGCCAGAAAGACCCGCAATTGCTGATCATGCGCGAAGAGGACGTGCTGGCCCGCGAGGCCAGTGAGGTCACCGCGCGCGACTACCCGGACACGCTGCACATCGGTGATCTGGAACTGGCGCTCAGTTATCACTTCGAACCCAATCACCCGCGCGACGGCGTGATCCTGCGCGTGCCGGCACCGCTGCTGCCGATGCTGCCACCGGAACGTCTGGAATGGCTGGTGCCGGGGCTGATCGAGGCCAAGTGCATTGCGCTGGTGCGCAATCTGCCGAAAGCCTTGCGCAAGAACTTCGTGCCGGTGCCGGATTTCATCAAGGCGGCGTTGCAGCGCATGACCTTCGCTGAAGGCTCATTGCCGCAAGCGCTCGGTCGCGAGTTGCTGCGCATGACCGGTGCGCGCGTCAGCGATGAAGCATGGGCGGAAGCCGCGCAGCAGGTCGAAAGCCATCTGCGGATGAACCTGGAAATCGTCGACGGCCAGGGCAAGTTCCTCGGCGAGGGCCGCGACCTGGCCGAGCTGACCGCGCGTTTTGCCGAAGCCAGCCAGGCGGCTTTGGCCGTGCCGCAGAGTGCGAAAAGTCAGCAACCGGTGGAGGCCAAGGTCTTCGCCCCGGTGGCGGAAAAGACCCAGCAGAAGATTGCCGGATTGTCGATGACGGTCTATCCGGCGCTGGTGGAAGAGGGCGGCACGGTCAAGGAAGGGCGGTTCTCGACCCCGGCCGAAGCTGAGTTCCAGCATCGCCGCGCCTTGCAGCGGCTGCTGCTGCAGCAACTGGCGGAGCCGGCGAAGTTCCTGCGCAGCAAACTGCCGGGTATCACCGAGTTGGGCCTGCTCTATCGCGAGCTGGGCCGAGTGGATGCGCTGGTCGAAGACATTCTGCTGGCCAGCCTCGACAGCTGCATTCTGGAAGGCGAAGACCCGTTGCCCCGTGACGGCGCCGGGCTCGCCGCATTGGCGGAACGCAAACGCGGCAGCTGGACCGAACACGCCGAGCGCGTCGCGCGGTTGACGCTGGAGACTCTCAAGCTGTGGCACGGCCTGCAAAAACGCTTCAAGGGCAAGATCGATCTGGCGCAGGCTGTGGCGCTGAATGACATCAAGCAGCAAATCAGCCATCTGGTGTATCCGGGTTTCGTCCGGGAAACACCGATGCAATGGCTCAAAGAGTTGCCGCGTTATCTGAAGGCGGTCGAGCAGCGTTTCGAGAAACTCGGTGCGCAAGTGCAGAAGGATCGCGTCTGGAGCGGTGAACTGGCCGGCCTCTGGGCGCAATACCAGACACGCGCGGCGAAACATGCCCAGGAAGGCAAACGCGATCCGCAGCTTGAACTGTACCGTTGGTGGCTGGAGGAATACCGCGTGTCGCTGTTCGCCCAGCAGTTGGGGACGAAAGCGCCGATCTCGGACAAACGGCTGAGCAAGCAGTGGAGTCAGGTCGAGGCCTGACAGTGAGCCTTACACAATCCCTTGTAGGAGTGAGCCTGCTCGCGATTGCGGTGTGTCAGTCACCGTAATACTGACTGACACACCGCAATCGCGAGCAGGCTCACTCCTACAGGGAAATGGGGTGGTGCTTGAGAAAGGCGCCAAAACCTTGGGTTTATGGCAAACTTCGCGACCATAAATGCCGTTTTCGCGACCCAGAGCCTTTGGCGAGTTCGCGGATCGGACTAAAAGATGCCAGGTCAGCGTCCCCGGACGGGAACAGACCCTTTGTGTGTTGGTACGTCGGTGCCAGCGCTTTCTGCCTGAACAGATTAGAGAAACGACCATGCATAACGTCGTCATCAGCGGCACCGGCCTGTACACCCCGGCCAACAGCATCTCCAACGAAGAGCTGGTGCAGTCTTTCAATACCTATGTTGCGCAGTTCAACGCCGACAACGCCGACGCCATCGCCAGCGGTGAAGTCCAGGCGCTGACCGAATCCAGTGCTGCATTCATCGAAAAAGCCTCGGGCATCAAGAGCCGCTTTGTCATGGACAAGGACGGCATCCTTGATCCTGCGCGCATGGCCCCGCGCCTGCCGGAGCGTTCCAACGACGAATGGTCGGTGCTGTGCCAGATGGCCATCGGCGCCGCTGAACAGGCGCTGCAACGTGCTGGCAAGACCGCCGCCGACATCGACGGCGTGATCGTTGCCTGCTCCAATCTGCAACGCGCCTACCCTGCGATCGCCATCGAAGTCCAGGAAGCAATGGGCATTCAGGGTTTCGGTTTCGACATGAACGTCGCCTGCTCCTCGGCGACCTTCGGCATTCAGGCCGCGGCCAACAGCGTGCAACTGGGCCAGGCCCGGGCGATCCTGATGGTCAACCCGGAAGTCTGCACCGGTCACCTGAACTTCCGTGACCGCGACAGCCATTTCATCTTCGGTGACGCGGCGACGGCGGTGATCATCGAACGCGCTGACCTGGCGACGTCCAAGTACCAGTTCGACGTGGTCAGCACCAAACTGCTGACCAAATTCTCCAACAACATCCGCAACAACTTCGGCTTCCTCAACCGCGCCGCGGAAGAGGGCATCGGTGCCCGCGACAAGCTGTTCGTGCAGGAAGGCCGCAAGGTGTTCAAGGACGTCTGCCCGATGGTCGCCGAGCTGATCGGTGAGCATCTGGAGGAGAACAAACTCAACGTCGGCGACGTCAAGCGCTTCTGGCTGCATCAGGCCAACCTGAGCATGAACCACCTGATCGTGCGCAAGCTGCTGGGCCGTGAAGCCACCGAAGAAGAAGCGCCGGTGATTCTCGACACCTACGCCAACACCAGCTCTGCCGGCTCGGTGATTGCCTTCCACAAATATCAGGACGATCTGGCCAGCGGTTCGCTGGCGGTATTGAGCTCGTTCGGCGCCGGTTACTCGATCGGCAGCGTGATTCTGCGCAAGCGCTGAGTGCGCCTGAAAAGATCGCAGCCTGCGGCAGCTCCTACACTGATCTCTGTAGGAGCTGCCGCAGGCTGCGATCTTTTGCTTTCGACCATCTGAAAACGAGGCGTGCATGGCCGCAACGGAAGATTCCCAACTGCTCGAACGCCTGCTCGCGGGTGAGCAAAAGGCTTTCAAGGAACTGGTCAGCACCTACCAGAGCGCCATGCGCGCCGTGGCGTATGCCATCGTCGGCCAGCGCCATGTCGAAGAAGTGGTGCAGGACGCCTGGCTTTCGGTGGTGCGCCACATCGGTAGCTTCGAGGGTCGTTCCAGTCTCAAGACCTGGCTGCTGACCATCACCGCCAACTCGGCCAAGAGCCGCTACAAACAAAACCGCCGCGAAGTATTGATGGATGATCTGCCGTCACCCCACGGCACCATCGATGACGACCGTTTTTCGCCCGGTGACGGCCATTGGCTGGTGGCGCCATTCGCCTGGCATCAGGACACCCCGGAAGCCTTGCTCACCGAAAGTGAATTGCGTGATTGCCTGGAGCACACCTTGCTCAGTCTGTCGGAACTGCAAAGCAGCGTGTTGCTGCTGCGCGAGCGCCAAGGCCTGGAGCTGGAAGAGATCTGTAATCTTCTGGAGATCTCGCTCTCCAATGTCCGTGTGCTGCTGCATCGGGCGCGGCTGAAAGTCTTCGCCACGGTGGAGCATTTTGAGGAGACCGGCGAATGCTGACCTGCAAGGAACAAGTGGCACGCTCCAGCGATTATCTCGATGGCCAGTTGAGCTTTCGCGAAAAACTGTTGGTGCGCCATCACCTGATGTTTTGCCCGAACTGCCGGCGCTTCATTCGTCAGATGCGTTTGATGCAGGCCACGCTGAAGGCGATGCCTGAAAAGCCGGATGAGGGTGTGGATGCGCTGGCCGAGCGCCTGGCGGAGCAACGCCGCAAGGAAAAATAGAATTCCACCTACAGGTTTTTTTTGCATCCTGCAGAAATAGTCCGGCGCGGACGAAACGAACGGATGATGGGGATCGTCTCGCCCGCGCTGGGCTATGGGGTGGAGCGTTTTAGAACTTCGCTTCCGCGTCCAGCTGCAGAGTGTTGGTGTCTGCGTCACGCTGGGTACGGCTGGAGAAGTCGGCCTTGGTCAGGAAGTACGTGGCGCCGATGGCGAAGTTCTTGTCGATGTCGTAACCGACCTTGAACTTGTGCCCACGGGAACCGGTGGTGCCGTTGGCGAAGTCGGAGTCGGTGAACGCGCCGACCACGGCGTCACGCTGTACGTCACGATAGTTGTAATCCAGGTTCAGACCGAAGACTTTCGACTTGGCGCCGACCAGCCACGCGGTATCGGCGTCGGTCACGGCATCGTTGTTCTTCACGTATTGACCGTAGAACGACAGCGGCATCGGCAGACCGCCAATGTCGATCTGGCTGAAACCTTCGTACAGGCGGAACTCGTTGTTGGCCGAGTTGCCGTTGACCGACAGCGCGCACGGTGTGGATGTCCCGGTGCAGCGGCTGTCTTCGTCGTTCTGGTAGGCGTAGACGCTGCCGCCCAGGGTCAGTTTCAGGTTGTCGGTGATCGCGAAACGGCTGCCCAACTGCCCGGCAGTCAGACGCAGGTCGTGACGGAATTGCACGCCTTCGCCGTCGACGTTGTCCTTGAGGGTGTAGTTACCCAGGCTGCCGAACAGTTCGGCGCTGCTGCCCAGTGGATATTTGTAGGTGACGGCCAGACCTTCCGGGTTGATGTCGCTGTCCCAGATCACGTCGCCCATGCTGACCCACGGTTGCAGCATCTTTCCGCCGATCACGTGCAGGTTCTTGATCGCATCCGGGTGGTAGTCGATGTAGCCCAGGTCGAGCCAGATCTGCTTCTTGTCGAAGTAGTTGTCCATGTCCTGGTTGGTCGAACGGGCATCGTCGCCGCCGCCGGTGGCAATACGGATGCCGGTGTCGACTTGCGGGTTGATCTCGGTGTAAGCCCCCAGACGTGCGCGGATGCGCTGGCGATCCTTGTCTCGGCCGCCGTTGTTGGATTCGCCGTCGATCTTGACGGTCTCCTGACGAATACGCACGTCACCCTTGAACTGGGTCTTGGCGGCCCAGGCGAGTTTCTGGTCGAAGGAGCTCAGCTCGTTGGTTTTCTTCGCGGTCGCCGCGATCTGCTCGTTGGTCTCTTGCTGCGCCTGCTGCGCGATTTGCTGAGCCTTCTGATCCTTGGCCAGTTCAGTTTGCAGTTCGATGTACTGCGCCTGGGAAATGGAACCGTTGGCCTTGAGCATGTCGAGCAGTTTGGCGTCGACTGCAGCACTGGCCGGAACGCTCATGGCCAGCAACAGGCCACCGCACAAGGCCGCCGCAGTTTTCGTGGAAGCAAGACGCATAGCAATCTCCGAAGATGAGAGGGATGGCAGAACCATCCGGGGCACACCGACGCGCACGTCGGAAAACAGTGTCCGGGTAGAACCCGGCGCTCTAAAAACAGGAGCGAGTATCGCGATGGTTTATGACAGAGCAGTGGCTAAGTGATGTCATGTCGATGACGATACAAAGTTGTCCTGAACTATTGATCTAGAGCGCTGTCGTCCGATTGCTCGTGTGCAAAGGGCAGCGATAAGCGATACTCGCGGGGCTTTGAAGCCCGGAAGTGGAGAGTCAGTTGATGCCGTTGCAACGCCTGCAGAGCCTGTCAGAAATCGCCCCGGCGACCTGGGATGCACTGGTGCCCGAGAACCAGCCGTTTTTGCGGCACGCCTTTCTCTCGGCCCTTGAAGACAGCGGCAGCGTTGGCCCGCATACGGGGTGGCAAGCCGAGCATCTGCTGCACGTCGAAGACGATCGGCTGATCGCGGCGCTGCCCAGTTATCGCAAGTGGCATTCCTATGGCGAGTACGTGTTCGATCACGGCTGGGCCGATGCCTGTGCCCGGGCCGGCATCGATTACTACCCCAAACTGCTGACGGCGGTGCCGTTCAGCCCGGTCAGCGGACCACGCTTGCTGGCCGCCCGGGTCGAGGACGGTTTCGAACTGCTCAAGAGCCTGCCGGGTTATCTGGAAATTGAGGAGCTTTCCAGCGCGCACATCAATTTCACCGACCCGTTCACCGATGCCGCCATGGCCGAGCAGCCGGGCTGGCTGCAACGTATCGGCTGTCAGTATCACTGGCAGAATCGCGGTTATCGGGACTTCCAGGATTTTCTCGACGCGCTCAGTTCGCGCAAGCGCAAGCAAATGCGTAAAGAGCGCGAGCAAGTGGCGGGGCAGGGCTTCGAATTCGAATGGCTGGAAGGGCGTGAGCTGGACGAGGCGCAATGGGATTTTGTCTACGCCTGCTATGCCAACACCTACGCCGTGCGCCGCCAGGCGCCGTACCTGACGCGCGAGTTTTTCAGTCTGCTGGCTGCGCGGATGCCGGAGGCGATTCGGGTGGTCTTCGCCAGACAGGGTTCACGGCCGGTGGCGATGGCCTTCAGTCTGGTCGGGGGCGACAGCTTCTATGGGCGCTATTGGGGCTGTCTGGCCGAGTTTGATCGGCTGCATTTCGAGACGTGTTTCTATCAGGGCATGGACTATGCGATTGCTCAGGGGTATCAGCGCTTTGATGCCGGCGCTCAGGGCGAGCACAAGCTGATTCGCGGCTTTGAACCGGTGATCACCCACTCGTGGCACTACCTGCGTCATCCCGGTCTGAAAGCCGCAGTTAAAGACTTCCTGCAACAGGAACGTGCTGGCGTCCTTGCGTACGCCGAGGAAGCCAGAACAGCCTTGCCATACCGCCAGGCCTGAGCTTGCCTTTAAACGGGGCCGACATCGATTCTCGGGCGTGGTTGATTTATTACTGTGGGAGGGGGCTTGCTCCCGAATGCGGTGTGTCAGTACGGTAGCTATGACTGACACGACGCCTTCGGGAGCAAGCCCCCTCCCACAGGGGATTTCCAGTGGGTTCAGGATTGCTCTTTGCCCAGCCAGCGATAAATCGTCCCGCCCACTATCGCGCCAATCAGCGGCGCGACCCAGAACATCCACAACTGCGCGATCGCCCAGCCGCCGACCATCAGCGCCGGCCCGGTGCTACGAGCCGGGTTGACCGAAGTGTTGGTGACCGGAATCGAGATCAGGTGAATCAGCGTCAGCCCCAGGCCGATGGCAATCGGTGCGAGGCCCGCCGGGGCGCGTTTGTCGGTGGCGCCGAGGATGATGATCACGAACATCCCGGTCATCACCAGCTCGGTGACAAAGCCTGCCGCCATTGAGTATTTGCCGGGCGAGTGCTCGCCGTACCCATTGGACGCCAGACCTGCTGCGATGTCGAAACCTTCCTTGCCGCTGGCGATGTAGTAGAGCAGCGCGGCGGCGAGTATCCCGCCGAGCACCTGGGCGATGATGTAGGCGGGTAGCTCTTTTGCTGGAAACCGTCCGCCGACCACCAACCCGACCGATACCGCCGGATTGAGATGACATCCGCTGATGTGGCCGATGGCGAACGCCATGGTCAGCACCGTCAGACCAAACGCCAGGGCCACCCCCAGCACTCCGATGCCCAGAGGCGAAGACGCGGCGAGCACCGCACTGCCACAACCACCCAGAACCAGCCAGAACGTACCCAACAACTCAGTAACTGAACGTTTGAACAGAGACATGAGAGAGTCCTTGATAGGCGTGCTATCGAGACTGTATCGAGTTGTGCTTCCCTGCAGATTTACGACAGGTTCCGTGCTGGAACCTTGGCTGAGTACAGCACGCTTTGGATGGATTTCCAGCAGCCATCAAAAAACCGCCAGAGCCCGTGGTTAGAGGGCTGTGGCGGTTCTCAATATATTGTGGGAGGGGGCTTGCTCCCGAATGCGGTGTGTCAGACAAATGTTCGGTACTGACACCCCGCTTTCGGGAGCAAGCCCCCTCCCACATTGGAGTTGTATTGATTCAATGATCAATCGATCCCGACAAATCCCCCGGTCTGGTGCGCCCATAACCGCGCATACAATCCGCGATGCGCCAGCAGTTCGGCGTGGGTACCGCTCTCGGCGATCTTGCCGTTTTCCAGCACTACCAGCCGATCCATACGGGCAATGGTCGAGAGACGGTGAGCAATGGCGATCACGGTTTTGCCTTGCATCAGGGTTTCCAGGCTTTCCTGGATCGCCGCTTCGACTTCCGAGTCGAGTGCCGAGGTTGCTTCGTCCATGATCAGGATCGGCGCGTCCTTGAGCAGCACCCGGGCAATCGCAATGCGCTGGCGCTGACCGCCGGACAGTTTCACTCCGCGTTCGCCGACGTGCGCGTCGAAACCGGTACGGCCCTCAGCGTCCGACAGCAGCGGAATGAACTCGTCGGCGCGAGCCTTGTGCACCGCGTCCCAGAGCTCGGCGTCGGTGGCGTCAGGCTTGCCATACAGCAAGTTGTCGCGGATCGAGCGGTGCAGCAGGGAGGTGTCCTGCGTGATCATGCCGATGCGTGCGCGCAGGCTTTCCTGGCCGACTTCGGCGATGTTCTGCCCGTCGATCAGAATGCGTCCGCCCTCTACGTCATACAGGCGCAGTAGCAGGTTGACCAAGGTCGATTTGCCAGCGCCGGACGGTCCGATCAGACCGATTTTCTCGCCGGGTTTAATGGTCAGATTGAGGTCGCCGATGATGCCTTTCTTCTTGCCGTAGTGAAAATCCACGTGCTCGAAACGCACTTCGCCACGAGCCACGGCCAGCGGTTTGGCCTGCTCGCGATCAGTGACGCTGACCGGTTGCGAGATGGTCTGCAGACCGTCCTGCACCATGCCGATGTTTTCGAAGATGCCGGTGACAACCCACATGATCCAGCCGGACATATTGACGATACGAATCACCAGACCGGTGGCGAGGGCGATCGCGCCGACGGTGATCAGCGACTGCGTCCACAGCCACAGCGCCAGCGCGGTGGTGCCAACGATCAGCAGGCCGTTCATGGTGGTGATCGCCACGTCCATGCTGGTCACCACGCGGCCGGCCATCTGCGCCTTGACCGTCTGTTCTTCGATGGCTTCCTTGGCGTAGTGCTGTTCGAAGTTGGTGTGGGCGAACAGCTTGAGGGTGGCGATGTTGGTGTAGCCGTCGACGATCCGTCCCATCAGTTTCGAGCGCGCGTCGGAAGCTTCCACCGAACGCTCTTTCACCCGTGGCACGAAGTAATACAGCGCACCGATGTAGGCGACGATCCACGTCAGCAGCGGGATCATCAGGCGCCAGTCGGCTTCGGCGAACAGCACCAGCGAACTGATCGCGTAGATCACCACGTGCCACAGCGCATCCACCGCTTGCACCGCCGAATCGCGCAGCGAGTTGCCGGTCTGCATGATGCGTTGGGCGATGCGCCCGGCGAAGTCGTTCTGGAAGAAATTCAGGCTCTGCTTGAGCACGTAACTGTGGTTCTGCCAGCGGATCATGCTGGTCATCCCCGGGCTCAGGGTCTGATGCACCAGCAGATCGTGCAGGCCGAAAAAGATCGGCCGCAGCACCAGCGCAACCACCACCATCCACGTCAGTTCGAGGGCGTGGTCGCTGAAGAAATTCGGGTTGGGCGTGCCCTGGGCCAGGTCGATGATGCGGCTCAGGTAGCTGAACAGCGCCACTTCGATCAACGCGGCAAACAGGCCGACGACGAGCAGGGCGGCAAAACTCGGCCAGACCTGCTTCAGGTAATAGGTATAGAAGGGCCAGACACGATCCGGCGGGGAGGCCGTGGGGGCGTCGCGGAATATGTCGATCAGTTGTTCGAAACGGCGATAGAGCATCAGATAACCGCCCGGATGCCGGGCTCTCCTTTTATCGGTGTGAGCGGCGCGGCTTCAGGCCAGCGCCGCTCGAAACGCCCTGTACAGCTTAGTCGATGACTTTGGCCGACTTGATGATCACAGGGTCGACAGGCACGTTTTGCATGCCCTGTTTGGTGGTGGTCTGCGAGTTGACGATGATGTCGACCACGTCCATGCCTTTGACCACTTTGGCGAATACCGCGTAACCGGCATCACGGCCCGGATCGAGGAAGGCGTTGTCGGCGACGTTGATGAAGAACTGGCTGGTGGCCGAATCAGGGTTGGAGGTACGGGCCATCGACAAAGTGCCGCGAACGTTATGCAGACCGTTGCTGGCTTCGTTCTTGATCGGTGCCTTGGTTTCTTTCTGCTGCATCTGTGGCGTGAAACCGCCGCCCTGAGCCATGAAGCCCGGGATCACGCGATGGAAAATGGTGTTGGTGTAAAAGCCGCTGTTGACGTAATCCAGAAAGTTTTTGGTACTGATCGGCGCTTTGACCGGATCCAGTTCGATTTCGATCTGGCCGTTGGTGGTGTCCAGCAGCACGTGCGGTGCTTTGGCCGGGGTGGCAGCCATCAGGTTGGCAGCAAACAGCACGGTGCCGGCGGTGAGGGCGAGTTTTTTCAGCATGGGTCAGTGATCCTGAGTTTGAGTATCGGCTGCGGCGAGAAAATCCAGCAGCGTTTGATTGAAGCGTTCGGGTTGATCGAGCGGGGTGGCGTGGCGCGAATCGGCGATGACCACCAGCCGCGCATCGGGCAGCAGTTTTATATAGGTTTCTTTCAGTGCTACCGGTGTGTAGTCACGGTCGGCAGTGACGATGAGCGTTGGACAGGTCACCCGGGAAAGTCGTTCCTGAACGCCCCAGCCAACAATCGCATCGAAGCTGGCGAGATAAGCACGTTTGTCGTTTTTTGCCCAGCGTTCGGCCATTTTCTGTCGCAGATCAGCTTGTTCAGGCTTGGGAAAAAGTTTGCCGCCCAGCGCCTTGCCGATGGTCGCCAGACTCAGCACGCGCATCAGGCTCCAGCGCTTGAACCACTGCCAGTAATCGTCGCGGCTGCGCAGTTTGACCTCGGGGGCGCTGTTGACGATGGTCAGGCTTTTCAGCATTTGCGGCTGATCGACGCCGAACTGAAAGCCGATCATCCCGCCCATCGACAGCCCGACGTAATGTACCGGGCCGAGTTTCAGGTGTTCGATCAACGCCAGCAGATCGGCGCTGAACCCGGCGATGCTGTAGCGCTCGCGAGGTTTGTCCGAGCGACCGTGACCACGTATATCCGGAACGATCACCCGGTAGTGCGCCGACAGCGCCGGGATCTGCATTTCCCAGTCCAGGGTGCTCGAACCCAGTCCGTGAACCAGTAGCAACGGGGTGCCGTGGCCATATTCCTCGTAGTGCAGGTTGCAACCTTCATGTTCGAAATAGGCCATCGGTGAACTCCGTGTCAGGCTTGCTCGGGGGCGGCGAACGGTGCGTCAAGCGGCAAAGTGTCGAAGGTGCGCAACAGCTCGATGAGGATTTGTGTGGCCGGGCCCAGCGGTTTGTCCTTGTTCGAATACAGATAGAAGCTCGGGTTGCGGCTGCCGCCCTGATCCAACGGTAGCAGCTTGAGCGTGCCTTCCTTCAATTCCCGTTCGATCATGTGTCGTGGCAGCCAGGCAAAGCCCAGGCCGCTGCTGACGAACGTGGCCGCTGTGGCGAGGCTGCCGACGGTCCAGCGCTGTTCGGCGCCGAGCCAGCCGACGTCGCGTGGTTGCTGGCGGCCGGAGTCGCGAATCACCACCTGCATCTGGGTTTCCAGGTCCTGGAAGCTCAGTTCGCGGTTGAGCCGATGCAGCGCGTGATCAGGGTGGGCGACCGCGACAAATTCGACGTCGCTCAATTCCGCGCCGAGGTAGCCGGGGATGCTCAGGCCGGTGATTGCCAGATCGGCCACGCCTTCGAGCAAGACCTCCTCGACCCCCGACAACACCTCCTCGCGCAGACGCACGCGGCAGCCGCGGCTCTGCGGCATGAACGCGGTCAGCGCGCGCACGATGCGTGCGCTTGGGTAAGCCGCATCGACCACCAGCCGCACTTCTGCCTCCCAGCCCTGTTCCATGTGGTGGGCGAGGTCTTCCAGTTGGCTGGCCTGCTTCACCAGTTGTCGCGAGCGGCGCAGCAGCACACCGCCGGCTTCGGTGAGCACCGCTTTACGCCCGTCGATGCGCAGCAATGGCACGCCGAGCTGGTCCTGCATGCGGGCGACGGTGTAACTCACCGACGATTGCGAACGGTGCAGAACCTCGGCGGCCTGGGCGAAACCACCGTGGTCGACCACGGCCTGCAATGTCCGCCATTGATCAAGGGTCACGCGGGGCGCTTTCATCAATAGCTCCTCTTGTCCTAAGCTGGCCGTCCCTCATGGAGACTGGCGAATGAAAAAATTCTGTTGTGTGGTGCTCGCGTTGCTGCCGCTGACTGCGTTTGCTTACCCTATCGATGTGCAGAAGAACCTCAATGGCTTGAAGATCGACTACGAGACCTTCGACACCGACAAAGACATCGGCTCCATAAAAGTCGTCAACTTCGGTGATGTCGATGCAATCTGCAAAGTCGTTTTCAACAATGGCCCGGAAGCACCGCGTACGCGCAACATCGAAGTCCCGGCCCGCAAGCATACGAATGCCACGGCCAAGTTCTCCCGCGAGATCATCAGGCTGCGCATCGACCTGAGCTGCAGCCCGAAATAACGGCGATCCCCTGTAGGAGTGAGCCTGCTCGCGATTGCGGTGTGTCAGTTAAATCCTGATGTACCTGACACACCGCAATCGCGAGCAGGCTCACTCCTACAAGGGTACAAACTGCATCTAAACGAATTATTCGATGCTTTGCAGCAATTATTTGCGCTTTTTCATCGATACGACCCTGTTTAACCTTCACTCCATCGACCTACAACATTCTCGGATGGAGACTACACACCATGTCCCGCGTTCTGATCATCGAAAGCAGTGCCCGCCAGCAAGACTCGGTTTCCCGTCAACTGACCCAGACCTTCATTGGTCAGTGGAAAGCGGCGCATCCCAACGATCAGATCACCGTGCGTGACCTCGCCGTGAACCCCGTTCCACACCTGGACGCCAACCTGCTGGGCGGCTGGATGAAGCCTGCCGAGCAGCGCAACGCCAGCGAACAATCGTCGCTGGAGCGCTCCAACGAATTGACCGACGAGCTGCTCGCTGCCGACGTACTGGTGATGGCGGCGCCGATGTACAACTTCGCGATCCCGAGCACCCTCAAGGCCTGGCTCGACCACGTGCTGCGTGCCGGCGTGACCTTCAAGTACACCGAAACCGGCCCGCAAGGCCTGCTCAGCGGCAAACGTGCCTACGTGCTGACCGCTCGCGGCGGGATCTACGCTGGCGGCCCGGCCGACCATCAGGAACCGTACCTGCGTCAGGTCATGGGTTTCATCGGCATCCATGACGTGACCTTCATTCACGCCGAAGGCATGAACCTGGGTGGCGACTTCCAGGAGAAGGGCCTGAATCAGGCCAACGCCAAACTGTCTCAGGTCGCTTGATATGTTAATCGCCAGATAATCGCCGCTTGTTTAAGTGACCTGGCGCAACCCCTTCAAGGCTCTACGCGCATCGAACCTCCCTTTGCACTTGTTGCTCCTGAGTGCTGTAGCCCGATTGAACGCTTTAGCGAGATCGGGCTTTTTTTTGCCTGTGTTTTTTGAACAACACAAAACTCCTTGTGGGAGCGAGCCTGCTCGCGAAAGCGGTGCATCAGACAAGTATCTGCCGTCTGACACTCCGCCTTCGCGAGCAGGCTCGCTCCCACAGGGGGATTTTGTGTTTCGGGCTATTCGCAGTGAGACCAGAAAACCGCTATCGTCGCCGCCATTCGAAACAGAGGCGACCATGGGCTATCTACTTTTTGTCACGCTGATCCAGGCGTTTTCCTTCAGTCTGATCGGCGAATACCTCGCCGGGCATGTCGACAGCTACTTTGCAGTGCTGGTGCGCGTGGTGCTGGCCGGGCTGGTGTTCATTCCGTTGACCCGCTGGCGCTCGGTGGAGCCCTCGTTCATGCGCGGCATGCTGCTGATCGGCGCGTTGCAGTTCGGCATCACCTACGTCTGCCTGTACCTGAGCTTCCGTGTACTGACGGTGCCGGAGGTGTTGCTGTTCACGATCCTCACGCCGCTGCACGTGACGCTGATCGAAGATGCGCTGAACCGCCGCTTCAATCCGTGGGCGCTGGTAGCCGCGTTGGTAGCGGTGGGCGGTGCGGCGGTGATTCGTTTTGACCGGATCAACCCGGATTTCTTCATGGGCTTTTTGCTGCTGCAACTGGCCAACTTCACCTACGCCGCAGGGCAGGTGATGTACAAGCATCTGGTGGCAAAACACTCGAGCGATCTGCCGCATTACCGGCGTTTCGGCTTCTTCTACCTCGGCGCACTGGCAGTGGTGTTGCCGGCATTCCTGCTGTTTGGTAAAGCGAACTTTCTGCCGGAAGCACCGCTGCAATGGGGCGTGTTGCTGTTCCTCGGATTGGTCTCGACCGCGTTGGGCATGTACTGGTGGAACAAGGGCGCGTGCATGGTCAACGGCGGCACGCTGGCGGTGATGAACAACCTGCATGTGCCAGTGGGCTTGCTGCTGAATCTGCTGATCTGGAATCAGCATGAGGAACTGGGAAGGTTGTTGCTGGGCGGGAGTGTGATTCTGGCGGCGGTGTGGATCAGCCGGTTGGGCATCCGCAAAACTCAAGCCACCGCATAGCCCCTGTGGGAGCGGGCTTGCTCGCGAAAGCGGTGTGTCATTCAACGATTATGTTGACTGACCTGACGCCTTCGCGAGCAAGCCCGCTCCCACAGTTTTGATCGGTGGCGTTACATGAGGTGTTTCTGCGGCTCGGGAATGCTCGCCGCACCCAACACCGCCGGCAACAACCCGGTACGCAAATCCCCGCCACTCGGCTGCTGATACAGGCTCAAGCCAAACTCCGGCAGCACCGCCAGCAGATAGTCGAAAATATCCCCCTGAATCCGCTCGTAATCGGCCCACACCGTGGTGGTGGTGAAGCAGTAGATTTCCAGTGGAATGCCCTGCGCCGTGGTCTGCATCTGGCGCACCATGCAGGTCATGTTCGGCTGCACCTCCGGGTGACTCTTCAAATACGCCAGCGCATAAGCGCGGAAGGTGCCGATGTTGGTCATGCGCCGGCGGTTGGCTGACATCGCGGCGACGTTGCCCTGCGCCTCGTTCCATGCCTTGAGTTCGGCTTTCTTGCGGCCCATGTAGCCGGTCAGCAGGTGCACCTGGCTCAACTTCTCTTCTTCATCGTCACGAATGAAGCGCACGCCGCTGGCGTCGATGAACAGGCTGCGCTTGATCCGTCGCCCGCCGGACTGTTGCATGCCGCGCCAGTTGCGGAACGACTCGGACATCAGGCGCCAGGTCGGGATCGAAACGATGGTCTTGTCGAAGTTCTGCACCTTGACCGTGTGCAGGGTGATGTCGACCACGTCGCCATCGGCACCGACTTGCGGCATCTCGATCCAGTCGCCGACTCGCAGCATGTCGTTGCTGGTCAGTTGCACGCTGGCAACGAACGACAGCAACGTGTCCTTGTAGACCAACAGAATCACCGCCGACATCGCACCCAGACCGGAGAGCAGCAACAGCGGCGAACGGTCGATGAGGGTGGCGACGATGATGATCGCACCAAACACGTACAAGACCATTTTCGCCAGTTGCACATAGCCCTTGATCGAGCGGGTGCGGGCGTGTTCGGTGCGGGCGTAGATGTCCAGCAGCGCATTGAGCAGGGCACTGACCGATAGCAGCAGGAACAGAATGGTGAACGACAGCGCCACGTTGCCGAGAAAGGTCATCGCGGTTTTGCTCAGTTCCGGCACCAAGTGCAGGCCGAACTGGATCACCAGCGACGGCGTCATCTGCGCCAGACGTTGAAACACCTTGTTGTGGCGAAAGTCGTTGATCCAGTGCAGGGCTGGCTGACGCCCGAGCATGCGGCTGGCATGCAGGATCAGATAGCGTGCCACTCGTCCGAGCACCAGCGCGATCACCAATAGCAGCATCAGCGCCAGGCCGGATTGCAGGAATGGGTGCTTTTCGAGGGCACCCCAGAGGTCTTGGGCGTTGAGCCAGAGCTGTTTGAAATCCATGTGAGCAACGATTCTTCTGTAAGACGCGATGGGCGATTAGAGCATTTAAGACGCTGTGTATTACCGTTGGAGACAAATCGAGCAACAAAAAAGCCACTGATTACGCCCGTTTGTATAAAGAAACTCGGCCTGAGCGCTCGAAACCGGTAACCTATGCAGCTGTTTTTTTGCATATCTTCGAGGTAGCACCCGTGTTTTCCCAATTCGCCCTGCACGAACGCCTGCTCAAAGCCGTGGCCGAGCTGAAATTTGTCGAGCCAACGCCTGTGCAAGCAGCGGCCATTCCGCTGGCGCTCCAGGGGCGTGACCTGCGGGTGACGGCGCAAACCGGTAGCGGCAAGACCGCCGCTTTTGTCCTGCCGATCCTCAATCGCCTGATCGGCCCGGCGAAGATCCGCGTCAGCATCAAGACCCTGATCCTGCTGCCGACCCGCGAACTGGCCCAGCAGACCCTGAAGGAAGTCGAGCGCTTTTCGCAGTTCACCTTCATCAAGTCCGGCCTGATCACCGGCGGTGAAGACTTCAAGGTGCAGGCCGCGATGCTGCGCAAGGTGCCGGACATCCTGATCGGTACGCCGGGCCGGATGATCGAGCAACTCAACGCCGGCAACCTCGACCTCAAAGAAGTTGAAGTGCTGGTGCTCGACGAAGCCGACCGCATGCTCGATATGGGTTTCGCCGAAGACGTGCAACGTCTGGTCGACGAATGCCCGAACCGTCAGCAGACCATGCTGTTCTCCGCCACCACCGGCGGTTCCGGCCTGCGCGAGATGATCGCCAAGGTGCTGAACAACCCAGAGCACCTGCAGCTCAACGCGGTCAGCCAGCTCAACTCGACCACCCGCCAGCAAATCATCACCGCCGACCACAATCAGCACAAAGAGCAGATTGTGAACTGGCTGCTGGCCAACGAGACCTACCAGAAGGCCATCGTCTTCACCAACACCCGTGCCATGGCCGACCGCATCTACGGCCGCCTCGTGGCTCAGGAATACAAGGCGTTCGTGCTGCACGGCGAGAAAGACCAGAAGGATCGCAAACTGGCGATCGATCGTCTGAAGCAGGGCGGCGTGAAGATTCTGGTCGCTACCGACGTCGCGGCCCGTGGTCTGGACGTTGATGGCCTGGATCTGGTGATCAACTTCGACATGCCACGCAGCGGCGACGAATACGTGCACCGCATCGGTCGTACCGGCCGCGCCGGCAACGACGGTCTGGCGATCTCGCTGATCTGCCACGGCGACTGGAACCTGATGTCGAGCATCGAGCGCTACCTCAAGCAGAGCTTCGAGCGCCGCACCATCAAGGAAGTCAAAGGCACCTACGGCGGGCCGAAAAAGGTCAAGGCCTCGGGCAAAGCCGTCGGCGTGAAGAAGAAAAAGACCGACGCCAAGGGCGACAAGAAGAAAACCGCCGCCAAGACCCCGACCAAGCGCAAGAGCGCCAACCGTCCGAAGCCGGATTCGCTGGTGAGCAGCGACGGCATGGCCCCGCTCAAGCGTCGCAAGCCGGCTGAGCCTGCGGCTGAATAAATCGCCACAAATGGCCAATAAAAAACCCGGACAGTGTCCGGGTTTTTTTATGCGCAGGGTTTGTCAGTTCCCCAACTGTCCGCTGGTGTCTGCGTCAAAGCGCTGTTTGGCGCGATCTGCCGCCGGTTTGAGCTGCGCGAGCAACGCAGCTTCGCTGTACAGCCGCAAGTTCCCGAGCTCTTTCGGCGTCGGCTCGATCGGGATCAGTACATCTTCACCGTCAGCGTGCAGCCAGATCGCCACGACGTGCAGTGCCGAGACAAACAGCACGCGCAATTCAACGCTTTTGCCCTGCAATTGCGGCGCCTGTTCCGCCAGTTTCAACGCGCCCACGGTGTCGGCGGCCCGGGTGCCGTGGTTCAGCGAAGCGAACTCGACATGGCCACGCACCTCGGCCAGTTGCGCATCGGCAATGCTCACGCCGTCGGCAAATACCAGGTAATGCCAGTCGCCGATGCGTGCGTCTTTCAGACCCTTGCCCTGGCTCAGATCGTCGAGTGTCAGCGAGTAGCCGCGGTAGGCTTCGCTGAGGCTGACTTTGGCCGGTGCCGCGTTGGCGAACTGGCGGTTGATGCCGAAGCCCTGGTTTTGCAGCGCGGCTTGCAGCACCGGACGCAGAGTCTGTACGCCGTTGGAAGGCGCCTTTGGATAAGTCAGTTGCATGATGTCGCCCTCCTAGTTTTTCGCGGTGAAGTAAGTGTGAGTCCAGTTGCCGCCGCCGTTGTACGAACCGGGGAATGAGTTCAGCGCGCGAGTCGAGTAACCGTAGATCGAGTCGGCGATCAGCACGTAGTTGCCGTTGGTGCCGTAGATCGCCAGGAAGTGCGCACCGCCACCATACCAGGCACAACGCAGGCCGACCGGGCGGCCCATGTTGATCTGGTTCTGAATGGCCGACATCTGCAGCGAACCCTGATTCATCCCGTTATAGCTGCGGGTGGTTTGCAGGGCCGAATCCAGATAGCCGTAGACGTTGCACGGCCCCGGCTGGCTGCAGCAATTGCGGTCCAGTTGGGTGCTGGCGACGCCGCACTGGGTCCAGTTTCCAGTGCCGTAATAATTGCCGACCGAAGCGGAAACAGCGGCCCAGCACCAGTTGGTCTGAGTCTGTTTCTGCATCGTGAAGTTAAGGTTGGCAGCGGCCAGTGCCGCCGTTTGCGCAGTGGCTTCAACCCCGACCAGTTGCGGGTCGATCAGGTGGCCAACAAGGCATCTTGGCAGGCTCTCGCCGGTGAACGATGTTGCTTGAGTGGTTAACATTTTCAGTCCTCCATGAATGAAAACAAGCGTCCAGCTTGTGGTTGTGTTGCGGTATTGCCGAGCGATCGGTGGGTAACGGTTTTCATCTGCGATGAACGGTGCCGATCTCCTTGCTCGATGTAACCTTAGTCTGGATATGCGTTTATGCAAGAAAATAAATGCACAAATGCATTTTAAGATCAAAAGATCGCAGCCTTCGGCAGCTCCTACAGGGTCTGGTGTAGGAGCTGCCGCAGGCTGCGATCTTTTGATCTTGCTTTTAGCTGTCGGCTTTTTTCTCAGCCGAGTCCAGTTCCTTCAAGCGCTGATCAATCAACTGGCACTTGTCCGGCAGATCGGCGCTTGCCGTGCCCAGATCCATTTTCTGCAGCTCGGCGTTGATCTCCTTGGCCTTGGCCGGATTCTGTTCGGTGAGCTTGGCCACTTCCTTGGCCAGTTGTTCGCGTTTAGCGGTGGCCTCTTCTGGTGTGCAGGCCCAGACCGGCAGGGCGCAGGCGAGAGTGGCGGCGAGGGTGAGCTTGAGCAGGGTTTTCATGGGGGCAGGCCTCCGTTCCGGGTAGGGCGGGTTGATCGGTGGAGGGTTTCGGGCGGTGAAAAGTTCAGTTCCAGTGTTTTTACCAGTCCATTTAGAGTGACCGAACGGTCGCGATCTTCCCCTGAAAAGCAGACCTCTTGAGGAAAAGTCACGGGTTAGAGCGGTTGTTGTAAAAGACGCTGTACGACTTATTGACGCCAGAATGATGGCAATCTACCATCGCGCCATCACATTGATATCAAATTGTGATTTCGAGGGATCGAACAAACTATTCGCCAGCGGTTCTGCGATCGTTTTTGCCACGCTTTGGACGTTCTGACCGAGGCGCGCATTTATCCCCCTTTTGCTTGTTCTCTCACTTGGCCCCGTGTTTTGGCCAGGCAGGGATCGCTTTGCCTGTTGATTACCCAGACCTCACTCGCCTGTCGCAACGAGAGCTCAAACATGGACGTTCGCCAATACGCCTTCCTCGCTGGTCAGCCTTCTGCTGACGTGAAAACCCGTGAGTCGTTTCTGAGCATGCCCAAGCGCGGGCTGGCGTTCCTGCTGGCGAACGTGATGTTCTGGCAACCGATGTGGGCGCAGGCCGACGGCATTGTGGTGGCCAACCCTGGCACCACCCTTGATCGCGCCGGTAACGGCGTGCCGATCATCAACATCGCCACGCCCAACGGCAGCGGGCTGTCGCATAACCAGTTCCACGATTACAACGTCGGCGCGCAGGGTGTCATCCTCAACAACGGCTCGGCGCAGACCTCGAACACCCAGTTGGCCGGGCACATCATTGGCAACCCGAACCTGAAAAACAGCGGTTCGGCGCAAGCTATTCTCAACGAAGTCATCAGCGGCAACCCGAGCCAGTTGCGCGGTTACACCGAAGTGGCAGGGCAGTCAGCGCGAGTGATCGTCGCCAACCCGTATGGCATTACCTGTAATGGCTGCGGCTTCATCAACGCACCGCGCGTGACGCTGACTACCGGTAAGCCGGTGCTGGATGGCGCGGGCCGGCTGGATCGTTTTCAGGTTGATCAGGGCAGCGTCGCCATCGAAGGCGCAGGCCTCAACGCCAACAACGTCGACCGCTTCGAAATCATCACCCGCAGCGCGAAGATCAACGCTGAACTCCAGGCGCAGAATCTGACCATCGTTGCCGGGCGCAACGACGTCAACGCACAGACCTTGAACGCCACGGCCCGTGCCGATGACGGCAGCACCAAACCGCAACTGGCGATTGACTCCTCGGCGCTGGGCGGGATGTATGCCGGGGCGATCAAACTGGTGGGCACCGAGGCCGGGGTCGGCGTGAAGCTCGACGGTAAACTGATCGCCAGCGGTGGCGATATTCAGCTTGATGCCAATGGTCAATTGAGCCTGGTTGATACCTCGGCGACCGGTGCGGTCAACGTCAAGGCGGCCAGTCTCGATGCGCGCGGGCCGGTGTATGCCGGCACGACATTGAACGTGCAGACCCAAGGCAATCTGACCAACCGCCAGACCCTGGCTGCCCGCGACAGTATCAACCTCAGTGCCGGCGGTCAGCTGACCAACGCCGGAGTCATCGAGGCCGGGGTCAACGCCGACGGCAGCCGTAACGCCAACGGTGATCTGAGCCTGAGTGCGCAAAACCTCGACAACACTGGCAAAAGCCTCATCGCCAGCCGCAATCTGACAGTCAGCACTGCGCAAACCCTGAGCAACCAGGGCGGCACCCTCAGCGGACAAACCACGGCGATCACGGCGGGCACCCTGGACAACCGCAATAGCGGGCGCGTACTGAGCGGCGGCACGATGAACCTGAATGCCGCTCAAGTGCTGAACAACAAAGGCGTGATCAACAGCCAGACCAGACTGACCGGCAACATCGGTCAATTGATCAACCGCAATGGCGAACTCAGCGCCCAGACCGACGCGGTACTGACGGTCACTTCGCTGGATAACGTCGCCGGCGTGATGACCGCCGGGCAGTTGCTCGACATCACCGCCCTCGGCGCGATCAACAACAGCAACGGCGGCCGGATCGGCGCCAGACAAGCGCTGACCCTGCGCGCACAGCAATTCGACAATAGCCAGCAAGGCCAGTTGACCAGTGAAGGCACGCTGACCACGCGCATCAGCGATCGCCTGGACAACCAGAACAAAGGCCTGATCCAGGCCAACGCAGCGATGGACGTGCAGGCCACGCGCCTGGATAACCGCGCCGGCAAAATTTCCAGCCTCAACACCCTGACGGTTACCAGCGCCAATACGGACAACCGCAGTGGCACGATTCGCGCTGATCAGGCGGCGAAACTGCTGATCAGTGAACTGGATAACGGCGACAAGGGCCGCGTTGAAAGCAAGACAACGCTGACGTTCGAGGGCAACACGCTGGACAACCGCAACGGCGGTCTGCTCACCTCGACCGGTTTGCTGAGGCTCAAGGCCAACAATGTCATCAACGATGGCGGACGGATTTCCGGCAAGGGCGATGTCGACGCCAACATCGACAGCCTGAACCAGCAGGGCGGTGAACTGGTTGCCGAAGGCAACCTGTTGCTGACCGGCAAGGCGCTGCAGAACCATCAGGACGGTCTTGTCGGGTCGCTCAAGACCCTGACGGTCAATGTCGACCAGATCGACAACCGCGGCGGCTCGCTCTCCAGCCAGCAAGACCTGCACATCAACGGGTCGCGCCTGGACAACAGCGAGGGCGGCAAGGTGTTGTCCGACACCACGCTGGAGGCGAAAGTCGCGCAGATCATCAACGCCAGCAACGGCCTGATTTTCAGCAAGGGCGCGAGCACGCTGAGCGGCACCGGGTTGGGTAACGTCGCAGGGCGGATCGTCAGTCAGAACAGTCTGGGGCTGACCTTCGACGGCGCGATGGATAACCAGCAAGGCCTGATCAGCAGTGAAGGGCAAATGATCCTCAGCGCCGACAGCCTCGACAATCGCTTGGGCAAACTGTCGAGCCTTGAAGCTATGGCGCTGACCGCTACCGGCGCGGTACTGAGCCAGGGCGGCCTGATCGTCTCGCAGAAAGGCCTGACCTTCAAAAGTGGCAGCCTGGATAACAGCGCCAACGGCATCATCAGCGCCAAGGCCGATTCGACCCTGACCACCGGCGAGTTGAAAAACCGTCAGAGCGGCAGTATCGCCACCGATGGCACGCTGTTGTTGACCGCCGGGCACCTGGACAACTCCGGGGGCACCATCGGTAGCCAGCAGAAACTTCAGGCTTCACTGACCTCGCTGGAACAGGACGGCGGCGAGCTGTTCAGCAACAGCGACCTGACCCTGGACATGAACAACGGTCTGCTCAATAACCAGCGCGGCAATATCCATACGCCGGGCCAGTTGCTGCTGAAAAACCTCAAGGACGTCAACAACAGCGCCGGCGAAATCTCCGCCGCCAAGGCCTGGGCAGTCAACGCACAAAGCCTCAACAACGATGGCGGCAAATTGCTCAGCAATGAAAAGCTCAGCCTCACTATCGAGCGCGCCCTGAGCAACGTTAAAGGTCTGATTGCCTCCGCCAGTCTCGACAGTCGCAGCGACAGTTTGAACAACACCAGCGGTGACATCCGTGTGCGCGGTGATGTCGATTTCAGCGTCACCGGAATGTTCGATAACCAGAACGGTGTGGTCATCGCCGACGAGGGCATGACGATCACCGCCGCCAGTCTGGATAACCGTCAGGAAGGCCTGATCGGTTCAACAAAAGCGCTGAACCTCAACGTCGCTCGCGCCGACAACCGCAGTGGCGAGTTGTCGAGTAAGGCCGACGTGAGCCTGATCGGCGCCTGGCTCGACAACAGCGACAGCGGTTACATGCTCGCCGGCGGCAATCTGGCGCTGACGGTTAATGACGTCATCAACCGCAATAAAGGCCTCCTGTCCGGTGACAGCGGGCTGACGCTGACCGGCAAGACACTGGAAAACAGCGGACGTCTGACCAGCCAGAAAGATCTTGCGATCAACCTCTCTGCGGGTCTGAACAATGCGCAAGGCAGTGTCGTCAGCGAAGGGGCTCTGGCGATCAACGCCGACAGTCTCAACAACAACGCCGGCACGGTCTCCAGCGCCAAAGCGCTGACCATCGACACCCGTGGCGCCGTCAGTAACCAGGGCGGCAAACTGCTGACCGACACCGACCTGACGCTCAACAGCAGCGCGCTGGATAATCAGCAAAAAGGCGCGATCAGTGGCAAAGGCAAACTGAGCATCACCACCGGCGACCTCAACAACAGCCAGGCCAGCATTTACTCCGCCGATCAACTGCACATCACGGCCGGCCAGGTGACCAACACCGCCGGCAGTCTCGGCGCGGCCAATTCGCTGGTGGCCAATGTTCGTGGTCTCGATCAGCAGGGCGGCAGGCTGTTCAGCAGCAATGCTGATGTCAGCGTCGATCTGAACGGCGGCGCGTTGAACAACCAGGGCGGCGTCATCAGTGCACCGGGTCAGTTGTTGTTGAAGAATCTGGCTGACGTAAACAACCGTGGCGGCGAGATTTCCAGCGAGCAGGCTTTCGAACTGCTCGCCAAGTCATTGGATAACAGCGGCGGCCAACTGCTGAGCAATCAGAAACTCACCCTGCAGATCGACAACGCGCTGACCTCGATCAAAGGCAAGATCGCCGCGGCGGCGCTGCAGGTTCGCGCGGCGAGTCTGGATAACAGCGGCGAAGGTGTTTTGCTCAGTGACAGCGATATCGACGTCAAGGTCGATGGCCTGCTGAACAACCAGAACAAGGGCAGCATCAAGGCCGCGCAACAACTGACCCTCAACGGCACCGGCCTGAATAATCAGGGCGGCACGCTGGTGGGTGTTGCGGGCGTGGCGATCGATCTGGGCGCCACCGCACAGGATCTGAATAACCAGGACGGCCTGATCAGCAGCAAGGGTTTGCTGAGCATCGCCCACCTGCGTGACCTCAATAACCAGAACGGCGTGATCAACAGCAAAGGCGTGTTGAGCATCGATACGCTGCGCAACCTGAATAACCAGCAGGGCGAGATTTCCAGCGTCAACAGCTTCAGCCTCAAAGGCATCAGCCTGGACAACCGTGGCGGCAACTTGATCAGCAACGATCAACTGACTCTGACCGCTGCCGAACTGAACAACCAGGGGGGGCTGGTCTCCGGCTGGAACGGCGTGAGCGTCACCGGCGGCACCCTCGACAACAGTCAGCAAGGCAGTATTTCCAGTCTGCTCGGCAACACCAGCATCGACCTCAGTGGCGCGCTGACCAACCACAGCAACGGTGGCGTGGGCGCGAAGGGCGAGGTGAGCATCAAGGCCGCGAGCCTCGATAACAGCAACGGCACTCTCAGCAGTGGCGGCAAGCAGACGCTGACGCTGACCGGTGGCACGCTCAGTAATACTTCCGGCGGCTTGATCGAGAGCGGTGACACGCTGGATGTCCGCGCCACATCGCTGGACAACAGCGGCGGCAGAATCACTGCGAAAAAAGCCCTGACCTTCACCGGCACGCACCTGAACAACAGCAATGGCAGCCTCGTTGGCGATGACAGCGTCAGCCTCGACCTGCTCGGTGTCCTGACCAACGTCAATGGTGCGCTGGGCAGCAGCGGCCCACTGCTGCTCAAGCGTTCCGCCAGTGTCGACAACCGCGGCGGACAATTGATCAGCCAGGCCTTGCTGAGCCTGCTCACCAGCGGTGATCTGAACAACAGCCAAAGCGGCACCGTGTCGGCCAACAGCCAACTGGATCTCACCGCTGGCGGCACTCTGCACAACGACACCGATGGCCTGATCTCCAGCCGCGATGCCGGGGTGCACCTCACCGCTGCGGCGCTGAACAACGCCAAGGGCGCTGTGCAAAGCATGACTGCACTGACCGTGAATGCGGGCAGCGGCGCCATCGACAACCAGGGCGGCAAGATCATCGCCCAGAACGGCGACCTGACCCTCACCGCCGCCAGCCTCGACAGCCGTGGCGGTGTGCTGTCGAGCCTCAAGGGTTTGCTGCAGACCCGCCTGACTGACGTGTTGCGCAACGGCCAGGGCGGCAAGATCGAAGGCAGCCGCCTCGATCTGCGCGCACTCGGTGGTATCTACAGCGACGGCGGGCGTATCGCCGCCAACAGCGGTGACATCCTGCTCGATGCCGGTGTCGGCACGCTCGACAACAGCGGCGGCGGGATCTACGCCCGGGGCAAGGTGAAAGCCACCGCCGGCTCGATGAGCAACAACGCCGGCCAGATCAGCGGCAATGGCATCGACCTGGGCGTCAACGGCAACCTCAGCAACCGCAGCGGCCTGATCGAAAGCGCTGGCACACTGACGATTCGCGCCGCCAACCTCGACAACCAGGGCGGCAAACTGCGCGCACTGGGCGCTGGCGGCAAAACCGATTTCCAGATCGGCAGCCTGTTCGACAACCGCAACGGTCTGGTGGAAACCGCCAACAACGACTTCAATCTCGCCACGCCGAGCCTGCTCAATGCCGGCGGCTCGATCACCCATGTCGGCGTCGGCGAATTCGGCATCTCGACCGCCAACGTCATGAACGCCGGCGGCTCGCTGGTGACCCTCGGCGGCCTGACGCTGAACGCGGACAGCTGGACCAACAGCAGTGTGATTCAGGCTGGGCGGTTGACCGTCAATGTCGGCAATTTTGTGCAGACTGCGAGCGGCCAGTTGCTTGCTTCCAATCAGTTGATTGGACGTGGCGGCAATTGGAACAATGACGGATTGATTGCCAGCAGTGGCAATTTCGATATCCAGTTGAGCGGCACTTATGGCGGCAACGGTCGGCTCAGCAGTGTAGGCAATCTTGGCCTCACCGCGTCCGGAATCGAACTGAGCAGCGCGGCCAGCATCACCGGTGCGACGACCGCCACGATCACCAGTCGCGGCAACCTGACTAACCTCGGGCGACTGACGTCGGCAGACAGCCTGACCGTCAATGCCGCAGCGCTGACCAACAACGGGACGCTGGGCAGCGCCGGCTATCTGCGCGTCAACACCGATTCACTGCTTAACCAGAACGGGCTGATTTTCAGTGGCGGCGACATGGCCTTGCGCGTCGGCACGCTGACCAACCGCTACGCCGACATCTATGGCATCGGCAACATCAGCATTGCCCGGGATGACAGCAACGGCTGGAGTTCGTCGATCAACAACGTTTCAGCGACCATTGAAAGCGTGGGTGATCTGAGTCTGGCGGCGGATCACATCGAGAACCGCAAGGATGTGTTCGAGGTCGCCGCAGGTGGAGGACTCGTTTCGGGAACAATTGGTGTTCGATGCACGACGTGTACCTCGTTCAGTGGCATCAATTTCGAGAGTCGCCTGCCCAGCCACCTGGTCTGGGAAGAAAAATACCATTCCACCATCGTCAAGGATTCGGCATCGGGCACATTGACCGCCGGGCGCAACCTGACAGGGAACGGTCGCGAATTCATTAATAACGCGTCGGTCGTCAGCGCCGGCCGGGATATGACATTCAACGTCCAGAACTTCACCAACCAAGGGGCCACTGTCGGGGATTACACCGTCACGCGCTGGATTGATGCACCCAAGGCCAGCAGAGGGTGGAACTTCTGGCAGGACGTGCTGAACTACAACGCCGCGAACGATCCGGATTACGATTCGGGGCAAACAGGTGTTGTGAACGGGAAGATCAGGATGGTTCCCAATATTCACACCTGGGACATGAATAACGTCGAATCGCTCACCCGAATAGGAGGGCGTCAAAGTGGTGGTGAGGCGATCAGATACCTTCTGTTCGGCTCGATCGCTATCGAGCACGACGGGAAATACAGTTACGCTCCGTCAAGTTATGGAACAGGCGTGCGCGCTGAAGCCCCGGCCATCATCAAGAACGCGGTCCCCTTCGACACGAAGATTACCGAAAGCAGCCCGACGGCCAATGCCAACGCAGTCGTTCAGGCCGGCGGCACCGTCTACATCAACGCGACCAACAAACTGGACAACGGCGTCGTTCGCAACGGTAACGCCGCTGCCGGCGGAGCGTCTCGCCTGGGCTCCACGCAACTGGCGGGTCAAGTCACCCCGACAGTCATCCGTATCAACGCCCAGCTTCCTCCAGACCTCGCCCAACAACAGGTCAACCCACTGGCTTTGCCGGGCTTCACCCTGCCGACCGGCGACAACGGTCTGTTCCGCCTCAGCCGCAAGGACGGCAGCGAGCAAACGCTCGTAGCCGGCAAGGACTGGACGATCGGCTCCATCACGGCCGCACCCTCGACACATGCGGGCGGCATGCCGGTCAGGCATGCAACAGACCTCCAGTTCGATAAAAACGATCCAGTCTCGGTGAAGAATCGTGAGCTGGCATTGGCCAGCCGTCCTTCGCTGAATCTCAATGACAAGACGGCTGTCATCAACGTCAATGCCGCTGCCGGTGACGGGCCGGTCGGTGTGCTGATGCCCGCTCGTGGCAACGTTTCTTTCGACGTTCCACGCGTGCAGGCCCTACCCGATACCAGCGTGCGCTCCAATCCGCACAAATATCTGATCGAAACCAACCCGGCGCTGACCAACCTCAAGCAGTTCATGAGCTCGGACTATCTGTTGGGCAAGCTCGGCTACGACCCCGACACCAGCGCCAAGCGCCTGGGCGACGGACTGTTTGAACAACGCATGGTGCAGCAGGCCGTGGTGGCCCGCACCGGCCAGCGCTTCATCGACGGCCAGACCTCCGACGAAGGCATGTTCAAGTACCTGATGAACAACGCCATCGCCAGCAAGGATCAGCTCAACCTGTCGGTGGGCGTCACCCTGACCGCGCAACAAGTGGCGGCACTGACCCACGACATCGTCTGGCTCGAAGAGCACGAAGTGAACGGTGAGAAAGTGCTGGTGCCGGTGTTGTACCTGGCCCAGGCCAACAACCGCCTGGCGCCTAACGGTGCATTGATCCAGGGCGGTGACGTGACCCTGATCGCCGGTGGCGACCTGAATAACGCCGGTACGCTGCGAGCCTCCAACAACCTGTCGGCCGAAGCCGGTAACAACCTCACCAACACCGGACTGATCGAAGCCGGCGAACGCCTGACGCTGAAGGCCGGCAACGACATCATCAACAAATCCGGCGGCATTATTTCCGGCAAGGACGTCAGCCTCACAGCCACCAACGGCAGCGTGATCAACCAGCGTGACGTGACCAGTGTCGATGTCAATCGCGGTGGCAACGTGTTCCACCGCGACTACCTGGACAACGCCGCACGGATCGAAGCGGCCAATGATCTGACGATCAAGTCCGGCAAAGACATCAACAACATTGGCGGTGTGCTGAAAAGCGGTGGGGACATGACGCTCGATGCCGATCGCGATGTGAACATCACCTCGGTGCAGGATCGCAGCACCAATGCGCGGGGCGGCAGCTATCTCAATCAGACGATTACCCAGCATGGGGCTGAAGTGACATCAGGGCGCGATCTGTCGATCAGTGCCGATCGGGATGTGGCGGTTGTGGCCAGTCGGCTGGATGCCAAGCGGGATATTGGACTCAGCTCTGGCAACGATATCGTCATCACTTCTGCCGCTAACGAAAGCGACTACGTCTCGCGCAGCAAAAAGCGAGCGAATGAAACCCACAGCATCACCCAGCAATCGTCGGTACTGAATGCCGGTCGCGATATCGCCCTGAACGCTGGTAACGATCTGGGCATTATCGCCAGTCGAATTAAAGCTACAGAAGATGTCAGCCTTGATGCAGTTCAAGACATCACAGTTGCCTCGGCCAAGGATGAGAGTTCTTCCTACTACTACATGAAGAAAAAAGGTTCGTTCGGGCGCAGCAAGACAACCGAACGAGAGAGCTATGAAAGCGATAACGTTGCTTCAGTGATCGAGGCGGGTCATGACCTGACGGTCAATACGACCAAGGATGACGACGGTGCAGTCAGCCTGAATGGCGGTCGCAACGTCACGATTGTTGGTAGTGAGTTCAAGGCCGGCAATGATCTGGTGGTCGGTGCGAGCAAGGACGTTACCGTGCTCTCCGGGACTGAGGAAACAGGCGCTTACAGCAAGAAGACAAAAACGGGGCTGTTTGGCTTGTCGAAAAGTGGCAGTAGTCAGCTTCAGACCAGCGTCACACAAGTGGCAAGTGAGCTGAACGCTGGACGGGATGCGGTGATTATTGCCGGGCGGGATGTAAACCTGCATGCCAGCGAAATCAACACCGGAAATGATGCTGAACTGCATGCGGGGATGATCGACAAGACCGGTGATATCAACCTCGCTGCGGCTGATGATCAGGCATACAGTCGTGCCGAGGAGTACAAGAAAAAGTTTGGGTTTTCGTTCAAAGATACCGTAGGGCTGTTTGCCGGCACGCCAGGATTGGGGGCGGACATTACGGTGAACGCCGCGCACAAGGGCGGGCGCGAGGTGGTCAGCTCTACCAGCGTTGGCAGTCAAATCAATGCCGGGCACGACGCCATTCTTGGCTCTGCCCGTGATATCAATATTGCCGGCAGTGGAGTCATTGCAAACAACAGCGTGCTCCTCGATGCCGGACGCGACGTAAACGTCATCGCTGGCACTAACCAGCAGAGCAGCAAAAGCTGGGAAAGCAATAAAAGCACAGGCCTCAAGCAGACGATCGATAGCAACGCATTTACGACTTTTGTTGGCAGTGAAACCCTCAAACACGACGTTGACAGTAATGCGCATACAGCCGCAGGCAGCCTGATCAAGGCCGGCGAAGACCTGAAGATCAACGCCGGCCGCGATATCAATCAGCAGGGTTCTGATTTGCAAGCTGAGAACAACATCAAGCTCAAGGCAGTTCGGGACATCAACATTGATGCAGTCGATCAAAGCAGCGAAGTTACGACACGCGACAGTGTGAAACGCAACGGCACGACCAGCAGCATCTCGTATAACTACGGCAACACGATGGACACGCTCAAGGGTACAGGCCAAGGGGAGGATGGTGTAAGCAAGGGGTCTAGCACCCTGAAGTCGGTGGATGCGCTAGATCAGTTCTTCAGCGGGCCCAAGGCCGATGGGCACTTTGGCGCGTCAAGCAATAGCCAGACACGTACCCAGACATCGGTAACCAATCGACCTTCAAGCGTTACAGCAGGCGGAGATATCAGCGTCGAAGCCGGCAATGATGTGAATGTGCATGGCAGCCAGTTCAACGCAGGTCGAGACATCGGCGTTACTGGCCGTAATATCACGTTTGACGTCGCCCATGGCGCAGAGGGAACTGATGGGCATCAAACCCAAAGCAAGGGTGGGTTGAAAGGGGGGACCACCGGTGGCTTCAAGATTGGTGTAGGGGTCAGCAACGCGGGTAGTAAAGATGAGTCGACCCAAGGCACCTCTACCCCGACGCAACTTAATGCCGGCGGTAGTATCAGCTTAGACGCGAAAAATGACTTGAATCTTGTCGGCACCCAAGTGACTGCTGATCGGGACATAAAGCTCAAGGCTACCAACGACATCAATATTCAGGCGGCGCAAAACGCTTCAAGCAGTGACAGCAGTCGTCGCAGTTGGGGCGCTGAAGGCGGACTGATGTTCGGGCGCAACGGTTTCGGCGTATATGGCAGCGCAGATATTGGCCTGGGCAACCTTGAGCGTGAGGGCGTCAAGCAGCAGGAAGCCTATCTATACGCGGGCGATAAACTGACATTCGAAAGCGGCCGGGACACCAACGTAGCGGGCGCCCATTTACGTGGTGACGAAGTGATCGGTAATGTCGGACGCAATCTGACAGTGACTTCTTTGCCTGATACCGGAAAGGTCAGCGGCAAGGAACTGGACATCAGCGTTACCGGTTCGTTTGTGGGCGTCAGCGGCTCGGTAGGCTATGGCCAGACCACGGGTAAGACCAACTGGGTCGAGAACCAGACCACGATAACAGGCAAAGACAAGGTCGACATTCGCACCCAAAACCATACACAACTGGACGGCGCCGTCATCGCTGCTGATAACGGCAACCTGAAACTGGATACCGAAACCCTCGGTCACCGCGATCTTGTCGGTAAGGACAAGGAGCACGGTTATTACCTGAACGTCAGCGGCAGCTACAACTTCGCAGATGAGACGAAGAAGGACGATAAGGGCAAAAGTAGCTGGACCGTATCAGGCTACAACTACGAGAAAGACCGCGAGCAGGTGTTGCATGCCACTGTGGGGGCTGGCGATATCATCGTTCGCAATGACAAGACCACCGGGCAAGACTCCACTGCCGCTCTGAACCGTGATCCGGCTCATGCGTATGAAGTGACCCGTGACGAAGAGCACCGTACGGATCTTTATATAAGCGACAGTTCGTTGAAGTCCGCGTCCGAGCCGATCAAAACGGTTCAGCGCTGGGCTAACGGCGTCGTGAACTACAGTGATATCGCTAAGGCCAACTTCAACGAAATCGCACTGATCATTGGAAATCAGATCGACAGCATGCAATTTGAAGGCGTGGGTGCCGGCGCTGCCGCAGCCGGGGGAGAAGCCATTGCCGAACAGGCGCTGAATGCATTGGTTGAAGCCGGTTACAGCAGGAAGGATGCTCGGGCATTGCTGGAGAGTGAGTCCTTCCAGAGCCAGGTTCTGGCTCAGATGAAAGCGCTCGATGAATTGTCAAAAGACAAGTCAGAGGGTGGGGCAAAAACAGTAGCAGAAGTCAAAAAGGAACTTGGTGAAAAGAACATTGTTGTCAAGGGGCCGGCGATTACTAACGCCAAACTGGCTCTTGATAGAGTTTCTGATATCAACAAGTATTTGCAGGCCAACCCCGATAAAGTCGAAGCTGTTGAATTAATTCTCGCTGCATCGCAAGGCCCCAAAGGCATGATTCTATATGCCTCCCAGAAAGTGCTTGGTGACACCTCTTTCGGTAAAGCGATGGCGCAGTTGCAAAGCGATCTGGAAGCCGTTGTCGGGCGCAAGATTGCGGAAGGTATCGAGGGCAAAACGCTCAGCGAAAGTGTAGAACTGGACGCCTGGCGGCTCGGAGGCGGCTCGCTCATGGCCTCTGTTCTCCTAGGTATACGCTCACCCAATGTAGAGAAACTGGGCAGCAGGCCTGTCAGGGTTACTCGGGTAGAACATCCGCTATTGGATGGTGGTGGCCCCGGCAAAACGCCGGACCACCCGCTCGACCCGAAGAAGCCGCCCGTGCCTCCTCGAGTTGTTGAAATAGACTCGGGTGGCAAAGGAGCCTGGAACAAGGAACTGAACAAGCCACAGCCAAATACGGTTTATAAAATCGACGGCAACAAGGTTTATGAAACGGATCATTTGGGCCGTGTGCAAAGCGTTGAAGCCGACTTGGCCGACATCGTCCGTGACCGTAATAAATACCAGCAATGCAAGACCGGAAAATGCGGTCTTGAAGCGGACGAAGGCGGCCATCTGATTGCCAGTATCTTTGATGGTCCAGGAGAAAGGATCAATATGGTGCCCATGGACGGCAACCTGAACAAAGGTGTCTGGAAAAAGATGGAAAATAGTTGGGCCAAGGCAATTGATGAAGGTAAAGACGTGAGCGTCAAGATATTGCCGACGTATTCAGGGAGCAGTGTTCGCCCTGATAGCTTTGTTGTAACCTACCGAATTGGAAACGGGCGGGAAGTCCGCGAACGATTTGTTAATGCTCCGGGGGGAACAGGATGAGTGAAGACGAAATTTATCGCCAGATCGGCCAAATTCTGATTGACACTGCTCCTGATACAGCGAGTGTGGTTATCGTTGAGGCTGAACTTTCACCCGAGGATGATCATTGTAAGTTGTTGTTTGACTATATTGATGGGAATGGAGAGAAAGATTGGTTCAGCCCCGGCAGCCCAGAGGTAGATGTTGGTATTCATGAAAACCTGATAGCGCTGAGGAATCTCTATAAAGCGCAAAACATGACATCCGGGCTACCGGTTTGGAACAGCTGTGTCATCACGTTGGATACCGTGCTGGGGAAGTTGAAAATTGATTTCAACTACATTGAGCCAGAAGAAGGTTGAGTGTTTTTTTCCTGTAAAGCCCTGGGAGATTTACTCAATGTAAATCTCCCAGGTTCAGCGCAATCTCCATGAAGTGGTGAAATGTTTATCGTTCATGGCATCCGCAGGATTTTGTCTCATTGTCATACCGATCATGATGCCGCACCCACTCCATGATCTCGTCCTCATTCCTGCCCTTGGGCGTGAGGTCGAGGTAGTTGTAGGCGCCCACCAACATGTCCAGACCCCGGGCATAGGTTGAGTAGGTGTGGAAAATGTCGCCCTTTGCATCACGATAAAACACGCTCAGCCCCGGCATTTCTTCCTCGGCACTATCAGTCTTTTCGTAGTTGTACGTAGCCTTTCCTGCAGCAACATCTTCAGCGCGGGCGCAAACACCAAAGTCGTAGTTGAAATCGGAACCGTCTGACGACACCCAGTCGAATTTCCAGCCCATACGCCGCTTGAAGGCCTGGAACTGTTCAAACGGGGCGTGGGAGACCGCGACCATTGCGATGTCGTGGTGGGCCAGGTGCAGATTGGCGCCGTCGATGTGGTCGGACAGGAACGAGCAGCCCTGACAGCCTTCCTCCCAGTCCTTGGCGAACATGAAGTGGTAAACGATCAACTGGCTGTGCTTGCCGAACAGGTCGGCCAGCTTCAGTTCGCCGTTTGGGCCGTGAAATTGGTAGTCCTTGTCGACTTTGACCCAGGGCAACGCGCGGCGCTTGGCGCTGAGGCGGTCGCGTTCCTTGGTGAAGGCCTTTTCTTCGGCCAGATGTTGTTTGCGCGCAGCGAGCCATTCTTCGCGCGATACCACCGGATGATTCTCGACGTTCATGATGATTTCTCCTGCGGGGGTTGAAACCGTCTTTGTCAGACTAGTCGTTTAACCCTCGATCAATTCGACAGACCGCCGGTCGGTCGCCGCGGAAAATGGCGCTGAACGGCTGCGATGCGTCCGGGTCACAACCTATGACAGCGCCCCAAATCACGCGCACCGGAGGTTGAATCAGGATGACGACTTATAACTGGGATTTGATTGAACGCCTGCTGCATGAAGTGCAGAACAGTGCAGGCGAAAGTTTCGCGCCGCGAAAATATGCCGAGGACTATGCGGCGCAGAAAGCCAGTGCAGGCGAGCCGATCGAGAATCTGGATCACCTGAAAACGGTGGCTTGCGAATATGAAGGCTTGTTGCTCGATCGTGGATTTATCGAACCGCGCCCGGATCATATGGGCAGTACCGGCAGCAATTTCATTCTGACGCCACGCGGATCAAGCCTGCTGAGCCTGATCGACAGCAGCATTCCCGGCAATGATCATCCGCGGCAGGTGTTGGACGAGCAGGAAGATGCGCTGGATGAAGCGACGTTTGATGAGGTGGCTTCCAAAGCGCAGATTGCCTGACAACCTTTGTGGGAGCGGGCTTGCTCGCGAATGCGCTGTATCAGGCACATAGATGGTGAATGATCCACCGCATTCGCGAGCAAGCCCGCTCCCACATTGGATTGGCATCCTACTAAGGTTTCTGTGCAGCTTTCAGGCACTTCAGGTCATTGAAGTCTTTACGCACCCCTTCGATTTTCTTCAGCAACCGCTGACGCTGCTGCGGCGTACTTTCGGCCATCAGATCCACCGCCAGCGAGCGCGCTTGTGCTTCGGTGTTGGCGTAAGCCTTCTGGTAATCCGTTGTCCATAAACGCTCGCGGTTGACCAGAAGTGTCTCGATTCGTTGTGGGAATTCGGCACTTTTACGCTGGGCAACGGCGTTACTGAACTGCTGCTGCCAATGTGCGCGGTTGGCGATCCATTGAGTGTTCTGATCGCCCAGCGCGGTCGACCAGGCCATCACCCTTTGTTCCTGAGTGGCGCTCAACGGGCCAAGCCAATCGGTCAGGCGCTTGTCCATGCGCGCGCCGCGTTCGGCAATCTGTTGCGCCAGCGGCGGTTTGACGTATTCCTTTTCCCGTTTGCGCAGATCCTTGGCAAACGAATCGTTCATCTCGGCGACTTGCTTGTCGTCCAGCCCTTGCAGCAGCTCGATGGCCGACGGTGTGATCTGCCGTGCAGTTTCGGCAATGGCTTTTTTCGCTTCCTCGGTTCGTGCTTGCAGCGCAGCGTCGGTCACCTGATTGCTTTCGACCATTGCCTGCAAGCGATCCAGCCAGTCGAGGTAGCCCGGCAATTGCGTGGTGCAGTGCCAGTTCAGGTGCTCCTTGAGGCGATCGTTGAACCAGTCTTTTTGCTCGCTGGTCATGTCCAGATAGTCGCCAAGCGTCCATGGAATGATCACGTCGAGATTGCGGTAGGCCAGGCCGACGCGGCTGCAGGCGCCGAGGGCGAGGGTGAAGATCAGCAGGGTGGCGAGGTGTTTGAACCAGCGAGACATGAGCGAATCCTTGCGAGAGCCTGACGTCTGATTCTCATGTGAACGCAGGAAGCTCCCGGCAGTTCAGCCGATCAATAGAATGCGCGCTCGGCCTTGAGCGTCACCAGCCCGTCACACTGGCTGTTGTGTCCCGAGTACGCCGAGCATTCGCTGCCGCTGAGGTTGGAATTGCTGTAGATCAGATCGAGATCGACGCCCATGAACGGTCGGGAAAATTTCACCGACCAATCGGTAAAACTGCTGACATAACCACCGTCCACCGACACAGGCGTGTTCAGTTGGTGGGTGGTGTATTTCATGCTGATCCCGATGCCGAACGGCTGATTGCCGCCGAGGTCGGCGAACAGCGTGTTGTTCTGTTTGTCCGGGTCGTTGCTGACGGCCACACCGAAGCGGCTGCCGAGCAGGGTCAGGCCGCCGAACAGCTCCTGGCTGTCGAGGGTGTCTACTTTGGGATAGCTGTAATGGATCATCCCGACTTCGTAGCCGAGGGTCTGATCGAAAGGTTGTTTAAAGCCGATGTAGGAGTCGATTTCGAGGTTCTTGCCCGGGGTCAGGCCCATGCTCGGTGCGTACTGGCCGACATACAGGCCGCTGTCGTGGCTCAGATCGAGGCCGCCGTGAAACGAGCCGACGGCTGACGGCTTGACCAGTCCCTGAGCCATGCTGCGGCTGGGCGTGGTGCCGAGTTTGAGGTCGAAGTCGCCGAGCTCGCGCTGGAAAATTTGCGCGTGCGCCGATGAGCAGGCCATAAGGCCCACAAACAATAAACAGAATGTTGATTTGAGCATGCGTCACTCCATGAACAGCGAGCGCAGGCTTGAGCCTGCTGAAACGCTTGATCCAGACGCGTGCAAGGATACCGGCGAATGCTCGGCAATGATGGCCGTTCGTCGATTTTCAAAGATTTGGTTAAACAGAAGGAGGGTGTAACGCGGGTGCCAGTCCAGACGCTTCGAAGCTCAAAGCGTCTCAGGACGGGTGTATTACCGGGTGTTACTTCTTGCCCAGGCTGATCTGCTTGGACGGACCGAACGTCTGGCCGCTGACGCCTTTGGCAATTTGCTGGATTTCGCCGCCGGACTTGAGGAACGCTGCGATCTGATCGTTGATCGATTCGCTGGTTTCAACGGCTGGAGCTGGCTTTGCTTTGCTGGTGGATGCTTTTACGCGCATGGCGGCCATTAACCTGTAGAAAAGTAACTCGGCCAGGCATCGTACAGGAATAACTTGACAATTGCTTGATAAATATCCCCGGGAATAACTGAGCGCGTGGGTGGATTATTCTCGATTAATTATCCGAAATATCCCCCTAAGCCACTGTTTTAAATAACAACATTTATTCTTCATTGGCGCAAATGTCCGCCGTGAAACGGCACAGCAGGCTTCGCGCTGGCCTGACGAATGGCAAGCCGCCTGCGCAAACCAAGGAAAATCAAGGCTTCCGCAGATTTTCTGCGGCAGGCTGCTTGCCCAGCGAACGAGACCGGCAAAACCGGGTAGAATGCCGCCCACGCAATGAGGGTTTTGGAAAATGGCTTTAGTCGGGCGTTACAACAGTTTGCAAGTGGTTAAACACACTAACTTCGGTTTATATCTGGACGGCGGTGCCGACGGCGAAATTCTTTTGCCCAACCGTTATATCCCTAAAGATATTCCCAGCGAAGATGAAGACTGGCTCAACGTTTTTATTTATCTGGACAGCGATGACAAACTTATCGCTACCACTGAAAAACCAAAAGTTCAGGTCGGCGAATTTGCCAGCCTGAAAGTTGTTGAAATCAACAGCATCGGCGTGTTCCTCGATTGGGGCTTGCCCAAAGATCTGTTGCTGCCGTATTCCGAAGAAAAGCGCCAGATGACCGCTGGTGAGTACTGCGTGGTGCACGTCTACCTCGACAAACACACGCGCCGCATCACCGCCACCGCACGTCTGGATCGCTACCTCGACAAGACCCCGGCCAACTACAGCGCCGGTCAGGAAGTTGATCTGCTGGTGGCCGAAGCCACCGACATGGGCTTCAAGGCGATCATCAACAACAAGCACTGGGGCTTGATCCACAAGAATGAAATCTTCAAGTTCATGCGTTCCGGCATGCGCGAGAAGGGTTTCATCAAGGAAGTGCGCGCCGACGGCAAGATCAGCCTCAGCCTGCAACCGGTGGGTCAGGAAGCGGCCAGCAGCCTGAGCTCGAAGATCCTCGCCAAGTTGCGTGAAAACAATGGCACGCTGGCCGTCAGCGACAAGAGCGATCCGGCGTTGATCAGCAGTCTGTTCGGTGTCAGCAAGGGCAACTTCAAGAAGGCCATCGGTTCGCTGTACAAGGAAGGCAAGATCGTCATTCATGCTGATCGCATTGAACTAAGCTGAGCCTTCCGGGGCCCATGTTGCATGGGGTCACTTGAGGTCGGGTAAATGAAAAAGCCGTTGCTTGCTTATATCGCCACTCTGCTGGCGTTTCTGTTGCTCGACGGTATCTGGCTCGGCGTATTGATGGCGCCAACCTACCGCGAACTGCTCGGTTCGCTGATGCTCGAAAAACCGCTGCTGGTTCCGGCAGCGGTTTTTTATTGCCTGTATGTTTTTGGCTGCGTGGTGTTTGTGGTCTTGCCGGCACAGAGCTGGCAACGTGCGGCAAAGATGGGCGCGCTGCTGGGGCTGGTGGCGTACGGCACGTATGACCTGACCAATTGGGCGACATTGCGCGGGTGGTCGGTGCAGGTGAGTTTGCTGGATTGGGCGTGGGGGACGTTTGCCACGGCTGTGGCGTGTACGGTCGGCGTTTTGGCGGTAAAGCGATTTGTGAAGTCAGCCCCGTAATCTTTGTTGTCTGGGGCGACGCCTTCGCGAGCAAGCCCGCTCCCACAGGGGGAATGCGATCATCCTGTGGGAGCGGGCTTGCTCGCGAATGGCGGCGCAGCCGACAACCATTCGCCGCTGCCGCAACAGACAAACAAAATGTCTTTTCCAGACGGTTTTTTCTGTCCGACTGATTGATAATCCCGACACAGATTTTTGACCATTGGACGGCTGCCATGTTGTGTGTGTTTGAGGTGTTGCGGTGAGTGTCGAGCGGCGCAATGCCGATGGGTTTGCCTTGCAGGTGATGATCGGCCTCTGCCTGATCTGGGGCGTGCAGCAAGTGATGATCAAGTGGGCCGCGCCCGACATCGCGCCGGTGATGCAGGCGGCCGGGCGTTCGGGGATTTCCGCGTTGCTGGTGGGTTTGCTGCTGTGCTGGAAGGGCGGCTGGGATCAGGTCGGCAACACCTGGCGTGGAGGGCTGCTGGCCGGTGCGCTGTTCGGTCTGGAGTTCTTCTTCATCGCCGAAGGTCTGCAACTGACCACCGCCGCGCACATGTCGGTGTTCCTCTACACCGCGCCGATTTTCACCGCGCTCGGCGTGCATTTCCTGCTGGCAAGTGAGCGCTTGCGGCCGCTGCAATGGCTGGGGATTCTGCTCGCATTCGGCGGTATCGCCATTGCCTTCGCTGGCGGCGTGTCGTGGGACAACCTCGACCGGCGCATGCTGCTGGGCGATGCGTTCGGGGTTATTGCCGGCGCCTGCTGGGGCGCGACCACTGTGGTGGTGCGCGCTTCGCGACTGTCGGAAGCGCCGGTGACGTTGACTCTGTTCTATCAACTGATCGTCGGCTTCGTCGGCCTGCTGTTGATCGCGCTGTTCAGCGGCCAGATCAGCCACGTCAGCCTGACCAGCGTGGCGGTGGCCAGCGTGCTGTTCCAGGGCTTGGTGGTGTCGTTCTTCAGTTACCTGACCTGGTTCTGGCTGCTGCGCCGCTATCTGGCGGCCAATCTGGCGGTGTTTTCGTTCATGACGCCGCTGTTCGGCGTCACCTTCGGCGTGGTGCTGCTTGGTGAAGAGTTGAGCGTGAACTTCGTCATTGGCGCGGTGCTGGTGTTGCTTGGCATCACCTTTGTCAGCGCTGAGCAGTGGGTGCGTCGGCGTTTGCGCAAAGCCCTCGGCCAGCACTGACCGATTGCAGCGCAAGCCCGCCGGCAATCAGCAGACCGCTGCCGGCAATGATCAGCGCCGGTTGCAGACCACCGCTGAAATGGCTGCTGAGCGCCGCCAGCAACGGCCCGCTGAGCTGGCCAACGGCGAAGCATGCGGTCAGCAGTCCGGCGTTGCGCTGAGTTGTGTGCGGCGCCAGTTCTCGCGAACGTTGCATCACCAGTTGCATGCAGGCCAGGAACGGCATGCCGCACAACACCACCCCCAGCGCCAGGCCATAACCACTGCCCAACAGACAGGCGAAGACCCCGAGCGCCTGCAACCACAGGGTGGCGGTCAGCCAGTGCCGTGTGGTGTTCGGATCATGGCGACGCAGGCTCACCAACAGCACGCCAATCGCCGCACCAAGACCGAAGCACGGCCAGAACAGGTCGGCCTGCCATTGCCCGTGAAACTGCGCGTTGGCCATTTGCGAGAGAAACGTGGCCGGGATGATGTAACCCACGCCATATAACGCATACACCGCTGCCAGTCGCGGGATGCCGCGATTCGAATGATTGACGTTGAGGGTGGCGACCGGCGTGTGCAGGCCCGGTTGCGGCAGGATCCGCACGATCCCCAGCAACATCACCAGCGCCACGGCGGCATAGATCAGCCACAAGGTGGCAGAGGTCTGATTCAGCAGATGTGAGAACAGTGCCAGCAGCCCGGTCAGAAAAATTCCCAGTCCGGGACCGGCAAATACCAGCGCACCCAGCCGTGGCCGACCTGCCGCCGCTGCCAGTGGTTGACTCAGTGCGGTGATCATCACCAGCACCCAGGCACTCGCCACGCCGGTACCAAAGCGCAGCAACAGGTGCGCCCAGAAACCGTTGGCCCAGAACGATGCCAGGGTCAGCAGCACACACAGCCACAAACCGCCATGCAACCGGCGCTGCACTTGCTGCGGACGATGAGCGAACATCGCGTCCACCGCGCCCAGCAGGTAACCGAGGTAGTTGGCCGCAGCAATCAGACCGGCGGCCGTCAGGTCGACCTGGCCTTCGCTGAGCAGGTGCGGCAATTGCGGGGTGAGGGCGAAACGCCCGATGCCCATGGCCATCATCAGGGCGACGAAACAGGCGGATAAGCGAATCAGTGGCGACATGGTCGGGATTCCTTTGAAGGAGCAATGACCGTCAGGCTAGAAGCGATTGACTTTCTTTAAAATTGAATAATAGTGAGTAACTTGTTCTGTTATGGAGAAAGGTCGTGGAGTTCAGCCAGTTGCGGATCTTTCAGGCAGTCGCCGAGGAAGGTTCGATCACCCGCGCAGCAGAACGCCTGCACCGAGTGCCGTCCAACCTGTCGACCCGGCTCAAACAGCTGGAAGAGCAATTGGGCGTCGAACTTTTCGTTCGTGAGCGTCAGCGTTTGCAGTTATCGCCTGCGGGAAAAGTCCTGCTGGACTACACCGGCAAGCTGTTCGCCTTGCGCGATCAGGCCAGCGCGGCGGTGATGGGCGGGCAGCCGGCCGGGGATTTTGTCCTCGGCACGCTGTACAGCACCGCGGCGATCCATTTGCCGGCGTTGCTGGCGCGCTATCACAAGCAATACCCGGCGGTGAATCTGCAAGTGCAGTCCGGGCCCAGCGGCGAGTTGCTCGAAGGTCTGGTCTCCGGGCGTCTTGATGCGGCGTTGGTGGACGGCCCGCCACAATTGGCGGGGATCGACGGCGTGCCGCTGTGCGACGAGCGTCTGGTGCTGATCAGCGAAGCCGACCATCCGCCGATCCGCAGCGCCAAGGAGGTCGAGGGCAGGGCGGTGTTCACCTTCCGCCATGGTTGCGCCTATCGCGCACGGCTGGAGGCCTGGTTTGTCCACTATCAGGCGGCGATGGGACGGGCGATGGAGATCGAGTCGTATCAGGGCATGCTCGCCTGCGTGATTGCCGGCAGCGGTGTGGCATTGATGTCGGAGTCGATGCTCGCCAGTCTGCCGGGGCGCGAGAGCGTTGCAGTGCACCCGTTGGCCGAACCGTTTGCCAGTGCGACAACATGGCTCATGTGGCGCAAGGGCATGGTCGGGGCCAACCTCAATGCCTGGATTGAACAGCAGCAAGCGCTCTATCCCGTGGCCGCGAATGAATCCCGGCAGACGGCGTGAACCAACCAATTGTAATTCTGTTCAATTCAGTAACAGATCATTGCGGATTTGACCGAGCATTGCGTAGGACTTCGGACTATTATCAGTGCGAAGCGGCCTCAGAATTCCGGCCGCTCAGCACTACCCTGAAGGGGGCATGACGATGAAAGAGAAAATTCAGAACTGGCTGCACGATTTGGGTGTTGCCCTCGGCTTGATCGAACCGCCTCTGCAACCTGTTCCGATCCGCACCGATGACGAACAGCGCCGGCGTCAGCCTCGCCGGCGGTAGTGCCTGATTAACGATCAAAAGATCGCAGCCTTCGGCAGCTCCTACAGAGAAAAGTGTAGGAGCTGCCGCAGGCTGCGATCTTTTGCTTTCAGTGTCGCCCGATCTCCAGCAGAAACCGGCTCAAGTCCTTCGCAGTCTTCGCGGTCTTGAGCATGTGATCCTCTTCGGCTGTAAACGCCGTCAGTCCGAACTCATCTTCCAGATGAAATATCAGATCTTCGATATCTGCCTTCTCCAGCCCTAATTGCACCAGGCTGGTGTCGTCGTTGAATTCGCGGGAGTCCAGCAGGCGCTGAATGTATCGGTGCACGGCAGCACGCACGGCAGCTCTTCTCATGGCAGACAGTTTCGTTGTTGTGTTGACTGATTACAGCAGGCCTCAAGCGTGTCGACGCAACCATTCGTCAATCATCGAACGCAAATGCCCGCCGGAAAAACTGCCGAAATGCCCGCCATGCACGGTGCGGATCGGCAGCGCCTGCAAACGTCGCAGACTGGCCGCGTAATCCTGCAGATTGGAGTGGTAGGCGTCTTCGATCAGCGGCCCGTCGTAGATGATGTCGCCACTGAACAACGTTTCGGTCGCCGCTTCATACAGGCTGATCCCGCCCGGCGAATGCCCCGGCGTGTGCAGCACCTGCAAGGTGCGATTGCCCAGATCGAGCACATCGCCATCTTCGACAAACCCGGTGGCCGGCGCAGCCTTGACCCGGTATTCGGCGTAGCACAGCGGGCAGTCCGGGTGCGCGTCGAACATGTCGTCGCCGACGAAAGCCCGGCTCAAGTCATTCTCGCCGTCCGGCGCGGCGAGGATGTCGGCCTCGGCAGGATGCACCAGGCGCTCGGCGAATTCGTGATGCCCGGCGATGTGGTCGAAGTGGCAGTGGCTGGCGACGGCCACCAGCGGCCGCTCGGTAATCCACGGCAACTGCTCGCGCAGGCTGACCAGCCCTGAACCGCTATCGAGCAACAAGTCTTTGTCGCGGCCCTGCACGTGCCACAAATTGCAGCGGTAGAACGGGCGGATATACGGCTCATGGATCAACCGGATGCTGTCGCTCAAGTGCTGAACTTCGAACCACTGATCGCGCGAAACGATCTTCATATTCACTTTTCTCCAGACGTAAAAAAACGGGTGTGGCAACCGACGCCACACCCGTCGAAGAAAGCATCAAGTCGTTACATCAAAGCTTAGATCGCACTCGCCACCGTCGCCGGGCGAGGGGAGACCAGGCTGACCACCACAAAGCTGATCAGACCCACAGCCAGGCTGTAGTAGATCGGCGTGTTCGCATCCAGACCATCCTTGAACATGAACAGCAGCGCGGTAGCAAAGCCCAGGCCCATGCTGGCGATGGCGCCGGCGGTGGTCGCACGTTTCCAGAAGATCGCACCGATCAGCGGAATCAGCATGCCGCCCACCAGCAGGTTGTAGGCCAGGGTCAGGGCGCTGATCACGTCATTCACCACCAGCGCGATGCCGAGCACCACGACACCGGTGAGCAGAGTGAACAGACGGTTGATCGCCAGACTCGACTGTTTGCCGCCGCGCAGTTTCGGCAGCAGGTCTTCGGTCAGGGTGGTGGCAGCAGCCAGCAGGCCGGCGCTGGCGGTGGACATCATCGCCGCCAGTGCTGCAGCGATCACCAGACCACGGATGCCGTCCGGCAGCGACAGTTTGACGATGGCGGCGAAGGCGTTGTTGACGTTGTCCAGATTCGGGATCAGTACGTGCGCGGCCATGCCGATCAGCGCGCAGGCCAGGCCGTAGAGGATGCAGTAGATACCGGCGATGCTGCCGGCGTACTGGGCGACTTTGGCGGTCTTGACGGTGAACACCCGTTGCCAGATGTCCTGACCGATCAGGATGCCGAAGAAGTAGATCATGAAGTAGGTGATGATCGTGTCCCAGCCGATGGTGGTGAAGTTGAACGCCGCTGCCGGCAGCTTCAGCACCAGTTCGTCCCAGCCGCCGACGCGGTACAGGCAGATCGGCAACAGGATGAACATCAGACCTACGGTCTTGATGATGAACTGGACGATGTCGGTCAGGGTCAGCGACCACATGCCGCCGATGGCCGAGTAGATCACCACCACGCCACCGCCGAGCAATACCGAGATCCAGAACGGCAGGCCGAACAGCACTTGCAGCACGGTGCCGATGGCGAGGATCGAGGTCACGCCGATCATCAGCGCGTAGGCCAGCATGATCGCCGCGCTCGCCGAGCGGGCCATCGGGTTATAGCGTTTTTCCAGCACCTGGGTAACGGTGTAGATCTTCAGTTTCAGCAGCGGTTTGGCGAGGAACAGGTTCAGCGCGACGATGCCGCAACCCAGCGCCGCACACAGCCAGAAACCGGAGATGCCATGCACGTAACCCAGGCGTACGGTGCCGACGGTGGACGCGCCACCCAGTACGGTCGCGGCCATGGTGCCCATGTACAGGCTTGGGCCCAGGTTACGCCCGGCGACCAGAAAGTCCTCGTTGGTCTTGGCCTTGCGCATGCCGTAGTAGCCGAGCAACAGCATGCCGGCGGCGTAGATGAGGACGACGAATAAATCCAAAGCCATGATGGCGTGTCTCCGATTGTCTTTTTTATGGTGAAACAAATTTGGTTCGGGGTGCTGCTCACTGTGGGAGCGAGCCTGCTCGCGAAGGCGTCGGCACATTCAACAAAGAAGTGACTGAAAGATCGCTTTCGCGAGCAGGCTCGCTCCCACAGGGGATCTGCGTCAGGCGGCCTGACGCAGTTGAGGTTTTACTGCGGCTTCACGCCGGGCATCCTTGGGGCCGAACACTTCGCGCGGTTCCGGGAACAGGCTCAGCAGCGTCAGGTACACCACCGACGCCAGGCCCAGGGTCACCGGCAGGCTGATGTCGATGCCGCCGGCCAGCTCACCCAGCGGGCCGACGAATTGTCCCGGCAGGTTGACGAAGCACAGGCCGACCGCCGCGCTCGGGATCCATGCGCCCAAGCCACGCCAGTTCCAGCCGTGGTTGAACCAGTAGCGTCCGCCTTGCTCGCCGCGAGTGAACACCTGCAGGTCATCCGGGCAGTAGAAGCCGCGACGCACCAGCAGGCCGATGATCATGATCACCATCCACGGGGTGGTGCAGGTGATGATCAGCACGGCGAAGGTTGACACGCTCTGTACCAGGTTCGCCGCGAAGCGTCCGATGAAGATGAAGGCAATCGACAGCACGCCGATCAGCAACGTTGCCTTGACCCGCGACAGCACCCGTGGGAATACGCTGGACATGTCCAGCCCGGTGCCATACAGCGAGGTGGTGCCGGTGGACATGCCGCCGATCACCGCAATCAGGCACACCGGCAGGAAGAACCAGCTCGGCGATACCGCCAGCAGGCCGCCCACATAGTTGTTCGCCGCGATGTAGTCCGGCGCCTTGATCGCGACGATGGTCGCGGTGCTCAGGCCGAACAGGAACGGGATGAACGTGGCGATCTGCGACAGCACCACAGCGGCCATGATCCGCTGCTTGGAGGTGTCACGCGGAATGTAGCGCGACCAGTCGCCGAGGAATGCACCGAAGGAAATCGGGTTGCTCATCGCGACCAGCGCCGCGCCGATGAACGCCGCCCAGAAGCCCGGTTGCCCGAGGTTCACCGTGCCGGCGTAGTTGACGTCGAAAGGACCGGCGAAGGCGAAGATGCCCAGCAGGAACAACAGGCTGGCGCTCCACACCGCGATCTTGTTCACCCACAGCAGAAAGCGGAAGCCGTAGATGCACACGGTCAGCACCAGAATCGCGAACAAGCCGTAGGCCAGGCCCAGGGTCAAGTCGGTTTCCGGCAGACCGATCAGGCGTTTCGCACCCCCGATCAGCGCATCGCCCGAACTCCACACCGAGAGCGAGAAAAACGCGATGGCGGTCAACAGCGACAGGAACGAACCGACGATCCGCCCGTGCACGCCGAAGTGCGCCCCGGAGGACACGGCATTGTTGGTACCGTTGAGCGGGCCGAACAGGCCCATCGGGGCGAGGATCAGCGAGCCGAGCAGCACGCCCAGCACAATCGCCCAGACACCAGCCTGAAACGACAGACCGAACAGCACCGGGAAACTGCCGAGCACGGCGGTGGCAAAGGTATTGGAACCCCCGAAGATCATCCGGAACAAGTCCGTCGGGCCTGCGGTGCGTTCGTGGTCCGGGATCTGTTCGACCCCGTGGGTTTCAATTTGCGTAAGGCTTTGGTCGTTGTTGTTGTTATTCATGATCTGCTCCGATCATAAAGGCGCGCCTCATCGTGTGTGAGGCGTCACCTGTTTGGCTAAGGGGATGGCAGCCCTTCCGGCATTGCGGACAAATGTTCGTGGCAGGCCAGCCAATGGCCTTGTTGTTCTAGGCTCGACGCTTGTTTCTTGAAAACAATCGTCTCGCGCTCCTGGCTGAAATGTTGCTCCCCTTGCATGCGCAGCTCGGTGGCCACGTCATGGATAAACACCGCCACGTCACCTTGCAGGCTGACGAAGGCGTTGCTCGAAGTGCACGACAGCACTTCAAAGCCATCCTCGGCACGCCAGCTGTCCCACAAGGCCTGATAGGCATCGCGCGACAGCAGCGGCTGTTCGAGGGTGTAAAACACGAAACTTGCATCGGCGCTGAACGCGCCGAAATAAGCCTCGCGATCGTTACGAGCGAAGGCGGATACCAGATCGGCAGCCGCTTTCAACACCTGATCACGTTCGTTCATGGCCGAACCCTCAGCGGTGAACCACGCCAGGCAGTACGCAGAGCATTTCGTACAGCAGGTTGGCGGCCAGCAGCGAGGTGTTGCCGGTGGTGTCGTAAGCGGGCGAGACTTCTACCAGATCGCAGCCGATCAGGTCGAGGCCCTGACAGCCGCGAACGATTTCAATCGCCTGAATGGTCGTCAGACCCCCGATTTCCGGGGTGCCGGTGCCGGGCGCCCAGGCCGGGTCGATGCCGTCGATGTCGAAGCTCAGGTACACCGGGCCGCCGCCGACTTTCTCGCGCACTTCGGCCATCAGCGGCGCCAGCGATTTGTGCCAGCACTCTTCGGCCTGCACCACGCGGAAACCCTGATCGCGGCTCCAGTTGAAGTCGTCAGCGGTGTAGCCCTGCGCGCGCAGACCAATTTGCACCACGCGGTCGCAGTCCAGCAGACCTTCTTCGACGGCGCGACGGAAGGTCGTGCCGTGGGCGATCTTCTCGCCGAACATGTGATCGTTGACGTCAGCGTGGGCATCGATGTGCACCAGTCCGACCTTGCCGTGCTTTTTATGGATGGCACGCAGGATCGGCAGGGTGATGGTGTGGTCGCCACCCAGGGTCATCGGGATCACGTTGTGCTCGAGGATGTTGTCGTAGGCTTCTTCGATGATGCGCACGGCGTCGAGCAGGTTGAAGGTGTTGATCGCCACGTCACCGATGTCGGCGACCGACAGCGAGTCGAACGGCGCGGCGCCGGTGGCCATGTTGTACGGGCGGATCATCACCGATTCGGTGCGGATGTCGCGCGGCCCGAAGCGGGTGCCGGGGCGCAGCGAAGTACCGATGTCCAGTGGCACGCCAACGAAGGCAGCGTCCAGGCCGGCAGCGGTCGGTACATGGGGGAGTCGGAGCATGGTGGCGATGCCGCCGAAGCGCGGCATTTCGTTGCCGCCCAGTGGTTGGTGAAGAATCTTGTCCACGGGTAGGGCCTCATCGTCTTTGTTTTATTTATGTCGGCGCACCGTTGAGCACAGGTTCGGACGCCGCTGTGGGGCCGATTCTGCGAAATGTAGTGCGGAGGAAGAATCGCTACGGGCAAAAACTTAGTTCAGATTTTTCTAAACTAATGTTGAGGCTGGAGATAGACTCGTCGCTGTTCGCCGGGGTGAACATGACGCCTGTGTGGGAGCGGGCTTGCTCGCGAATGCGGTGTGTCAACAACATGGATGCCAACTGATACGACGCCTTCGCGAGCAAGCCCGCTCCCACAGGGACTGTGTTTCTTTGGACGCACCGAATGCTTGTTGTGATGGAGTAGACATGGCCAACGCTTTACCCGACCTGAGACTATTGCGCATCTTCGTCAGCGTGGTTCGGCATCAGGGCTTTGCCAATGCGCAGCAGGAACTCAACCTGTCGACCTCGGCGATCAGCACTTACATGAGTCAGCTTGAAGCGGCGCTCGGTCTGGTGCTGTGCCATCGCGGGCGCGGTGGGTTCAGCCTGACCAGCAAGGGTGAGCTGTTCCATCAGGAAACCCTGCGCCTGCTGGCCGAACTCGAAGGTTTCGAGCAATACGCCGCGGCGCTCAAGGGCGAACTGCGCGGCACGCTCAACCTCGGGGTGATCGACTCCACCGTCAGCGACAAGGCCTTGCCGTTCGCCGAGGCCATTGGCGCCTACAGTCAGGAACACCCGGCGGTGCATTTGCATCTGTCGGTGATGAGCCCGTACGAACTGCAACTCGGCGTGCAGGACAATCGACTCGATCTTGCCATCGGTGCGTTTTCCACGCGCATGAGCGGTCTGGTGTACATGCCGCTGTACCGCGAGCAGCACTGGCTGTATTGCAGCAGCCGGCACCCGCTGTTCAACGAACGGCGGATCCCCGAGCAGGTCATCACCCAGCAACGCATGGTCGGCCGTGGTTACTGGAGTCAGGCAGAACTGGCCCGGCACGGTTTCAAACACAGCGCAGCGACCGTGGAAAGTATGGAGGCGCAGCTGATTCTGGTGCTGTCCGGCGCCTACATCGGTTACTTGCCAGAACACTACGCCCAGGCCTGGGCCGACAAGGGCGACCTGCGCGTGTTGCTGCCGGCGACCTTCGGTTATCAGGCGCCATTCTCGATGATCATGCGTCGTGGCCGCAGCCGCGAGCCGCTGATCCAGACCTTCCGTGATTTGCTCAAAGCACAGCTCAATCAGGCTTAAGAACGATGTCCAGACCCCAATGCCCGCGCTGCCTGCGCCCACAAAGCCACTGCCTGTGCCCGCTGATCCCCAGCCTCGACAGCCGCACCCGGGTGTTGCTGTTGCAGCATCCGAGCGAGGTCAATCACGCGCTCAACACCGCGCGACTGGCAGCGCTGGGTTTGACCAATGCCGAGTTGATTGTCGGTGAAGTGTTCGAGGATCTGCCGACGCTGCTCAATCGGCCGGGGTATCAGGCGCGATTGCTGTTTCCCGCCGACGATGCGCAGCCGATGCAGGCTTACCGCGAATCCGATCAACCGTTGTTGCTGGTGGTGCCGGACGGCACCTGGCGTAAGGCGCGCAAGATGCTCCACCTCAATCCGCTATTGGCGGCGTTGCCGCGGGTGACGCTGGCGCAGGGCGGGGTGTCGCGCTACCGGTTGCGCAAGGCACCGGGGCCGGGGGCGTTGTCGACCATTGAGGCGATTGTGCAGGCGCTGGAAACTCTCGAAGCGCCGATGGCGTTTGCGCCCTTGCTCAAGCCGTTCGAGGCGCTGATTGAGGGGCAGATTGCGGCGATGGGGGAGGAGGTTTTTCAGCGTAATCATGGCGACAGATAGTCGTCGTCTGAGCTGGCCTCTTCGCGAGCAAGCCCGCTCCCACAGGGGAACGCATTCCAAATGTGGGAGCGAGCCTGCTCGCGAAGGCGCCGGATCAATCACCGCAAATCCCAACAATGCCTACCGCTCGCGCATCGCCTCGGTCCGGGCTTTGAGCACTGGTTTTAGCAGGTAATCCAGCACACTTTTCTCCCCGGTAATAATGTCCACCGTCGCCACCATCCCCGGGATGATCAGCAGCGGTTTCACATCGCCGCCCAAATGGTTTTTATCGGTGCGCACCTGAATCAGGTAGAAGCTGTTGCCCTTGTCATCGGTGATGGTGTCGGCGCCGATCAGTTCCAGTTTTGCGCTCAGCCCGCCGTAGATCGTGTAGTCATAGGCACTGAACTTGACCATGGCTTTCTGGCCCGGATGGAGGAACGCGACGTCTTGCGGACGGACCTTGGCTTCGATCAGCAGGTTGTCTTCCAGCGGCACGATTTCCACCATGTCGCTGCCCGGCTGTACCACGCCGCCGATGGTGTTGACCTTGAGTTGCTTGATCACCCCGTGCACCGGCGAAGTCACGGTGGTACGGCTGACGCGGTCGTCGATGGCGATGCTCGACGCGGTGATTTTCGACAGGTCGGTGCGTTTCTGGTTGAGGTCCTTGGCGGCGTCGGAACGGAAGGTCTGTTCCGACTCGTCGATCTTGCTCTTGATCTCGTTGATTGCCGATTCCGCCCGTGGGATCGCCAGGGTCGTTGCGTTCAGTGAGCCGCGAATTTCCACCGCGCTGCGTTTCAGTCGCAGGATCTCCACCGGTGACACCGCACCCGTGCCGACCAGTGGCGCCGACATGTTCATCTCTTGCTGCAGCAGCGCCAGGCTGGAACTGTACTGGCCTTGCTTGGAGCGGAACTCCGCCAGCTCCTGAGTCTTCTGCCGCAGCTGTTCGGTGAGGGTGCGTTGTTCGCTGGCCAGACGCCGTTGGCGCTGGTCGTAGAGTGCCCGTTCGTCTTCGGCGACCTGTGGCGCTTTGGCGATCACCTCGTCAGACAGTTTGAACGGACGGCCCTCGGCTTCGGCGGAAAGGCGTTCGACTTGCGCGGTCAGGGCGTAACGATCGGCCTCGCTCTCACCCTTGTTCGACAGGAAGCGTGTGTCATCCAGGCGCAGCAGCTTGTCACCCTTGTTCACCATCTGTCCTTCACGGACAAAAATCTCGGTGACGATCCCGCCCTCCAGGTTCTGGATCACCTGGACCTTGCTTGACGGAATCGCCTTGCCTTCGCCCATGGTCACTTCTTCAAGTACGGCGAACTTGGCCCAGACCAGCGCACTGATCAACAGCGCCGCCGCCAGCCACACGGTGATCCGCGACCAGCGCGGCGAATCCTGCAACGAAGCGCCGGCGGTTTCCGGCATGAACTCGGCTTCGGCGCTTTTGCCGAAACTGTCGAAGTAGCCGCGTGATTTGCTATCTGAAGATGCAGACATGGGGCGATACCCCTCAGTTAGGAAACATCAAACCGCACAACCCATGCGTCGCCCGGAACACTTACTTGTGGTGAGGGGATTTATCCCCGATAGGGTGCGAAGCGCCCTCAGAGTCTTTGGGGCTGCTGCGCAGCCCATCGGGGATAAATCCCCTCGCCACAGGTTTTGTGAGAGCCATGAGTTATGTGCACGCATCTAAACCGCCGCCGAGCCGACGCGGCCCTTGCGCAGTGCATCGATGACCGCTTCTTTCGGACCGTCGGCGACGACCCGGCCGTTGTCCAGTACCAGCAGCCGATCCACCAGGCTCAGCATCGAGGTGCGGTGGGTGACCAGCAGCAATGTCTTGCCTTGCACCCAGCCGTGGAGCTTCTGGCGCAGCAGGTCTTCGCTGCTGTTGTCCATGGCGCTGGTGGGTTCGTCGAGCAGCATGATCGGTGGGTCGAGCAGCAATGCCCGAGCGAGTAAAACGGCCTGGCGCTGGCCGCCGGAAAGTAGCTGGCCGCGTTCGCCTACCGGCCGGTCGAAGCCTTGCGGATGCTGCCGCGCCAGCTCGGTGACGCCGGTCAGTTCAGCGACTTCGAGCATGCGTGAATCGCTGATGTAGCGGGCGCCGAGGGTCAGGTTGTCGCGCAGGCTGCCGGCCAGCAGCGGCAGGTCGTGGGCGACATAACCGATCTGCTGGCGCAAGTCGGCGACATCCAGTTGCCGCAGGTCGAGACCGTCGAGCAGCAACTGGCCTTCCTCGGGTTCATAGAAGCCCATCACCAGCCGCGCCAGGGTGCTTTTGCCTGAGCCGCTGCGGCCGATGATGCCGATCCGTTCGCCGGGTTTCATGCTGAAGCTGACGTTGCTCAGCGCCGGTGCGTTCTGGCCGTTGTAGTGAAAGGTCACGCCGCTGACGTCCAGCGCACCTTGCAGTTGCGTGCGTTCCAGCGGTCGCTGTTTGCCGTCGCGTTCCTGGGGCAGGCCCATCAGCGCGTCGGTGCTTTTCATGGTCAGTTGCGCTTGCTGGTAGCGGGTGATCAGCCCGGCGATCTGCCCCAGCGGCGCGAGCACCCGGCTGCCGAGCATGTAGCTGGCCACCAGCGCACCGACGCTGAGGTTGCCGGCGATGATGCTGTAGACCCCGGCGACGATCGTCGCCATCCCCGAGAACTGCTGAATGAACAGCGTGCCGTTGGTCGCCAGCGCCGAGAGGTTGCGCGCGTGGCTGTCGAGGCGGGTGAGGGCGCCGTGGGTACTTTCCCATTTGTGCTGACGCTCGCTTTCGGCGCTGCAGGCCTTGAGGGTTTCCAGGCCGCCGAGGGTTTCGATCAGCAACGCCTGGCGTTCGGCACCCAGGCTCAGGCTTTTCTGCACGGTGTCACGCAGGCGCACTTGGATCGCCAAAGCAAAAATGATCGTGATTGGAAACGCCAGCAGCGGAATCACCACCAGCCAGCCACCGAGCAGACCGATCACCACCAGCATCAACACCACGAAGGGCAGGTCGATCAGGCTGGTCAGGGTCACGGCGGTGAGGAATTCGCGCAGGCCCTGAAAGTCATGAATGCTCTGGGCGAAACCGCCGATGGTTGCCGGCCGCGCCTTCATCGCCATACCGGTGATGCGCTCAAATAAAGTCGCGGAAAGGATCACATCGGTTTTCTTCCCGGCGGTGTCCAGCAGGTGCGCGCGCACCACCCGCAGCACCAGTTCGAAACCGGTGCCGATCAGCAGGCCGATCGCCAACACCCACAGGGTCGAGGTGGCCTGATTCGGCACCACGCGGTCGTAGGTCTGCATCACGAACAGCGGCACCATCAGGCCTAAAAGGTTGATCAGGAAACTGGCAAGGATCGCGTCGCTGTACAGCCATTTCGACAGCTTCAGGGTGTCGCGAAACCAGGCATGCACTCGCGGCACCAGCGGTGAACGCAAGTCTTCAAGTTCGTGGCGCGGACGGGCGAACAAGGCCTGGCCGCTGTAGTGTTCGGCGAGTTCTTCGCGCTCGACCCATTGCTCGCCGCCATCGGCTTCGCTGGGCAGGATCAGCGCCTTGCCGTCGTCGGCGAAACGCCGCAGGACGGCGGTGCGCCCATCCTTGAGCAGCAACAGAATCGGCAGATTCAGCGCAGAAATATCCTTCAGTTCGCGGCGCAACAAGCGCGCCTGCAAACCGGCCCGGGCCGCCGCACGGGGCAGCAGATCCAGGCTCAGACGTTGCTTGTTCAGGGGCAGCCCGGCACTCAGGCTTGCACGACTGACCGTCGCGCCGTGGAGTTTGCAGAGGATCAGCAGACCGTCGAGTAACGGGTCATCGAAGCTCAGCCGCGGATCAATCCCGGAGTGTCCGCCTTCGGCCATGCTGGTCATATTGATCGCCCCTGTAATGACTGGTCCAACCTGTGGCGAGGGGATTTATCCCCGATGGCTGCGCAGCAGCCCCATGGATCTCATTGCTGCTCAAATCTTTGGGGTCACTGCGCAACCCAGCGGGAGCAAGCTCCCTCGCCACAAAGGGTCGTGGGACTTACTTCAGCTCAGGCAGCCGCGCTTCATTTTTCACCTCGGTTGCGGCGATCGCATCCGCCGGCAGCACCACCCGTTGCTTGCTCAGCAACTGGCCCATGTTCGCCAGCACGCGGTACATCGAATATTCCTCGGTGTAGCGGATTTCGGTGTAGCGACGGTTGGCGTTGTAAAGCTCGTTTTCACTGTCGAGCAAGTCGAGCAGAGTGCGTTGGCCGAGGCCGAACTGATCCTGATACGCCGCGCGCACGCGTTTGGTGGTCTCGGCGTATTCGCGGGCGGTCGGGGTCTGTTTGTTCGCGTTGACCATGGCGTTCCACGCCAGGTGGATGTTCTCGTTCAACTGGCGCAGGGCGTTGTTGCGGATGTCCATCGCCTGATTGATCTGGTGCGCATCGGAGGCCAGACGAGCCTTGTCGCTGCCGCCACGGAACAGGTTGTAATTCATGATCACGCCGACGCGCCATTCGTTGTCGTGGCCTTCATCACCTTGCACGTTGTTGTTCGCACCCACCGCCGCCTCGGCGTCGAAACGTGGGTAGAACGGCGACTTGGCAACTTCATATTGGCTCTCGGCCGACTGTACGTCCGCCTGCGCGGATTTCAGGTACGGGTTGTTCTCGACCATGCTCTGCTGGGCTTCCGGCAGGCTGGCAGGAACCTCGCCGCGGGTCGACGGTGGCGCTTCCAGTTCATCGGGCATGCGCCCGACCACAGCGTAGAAGTTCGATTCGGCGTCGGCCAGATCGACTTCGGCGGTGTCGAGGTTGTTCTGCGCCAGCGCCTTACGGGCGACCGACTGATCGGAGTCGGCGGTGCTGCCGATGCCGCGCTGGGTGCGCAGGCCGATCTGATCGTTGACGCGCAAGTGCGCTTGCAGGTTGTTCCGGGCCAGGGTCACCAGTTCACGGCGCTTGAGCACTTCGAGGTAGACCTCGATGGTGCGCAGGGCCAGATCCTGAGCGGTGCCTTGCGCGTAGTAAGCGCGCGAGTTTGACACGCCCTTGGTGCGCTCGACCTCGTTGGCGGTGTTGAAGCCGTCGAAGATCATCTGCCGCAGCCGTAGCTCGGACTGGGTGTAATTGAGGATTTCGGTGTGGTGATTACCGAAAGCCCGGGTATTGGTGTTGTCGCTGTAACCGCGCCCGTAAGCGGCATTCAAATCGACGGACGGATAGAAGCCACCCTTGGCCACTTTCACCTGTTCATCGGCCGACAGTTTGGCGTCCACGCGCGAGGCGAGGTCCGGGTGGGTGGCGATGGTGCTTTGAATCGCTTCGGTCAGATTCATGGCCTGGGCTTGGGAAGTGCAAGCCATGGCCAGCAAAACCGCGCTGCAGAGGGGGGTTAAAACGCGCATGGGGTGCATCTCCCTGGTCCTGATGGTGCGTTACTGTCGCCAAATATTTGACGATAATTTGAGGTGTAAGCGTTTCACTCTTGTAACAACAGAGCTAAGAACATCCTGAAGCGTAGCTAAGAAAAAATTTTCATAAGGCTTATGCCGAAAAAAACTTATGCGCTTGGCGAAAACCAGCACATTGTTCAGATCGAAAGCCTTTGTTTCATGCGCTTTAGGGAGCACAAAAAGGCTTGAGGAAAGTTCCATTCACTTTGCGACATACGGCGAAGTACTGCTGAAGGGGAGGGACGCGTAACGGCAGATGAGCGACAGATTTTTGTCACTCGGGTGATTCACCACCGTTACGTAGCGCTAGTGGGCCTGCTGCATTGATCAGGATTCTGAAGTGCTTGAAAGCACTGAAGTTTCCTCGTTTGCGCAACCTGCGAAACGAACTGTCGAGGTGCGAGCGTCGCCCCGACAACCCGATTGAGCCATGGGCTGCTTCGCGAACCAGTGCCGACGGTGGTCGGCAGCGGAGGAATTTCACATGGCAACGCTCATCGGGACAGTCACTAAAGTCATTGGTCAGGTTTTTGCGCAGGGCACCGACGGCACGCGCCGCGCCCTGGTCGAGGGCGACCGCTTGTTTGCCGGCGATCAAGTGATCACCGGCGCAGAAGGTGCCGTCGCCATTCATCTGCAAAATGGCCACGAGTTGACCCTGGGCCGCGACAGCAGCATGACCATGTCCGGGCAACTGCTGGCCAATCAGGCGGTGCATGTCGATTCCCCTGAAGCGCTGACCCCCAGCGAAGCACAACTGACTGACGTCGAGCAGATTCAGAAAGCCATCGCTGCCGGTGAAGACCCGACCAAAGCGGCAGAGGCCACCGCCGCCGGCCCGAATGCACCGGGCGGCGCGCCAGGTGAACTGGGCGGCGGTCACAGTTTTGTGCTGCTGACGGAAGTCGGTGGGCGCGTGGACCCGGTGATCGGCTTCCCGACTGCCGGTTTCAATGGTATTCCCGAGTTTCCCGAAGAGCGCCATAACGCAGTCATCGACAATGGCGACAACACGCCGATCGTGCCGCCGCCGGTCAACAACCTGGTGACCCTCAGTGGCCTCGCCGTGCCTGGCGGTGAGCTGACCCTCAACGAAGCCAACCTGCCTGCCGGCTCCTCTGCCAACCCCGGCGCGCTGACCCAGAGCGGCAGCTTCACGGTGTCGGCGCCGGACGGTCTGAGCAGCCTGAACATCGGCGGTATCAACGTGATCAGCGGTGGTGTGGCGGCCGGTTTCCCGCAGTCGATCACCACACAACTGGGCAACACCCTGACCATCACCGGGTATAACGCCAGCACCGGCGTAGTCAGCTACAGCTACACCCTCAACGGCAACGATGCCCATCCGGCCGGTGACGGCGCCAACAGCCTCAGTGAACATTTCACCGTGACCGCAAGCGACAGCAATGGCGACAGCGCCACCGGCTCGCTCGACGTCAACATCATTGATGACGTGCCCAAAGCGGCGAATGACAGCAACGCCAACACCGCCTCGGAAACCCAGTTGACCTTGACCGGCAACGTCCTGACCAACGATGTGCAAGGCGCTGACCGCGTGCCCACCGGCCCGGTCACTGCCGGCACCTTTACCGGCACTTTCGGTACCCTCGTATTGAATGCCAATGGCACGTACACCTACACCCTGAACACCAGCGACGCAGATTTCAAAGCGCTGCACGGTGGCGGCAATGGCACCGAGACTTTCACCTACACCCTCACCGATTCGGACGGCGATACCAGCACTGCGAATCTGGTTCTGCAGATTCACAACAACGACGATCCGGTGGTGATCAACGGGTTGAACGTTGAAGGTGGCGAGCTGACGGTTTATGAAAAAAACCTCAGCAGCGGTAGCGAGCCGGATGCCAATGCGCTGACCCAGAGTGGCACGTTCACTATCACCGCACTGGATGGCGTTACCACGCTGACGGTGGGCGGCATCGCCGTTGTCACCAACGGCGTGGCCGCGGGCTTCCCGCAATCGGTGACTACACCGTTGGGCAGCACGCTGACCATCACCGGTTTCAATGCCACCACCGGTGTTGTGAGTTACAGCTACACCCTGGTCGACAACGAGGCACACCCAACCGCCAATGGCGCCAACAATTTGCCTGAGCAGTTCGCCGTCACCGTCGTGGACGACAACGGCACGACTGCCAATGCAACGCTTGATGTGAACGTGATCGACGACCTGCCTAAAGCAATCGATGACAGCAACACTGGCACCGCTTCGGAAACTCAGTTGACCCTGACCGGTAACGTACTGACCAACGACGTACAAGGCGCCGACCGCGTACCCACCGGTCCAGTCACCGCCGGCACCTTCACCGGCACCTACGGCACCCTCGAACTGCACACCGACGGCACTTACACCTACACGCTGAACACTACCGACGCCGACTTCAAAAACCTGCACGGCGGCGGTAATGGCACCGAGACTTTCACCTACACCATCACCGATTCGGACGGCGATACCAGCACTGCGAATCTCGTCCTGCAAATCCACAACAACGACGACCCCGTGGTCATCAGCGGCCTCGACGTTAACGGCGGAGAGCTGACCGTTTACGAAAAAAACCTCAGCACCGGCAGCGCGCCTGATACCAACGCGCTAACTCAAAGCGGCACCTTCACCATCACCGCTCTGGACGGCGTCACCACGCTGACCGTCGGCGGCATCGCCGTGGTCACCAACGGCGTGGCCGCAGGCTTCCCGCAATCGGTCACTACACCGCTCGGCAGCACGCTGACCATCACTGGTTTCAACGCCACTACGGGTGTTGTGAGTTACAGTTACACGTTGATCGACAACGAGGCACACCCAACCGCCAATGGCGCAAACAACCTGCCCGAGCAGTTCGCCGTAACGGTAGTGGATGACAATGGCACCACCGCCAACGCGACCCTCGATGTGAACATCATCGACGACCTGCCAAAAGCGCTGAACGATTCCAACGCCAACACCGCGTCAGAAACCAATCTGACCCTCACCGGCAATGTCCTGACCAACGATGTTCAGGGCGCCGACCGCGTACCGACCGGCCCAGTGACTGCCGGTACGTTCACCGGCACCTACGGCACCCTGGAACTGCACACCGACGGCACCTACACCTACACGCTGAACACCACCGACGCCGACTTCAAAAACCTGCACGGTGGCGGCAATGGCACCGAAACCTTCACCTACACCATCACCGATTCCGATGGCGATACCAGCACCGCCAACCTCGTCCTGCAGATCCACAACAACGACGATCCGGTGATCATCAACGGGCTCGACGTCAATGGCGGTGAACTCACCGTCTACGAGAAAAATCTCACTGACGGCAGCGCACCGGATTCCACTGCGTTGACCCAAAGCGGCACGTTCACCATCACTGCGCTGGACGGCGTGACGACCCTGACCGTCGGTGGCATCGCCGTGGTCACCAACGGTGTAGCCGCAGGCTTCCCGCAATCGGTCACCACACCGCTGGGCAGCACGTTGACCATCACCGGATTCAACGCGTCCACCGGTGTCGTCAGCTACAGCTACACCCTGGTCGACAACGAGGCACACCCAACCGCCAACGGCGCCAACAATCTGCCTGAACAGTTCGCCGTCACCGTGGTGGACGACAACGGCACCACCGCCAACGCCACCCTCGATGTGAACATCATCGATGACCTGCCAAAAGCCGTGAACGACAGCAACGCCAACATCGCGTCGGAAAGTCAGTTGACCCTGACCGGCAACGTCCTCACTAACGACGTGCAGGGCGCCGACCGCGTACCCACCGGCCCGGTCACCGCCGGTACGTTCACTGGCACCTATGGCACGCTGGAACTGCACACCGACGGCACCTACACCTACACGCTGAACACCAACGACGCCGACTTCAAAAACCTGCACGGCGGCGGCAACGGCACGGAAAATTTCACCTACACCATCACTGACTCGGACGGCGATACCAGTACCGCCAACCTCGTTCTGCAGATCCACAACAACGACGATCCAGTGACCCTCAACGGCCTCGACGTAAATGGCGGCGAACTCACGGTCTACGAAAAAAATCTCAGCGACGGCACCAGTCCCGATACGCCGGCGCTGACTCAGAGCGGTTCCTTCACCGTGACCGCGCTCGACGGTCTGCAAACCCTGACCGTAGGCGGCATCAACGTCGTCACCGGTGGTGTGGCCGCAGGCTTCCCGCAATCGATCGTTACGCCGTTGGGCAGCACGCTGACCATCACCGGCTACAACCCGGCGACTGGCGTGGTCAGCTACAGCTACACCCTGGTCGATAACGAAACCCATCCGAACGGCAATGGCGCCAACAGCATCACCGAGAACTTCAACGTGGTGGCGACTGACACTGACGGCAGCACCGCCAGCGGCCAGATCAACGTCAACATCATTGATGACTTGCCGAGCGCGCACGCCGATTCCGCCTCGGTGGCGGAGGGCGGCACCGTCAGCGGCAACGTGCTCGACAATGACATCGGCGGCGCCGACGGCCCGGCGGTGACCGGCGCGGTGGTCGGTGTGCGCGCCGGCTCCGACACCTCGACCTCGGCCATTGGCGGCCTCAACAGCAACATCAATGGCACCTACGGTTACCTGACCCTCGATGCCAACGGCAACGCGGTCTATCACAGCAACCCCAATGCCGTGAACGGCCCCGGTGCGGTGGATGTGTTCACCTACACCGTGCGCGATTCCGATGGCGATGAAAGCACCACCACCATCACCATCGATGTCGCCAACAGCAAGCTGTATGCGACCAGCGACACCGACGTCACCGTCTACGAAAAAGCCCTCGACCTGACCAAGGACGGCGCCGATCTGGCCCCCGGTACGGTCACCGGCAGCGACCCGACCAATACGGGTGAAACCGCCTCCGGCACACTGGTCGGTTCGGTCACCGGTGCGGTCGGCGCCATCAGCTATGCGCTGGTCGGCAGTGCCACCGGCAATTACGGGCAGATCGTGCTCAACCCCAACGGCACTTACACCTACACCCTGACCTCGCCCGCGACCACCACACCACATGCCGACGACGGGGCCAATACCCTGACTGAAACCTTCACCTATCAGGCCACCGATTCGCTGGGCAATGTGGTCACCAGCACCATCGTTGTCAGCATTGTCGATGACGTGCCCAAGGCGATGAACGACAGCAACGCCACCAGTGCCTCGGAAACCCAGCTGACCCTGACCGGCAACGTGCTGAGCAACGACGTGCAGGGCGCGGACGTGGTCGCCACCGGACCGAATGCCGGGCCGATCACCGCCGGTACCTTCACCGGGACTTACGGCACGCTGGTGCTCAATGCCAACGGCACTTACACCTACACGCTCAACCCGGCTGACGCCGACTTCAAAGCGCTGCACGGCGGTGGAAACGGCACCGAGACATTCACCTACACCCTCACCGATGCTGACGGCGATACCAGCACCGCGAACCTGGTGCTGAACATCCACAACAACGACGATCCGGTGGTGCTCAACGGCCTCGACGTCAATGGCGGCGAACTCACCGTCTACGAGAAAAACCTCAGTGACGGCACCAGCCCCGATACTCCGGCGCTGACCCAGAGCGGTACGTTCACCGTCACGGCCCTGGATGGCCTGCAAACCCTCACTGTCGGTGGCATTGCCGTCGTGACCAACGGGGTCGCCGCAGGCTTCCCGCAATCGGTGGTGTCGCCGCTGGGCAGTACGTTCACCGTCACCGGTTACAACCCGGCGACCGGCGTGGTCAGTTACAGCTACACCCTGGTGGATAACGAAAATCACCCGACCGGCAACGGCGCCAACAGCCTCACCGAAAACTTCAACGTGGTCGCGACTGACACCGATGGCAGCACCGCCAGCGGCCAGATCAACGTCAACATCATCGATGACCTGCCGACCGCCAAGGCCGACACCGGCTCGGTGGCGGAGGGCGGCACGGTCAATATCAGCGTGCTCGGCAACGACGTCACTGGCGCCGATGGCGCAGCGGCGGGCGGGGCAGTGGTCGGCGTGCGTGCCGGCAGCAATACCGCGACCTCGGCGATCGGCGGCCTCAACAGCAACATCAACGGCACCTACGGCTACCTGACCCTGGACGCGGCGGGTAACGCCATCTACCACAGCAACCCGAACTCGGTGAGCCCACCGGGCGCCACCGACACCTTCACCTACACCATCCGCGACGGTGACGGCGACGAAAGCACCACCACCATCACCATCAACGTCGCCGACAGCAAACTGATTGCGTCGGTCGATCAGGACGTGACGGTCTACGAAAAAGCCCTCGACCTGACCAAGGACGGCCAGGACCTGGCCCCCGGCACGGTCACCGGCAGCGACCCGAGCAACACCGGCGAAACCGCCACCGGCACACTGGTCGGTGCGGTCACTGGCGGCAGCGGGGCGCTCACCTACACCCTGGTCGGCAGCGCCACCGGCACTTACGGGCAGATCCAGCTCAACGCCGACGGCACTTACACTTACACCCTGACCTCGGCACCGAAAACCACACCGAACGCCAACGACGGCGCCAACACCCTGAGCGAAAGTTTCACCTACAAAGCCACCGATGCACTGGGCAACAGCACCACCAGCACGATTGTGGTCAACATCGTCGATGACGTGCCCAAAGCCGTGGCGTCGGATCGTTCGGTGGCGGCGGTGGAGATCGATTCCAACCTGCTGATCGTCCTCGACATCTCCGGCAGTATGGCCGACGCCTCCGGTGTACCGGGGCTGTCACGGCTGGCGCTGGCCAAGCAGGCCATCAGTGCCTTGCTCGACAAGTACGATGATCTTGGCGATGTGAAGGTACAACTCGTCACCTTCAGCAGTAATGCCACTGACCGGACTTCGGTGTGGGTCGATGTGGCGACGGCCAAGTCCATACTCGCTGGCCTCACCGCCGGTGGCGGTACCAACTACGACGCTGCCGTGGCGGTGATGCAGACCGCGTTCAACACCTCGGGCAAACTCACCGGGGCGCAGAACGTCGGCTACTTCTTCTCCGACGGCAAACCCAACGAAGGCGACATCAACGCTGCCGACGAAGCCGCGCTGAAAAACTTCCTCGATGCCAACAACATCAAGAACTACGCCATCGGTCTGGGCAGCGGCGTGAGCAACGCCAACCTCGATCCGCTGGCCTATGACGGCATCAGCCACACCAACACCAACGCGGTGGTGGTCACAGATCTCAATCAGCTCAACTCGGTGCTCTCGGGCACCGTCGAAGGCGCGCCGGTCACCGGTTCGCTGCTGGGCGAGGGCGGTACCTTCGGCGCCGATGGCGGTTTCATCAAATCCATCGTGGTCGACGGCACCACCTACACCTATGACCCGCGCGCCAACAGCGGCCAGGGTTCGCTGACCGCAAGCGGCGGCACCAACCACGGCACCTTCAACACCGTGAACAACACGATCAGCATCGCCACCAACAACAGCGGCACGCTGGTGATCAACCTGGACACCGGTGACTACAGCTACACCTCGCAAAAAACCACGACCACGGTGATCACCGAGAACATCGGCTTCACCCTCAGCGATAACGACGGCGACCTTGCCAGCTCGACGCTGACGGTGAAAGTGATCCCCAATTCGCCACCGGTGGCGACGGACGACCACGTCATCACCAACGTGCTGTCGAGCAACATCACCGTGCCGGGCGAATTGTTGCTGGACAACGACACCGATCCGGACGGCGACACGCTCAACGCTTCGCCGACCAGCTTCAACACCGGATGGGTGGCCAAGGGCGCGGACTTCACCGGCACCGGCGCGATCAACTTCGCCGGCACCGGCAACACCGCCGCCAACCAAAACCTGGCCGACGTACGCGCTGCATTCGCCGCCAACACCGCCGCGATGACCGCAGTGCTGGTGGTCAGCGGTTACCTCGGTGCGGTGACCAATGCCAATGCCAACGATGAGGACCTGATCACCGTCAAACTGAAACAGGGCGAAACGCTGAACCTGGATCACAACCTCGCGGCCGGCCACGTCACCATGGAGTACTCGGTCAACGGCGGCGCGTTCGTCAGCATCGCTGACGGCGGCACCATCACTGCCGGTGCCGATGGCACCTACCAGATCCACGTGACCAACATCAGCAACACCAGCGGCAGCAATCCGACGGCAGCGGAAAACTATCAACTGACCATGACGGTCAACTACGCCGGCGCCCACGACGTGACGCCGGATTTCAACGGCATCTACACCGCCAACGACAACCATGGCGGCAGCGACACCGCCAACGTCAGCATCACCTATCAGGATGGCCACACCCTCACCGGTACTGCCGGGGATGACATTCTGGTGGCGGGCACCGGCAACAACATCCTCAATGGCGGCGACGGCAACGACGTACTGACCGCCGGTTCCGGCAACAACGAGATGCACGGCGGTGCGGGCAACGACTTGCTCTACAGCGGCCCGGGCAACGACATTCTCGACGGCGGCACCGGCATCGACACGGTCAGCTATGCCCACGCCACCGCCGGGGTCACGGTCAACCTCGGCCTGCTCGGCGCGCAAAACACCATCGGCGCCGGCACCGACACGATCAGCAATATCGAAAACCTGGTCGGCTCGAACTTCAACGACACCCTGACCGGCGACAACAATAACAACGTGATCAACGGCGGGCTGGGTAACGACATCCTCAACGGTGGCGGCGGCGATGACCTGCTGATCGGCGGCATGGGCAACAACACCCTGACGGGCGGGGCAGGCGCGGACACCTTCCAGTACCTCAAGGGCAATAGTGGCCACGACACCATCACCGATTTCACCCCCGGCACCGACAAGCTCGACCTGTCGCAACTGCTGCAAGGTGAAAACGGCACCACCGCCTCGCTCGACGACTATCTGCACTTCACCGTCACCGGCAGCGGCGCCTCGGTGCTCACCAGCATCGACGTCAGCGCGCTGGCCGGCGCCACGCCGAACCAGACCATCGACCTGGCCGGCGTCAACCTCGCCAGCCACTACGGCGTGACCCCGGGGGCGGGTGGGGTGGTAGCCGGCGGGCACGACACGGCGACGATCATCAGCGGCATGCTCAATGATCATTCGCTGAAAGTGGACACGGTGTGATCAAGGCCTGAAACGACAAAACCCGCCGCTCCGGTTGATCGGGGCGGCGGGTTTTGTCTGTCTGGAGAGATGGGGTGCCAGTGCGTCAGCCTTCGCGAGCAGGCTCGCTCCCACATTGGATTTAGGGTGATCAGCATTTTGTGAACAACAAAGCTCTCCTGTGGGAGCGAGCCTGCTCGCGAAAGCGTCCTCACAGCCGACCAATCCCCACCTGAATGCACACATTCCAACTGTGGGAGCGAGCTTGCTCGCGAAAGCGGCCTCCCAGCCGACCAATCCCTGACTGAATGCACTCAGTCAAATGGTGGGAGCTGGCTTGCCAGCGATGGCGGCCTCCCAGCCGACCAACCTCCCACCTGAATGCACGCATTCCAACTGTGGGAGCGAGCCTGCTCGCGAAAGCGGCCTCCCAGCCGACCAATCCCCAACTGAATGTACACACTCCAACTGTGGGAGCTGGCTTGCCAACGATGGCGGCCTCCCAGCCGACCAACCTCCCACCTGAATGCACTCATTCCAACTGTGGGAGCGAGCCTGCTCGCGAAAGCGGCCTCACAGCCGACCAATCCCTGACTGAATACACTCGGTCAAATGGTGGGAGCTGGCTTGCCAGCGATGGCGGCCTACCAGCCGACCAATCCCCAACTGAATGCACTCATTCCAACTGTGGGAGCGAGCCTGCTCGCGAAAGCGGCTTGCCAGACAACATCAAAACAACAGAGCAAACCCCGCACATAAACATAACCCCGCAACCACGTTTAAAGTACACGAACCGTTACGCCATACCGGCTACAACGCCTTGCGCCGTTACCTACGCGTACGCCAGAATCCGCCGGCTTACACG